>NZ_JBHZTH010000007.1:2500-5510 GCF_046545555.1 Winogradskyella sp. PE311 | reverse complement strand
TATAATAAAACATAAAAAACCCTTACTAAATAAATAGTAAGGGTTTTAGTTTAATACCAACTTGATGTTGATATAAAAAAGGCGGCGACCTACTCTTCCACAGTAAGCAGTACCATCGGCGCAAACGGGCTTAACTTCTCTGTTCGGAATGGTAAGAGGTGAGCCCCGTCGCTATAACCACCTTAAATCGATATTCTATTGTTGAACAACAGAATTTAAAATGTGTAGTTAAAAAACACTAATATCTTAACATATTGAAAAAGGACGATTATACGTCTTATACATGAACAATAATTTGTACTCTAAAAAAACTTCCGTACAATAAGCCTATGGGTTATTAGTACTACTTGGCTATGACATTACTGCCTTTACACCTATAGCCTATCAACGTGGTCATCTTCCACGACCCTTTAAAGAAATCTCATCTTGTGGTGGGTTTCGCGCTTATATGCTTTCAGCGCTTATCCCTTCCGAACGTAGCTACCCAGCAATGCTCCTGGCGGAACAACTGGTACACCAGAGGTTCGTCCAACTCGGTCCTCTCGTACTAGAGTCAGATCCACTCAAATTTCTAACGCCCACAGTAGATAGAGACCGAACTGTCTCACGACGTTCTGAACCCAGCTCGCGTGCCACTTTAATGGGCGAACAGCCCAACCCTTGGGACCTTCTCCAGCCCCAGGATGTGACGAGCCGACATCGAGGTGCCAAACCCCCCCGTCGATATGAGCTCTTGGGGGAGATCAGCCTGTTATCCCCGGAGTACCTTTTATCCTTTGAGCGATGGCCCTTCCATACGGAACCACCGGATCACTATGCTCTACTTTCGTACCTGATCGACCTGTATGTCTCTCAGTCAAGCTCCCTTATGCCATTGCACTCTACGCACGGTTACCAAGCGTGCTGAGGGAACCTTTAGAAGCCTCCGTTACTCTTTTGGAGGCGACCACCCCAGTCAAACTACCCACCAAGCACTGTCCCTGATTAGAGGTTAGACTCTAGATAAGCAAAGGGTGGTATTTCAACAATGACTCACGCACGCCTGGCGACGCACGGTCGAAGTCTCCCACCTATCCTACACATTACTTATCCAAAGCCAATACTAAGCTATAGTAAAGGTTCACGGGGTCTTTTCGTCCCACTGCGGGTAATCGGCATCTTCACCGATACTACAATTTCACCGAGCTCATGGCTGAGACAGTATCCAAATCGTTACACCATTCGTGCAGGTCGGAACTTACCCGACAAGGAATTTCGCTACCTTAGGACCGTTATAGTTACGGCCGCCGTTTACTGGGGCTTCATTTGAGATCTTCGAAGTAAACTTCTAAACCCTCCACTTAACCTTCCAGCACCGGGCAGGTGTCAGGCCCTATACATCATCTTTCGATTTAGCAGAGCCCTGTGTTTTTGATAAACAGTCGCTTGGATCTTTTCACTGCGGCCTTCCCGAAGGAAGGCGACGCTTCTCCCGAAGTTACGCGTCAATTTTGCCTAGTTCCTTAGCCATGAATCTCTCGAGCACCTTAGAATTCTCATCCCAACTACCTGTGTCGGTTTAGGGTACGGGCTGCTTCACTCGCTTTTCTTGGAAGTCGATTCGCTAGATTATCACCTTGACCGTAGTCTCAGTGTACTATCGCCGTGTTACCACTGGCTTCAACGTACTATTCCGTCAGTACGCACTAACTTTTCGCCTCCGTCACTTTTAGTGTGAGCAGGTACAGGAATATTAACCTGTTGTCCATCCACTACCCCTTTCGGGTTCGCGTTAGGTCCCGACTAACCCTCAGCTGATTAGCATAGCTGAGGAAACCTTAGTCTTTCGGTGTGCGGGTTTCTCGCCCGCATTATCGTTACTTATGCCTACATTTTCTTTTGTAGCTTCTCCAGCATACCTCACAGTACACCTTCGACGACACTACAATGCTCCCCTACCACTTTTACAAGTCCATAGCTTCGGTAGTATGTTTATGCCCGATTATTATCCATGCCGGATCGCTCGACTAGTGAGCTGTTACGCACTCTTTAAATGAATGGCTGCTTCCAAGCCAACATCCTAGCTGTCTGTGCAATCCAACCTCGTTTATTCAACTTAACATACATTTTGGGACCTTAGCTGATGGTCTGGGTTCTTTCCCTCTCGGACATGGACCTTAGCACCCATGCCCTCACTGCTGATTAACATTTTATAGCATTCGGAGTTTGTCAGGAATTGGTAGGCGGTGAAGCCCCCGCATCCAATCAGTAGCTCTACCTCTATAAAACTATAAATCAACGCTGCACCTAAATGCATTTCGGGGAGTACGAGCTATTTCCGAGTTTGATTGGCCTTTCACCCCTACCCACAGGTCATCCGAACACTTTTCAACGTATATCGGTTCGGGCCTCCACTGTGTGTTACCACAGCTTCACCCTGCCCATGGGTAGATCACACGGTTTCGCGTCTACCACTACTAACTAAAGCGCCCTATTCAGACTCGCTTTCGCTACGGATCCGGACCTGAAGTCCTTAACCTTGCTAGCAACGGTAACTCGTAGGCTCATTATGCAAAAGGCACGCCGTCACAGATCAAGTCTGCTCCGACCGCTTGTAAGCGTATGGTTTCAGGTTCTATTTCACTCCCTTATTCAGGGTTCTTTTCACCTTTCCCTCACGGTACTAGTTCACTATCGGTCTCTCAGGAGTATTTAGCCTTATCGGATGGTCCCGACTGATTCACACAGGGTTTCACGTGCCCCGCACTACTCAGGATACCACTATCTTAACAATCTTTACTTATACGGGACTATCACCCTCTTTGGTCAGTCTTTCCAAACTGTTCTAATTCATTATGCATCGAATATCGTGGTCCTACAACCCCAGCATTGCCGTAACAATACTGGTTTGGGCTAATCCAATTTCGCTCGCCGCTACTATCGGAATCACTTTTGTTTTCTTCTCCTCCGGGTACTTAGATGTTTCAGTTCTCCGGGTTCGCCTCCTTGCGGATAACATGTCTTCAACATG
>NZ_JBHZTH010000006.1:139920-193319 GCF_046545555.1 Winogradskyella sp. PE311 | reverse complement strand
ATTACTCACATCATCACAAACCTCTAAATCTAATACTAAATTAATGTCCGGTTGACCAGAAACATTTAAGGCAAATGATAGTACTTCATAACAGCCAGAATCTAAATATTCTACTCTTATATAAATCACTTCACCATCTGCGCCTGAATAGTTATTCAAATCAACAATTTCAGCCGTATCGGTATCTGCATCAGCTTGCGAATTATGATATGTAATAACTAAATCTGCTACATTCGTAGCACTAGCTAAAACTACAGCTGTATTAGAATCTAAATCGAATATATAAGGTGGAACTCCAGTATCACAAACAAATAAATCGTTAGGTAACTCGGTAACAATTTCTGGTAATACATCTATACATACCTCTTCAGTATATTCACAACCAAAATCATCAGTTACACGATACGTGTAGCAATTTTGACCTGCGTTAGTAGGAGTTACGGTTATAACGTTTCCTGTTGTATCAGTAATTGAAGGGTCAGTATCCCATGCTTCTGATGTTATAACAGGTGTAAATGATAATTCTGGAGGTTGAATGGCTGGATCAAAATTTAGAAACCACTCAAATATATAGCCATTATCTACTGACAAATTATCAACTATTCTAATACACCAATCGCCATTCAGCGTGCTTCCTAATAAACCATCAAAACTTTCAAAGGGTAAATAAGAACCGGGAACCCAAGAATTACCTGGTGGGTTTGTACCATTTATCTCAGTAGGAGCATTTGCAAGTAGCACAGCCGCAGACATTGTAAAACAATATGTTTCACCAGTTCCTGGTGTAACACCATTATCATCGTTTGCGCCACCAAAGTAGGTTCCACCTCCTGCCTGATCAAATAATCTTATTTCTTGACCATTAGGACTTTGTATAAAAATATCTAAATCACCAGAAAACGAATGTTCCATGTTAATACAAATCTCAACCAACTGATTAGGGTCTGTTAATGTCTGTGTTGAATCAAAACAATCTACAGTTATACAGGTCTCATATTGAGCACCTGACCCATCTGGTAAAAACGTCGTTCCACTAACTGGTGGTGTACAATCATTTATAAACGGAACAGCATTTACAATACCATCAATTGTTGTACTTTCACCATAACAAATAGTGGTTTCGGCAGCCTGAGTACCAGTGAAATCTGGCTCCGTAGCAACCTGAACAACCTGATTTATTAAATTAGTATTGGCACAACCTTCCGGATCAACTGACGTATTACTATCTCTTATATTTAAATTAACTATATAAACTCCTGGTGTTGCGTAAGAAAAAGTAGCGGACTGACCTGCAACAGTATTACCGTCACCTAAATCCCACTCATAACTCGCTCCTGTTCCATCTAATGAAAAGGTTCCGCTTCCATTTAAAGTAATTTCTTCATTTGGGCAAACTCTTATGTAACCATCTCCATTTGGTGCTGGTGTAGCAGAGTCTATTTGAGAATTAATGACCTGACAAGGAGTTAAACAAGAAATAGCTGCCTCCCATCCTGTTGTATTGGCCGATCCATTAGATGTGAATTCAATTGTAATACAACCAGATGTATTTTCTTCTGTTGCTTGGACCATTGTCGGTCCAGTTGGCCCTGAGAACATACCAAATGCATCCGCTGCCACTGAATCACCATTATAAATGGTCATAACATCCTGATTTAATTGGGTATTGAATGCCGAAAAGTCTAATTGAATTTTTTGTCCTGGATTTTCTGGACATATTGTTAAAACAAAGTTTTCATCGTTTCCGTAGTTACCAAACTCACCACCAGAATCAAAGAAAGTTCCTCCACATTGGTCTACTGTAGTAGTTTGCATATTGATGTCTTGACCTAACAATGTTAAGGATATAGCCAAGAATATAATAGTTAATAAATGTTTCATTTTAAGGGATTTTACTGATGCTGGGACTTAATAATAATATAGTAATTTGTATTGTCAACTTGAAACATTGACGCTGACAATGCATGAAACTCAAAATTATACTTTAAAGGGTTAAAAGTTGATGGATTAAAAATATCATCTCTTTTCAAATCTTTTACGTAAGGATTAAATAATGATACCTCTGATAATTTTCCACAGACTTTCCTTTCGTTTTCGTTAAAAACTTGCTTAATAACTATGCGGTTTCTAAGAAGTTGTTTTATGCTTTTTAGCATATTAGGATTACTAAATACATATTTATCAGCAAAATCTCCATAAACTTCTAGGATCTGATTACGCTCTTTTAACGTCAGTGGTAATTTTACATTATCACCGTATTTAGCTAAAGGTAGTGGTATCTTTTGTTTAGATTGTTGCCCAAATATAGAAACAGGCAAAAGTATTACAACAACAAAAAGTAGTAATTTCTTCATAGCTTAACAGTAATTTTTTTAAGATTCGAAAATTAAGAAAATTTTAATAAAACCTTAGTTAATTCGTCAAGGTTATTGACTTTTTAACGGTTTTACTTATAGAACAAGTGTAATTGTAAAATCCCTACCCTATTGATACTATTTTTATTGCTTATCTTTGCGTCTTTATTTTTAATATAATTTAACTATGAAAATCGATAGCGATTTTAATGATATAGATGCTTTAGGCGATGACCATGTGGGTTCATCTAGTAATACACCTTTAAGAGCAGATGCGTTTGATTTAACTGACGCAGAAAAAATGGAACTTATTAAAGACGATGTACGACATATATTGGAAACATTAGGATTAGATTTGAATGATGATAGTCTCAGTGGAACACCAAAACGCGTTGCAAAAATGTTTGTAAATGAAATATTTGGTGGTTTAGACCCAAATAAAAAACCAAAGGCTTCAACTTTTGAAAATAAATACAAGTATGGCGAAATGCTTGTAGAAAAAAATATAACTGTCTATTCTACTTGCGAGCATCATTTATTACCAATTGTAGGAAGAGCACATATTGCCTATATTTCTAATGGTAGCGTCGTTGGTTTATCTAAAATGAATCGTATTGTAGATTATTTTTCTAAACGACCTCAGGTACAAGAGCGCTTAACCATTCAGATTGTAAAAGAACTGCAAGAGGTTTTAAATACAAAAGATGTCGCCTGCGTTATTGATGCTAAACATTTATGCGTTAATTCTCGTGGAATTAGAGATATAGAAAGCAGTACTGTTACCTCTGAATTTGGTGGTAAATTTAAAGATTCTGCTGTAAGAAGAGAGTTTTTAGACTACATCCAATTAGACACACAGTTTTAGTTTGTTTTCTCTAAACTAGTTTTTTAGCTTTACAATACATTTCAATACTTGATCATGCCTTTATACGATAATCACACTATAAAAATTTACAATACCCTAACGGGAGAAAAGGAGGTTTTTAAACCTATAACTCCAGGTCATATAGGAATGTATGTCTGTGGACCTACCGTATATAGTAACGTTCATTTAGGTAACGTAAGAACTTTTATGTCGTTTGATATGATTTTTCGTTATTTCAAACATCTAGATTATAAAGTGAGATATGTGCGTAATATTACAGACGCTGGTCATTTAGAGAATGATGACGATGTTGGTGAAGATAAAATAACTAAGAAAGCACGTATAGAGGCTATAGAACCAATGGAAATTGTACAGCGCTATACGGTAGATTTTCATAATGTATTAAATACATTCAATTTTTTACCACCTAGTATAGAACCAACAGCCACTGGCCATATAATTGAACAGATTGAATTAATACAAAGCATTATTGATAATGGCTTCGCCTATATTGTCAACGGCTCAGTTTATTTTGATGTACATAAATATAATGAGACTAACGCTTATGGTATATTAAGCAAGCGCAAACTTGAAGACTTAATACACAACACAAGAGTTTTAGATGGGCAAAGTGACAAAAAAAATCCACAAGATTTTGCACTTTGGAAGAAAGCAGAACCAACCCATATTATGCGCTGGCCTTCTCCGTGGAGTGATGGTTTTCCCGGTTGGCATTTGGAGTGTACTGCTATGAGCACAAAATATCTTGGTGATTATTTTGATATTCACGGAGGTGGTATGGATTTAAAATTCCCTCATCATGAGTGTGAAATAGCTCAAAATCAAGCATCTAAGGGAAAAAATCCTGTGAAATATTGGATGCATGCCAATATGTTAGAATTAAATGGAGCTCGTATGAGCAAATCAACAGGAAATTATATAAATCCTGCAGAGCTATTATCTGGTGAGAATGACAAAATGTCTAAAGGCTACAATCCTAGCGTAATTCGTTTTTTTATGATGCAAGCGTCATACAAAAGTGTTTTAGATTTAACTGATGATGGTTTACAATCTGCTGAAAAAGGCTTTAATAGACTTATGGATGCCATAGAGTTAATCGAAAATTTAAAAACTGCATCTAAGTCTAGTTTTAACGTAACAAATTGGCAGCAGAAATGTTACTCAGCAATGAATGACGATTTTAATACGCCTATTTTAATTGCTCATCTTTTTGATGCTGCAAAATATATTAATCAAATTAAAGATGGAAGTGCTACAATTACTGAAAAAGATGCCGAATTATTAGCATCAACAATGCAATCATTTACATTTGACATATTAGGTCTAACTAACATTTCTCAAGAAAGTGCTGGGAATCACCAATTGGCTGGTGCTGTAGAAATTCTTATTAATTTGAGAAAAGAGGCGAGGTTAAATAAGGATTTTGCACTATCTGATAAAATAAGAGATGAATTATTAGAGGCTGGCATTCAACTTAATGATAGTAGAGAAGGCACTACCTTTACGACTAAGTAAAAGTGAAAAAAATCCTAATATATCCCGTTTTACTCATTATTAAACTTTATCAAACGTTTATATCTCCAATTACTCCGGCGACTTGCAGATATCAGCCAACCTGTTCACATTATACTAAAGAAGCTTTAGAAGTTCATGGTTTTTTTAAGGGAAGTAGGTTAGCTATAAAGCGCATTTTTAGTTGTCACCCATGGGGAGGCAAAGGTTTTGACCCAGTTCCTCCTAAAGAAGATTAATAATACGTTAATCTCATTTTCAAAACTATTCAAAATAGTATATTTACAAGATAAATAGTTAATACATGTTTTTACTTCAGATTGATTGGGATCCTATAAAATATATTGATTTAGGATTTTTTAAGCTTCACTTCTACAGCATGATGTGGATAGTTGCCTTTATACTTGGATTTTATATAACAAAACGGATATACAAAAATGAAGAACAATCGGAAGAGTCTTTAGATTCTTTATTCATATACTCTGTAATAGGCATTATGTTAGGTGCAAGATTAGGACACGTTATTTTCTATCAGTCTGAGCTTATAACTGAAGACTTTTTTAGCATCTTTTTACCGTTTAAATTTAAAGGAGGTTTTGAATTTACTGGATTTCAAGGTCTAGCGAGCCATGGTGCTGCAATTGCAATGATCATTTCAATGTATATATACAATAAAAAGGTTTTACATAAAACTGTTCTTTGGATCTTAGATCGTGTGGTTATTCCTGTTGCGCTAGGAGCTGTATTTGTGCGAATTGGCAACTTTATTAATTCTGAGATTATAGGTAAGGAAACTGATTCTGCATTTGGAGTTGTCTTTAAACAATTAGGAGAAACACAACCTAGGCACCCAGCTCAATTATATGAGGCATTTTGTTATGTTTTCGTTTTTTTAATACTATTTTATTTCTATTGGAAAACTAAAAAATCTGAGCAGCAAGGGTTCTTATTTGGGCTTTTCTTGGTGCTATTGTGGACCGTTAGGTTCTTTGTCGAATACGTAAAAGAAGCTCAAAATATAGAACGTGCTGATTGGTTGCTTAATACAGGGCAGTTATTAAGTATTCCATTTATACTAATTGGTTTGTATTTTATGTTTGTTTACAAACCAAAAACAAAGTTGGCTTAATGCGATTAAACAATTTATCAAAATATTTCACTGCTATAATCGTACTTTTATTAGCACTTAATTGTAGAGAAAAAAAACTGATAAAAACCGAAGACAAGGTCACTGTTAGCTTTAAAAAAGAAGGAGTGCTAAATCTTAAAAAAGCTGACACCGATTCTATAATTAAAACATTAGATATCGAAATTGCCAATAATGAGTATGAGATACAAACTGGCTTAATGTATCGCAATAAACTGGATAGAAATCACGGTATGTTATTTATTTTTCCGGATGTAAAAATGAGAAGCTTTTATATGAAGAATACTAAGATTCCTTTAGATATAATCTATATAGCTGAAGATAAATCTATAGTTAGTATTCAAAAAAATGCTCTACCCTTTGATGAAACTTCTCTCCCATCAGAAGCACCAGCTAAATATGTATTAGAAATTAATGCTGGACTTTCTGATGAGTGGCAACTTAACATTGGTGATGTTATTGACTATTACACAATGTAGTCTCTCAATATTTTCTAAAATTTTATCAACTTTTTTGTAGCATTTAAATTAAGCTGATTATTGGATACTTTTAAAAAATAATGCGCTTTTTCCAAATCATTTAAATCGTTAATTATAATTAGATTGGAACTTATGCTATGACGTTTTTCATAGACTATTCTTCCGCTTAAATCAAAAATCTTAACATCTACGGAATTTCCATTTAAAAACTCCGATACATTTATTACAAAACCTTGTTTAAATGGATTGGGAGAAACACTAATAGTACTTATTAAGGCTTCCGTTATATTGAGTCCTCGATAACCATCTACACCGTCGCAATTTTCATCGACTCCGTTACCTTCAGAATCCATGGCATCCGGATTAATTATATTATTGGTGTCATTACAGTCTAAACCATTTAATGCATAGCCAAAAGGAGGATTAACACTACAATCTTCAATAGTACTATTTGGGTCACCAAAACCATCACCATCTAGGTCTTCATAAAAGATAGTAGGTAACTGACCTTCAGGAGTCATAGTTACACATACTTCTTCGGTATATTCACAACCAAATTCATCAACTGTTCTAAATGTATAACAATGCTCTCCTGCCGTTTGTGGCGCTACAGTAATACTATTTCCTTCTGTTTCCGTAATACTAGAATTTACATCCCAAGTTTGAGATACAATTGTTGGTATATACGTATAATCTTGCAATTCTAGAGCAGGATCAAAATTAAGTTCCCAAGAGAAGATATAACCATTATCTACTGAAAGGTTATCTACAATTCTAACACACCATTCCCCATTTAAAGGGCTACCTAGTAAATCGTTAAAATTTTCTACTGGTAAATAAGTTCCAGGCACCCAAGAATTATGCGACGGATTAACACCGTTTATTTCAGTAGGCGCATTAGCTAATAATGTACTTGCATTCATAGAAAAACAATAATTTTCACCTTCACCTGGTGTAAGCGTATTATCATCATTTGCTCCTCCAAAATATGTACCTCCTCCTGCCTGATCAAATAACCTTACTTCTTGACCACTCGGACTTATTATAAAAATATCTAAATCTCCTGAATATGAATGTTCCATATTTAAACAAATATCAAAAATTTGTGAAACGTCGGTCAATACGGCATCATCATCAAAACATGTTACATTAATACAAGTGTTATAGGCGGCACCATTTCCATCTGGTAAAAAAGTCTCTTCACTTTCTGGTGGTGGACAATTGTAGATTAAAGTTAATGGACTCGCAATACCTTCAATTGTTGTGGAGTCTCCAAAACATAACGTATTATCAAAAGCTTGGGTCCCGGTAAAATCTGGGAGACCCGAAACCCTAATTACTTGGTTAATTGAATTTGTGCTTGGACAACCATCCATAAAATTATCCATATTAGTGTCTCTTATGTCTAAATTTAGAAGGTATACTCCTGGTAGCTCATATGATATATTAACATTTTCACCTAATGCAATATTTCCATCGCCTAAATCCCATGTGTAGCTTGCACCTGTGCTATCTTCGCTAAAAATTCCGCTTCCATTTAAGTTAATAGTATCTCCAACGCACACTTCAATAATACCCTCCGTATTGGGTATTGGGTTTGTAGCATCTAATACTGCTGTTATATCTTGGCATGGAACCGTACAAGAAATATTTGCCGCCCAACCTATTGTATTTCCTACTTCATTTGAAGTAAATGATAGTGTTAAACACCCACTTGTATTATCAAAACTTGCGAACACTAATTCAGGCGAAATAGCTCCATAATATTCGCCAATAATTTCACTTGAAGTGTCACTACCATCATAAATCGTTAATACATCTTGGTTATGTTGTGATAAAAATTCTTGAAAATCTAATTTAAGCCTCGCATCCGATTGGTCTGGACAAATAGTTAATGTATAATTTTCGTTATTACTGTAATTAGAAAGTTCACCTCCAGAATCATATAAGATTCCTGAACAGGTGTTAATAATACCATTTTGCATAATAAAATCTTGGCCAAAACTAAAAGTTGAGACTATTAAAAGTAGAAGTAGTAGTGCTTTTTTCATGATTGGTAGTATTTTAGTTATCAATAATCTAAGACAGGTCTGTCCGTATTTCTTATCTTATAGATGATGAACATGTAAAAAGGTTGCGTGAGGTAAAAAAAAAAATGCCTTTCTTCTCAGAAAAGCATTTTTATTTTTATAGAAAATGATGCAGTTTATGCTTCATCCTCATCTTTTACTTTATCTTTTAAAGCTTCAGCCGCATCACCCTTTTTAGCTGTATCATACATTAATGGCGTAGCTATAAACATAGAAGAATATGTACCGACTACAACACCTACTATTAATGCAAACAATAAGCCTCTAAGCGAATCCGCCCCAAAAGCAAACATTGCTAATAAAACCACTAATGTTGTTACCGATGTATTTAATGTTCTACTTAATGTACTATTCAAGGAAGAGTTTATTGTTTTACCAAATTCCCATGACGTATGCTCATTTAAGAATTCTCTAATTCTATCGAAAACGACTACGGTATCATTTAACGAATAACCAATTACCGTTAGGATAGCAGCAATAAAAGCTTGATCGATTTCCATACTAAATGGCATAAATCTCCATGTTAAAGAGAAGATTCCAAGCACAATTAACACATCGTGAAAAACAGCTGCAACCGCACCAAGTGAGAATTGCCATTTCTTAAACCTGAATAAGATATAAAGAAAAACTACAACTAGCGAACCTAATACAGCCCAAAAAGACGACTTTTTAATATCATCAGCGATAGTAGGACTTACTTTACTAGAAAGCATCTTACCTATCTTCGCTTCACCCGAACCTTCTTGGAACTCTGAATATTTCATCCCAGATGGTAAATAAGGTGTTAGAGCTTCAAATAATTTAGACTCTACTTCTTCATCAGCTTCAACTGAGTTGTCTTCAACTTTATACTTTGTAGAAATTTTCAATTGGTTTGCTGAACCTATAGTTTTTACTTCAGCACTACCGAATACTGACGCATCATTTAAGATAGTTGTTATTTCTTCAGTACTTACTGGTTGTTCAAAACGTACTTGATATGTTCTTCCACCAACAAAGTCTATACCTTCATCCAACCCAGTTGTAAATAATGATCCTAAACTTGCTAAAATTAAAACTCCAGAAATTACGTATGCAATCTTTCGTTTCTTTAAGAAATTGATATTTACATTTTTAAATAAACCTTTGGTCATTGCCGTAGAGAAATCTAAAGATCCACCTCTATTTGTCCACCAGTCTATTAATAAACGAGTAATAAATATAGCTGTAAATAAAGACGTTAATATACCAATTAGTAAAGTCGTTGCAAAACCTTTAATTGGTCCTGTACCAAATACAAATAATATTAAGGCCGTTAAACCTGTTGTAATATTGGCATCTAAAATTGAAGACAGTGCATTAGAGAAACCGTCTTTAATAGATTCTTTCTGCGATTTTCCTTTGGCAAGCTCTTCTCTAATACGTTCAAAAATAAGTACGTTAGCATCAACCGAAATACCTATGGTTAAGACAATACCTGCAATTCCAGGTAACGTTAATACCGCACCTAAACTTGCCAATACACCAAATATTAATAAGATGTTCAACATTAAGGCGATATCAGCAAAAATACCAGCTTTACCGTAGTAAAATATCATCCATAGTAATACAAAAGCTAAAGCGATTAAGAATGATTTCATACCACTATCAATAGCTTCTTGACCTAAAGAAGGACCTACCTCATCTGCCTGAATAATTTCTGCAGAAGCAGGTAATTTACCAGCTCTTAAGACATTAGCTAAATCGACAGCGTCGGTTAATGAGAACGCTCCAGATATTTGTGAGTTACCACCAGAGATTCCACCCGCTTGAGACACACCAGGAGCCGAATAAACGATTTCATCTAACACAATAGCAATATTTCCATCAGTCTCGTTAGCTACTTTAGTCATTTCTTCCCAAATCTTAGCTCCCTTAGCATTCATCTGCATACTCACAGCTGGTCTGCTTATTTGATCGTAGTCTTGTCTAGCATCTGTAATAACAGAACCACTTAATTGAGGTTCTCCATCTCTACTTAATTTGATAGCGTATAGTTCTGAAAACTCTGAATCTTTATCCTGAATTCCCCATACGAATTTTGCATTACGCATCTCTGCTGATAAGCTTGCTCTATTCTTAGGAGCATTAAGAGCGGCTAATACTTTAGCCTTATCTTTTGCTAAGAAAATACCAACAACTGGGCCATTACCTGGTCCTTGCAAACCAATAGGATTAACATCTGCTACATTAGTAGAATCTGTCTCTATTTGTCCTGTCAGTTGATCAATTGCATTAGCTGTAGAATCTTGATCTATTTCATTTACATCAGCAACCTCATTTTGTGTTTCTGCAGCTTTTGCTTCCTCAACCATTGTTTGGTTAACCTGCAAAATATAAGGAAACATTTCTTGAGCCTTAAAGGTTTCCCAGAACTGTAACTGTGCTGTTTTTGTAATAATATCTACAACACGCTTTTTATCTTTAGCACCAGGTAATTCAATTAAAATACGACCAGAATTACCTAAACGTTGAATATTCGGAGACGATACACCAAAACCATCAATACGATTTCTTAATACTTCAAACGCTGAAACTATTGACTCATCTATTTTTCTTTCTAGAACTGTCTTTACTTCATCGTCAGACATATCAAATTTAACATCATCACTTAAATCTCTATTAGCGAAAATATCTGGAGATGCTAATTTGGTATCGCCTTTGATAGCATCAAAAGCTCTAAAGAAAGATTCTAAGTAAGATTCTTGCGCATCTTTCTGTAGTTCTTCGGCATCATCTAATGCTTTATTAAATACAGGATCTTTACTTTTATTAGCTAGGCCTTTTAAGATGTCTTTGACAGAAATTTGGATAATAGCATTAATACCACCTTTAAGGTCTAACCCTAATTTCATGGCATTATTTTCAACTTCACTATAAGTATATTGAGCTACGCCTAAATTATATACGTCGATTGACTCAAATTCTTCACCAACCTTTACTTTAGAGGTTTTTAAAGAATCGATGTAATTAATTTCTGCAAGACCTCTTAAGTCTTGATAATTATCTACTGTCTCATCATATTGAGCTACAGCAGACATTTTTGCTTCTTCTTCTATTTGGTTAGCCTTAAATGTAAAAGACAATTGGTAAATACTTACCAATCCGAATAAGAGTGCAAATACTTTTATAATTCCTTTGTTTTGCATTTTTATAGTTTTAGTTGTCGAAATTTATTTTAAAATTATGCGCGAAAATATAGAATTTAAGGCATAAGCCGACAATTGTTATTATATTTTAAATTATTTTTTGACTTTCTCGATTGATGAAAGCTAAATTGAAGATTGTTGGGAAATTTACTTCGACTGAATTCAGCCAAGAATTTGATTAAGTTATTTCCCTAAACGCTAGGCCCTGCTCTAACTTCTGGGATTTTATAAGAATTAGTATCTAATAATAATGAGTTGGTTTCATTAGTATTTATAACAACCTTAATTAATTGGTTAGTTAATTCTAACCTAATTCCATGGTGAGACGTATTATTTTTTGGCTTAGAAAACCGATCAATCTTCTGATTGTAGTCTGTGAGCTGAACTCCATCAAAGTCCCAACTGCTATTGCTACCCTCTTGAATTTCTGAAATACTAAGTTGATAGTCTTCTAAGTTTTTATCATTTGGAAAATCGCTAGACTTATTTTCACTAGAATTGGCAGCAAAACTAATCTCCGAATCTTTAGAAAGTATCGTCTTAATCTGCAGCACATTAACTGTACTGTAATAAGTGATTTTTAGTTGCCCCTTTTTATCTTGGGCAATTTTTATTTGCTCAACACCAATACTTTTTAGCCTTTTCCTAATAGCATCAATCGTATTGTTTGCATCTAATTTTGTAATCTCTAAGTTAGAAAACTGAATTACTATTTGCTGATTTGGCGCACCATCTTGCTCTAAAGCTTTTCCGAAGATAGCTAAGAGAATAATTATTAAACCTAAATACAGCTTTTGACGCATATCGCAAATATAGAAAATTAAGCGCTATTTATTTTATTGATGTTATATCTCTTTTTTTGACAAAAAAAAGACTGTAATACTACAGCCTCTTTTATCATTTTAAATCTTTATAAGCTACATCTTAGAATATCCATCTGGTGGAGTCATACTAAACTTATCATCAGACACCGTCTCCTTGTTGAGCTCAGTTACTTCAGTGATAATTGTCATTGCCATACCTTGTTGATTCATTTTCATCTCCATATACATAGGAAACCCTTTCAACTTCTCACCAAGCATTGCTGTTTGTTGAGATACAGCTGGTACAATTTTATCAGTAATATACATAATCATGTCCATTTTTACGCCGTCCTGATCTATAGTCACAGTGTGCTCCTTACACTCATAACCCAAGATAGTTTTAGTCTTTGTCCCCTCTATTATATTAATATTATCTTTAATTTTTTCTTCCTCTTCTTTAGAAATACTCGTTAAGCTATACTTTTTTCCGAGCATAGGACTATCCATCAACATCAATACTTGCTTTGCTTCCATATCTGATATAGTAACTATATCGCCCGACATTGGATTACTAATGTCTGTTCTCGATTTATTTCCTTTTACGTAAGAAATAGTTTGCATCCCTTCATCTCCCATCATCTGTTGCAATATATCCTTCATCTGCTGATTATCAGTCTTAAAAGTCTGGGTCATGGTTATTTTACCCTCAGTAAATTTTTCCTGAGCACTTAGCGTTACGCTAAGCATTATTGTCAAACCAAGTAAAAATATTTTTTTCATTTTATGTAATTTTAGTTAATACTATAAAAACCTTACCAACAAGCATGCCAGTAAGGTTTAATTTTATTTAAGAGCCATCTCTATAACTCTAATAAACCATTAGTCTTTTTAACACCTTCTGCACTTTCTGCCATATGAGCTTTTTCTGCAGCACTTAAAGGTACATCTACAATTTTTTCAATTCCATTTCTACCCAAAATAACAGGCACCCCAATGCATAAATCACTTAGTCCATATTCACCATCTAAAAATGTAGAACATGGAAATATTTTCTTTTGGTCACATGCAATTGCTTGCACTAATCCACTAACTGCAGCACCTGGGGCATACCAAGCAGAAGTACCTAATAACTTTGTTAAAGTAGCACCACCTACTTTGGTGTCTGCAGCAACTTGGTTTAAACGATCCTCAGACAAAAATTCTGACACTTTAATACTATTTCTTGTTGCATGAGATGTTAGAGGTACCATACCTTTATCACTATGCCCACCTATAACCATTCCGTCTACATCACTGATTGGTGCTTCCAAAGCTTCTGCTAATCTATACTTAAAACGGGCCGAATCTAATGCGCCACCCATTCCTATAATTCTGTTTTTAGGAAGATCGATTGTTTTATGAACTAAATAAGTCATAGTATCCATAGGGTTACTAACAACAATAATAATTGTGTTTGGTGAGTGCTCAACTAAACTAGACGACACCGACTTTACTATGCCTGCATTGATACCAATTAACTCTTCGCGCGTCATACCTGGTTTACGTGGTATACCTGAAGTAATAACACAGATATCGCTATTTGCAGTTTTTGAGTAATCACTAGTACTTCCTGTAATTTTAGTATCAAAACCATTTAAGGATGCACACTGCATTAAGTCCATTGCTTTGCCTTCTGCATATCCTTCTTTAATATCGAGTATAACAACTTCTGAAGCAAAGTTTTTAATAGCAATATATTCTGCACAACTTGCTCCAACTGCGCCAGCGCCAACTACGGTTACCTTCATCTTTTTTTATTTAGTTATTTAATGTAAATTATTTGAATTTAATGACTTCAAATTTACAAATAAAATCACTTTAAATGAAGAAAGCACAAGAGTAAATCTTGTGCTTGAATATTTTGATTTTGGACTTATCTTTTATCTAAACCCGAAATTAACTCCTACTGAGAACGCATCAAATTCTGATATATGATACTCAGCGTTTAGCCTAAAAAATCCTAACTTTAATTTTGCCCCAACTGTACCTCTTACAGCCGCCACTTCGCTAGAAACCGAAAATGGATCAGTTATAGTTGGCGACGATAAGACACCATTAGTAACACGATAGTTACCTAACAAGTTAGACTCTGATTTTCCTTTAATATAACCTACACCACCATATAAATTAATAATAGGCAACTTAGTTGAGGCAACTAACTGAAACAACCAAGTATTTGTATCATTCTCTAATCTTTGGTTATCGCCATCTATACCAGAAGATTGAGTTAAATCGTAAGACCCATCTATATGATTATAGGCAACTAAAGCCGACAGCGCTACTGGCCAAAGCTTGTCTGCTGGTAACCATTCTGTAAATTCTAATTGAAGTCCGGCACCATACATACTTAAACTTACATCATCAGTTTCTATTTCAGGAACAAATCTTGCCTTAATTTCAATACCACTACCCAATCCAATAGCGCCTTGTATAAAGGCAGTTGGTAATAAATTAGCACTTTGATCACCGATACCTTGAGGTAATTCTAACTGCGTAGTCTGTGACCCAAAGATAGGGTCATCATATTCTACTTCTACAAAAATTGAAGGTTCATTTTCACCTAAAACAGATGCCACCATTTGCGAATTAGAACCTTGAACAAATTGTACATTATTGTAGTCTGTGGTATTAAGATTAAACAGTTTATTTTCATCCTTAATTAATGACGCATTTGCTATTACTGAAATTTCAAAACCTAATAAAGGCTTTACTTTGGCTGAATTGAACCAATTGGCATTCATACTATGCATAAGACCATTAGTTCCTGGAGCAAGATAATCGTTAGCGAATCGCTGCGCATCTTCTACACCAGCTGCTAACAAAGCATCTATGTCGTTTTGGGCTCTAATATTTGATACACAGATACATAACACAAAGAATAATATTCCTTTTTTCATGAGGTTAAGGTTTTAAATTTGGTAGAACAAATATAGAAAAATATCAATACAAAATACTTTTTAACGTATTTTTATGTATTTTATCGATTATCTGAATTAAAAAAAACCGTGTAACAATTACACGGTTTTTAAAATAAATTTTCAATAATTAACTATGCATCAATATTTGCATAAACTGCATTCTTCTCAATAAACTCTCTACGAGGTGGCACCTCATCACCCATTAACATTGAAAATACACGATCTGCTTCTACTCCATTATCAATCTGTATTTGACGTAATGTTCTAAACTCTGGGTTCATAGTAGTATCCCAAAGTTGTATAGCATTCATCTCACCAAGACCTTTATATCGTTGAATTTTTGCACCATCACCATATTGCTCCATTAATGCTAAACGCTCATCATCATTCCAAGCATACTCTTTTTTCGCTCCCTTTTTAACCAAATATAAAGGTGGAGTTGCAATGTAAATATGACCATTTTCAATCAACTCCTTCATATAACGGAAGAAGAAGGTTAAGATTAAAGTTTCAATGTGTGAACCATCAATATCGGCATCACACATAATAACTATCTTATGGTACCTTAATTTAGAAAGGTTAAGAGCTTTACTATCTTCTTCTGTACCTATAGTAACACCTAAGGCTGTAAATATATTTTTTATTTCTTCGTTTTCAAAAACTTTATGTGTCATTGCTTTTTCGACATTAAGAATCTTACCTCTTAATGGTAAAATGGCTTGAAACTTTCTATCTCTCCCCATTTTTGCTGTTCCACCTGCAGAATCTCCCTCTACTAAGTAAATTTCGCATTCTTCAGGATCTTGAGATGAGCAATCACTTAATTTCCCAGGTAAACCTCCAATACTCATTACAGTTTTACGCTGCACCATTTCTCGAGCTTTTTGAGCTGCATGACGAGCTTGGGCTGCTAAGATTACTTTCTGAACAATCGTCTTAGCATCTTCTGGATTTTCTTCTAAATAGTCCGTCAACATCTCTGAAACTGATTGACTTACTGCTGAAGAAACTTCTCTATTCCCTAATTTAGTTTTGGTCTGTCCTTCAAACTGCGGTTCTTGTACCTTTACAGAAATAATAGCCGTAAGTCCTTCACGAAAATCATCTCCTGCAACATCGAACTTTAATTTATCTAACATACCAGAAGTATCAGCAAACTTCTTAAGTGTATGTGTTAATCCACGACGAAAACCAGAAAGGTGTGTTCCACCCTCATGTGTATTAATATTATTTACATAAGAATGTAAGTTTTCAGCATACGATGTATTATAAATCATAGCTACCTCAACTGGTACGCCATTCTTTTCGCCTTCAAAAGCAATAACATCCTTCATTAAAGGATCTCTTGTTGCATCTAAAAACTTAATAAATTCTTTTAAACCTTCTTTAGAATGAAATGTTTCTCCTTCAAAAGAACCATCTTCTTTAGTACGACGTTTATCAACTAAATGAACAGTAATCCCTTTATTTAAATACGCTAATTCACGCATTCTACTTGCCAACGTATCATAATTATACTCTAACGTTTGTGTGAAAATTGTTGAATCTGGTTTAAAAGTAACCGTCGTTCCTCTCTTGTCAGTATCACCAGTTTGTTTAACAGGATACATTGCTTTACCACGCTCATATTCTTGCTCATATACTTTTCCCTCTCTAAAAACTGTTGCCTTAAGATGTTCAGATAGCGCATTAACACAACTTACACCAACACCATGTAAACCACCAGATACTTTATAAGAATCTTTATCGAATTTACCACCAGCACCAATCTTAGTCATTACAACCTCTAATGCAGAAACCCCTTCTTTTTTGTGCAATCCTACAGGAATACCACGACCATCATCTTCTGTCGTTATAGAGTTATCTTCATTAATAGTTACAGTAATATTATCACAGTGACCAGCTAAGGCTTCATCGATAGAGTTATCAACTACCTCGTACACTAAGTGGTGTAAACCTCTTACACCTACATCACCAATATACATGGATGGACGCATACGTACATGCTCCATACCTTCTAAGGCCTGAATACTATCTGCTGAATAACCGTGTTCGTTAAAGCTTTCTTTTTTTTCTTCGCTCATTATGTTGAATAAATTTTAGTTCGATTTATGGCATAAAAAAATGACACATTTGTATCATTTTAGAATACTATCAAATATACGATTTTAAACCCCTTTTTAAAAGCATTTTACGGATTGAAGGCGATAATTATCAACATTTGTTAATTACTTAAAAATGGCTTAAATCGCTTAAAAAAGACCTTAAATTGAATTTCAGTATTTTTTATAGATGTCTAAAAATTGAAAAATAAAAAAACCGCTTAAAAGTTAGTTTTCATGTTTTTACTTTGTAGTAAATTAAGTCGACTTCGACTTATATTACAATTCTTTTAAACGAAATTTATCCCATTTCCAAATGATATAAGTTAGAAGTAAATAAAAGATATTCCAAATTAGGATTACTATAATAAATGGAGTCCATGTCTCAAAAGATGTAGATTCTGGAATGTAAAAAAAACTATTTCCATTATTATAGTTTGTAATTAAATGCTGTGTTGCCCAATTATTACCTAAATGAATTCCAATAGGAAAAAACAAGGTCTTTGATTTTATTAAAGCCGTTGCAAATAGTAAATGACCTATGGGTATAGTTATTCCTAGAAAGAGAACCATGGCTTTATTTTGAATTACTTCACGATCTAAAATATGCACTAACATGAATATAGTTGCGAATATAATATTAGCAATAACTGCATTGCTAACCTCAATCGTCTTTTTGAAGGCATAACCTCTAAATAAAAACTCTTCTATAGTAACCTGTGGTAAAATAGCATAAAAACCATACAAAATAGCACTATAGTTAAAGTCAGATGTGGCTATTTCAAAGGTTTCACCTGTATATAATGCACGACAGTATTTAACTAATAAAAAAGCTACAGCACCAATTAATATTCCTAATGGCAAAAAAGAGAGGTTGCAAAATGATAAGTTCAAACCAAGGTCTTTTAGAGATTTCTTATCGGTTTTGAACAAAATCCAAGTAGCCACAATTAATAAAATAACTGATGTAAATGGAAAATAGCGTTTTAAAAAAGGTGTATCAATAAACCCGCTTAAAAAAAGTGCAAGACCAAAAAGAAAAAGAGTTAATATAAAACGAACGAGTGTTGGATATTTAGATAAAAGTGTTTTCATGTGTTTTTATTTATTGTTTTTTTATGGTCACATGCAGTTCGCTATTAATCATTATCCTTAAATGATAAAATTTTGAACATGCTCGTTTCATAACATATGATATTAGTTGACTTAGCTAATGTTCTACTAGCTATAAAAAGTTGAGATTAAAATTATAAAAGTGGTTATTTTACAGGCTTCAAAAAAGGAATTGAAAACGGATAGCTATAACTACCAGAACTTAATGCAGAAAATAAATTCTTAATACTAAAAATGATACCAAAAAGTGCAATAGCTGCGGTGCCAAAGAAGTTAACTCCTGGAAAAGGAAAAAACAATAATAGAGATACAATTATTAAGAGATTTATAGTACAATGAAAATTAATAACCGCGCGTCCATGTGCATCATACACTTTATTGTCTTCTGCCTTGCTTATCCATATAAAAAGTGGAAATAGAACATTAGCAAACGGAATTATTAAACCAAAGAAAGGTGATCCATGAATGAGTAACATCCATTTACGTTTTATAGTTTCTTCCTTAGGATTGTCTAGTGCAATTAAATCATCAACTTCTATATCTAAGCCTACAGCTAATAATTTTACAGTTTGTAAATGTGGTTGCACATCTCCTTTTTCGATGCGTTGTATTGTGCGCACACCTACTGTTGTTTTATCTGCAAGCTCTTCTTGCGTAAAACCCTTTAGTTTTCGTTGGTAAAGTAAATTTTCTTTAAGCGTTTGCTTCTTCATTCTGTATCATTTTTGTGGGTACAAATCTATGACGCTATCTTGGTTTTTAGCACGTCATTTAAATGTCACCTAACTGACACCTTTAGGTTTAATAAGGGTTTTTGGGTTAATTTTGTAATTCTCTTTCAATTTCATCTATTATCGCATCGCATAACCTCGCTTGTTCTTTTAGTGTATCTTGCCCAACTTTTATGTTAGACATATAAAACCTTAGCTCTTCAATAAGTTTAGAATTACTACCTAAACCAGAAATTATAACCTCAGATTTTTCTTCATCAATAAAAGGATCACATTGTTGTAAAATCTGATTATCACCTTCAGTAACATGGCAATTATCCCACATATAATTTTGAATATTAGACGGTATTAATCCACGAACCATTTTGCGGTATGGAGGATTAATTCCCATTGTCTGTTGATAACGTTTTAATCCATTACCATGATAAAATGGTATTCTATTTCTAAGTGTTACATTTTGAATAAGAGATAACTCACCAGACCCCTTCAACTCATCGTATGTTGAGGATTGCATTAGCATAGGCCATATCTGACTGGCATGAAAATATGCAACTAAAATATCCCAGTTAGAGGTTGTTACATCAGCTTCACCCTCTAAATTAGATAGTACCAAACTACCTGCAACAAAAACATCATTATAGAAGTTTTTATTGAGTTCTATGGCTTTTTTATCTGAAATTAAATCTTCTTTTAGACGCGTTAAATAGGCTTTTTCTTTAATCCTTTCTTTTCTATTTTCATTCCAGTTATTAATCTGTAATGCTATTAGTATACCAATAACTACAAGGATAATTTCGCCAACGGCGTATTTAAAGTATTTGGATGTTTTGTTTTCCATAATTAGGTTTTGGCGGATTTTTCGGAAGAATTTAATCATTGCTTTTGATTATTTAAATAGTTATCTATCATAGTAATCAATGCTTCGGCTTTTTGGATAATACTATTGCAGCCACCTTGATAGCCCGTATACAATGTTTTTTGATACCTTAAAATATTTATGAATTTCACTTCTTCCATTAGTCGCTTTACCGTTTTAATATCTGTTTCGGAATTATTATTTATTATTGGTATATTTTCTAAAATATAAGGGTCAATATTATTTCCAACAAAACCTTCGTGTCACTTTGTGAATTCTACTAAGTTTGGTAAAGTATACTCATAAAAATCGTTAATTTTTCTGATGAGTTCTTTGTTTTCAATAAGTCGTAGTTTTTTTTCTTCTTTTAAAGAATTAAAAACATTAGCAAATGGTCTTGAGTTTGTGTCCGGCCCAAAATATTTGAGTATAGTTTTTAAATCTTTTTCTGTGGCAGTTTTATCAAAAACTCTATCTAAACCTTCTACTTGGCTTTGAATAATTTTATTTTGTCCTTTAATATAATTAGCGTTTTCTTTTAACTCTTCAATCATTGCATACAAAGAGCTTTCTAGGTCTATTTGTGTTTTCCTGTTTTCATTCCAATTATTGATCTGTAAGGCGAATACAATTCCAATGATTACCAATACAATTTCACCAATAGCGTATTTAAAGTATTTAGATGTTTTGCCTTCGGAAAGAAGATTTTGACGAATTCGCCTAAAGAATTTGATCATGAGCTTACAGTTAGGTTGCAAGCAGGAAATTGAAAGTAGAGATGGTTGGTTTTCTATTTGTTTATAAATGTAAGAAATTGTTACATAAGATTAGATAAATAAAAAAGACGAATCCTAAGATTCGTCTTTTAATAATAAGCACATTATGTTAGTAAATTGATTGAATTTCTAGGGCTACATCCCAAAAAAAATCAAATGCTTATTAATACGCTTCATCATGCACATTGGCAATAGCTCTACCAGATGGATCATTCATATTTTTAAAGGCCTCATCCCATTCTAATGCAATCGCAGTACTACAAGCTACACTTGCTTCTTGAGGTACACTCAAGGCTGCTGCATCACTAGGGAAATGTCCTTCAAATATAGTTCTATAATAATACTCTTCCTTGTTTAAAGGTGTATTTATTGGAAAACGGAATGCTGCATTTTCTATTTGCTCATCAGTTACCTCTTTTTCTACTAATTCTTTTAAGGTATCAATCCAACTATAACCAACTCCATCACTAAATTGTTCTTTTTGTCTCCAGGCTACACTTTCTGGTATCATGTCTTCAAATGCTTTACGAACTACCCACTTTTCCATGCGTTCTCCGTTAATCATTTTGTCTTTTGGGTTGATACGCATCGCTACATCCATAAATTCTTTATCTAAAAATGGTACACGACCTTCAATTCCCCATGCTGCTAAACTTTTGTTTGCTCTTAGGCAATCATACATATGAAGCTTATCTAATTTACGAACCGTTTCATCATGAAATTCTTTAGCATCTGGCGCTTTATGAAAATACAAGTAGCCTCCAAAAATTTCATCGGCTCCTTCACCAGACAGTACCATTTTAATTCCCATAGATTTAATAACTCTTGCCATTAAATACATTGGTGTAGAGGAACGAATCGTTGTTATATCATAAGTTTCTATGTTATAGATAACATCTTTAATAGCATCTAAACCTTCTTGGATTGTGAATTTAATTTCGTGATGAACCGTACCAATATGATCGGCTACTTTTTTAGCAGCAGCTAAATCCGGAGAACCCTCTAACCCAACTGAGAATGAGTGCAATTGAGGCCACCAAGCCTTTTCTTTATCATCTGCTTCAATACGTCTTTCTGAATATTTTTTTGCAATAGCCGATGTCACAGACGAGTCCAACCCACCAGACAATAACACACCATAAGGCACATCACTCATTAATTGTCTATGCACAGCATCTTCTAATGCTTGTTTCACTTCCGCTATACTTGTTTCGTTTTCTTTTACAGCTTCATATTCTGTCCAGTCACGCTTGTACCATTTTACAAACTCACCGTCTTTACTAGACATATAGTGTCCTGGCGGAAATAATTCTATTTTTGTACAAATACCTTCTAAAGCCTTTAACTCAGATGCTACGAAGAATGTTCCGTTTTTATCCCAACCAATGTATAATGGAATAATTCCCATATGATCTCTTGCGATGAAGTATTCGTCTTTTTCAGTATCGTAAATTGCAAAACCAAATATCCCATTCATATCATCTACAAAGTCCACACCTTTTTCTTGATATAAAGCTAAAATAACTTCACAATCACTTTCAGTCTGAAAGTCGTAATCAGGAAACTGAGAACGTAATTCTCTATGGTTATAAATCTCACCATTTGCCGCTAAGATTAATTTTTTGTCTGGACTAAACAAAGGCTGCTTACCAGAAGCTGGATCTACAATAGCCAAACGCTCGTGTGCTAAGATTGCTTTATCATCACTGTAAATACCACTCCAATCTGGACCACGATGACGTATCGTTTTTGCCATTTCTAAAACCTGTGGTCTTAAATCATCAGTCTTCTGTTTTATATCAAACGCACATACTATTCCGCACATAACTTTATTTTTTTTATTAATTCTAAAACAAATATCGCATTAAACTAACATTTTTTAAACATTAAAGACAATAATAGTTTTAATATATAACTTTAATACATAAAATAATATAAATTTGAAATCTAAAGGATCGATTAATAGTTATAAAACTATCAAAATGTAAATTTTAGTAAATTATTACGACAGAGTCAGCATATTTCAATTTAATTTTAAACTCATTAAAACTAAAAACTACTATGAAGACATCAAAATTATTTTCTACGATTACTCTTACCTTAGCTATATTCCTTTCAGTTAATGCTAATGCCCAAAAATTTGTAAAAATGGATAAGAGCACCATGGATCGTGCTTACTATCCTGCAGATGCAGCTAAACGAACTTTTGCAAAAAGTGATGACGCAAAAATGAAGCTCGAACCTCAAATAAGAGTAACTTACTCTAGACCTGCGAAAAAAGGTAGAGAAATTTTTGGTAAGCTTTTAAAATTTGGGAATGCATGGAGAGTTGGTGCAAATGAATCTACTGAAATTCTTTTTATTAATGATGTAACTTTTGGTGGAAAAAAAATTAAAGCAGGACGTTACAGTATCATTATTATTCCATCTGAAACGGAATGGACGCTTAAATTAAATACAGACTTAGATGGTTGGGGAAATTATGGTTACGACCCAAGTAAAGATATTGTTAGTGTTTCTGCACCAATAACAAAAACTGATAAAGAAATTGAAAACTTATCTATTGCTTTATACGAGGCTTCTAAAAATACCGTGCATTTAAAAATTGGCTGGGATACTAGTATCGCTGAGTTTCCAATTTCATTATAAGCAGTAATATTTATTAAAAAACACCTTGAAAAATCAAGGTGTTTTAATTTTACGGGATATTCAAATATTTATGCGTCTGTAACGAAACTTTCCATTTTGGGTTTGCCATCACATAATCGACAATATGTGGCATCATTTTATCACGTTTGCTCCACTCTGGTTGTAAATATAAAATACAATCTTTATTGGTTTTTATAGCTTGCTCTTCGGCGAATTTAAAGTCATCTTTATTGTAGATGATGCATTTTAACTCATTTGCCTTTTCATAAACTTCTTCAGTTGGAAGTTTCATCTTCTTAGGCGAGAGACATATCCAATCCCACTCACCTGTTAACTTATAAGCACCTGAAGTTTCGATATGAGTTTGAACGCCTTTTGCCTTTAACTGTTGGGTTAAAGGATACATGTCCCACATTAAAGGTTCACCACCAGTAACAACTATTGTATTGCTATACTTAATAGCATTAGCAACAATTTTTTGAGTTTCTGTTGGTGGATGTAATTCTGCTAACCAGCTCTCTTTTACATCGCACCAATGGCAACCGACATCGCAACCACCTATTCTCACAAAATAAGCAGCAGTTCCTTTATGAAACCCTTCGCCTTGAATTGTATAAAACTCTTCCATTAAAGGCAATAATTCACCTTTATCAATCAACTCTTGTCGTTCTCTTCTTGTCATATTTTGCAAATATAACTATTAGTTGGAAAAGACCTCATTTTGAATTGATTATAAAATGTGCTATTTTTACTACAGACTAATTAATTGTTGACCCTTAATAAAATGATTAAAAACATTACACTAGTGATGTTAATAAGCTGCTCCTTAACAGCTATTAACGCACAGGTAGGTATTGGTACAACCGAACCAGACCCATCTTCGGAACTTCACATTGAGTCAAACGATTCAGGATTATTAATACCTAGACTTACTACAACCCAAAGAGATGCCATTTTATCTCCCGCAAATGGTTTATTGATTTTCAACACAGATACTGATGAAATTCAAATCAATACCAATACAACTATAACACCAATCTGGGAAGCATTTACCTTAACGACGACCACTACATCAACTCCAGGACAATCTGTTAAGTATAGCAACACAGACATTTCTACAAACATTAATAATAATACCGCTATTAATTTGCCTGTTTGTGGAGTTGAAGAATGGAATGATAACACAACCCTTTACAATGTAGATGTTACATCCAACAGTATTACTATCAATGAAACAGGACGTTATAGAGTTATTGTTAATGCTTCGATCATTGTGGCAAATAACGGACCACAAAGAGCAAATCCAGAAATTTATATTGCATTAGACGATGTTCAGGTAGGAACAGTGTCCTCTCATGGTTATATGAGAAGAGCAGGCGGTCATAACGAGGCGTCAGTTAACTTTACTGAAGTAATCGAAATTACGACTGGACAAGCACTTAGCTTAAAAGTTTTGCGCGTAGGAAATGTAGGTGTTGTAAATCTCAGAGCGGCTAGTACAACAAATCTATATATAGAGAAAATACTATAACTTAACAGCAATTACATCTATTTCAATACTCGCATCACCTGCTAAACCAGAAGCGGCAAACGTTGTGCGCGCTGGTTTTTTAGTAAAGTAACTAGTATACACAGAATTGAAAGTTTTAAAATCATTGATATCTTTCAATATAACCGTGCATTTTACTACATGGTCTAAAGTCAGATTATGATATTCTAGAACAGCTTTAATATTTTCAATAACCTGTTTAGTCTCTACTTCTATTCCACCTTTAACAAGCTCACCCTTTTTATGATCTTTCCCAATTTGGCCAGTTAAAAACAATAAGTTTTCAGTTTCTACAGCATCACTGAAGGGTGCTTCTGCTCTGCTTGGTTCGTGAGAATTATGAAATACAATTTCAGATTTATCATCATCACAAGATTGAAAATTAGTTAGAATAATTAATGTAAAAATTAAAAGTCTTGACTTCATTGTTTTCAGTTTTAAACTTGACTAAAATTACGTTATTTTTATACAAATTTTCTGACTCATGAAGAATTCTGACACGTTCATAAAAGATATCGCTGAAGGCAATTCATTTAAAGGTGATTATATCACTTTAGGATCTGCAATGCTAGAAGGCCAAACCATAACAAATTCATTTGTTAACGTACCTTTAAAAACCATGAATCGGCATGGTTTAATTGCTGGAGCCACAGGCACCGGAAAAACAAAAACGCTACAAGTGTTAGCCGAAAATCTCTCAGAGAAAGGCATTCCTGTTCTTTTAATGGATATTAAAGGTGATTTGAGTGGACTTGCCAAAGCCAGTCCAGGTCATCCAAAAATTGATGAACGTCATGAAAAAATAGGTTTACCATTTGAACCAAAAGCATTTCCTGTTGAGGTTATGACATTGTCAGAACAAGACGGAGTAAGGCTCAGAGCTACAATTAGTGAATTCGGACCTGTTTTAATCTCAAGAATACTAGACGTAACTGAAACACAAGCAGGAATAATATCCGTGATATTTAAGTATTGTGATGATAATAAATTGCCGCTGTTAGATCTAAAAGATTTTAAAAAGATCCTTCAATACTCCACTGGAGATGGTAAAAAAGAATTTGAAGAGTCTTATGGTAGAATATCAACTGCTTCAACTGGAGCAATTCTCAGAAAACTTATTGAAATAGAGCAACAAGGAGGCGATTTATTTTTTGGAGAAACCTCTTTTGACACCCAAGATTTACTCCGTATAGATGAGAATGGTCGCGGCTTTATAAATATCATCCGACTAACTGACATACAAGATAAACCAAAATTGTTTTCGACGTTTATGTTGAGTTTATTAGCTGAAATTTACTCAACCTTCCCTGAGCAAGGTGATAGTGGCCGTCCAGAACTTATAATGTTTATAGATGAAGCGCATTTAATTTTTAATGAAGCCTCAGATGCCTTATTAAATCAGATTGAAAGTATTGTAAAATTGATTCGTAGTAAAGGGGTTGGATTGTATTTTGTAACTCAAAATCCCACTGATGTGCCAGAAGCTGTTTTAGGACAACTTGGATTAAAGGTTCAACATGCACTTAGGGCATTTACCGCAAAGGATAGAAAAGCAATTAAATTAACTGCACAAAATTATCCAGACACTGAATATTACGACACGGCAGAAGTTTTAACTTCATTAGGTATCGGTGAAGCTTTGGTCTCAGCACTAGACGAAAAAGGAAAACCTACACCATTAGCCGCAACTATGATGAGAGCACCTATGAGCCGCATGGATATACTTTCAGAAACTGAACTTGGTAATTTATTGGGACAATCTGAATTAGCAAGAAAGTATAATAAAGAAATAGATAGGGAGAGTGCTTATGAAATACTAAATGATAAAATAAAACAAGCTGAAGCCGAAGAAGCTAAACAAAAGGCAAAAGAAGAAAAGGAAGCTTTAAAACGCGCAGAAAGTAAAAAGCCAACATCTACTACCAGAAGACGTAAAAGTACAAGACAAAACCCTATCGTAAAAGTACTTACTAGTCCAACAGTAATAAGAAGTGTTTTAGGAATATTGACTAAAATGCTAAAGTAATTTAACCTAAATTTATACTATGAAAGACATTATTTTTATACTTTTAATATGTACCCTATTAATAACAAGCTGTGCTAAGGACACTTCAGTAAATCCATTTTTAATTGAAAAACATCATATTGGATTACTAACTGACTCTACACAGGTAAAACAATTAGACGCTATATTTAGTAATGATTCTGTCGTACGTTATATCGCAGGTGATGAATTTACTGGTGCTGTAAATACAATTGAAATTTTTGAAAAAGGAGGAAAGAAATTATTGAATCTTTCACCTAAAGAGGCATTAGATTCTACTTCTGTAATTTCGAGTGTACGTATTATTGACGAGCGCTATATGACAGAGAAAAAAATATCTGCTTTAAGTACATTTAAAGATATAAAAGCGTCTTATAAAATATCTAAAGTTGATAATCTTATTGATGCCATTGTGGTATCAGTAAATGAAATTAATGCATCATTTACGATTGATAAAAAAGAGTTACCTGGTAGTTTGCGTTTTGACATGAACGCCACGATTGACCCAATTCAAATACCAGAAAAAGCTAAAATCAAGTATTTTATGGTACATTGGTAGTATATTAAAAAACACTTAATCATATTATCCTTAAATATGAAGAGAAATAGGACATACTCCATACAAAATTCACCTTTTGTTGTTCCAACCGATGATGGGAAATTAATTAAAGAACATTTTGGTTTGGCTACTGATGGCAATCCAAATATTAGTATTGCCCATATGGTAGCACCAGCTGGTTGGTCAGAACCTTATCAAACTCCAGAATTTGATGAGTATACTTTTATTATAAAAGGTAAAAAGCAATTTATAATTAATGACGAGACAATTATTCTTGAAGCCGGTCAATCTATAAAGGTTGAAAAAAATACAAGACTCCAATACTCTAATCCTTTTACAGAACCATGTGAATATATAGCAATTTGCCTACCAGCATTTTCAATAGATTCTGTAAATAGAGAGCATAGTTAGGATGAGTAATTTTGTCGTAAAATCCATCGGAACTATTTTAAACGCTACTAGCATGGTGTCTTCAAAATATGCAGCAAATAAGGCTCTCAATTTGTTTGCATCACCAAGAAAGGGTAGCTATACAGAAGCGCAAATAAACGCTGTTAACTCTGCCTTATTTCAAAAATTCAGCTTTGATAATCTCGATATCGCAACATATCGTTGGTTAGGAAAAGGTAAAAGCGTCTTATTAGCTCATGGCTGGGAAAGTAACGCATCACGTTGGGAATATCTCTTAAAAGAATTTAAAGCACAAGGTTATAATATTATAGCACTTGACGCTCCTTCTCATGGACGATCTGGTGGCAAACAATTTAATGCAGTTTTATATTCAGAGTTTATAAATGTTGTAGCTAAAAAATTTCAAGCAGAAGTTATAATAGGCCACTCTGTTGGTGGTATGGCGAGCGTATTCTGCATGCATAATTATAATTTGCCATCCGTAAAAAAAATGGTGTTGCTTGGTGCACCTGCTCATTTTACAGGTGTATTCTCAAGATATAAAACTATGATGGGATATAACAAACGCATTTCCAATGGTCTCGACTCAATAGTTTTAGAGCGGTTTGGGAAACCTGTTGATTATTTTTCCGCTGCATCATTTACTGAATCTATAGAAGCAGAAGGTTTAATTGTACATGATAAAAAGGATAAAATCATTCCTTATGAGGATGCACTTCTCTTTGCTAATCATTATAAAAATTCTGAATTAATCAGTACAACTGGGTATGGGCATGGACTAAAAAACCAATCTATTACTCCTTCTATTGTAGTGTTTATTAATCGATAATCTTTATCGTACTTTTACAGCATGTCAGAAAACCTTACTCGACTTAATAAATACCTCAGTGAAGCAGGATTTTGCTCTCGCAGACAAGCTGACCGTTTAATAGACGCGGGTCGTGTAACAATTAATGATGTAATACCAGAAATGGGCACTAAAGTAGCTCTAGAAGATGTTGTAAAGGTAGATGGCGAAATTATTAGCAGCCGTAAAGAAGATTTTGTTTATTTAGCTTTTAATAAACCTGTAGGTATAGTCTGCACTACAGATACGCGTGTTGAAAAAAATAATATTATTGATTACATCAACTATCCAAAGCGCATTTTTCCTATTGGTAGATTAGACAAACCAAGTGAAGGCCTCATTCTTTTGACGGACGACGGTGATATTGTTAATAAAATTTTACGTGCTAGTAACAATCATGAAAAAGAATATATTGTTACCGTAGATTTACCCATATCGCAAACATTTATTGAACGTATGGCTGGCGGAATCTATATTGAAGACTTAGGCAAACGCACTAAGAAATGTGAAGTTAAAAAGATAGATCGTTTTACATTTAGCATCATACTTACACAAGGATTAAATCGTCAAATTAGACGCATGTGCGAATACTTAAATTACGAAGTACAAACACTGAAACGCGTTAGAATAATGAATATTAAACTCGATTCTCCCTTAGGAAAATATCGAGAATTATCTAAAGAAGAGTTCAAAACACTAAGTGATCTTATAAGTGATTCTAAAAAAACTTTCGAAGCACATCAGAATTCAGAAAGAAAATACAGACGTTAATTAAATCTTAATTAACAGACAAGATTGACCAATTGATTTTTAACTTGAGAAAGACTAATCAATCGCTCTATAAAAATGAAATCAATCTTTTTACCATTATTATTTGCTTGTACGTTATGTTTTTCGCAAAACGATTACTCCGCATCAGACACAAATCCATTCGGTTTACCAAACCCAAAAGCTCCAAAACAGATCAAAGATTATCAAAAACTTATAGGTAAATGTAAGTGTAAATCTACCTCACGAAACCAAGATCAAAGTTGGGCAGAACCAGTGGATATGACTTGGGAATGGAAATATATAATGAATGGCATGGCTGTACAAGATGAAACTCTTAAAGCAGATGGTAAACATTCTGGGAGCATTCGTCAGTTCATAGCAGATAGTAGTAAATGGTATGTCCATTATTATGCAACGGGTTCTCCATCAACTAAACTCCCAACTTGGGAAGGGAATAAAACTGAAAATGGCTCTATTGTGCTCTATCGTGATCAAAAAGCTCCTAATGGGATGGAGGGTTATTTCAGGTTAACCTTTTATGATATTAGTGATTTAGGTTATAAATGGATTGGAGAATGGACGGATAAAACTGAAACAACTGCATTTGCTACCTGGAAAATAGATTGCAAAAGAGAAACAATAAATAAATCTGATTTTGATATTATAAATAAGAATATCAAAGCTTTTTCGCAAGCATATATAAACAGTGATGCTAATGCTTTAGCTAACATGTATACTGAAGATGGGAAAATTTTTCCTAATAATCGAATGATTATGTCTGGTAAGCCTAACATAAAATCGTATTGGATAATACCAGATGGCGTAAAAATTCTTCATCATAAAGTAACGCCTTCAGAAATTCATATAGAAAATAATATTGCTTATGATTATGGCTATTATGAAGGTAAAACTTTAACCAAAGACAAGAAAGAATTGTCTTGGCAAGGCAAATACATTATCGTTTGGAAAAAAATAAATGGAGATTGGAAAATTTATTTAGACATCTGGAATAACTCTGCTAAGTAATCCTTATTTTTAATGAAATTTTTTAATGAAATATGTCTAAGCTTTCACCATTCCATTTGGCAATTCCCGTTCATAATTTATCAGAATGCAGAAATTTCTACACCAATATTTTAGATCTTGAAGAAGGACGCAGGAGCGACCATTGGGTAGATTACAATTTCTTTGGCCATCAATTAGTTATTCATCACAAATCAAAAATTGAAGACGATACACATACCAATGCTGTAGATGGTAAAGCTGTACCAGTGCCTCACTTTGGTGTTGTTTTAGACTGGACTATTTTTCATGAATTTGCAGAACTCTTAAATTCTAAAGGCGTCGAATTTATAATTGAACCTTACATACGATTCGAGGGTCAAGTCGGTGAACAAGCTACCATGTTTTTTAAAGACCCATCTGATAACGCATTAGAATTTAAAGCCTTTAAAGACATGAGTCAATTATTTGCTAAGTGATTTGCGTTCTGAGAGGTAAAAGGGTAAATAAATTATTAAAAATAAAGGAATAATTATGAGCTGCGCAACTAAAATATAATAAGGCCATTCTCCAAAATAATCTAAAAGTGAAGCCGACTTCGGCTTTTCGTTTAAATAGAAATAGTTAGCATCAAGTACATAATTTAAAATTATCATAAGTATTACATATAACTGAAGTGCAAAAAACGACTTAAAAACACTTTTCAGTTTTGGTTTCATTTTGAATACAAACACGAAATAAAATATAACGACTAGCAATCCTAAATGAGCAATCCAATACCTAAAATAATCAAAACTTGGAAAGCCATCTTTAATATCGGGAGTAATAACAGCCTGAAGGGTGCCACCTATAATCCAAAATACTAATATCTCGAACATCCAATATTTCCGGTAATAAGTAAATACAGGAAGCAATAAAGCCATAAGACTACAGAGATAAAGTGGTAAGTCTATTTTAAAATTGTAATTATCGAATAGCATTTGATAGGCATGAAAAACTATAACGGTAATAGAAACAAACCAAGCGAAATAATGAATCGCTTTACGCTTCCCTTTTACACTAAGTTTCTTGTTTGAATACCTAATGAAAAAAATGGTAAATACAATTGCAGAAACTGTTGGCAATAAGTGCCCAAGACTACCTATCTCAACCGAATTCTGAAGGATAGATAATGAATTCATAAACTTTTAATTACCTGTTGTGCTTTCTGTGTTGCTCTCTTGCAAGTAGTGTATTCTTCAATAGCATGGCAATTGTCATTGGCCCTACTCCGCCAGGAACAGGCGTAATAAAACTCGCTTTTTTACTTACATGTTCAAAATCAACATCGCCAGTAATATAATAGCCTTTTTCAGAATCGTCTGGCACACGCGTAATTCCAACATCAATTATTACAGCATCATCTTTTACCATTTCTGCTTTTAAAAACTTAGGGATGCCTAGTGCAGAAATTATAATGTCAGCTTGTGACGTAATTTGTGTAATATTTTTAGTGTGACTATGGGTTAATGTCACCGTAGAGTTTCCAGGAAATCCCTTACGACCCATTAAAATACTCATAGGACGCCCAACGATATGAGAACGACCAATTACAACAGTATGTTTTCCTTTGGTTTCTACCCCATAACGATCCATGAGTTCTAAAATACCAAATGGTGTTGCAGGTATAAAAGTTGACATGTCTAATGCCATTTTACCAAAATTCATAGGATGAAATCCGTCTACATCTTTATCAGGGTTTACAGCCATCAATACTTTTTGAGTATTAATTTGTGGTGGTAATGGTAATTGAATTATAAATCCATCAATGTCCACATTGTTATTCAACTCTTCAATCTTATCTAAAAGTTCTATTTCACTAGTTGTATTAGACATACGAACCATCGTAGATTCAAAACCAATGCGCTCACATGCTCTTACTTTACTACCAACGTACGTAAGACTAGCACCATCATTACCAACAATTACAGCAGCTAAATGCGGTACTTTTTCACCATTAGCTTTCATATGTTTTACTTCTTCAGCAATTTCATTTTTAATGTCGTTACTTACTTTTTTTCCGTCTAGTATAGTCATAGTGTTGGATAGATTAACTTTATAAAATTTAACGTGGCATATTCTTCATGGCTTGCATCATTCGCTTACCGCCTCCACCTTGCATCATCTTCATCATCTTGCTCATCTGCGTAAATTGCTTTAATAATTGGTTCACTTCTTGTACAGATGTACCCGAGCCTTTACCAATACGCTTTTTTCTGCTGGCATTTATCAGTGAAGGATTAGATCGCTCGGCTGGTGTCATAGAATGAATAATTGCCTCAATCCCTTTGAAAGCATCATCATCAATATCAACATCTTTCATCATCTTTCCAGCACCTGGAATCATACCTATTAAATCCTTCATATTACCCATCTTCTTAATTTGCTGAATTTGCTTTAAGAAATCATCAAACCCAAATTGGTTTTTGGCAATCTTTTTCTGAAGTTTACGAGCTTCTTCCTCATCAAACTGTTCTTGGGCTCTTTCTACTAAAGACACAACATCTCCCATTCCTAGAATACGATCTGCCATACGTGATGGATAGAAAACATCTATAGCTTCCATCTTCTCGCCTGTACCTATAAATTTAATTGGTTTATTAACTACAGACTTTATAGAAATAGCTGCACCACCTCTAGTATCTCCATCTAATTTTGTCAGTATTACACCATCAAAATTAAGAATATCATTAAACGCCTTTGCTGTATTAACTGCATCCTGACCTGTCATCGAATCCACAACAAATAAAGTTTCTTGTGGCTGTATTGATTTGTGGATATTAGAAATTTCAGTCATCATTGCTTCATCTACTGCTAAACGACCTGCAGTATCAATAATAACTACATTATGACCATTAGCTTTAGCATGTGCAATACCAGCTTTAGATATAGCCACAGGATCGTTATTACCACGATCACTAAATACCTCTACTCCTATTTGATCACCTACCACATGTAATTGGTCAATTGCAGCAGGACGATACACATCACAAGCTACTAATAAAGGTTTCTTTGTTTTTTTATTTTTTAAATAATTAGCTAGTTTACCAGAAAAAGTGGTCTTACCAGAACCTTGTAAACCAGACATTAAAATTACACTAGGTGTACCCGAAAGATTTATGCCTTCTGCATCACCACCCATTAATTCGGTTAATTCATCCTTAACGATTTTAACCATTAATTGGCCTGGCTGAAGTGTTGTTAGTACATTTTGACCAAGTGCCTTTTCTTTAACCCTATTCGTAAACTCTTTAGCAATTTTAAAGTTAACATCGGCATCTAAAAGCGCACGTCTTACCTCTTTTAGTGTCTCAGCTACATTTACTTCTGTGATACTGCCATGACCTTTTAAAACATGTAACGCTTTATCTAACTTATCGCTTAAATTATTGAACATAATCTTTATCTCTTTTTGAAGTTGCAAATTTATGAATTTACAAGGGATAAATGAAGTGTGATGTCTATAATTCTATATACTTTAAATTGAGAATATCATAAAAGAAAAGAGCTGCCTAGCGGTGGCAACTCTCTTCATCAACCTAAACTTACTAAAAATTTACTAACTTATTTAGCGGTTCTCTTTATTAATTGCAGTTTCTTTCTAAGACTAAAATATCATCGCCTCTATGCAACTCCAATCGATTTTCTTCACATTCTATTACTAACCACTCACCTGTTATCGCCTGAATATTTGGTCCGGAAACATTTGAAAATTCAACAATTACACCTTCATTAGATTGCGATGTAGTCCATGTGGCATCTATAGTTTGCGTATCTGTATAAATGACTACAATTTGGCTATTTGACTCAAAATCAAAATTCCATTCTAATAAATTATCACTGCCATTGTAGTTCACCGCATTCCAAATACAAGATGTTAAAAAGGCATCTACGTCTTCTTCTGTACAGTTCTCTTCCGAGCAATCTTCTAATAGTAATTGTATTGTAAATATTTCAAATTCATTATCTACTTCAGCTCTAACATATATGGTTTGTTGCAAACTAATATTTGTGTAACCCTGAGGATTAGCAAGCGGGTTTGTCTCAGATTCAGCATCAACTTGAGTTTCATAATATGTTACTATATCTACACTTGATATACAGTTAGCAAAAGCGATTGTTAAATCAAACACTTCAAATCCATCATTGCCCGCATCGCAAAGTTCTATAACCGCATCAAAGCTTTCAAAGCACTCAAATTGATTACACTCAATAGCATTTAAAAACACGTTAAATATTTGAAATATTCCATTTTCAGCCTCAATCCTTAGATAAACTTGTCCACTTACAGAACCATATGATTCTGTATCTAAAATAGCTCCTATGTTTGCCTCAGCATCTGCTTCACTATAATGAAATGAAGCCAAAAAACCTTGAGAACAATCAATAAGACCAATTGTATCTGCACTTAAATTAAAAAGTGCTTCACCAGCATCATTGGCGCATTCTACTAATTCAAAATCAGTAAAACAATCAAACACTTCTGTTTCGTCGACACAATCTTGTTCTAAAATTAAGTAGTGGTCACCTTGTATTATTTTTAACCTATCATTATCACATTCTATAATTAACCAGTCGCCACCCAAATCATTTTGAAAAGCCGTTAATTCAGAAAACGTTAATAAAACACCATTATCTGTCGAGGTTAAATCCCAAGACCCTCCAATGGCCGATGTGGCAATACCTTCGGTAATTTGTAAATCACCATCTGGGTTAAAAATCATTTGATAATTACTGTAACTATCTTCTGCATCTGTAAAGTCCCAAGGACATTCTTGTAATATAGCACTGATATCATTAAAAGAACAGTTTAAATCATCATCGCAAACCTGTTCTAGGACCATAGTTTCTGAATTTTTAACAAATTCAAACCTATCATCATCACATTCTATAATTTGCCAATCACCACCTAAATCCTCAAAATCAGTTGTTAAAACTAAGTAAGATGCTTCTTCATTAGCAACAACAGACCATGCATTACCCTCTGATAAGATTTGATTTTCGTCTAATATAATATCGAAGGTATAGTCTGTATTAAACTCTAGTAATAGGCCTTCAAATTCAGGAAAACTAGAGTAAGAAGCAATTTCCCATTTACATTCTTTTAGAGTAAGCTCTATATCTTCTTCATCACAATCGTTTTCATTACCGTCATTACAATCGTCTTCGGCTAATTGTATAGCTTCCGCTAATTCTTGATTAGTACTAACTTCAATAATTTCTCCATTAGCATATTCTAAATTCACAGGATAATTTAAGCTAACAATAAGAGCGCTATCTCCATCCTCTAAATTATCTAAAAACTCATGTAAAGCTTGATCATTATCTATCGTTATAGTATCAACAATATTAAATTCTGAATTGAAAATTGAAAATGAAATTGGATATACAAAATCAATACATTCTATCACCTCATCTTCATCATCACAATCCGATATTAAATTTTGCAATTGCTCTAGGTTTTCAATAACTAATTCTGAATGGTCATTAAATATTATTGTAATTGGAAAGATAAAATCAAAGAAATCTTCAACATCGTTAAACTCTTCAAACAATTCTTCTAACTCCTCTAAATCTTCACTGGTTTGGACAGTAATAGTAATATCACTTACAACTATAGTAACAGGCAAGTCTATTGAAAAACAACTTGCATCATCTAAAAAATCGTCAATTGCACCATTATTTGCAGAAACGTTACTCATAACCGCCGCAAGTGGTGAGTTAGGAAGAATTATTTCTTGGTCTGTAGGATTACTAATTTCTGCTACTTCATCTTGACAGGAAGTTAGGCAGAAAAGGGCAAAAAAGGTTAGTAGGATTAAATTATTGAATTGGGTTTTCATCACTTAAAATTTTCATCTATTTATTATAAAACAATTAAATTTTAATTTCTCCTACCTATGTATGTTAAAAAATAATTTATACTTTGGATGTCTCAAAACTATGGAACAACCAATACTAGATAATATTTGTGAAGATCAATTATTTGAACGTTTATATAAAAAACATTCAAAAAATCTTCATGACTTCTTATATTATAAATTTGGTGAACATTTAAATCCGCAAGATAAAGTCCAGGAGGCTTTTATAAAATTATGGCAAAATTGTGGTAAAGTAACTCCGCCTAAAGCAAAAAGTTTTTTGTTTACCACGGCGAATAATTTAATGCTCAATGCTGTTGCCCACCAAAAAGTAGTTTTACGATATCAAAAAATACCTCAAAAACATGCTACTAATGAGTCACCCGAGTTTGTTTTGCAAGAGAAGGAATATCACCAAAAGTTGCAGAAAGCTATAGCTAATTTAACTGAAGCACAGCGTGTTGCCTTTTTAATGAATAGAATTGAAGGTAAACGATTTAAAGAAATTGCTGCACTTTTAGATATATCTACAAAAGCTGTAGAAAAACGAATTTACGGTGCTCTAAAAAAATTACGTAAGGAAATTGATGGGCTTTAATTTATATTGTAATAATGAAATGGGTAGGAATATTTACAAGAGAACTGTTATATAGATGAATTACTATTATGAATAGAGAAGATATCATAAAAAAATGGTTAGATAACAACCTCAACGCAGAAGAACAGAAAGCTTTTGAACAACTAGAGGATTATAAAGATTTAACGAACTTAGATGGCGCATTAAAAAAATTTAAAGCACCAGAATTTTCTATTGATCATAATTACGAAAATTTAAAACCAAATCTAAGAACAACAACCGTGAGTAATATCACATGGTTTAAACCATTATTAAAAATAGCGGGAATTTTAGCGATTTGTTATGGTCTTTATTTTTACACGACCACGCTAGATACATCAATTAATACGGAAATTGCGCAGCAAATATTAACAGAACTTCCAGATGAATCAACCGTTAATTTAAATGCCAATTCTAAATTAGTTTTCAATAAAAGTAATTGGGATAATAAAAGAATAGTTCACTTAAAAGGTGAAGCTTTTTTCAAAGTGGCTAAAGGTCAAAAATTCGATGTTATTACTGATGCTGGGACCGTTACAGTTTTAGGTACCGAATTTAAAGTAAAAGAACGCGAAGATTATTTTGAAGTTGTTTGTTATGAAGGCCTAGTTGCAGTGTCTATAAATAAAGAAATAGTAAAATTAAGAGCTGGAAATAAATTGCTAATTGTAGATGGAAAATTAATTGATAATGAAAGAGAAGACTCCATACAACCAAATTGGTTGTTAGGAGAAAGTAGCTTTAAAGAAGTGGCTTTGAAGCATATTATTTCTGAATTAGAAAATCAATACAATATAACTATAGGCGCAGAAAATATTGATACATCGAGATTATTTACAGGAAGTTTTACACACAAAAATTTAGATTTAGCACTGAAGTCTGTCACAATACCTTTACATTTAAGCTATAGTAAGTCTGGAACTTCTATTTTTCTAAAACGTGAATAAACTATTACTTAAAGTAGTTTTATATTTTTTTATAATTTCTTCTTCTAATTTGGCTTTTACCCAAGATGAGGAAAAACTGCCGCTTGTTCAAATACTAGAACAGATAGAGAAGCAATATAATGTTAAGTTTTCTTATGAAACTAAAACAATTAGGGGTATTTCCATTTCCCCTTTATACCCAGAACTTTCGTTTTCGCAGGTACTTATACACCTTAAAACTGCAACACAACTTGATTTTAAAATCCTTAGTAAACGTTTTATAGCTATAACACAAACGCAAAAATTAATTCAACGTTTAGAAGAAGTTGTTGTTATCAATTACCTTACTAAGGGTATTTATAAAACAAACAATGGAGCCGTAGAAGTAGATGCTAAAGCTTTCGATATTTTGCCTGGTCTACTAGAGCCAGATGTTTTACAAATAGCACAAAATTTACCAGGAATTAATAGTGTTGATGAGCGTATTTCTAACATTAATATTAGAGGAGGCACTAATGATCAAAATCTTATTCTTTATGAAGGTATAAGAATGTATCAATCCGGACATTTTTTTGGGTTAATTTCTGCTTTTAATCCATATTTAACAAATGATATTCGTATTTCTAAAAATGGTACTAGTGCCCTTTTTGGTAATGGAGTTTCAGGCACATTGACTATTAAAAACTCTGATGATATAGATGATAAATTTAAAGCTGGGTTAGGCTCTAATCTTTTGAGTCTTGACGGCTATGCTAAAATTCCTATTGGCAAAAAAACAGAAGTAGAATTATCTGCGCGACGCTCTTTTACTGATATAGTAGCATCTACAACCTACGATGCTTATTTTGATCGTATTTTTAGAGATTCTGAATTAAATGCATCTAGTAATATAAATACAGTTTTAGCATTAGACGAACGTTTTTTATTTTATGACTTCAATGCAAAATTTTTATATAACATAGATTCATCTTCTAAGTTCAAAATCAACTTACTAAATATTTACAATAACTTAGACTATAATCAAATATTTACAAATACTGATAACAATTTTCAGGAAACGAGAAGTGCTCTTAACCAGGTCAGTTACGGAGCAAGCACCAATTATTCTAAAGTTTTTAAAGATGGTCTTTATACTTCGGCAGAGGCCTATTATTCTAGGTACAATTTAAACGCAAAGAATAACGATATTACAAATCAGCAACTTCTAAATCAGGAAAATAAGGTTGAAGATTATGGTCTACGATTAGATATTTCTAAAACTATTGATAATAGTACTGTTGTTAGAGGTGGCTATCAATTTAACGAGGTCGGAGTTACAAATTTTGAAGACGTTTCTAATCCTAACTTTACAAGTTTACTAAAAGAAATTGTAAGAACACATGCTGTTTTTGGTGAAACAGAACGTTACTCAAAATCTCGAAATACTTACATTCGCTTTGGCGCAAGAATCAGTTATTTTGAAAAGCAGAAAGAGCTTGTTATGGAACCTCGTTTTGCATTTAATCAAAAAATTACGGATCATTTTAGATTAGAAATTTTGGGAGAATTAAAAAGTCAATCTATTACTCAAATTATAGATTTACAACAAGACTTCTTTGGTATAGAAAAGAGACGATGGCAACTAGCAAATGGCGAAAGTGTACCTTTAATTAGGAGTCAACAGATATCCTTAGGTTTATCTTATAATCACAACAAACTACTAGTTTCATTAGAAGGGTATTATAAAAATGTAAATGATATTACAGCGCAGAGTCAAGGCTTTCAAAATCAATTTCAATTTATTAATGATATCGGATCTTATACAGTAACTGGTCTCGATTTTCTAATCAATAAACGCTTTAATAGATTAAGTACATGGCTCAGCTATACGTTAAGTGACAACAACTATAATTTTGATAATTTAAATGATGAAAACTCATTTCCTAACACATTAGATTTAACCCATGTTGCTAATGCCTCTTTTACCTATAACGTCAATGATTTTAAGGTTGGTTTAGCTATTAATTGGCACTCTGGGCGTCCTTATACAAGACCTTTAGAATTACAGAACCTTAATAATTCGTCAATAGAGTACACAAAACCTAATAGCTCTAGATTACCAGATTATGTTAGAGCCGACTTATCAGCATCATATAGCTTTAAGGTGTCTAAAGGTGTACAAGCTGAAATTGGGACATCTGTTTGGAATATATTTAATCAAACAAATATCATCAATCGTTTTTATACCTTAGATACTGAAGAAAATATTATAGAAATTGACAACCGCTCTTTAAAATTTATTCCAAATTTTAGTTTTAGACTTAACTTTTAGTTGTTTATTTGAGGTACCAACTAATCACCGATTGTATTATTAAAGCACTTTTTAAATTTTATCTTTTAAGTATATGCCTTTTATTTTGTCAGAATATTTTTGGACAAAATGAAACTAAATCAGATACCAATAGTCTATTTTTTATCCCAGAAATTCTTATTGGAAAAACACTTGAAGCCAATACAGACTTTCCCAAAACTACATTACAAAAAAACATATTTATCAATTTTGGTACTTACAATTTTGACAATAGTAAAGAATGGGCTCAGAGGCTAAATTACCCAAAAACAGGTATATCTATAGGGTTTACTGATTTTGGCAATTCTGAGAAAATTGGGTTTGCATATACACTAATGCCTTTTATGGAGTTTTCAATATTCAAAGAAAAAATTTCAGGTTTAAATCTCCAAATTGGCTTTGGAGGTTCTTATATGGATACACAATATGATGTGGAAACTAACCCTTTTAACAAAGCTATTACTTCAAAAATAAATTGGTCATTTAGGTCCTTTATTTATTATGACCTTTTTAAATCAAGGAAAACCAAATGGCGATTTGGGTTAGGTTATCTGCATCACTCCAACGGTCACACAAAACTTCCTAACCAAGGATTAAATTCTATTGCGGCTAGCTTCTCCGCAAATATAGACACTAAATTACAGCCTGAAATTGAGACAAAAACAAAGCAGTTCAAATCAAAATCTCAGACTTACTTCTCAACTAGATTTGGGATAGGACAAAATGTATTATCTGAGAATTTTAATACTAAAAAAGAGGTTTATACATTCTCAATGAATACCGGTAAAATTATTAATAATACCTTTAAAATTGGAGGTGGTTTTTATTATAGGTACTATAAACATTACTATGATTATATAAAAAATAACGGCGCTTTAGTAGAATCTCAGTTTCCTCATTTTAAAGATAATCCTTATGGCTATGCAACTAATTTTGGTCTATTTGCCACAACAGAACTATTAGTAGATCATTTTGGTTTTGAGTTTGACTTAGGGTTAAATATTTACAAACCATTTTATAAGATTGACTGGCAACTTAATCAGGGCTACTCTTATGAAAATATAAATGGAGAAACTATAGAAGTATTAGGCGAGCTTAATTGGTATTACGAAATTAAACGAACTGTTTCTGCCAGATTAGGTTTAAAATATTATTTCTGGACTACTAATAAAGCTCCAAAACATAATCTCTTTATTGCTGCTCATCTTAACTCTAATCTTGGTCAAGCCGATTTTACAGAGCTAAGTCTAGGCTATGTTTATAGAGTGAATATGAAACTAAAAAAATGAGTAGAATGACATCTGAAGATCTTAATAAATTAAAGTTCCCTATAGGGGAATTTGAAAAACCAAAACAAATAACACAGCAACATTTACAAGAATGGATAGACTCTATTGAAGCACTACCAAAAGAAATTATGGTACTTACAGATAATCTTTCTGAAACAGAATTGAATTTTAAATATAGACCAGAGGGTTGGACAATAAAGCAAGTAGTGCATCATTGCGCTGATAGTCATATAAACAGTATCATTAGATTTAAATTAGCAATTACGGAAGAAACACCTACAATTAGGCCTTATTTTGAAGATCGATTTGCTAAACTTATAGATTATTCCACTTCTATTGAAGCACCAATTTTTATTCTTAAGGGTATTCACCAGAAACTGGGAATTTTATTGAGAAGTTTTAAATCAGAAGATTTAAAACGAGAATATATCCATCCAGAGCATGGAAAGCATTTTACTTTAGAAGAAACAATTGGCATATATGCTTGGCATGGCAATCATCATCTAGCACATATTAAACAAGCAATTTATTACAAAGGGAAATTTAATTAATTCTCTTTTTGCTTGTCTATATTCTTTTTAATCTTTTCTATCGCAATCTCTATGGACTTATCGGGCTCAATTAAGTTATAGTCTCCCCAAAAATCTGGATCAGAGAATCCTGTTATTGCATCAGCAATTATTACAGTTGGCCTAAGCCTTTCCTTTCCAATTATTTTTTTATCTGTGACATTAATTTCCCAATCGGTTATCGCGAGCTCACTTGATAACGAATAAACTTTATTAAATAATTGTCTTTTCTTTTTAACTTTAAATTTTAAATCTAAGCTTGAATAACTAAAATACCATTTATCATTTTTGGTTTGATAATCTACTCTGTAATTAGCCTCAATAGGATATACCTCTATATTTCTCGGTTTCTTTTTAACTAAAAGGTTTCGAGTTTTATTTTTGTTACTCACATCTAGCGCATATGATGCACTAACTAATGCAAAAGATTCAACATCTATAAAAAGTGTACCGTTGTAATTGAGATTTAGTCCGCTATTTCTAGGCTTAAAATTAACTACATAAACACTACGGTTATTAAGTGTAGTTGGTTGACTAAATGTAAAATTATAACTAGAAATTGTTTCATTTGTAAACATGTATTCAGGATACTTCATTATATCTAAATAAATAGTCGAAAATGGACCTCCTTGTAATTTTACAGAAACTGTATCTAAACGTTTATAATCTGTGCTTTTTCTTGCTTTTCCTAGCTTAATAGCATCGCGTTGTATAGAAGTGTAAGGCCGTTTTAACACATCTACAATAGCCTCAGTTAAAGAAACATTTCTATTACGTCGCTTTATACTTTCTCTGTAAAAGGCGGTCATATATAAAGATCTATCCTCGGCATTCTTATCTCTATCTTCAAAAACTCTTTTCACTAGATTCTCAGCATCTTTATAAGCTGAAATATTAACCTCAGAAAGTTTAGTTACAGCTTCCTCAAGTTTAATAATATTGTTTTCCTTCAGTAATTCTGAAAGAGATATTTCTCGAGCAGTATATCCTAATAACGATACGATTAATTTAGAATCTAAAAACGTCAGTGGTACTTTTAGTACAAACTCTCCTTCAGAATTTGTAATTGTACCAATATTGCCATCACTCACTTTAAGGTTAGCTGCCTCCAACGCTCTATTAGATTTACTATCTATAATTTTGCCTTTAAACACTGAATAATCAGCTTGGGCATTTAAAGAAAAAGATAAGAGCATAAAGAAACACACACTTAATGGTAGTTTGAAAATGTATGTTGAGTTCATTTATATATCGTTTAATAATTGATTATTACTAAGGTACAAAAAATGAAGAGACGAAGTTTTTAATTGTAATACAGCATAGAAATTATTTGTGATAATAAAAACTACATACGTTCTGGCACTTCAATACCTAAAACACCAAATGCATTTTTAATGGTTTGACTAACAGATTTAGATAATGCTACTCTTAATATCTTCTCTTCATTTTTATCAGCTCCCAAAATAGATACGTTCTGATAAAAAGAATTAAAGTCTTTTACTAAATCATACGTGTAGTTGGCAATTAAAGCCGGACTATGGTATTCTGCAGCATTTTGAATTACATCTGGAAAGTTTTCTAATTGCTTTATCAATTGCTTCTCCTTATCGTGCAAAATTAAATTACCACTATTAATTATAACACCTTCTTCTAAATTTGCTTTTCTTAAAATGGACTGAATTCTCGCATAAGTATATTGGATAAAAGGACCTGTATTTCCTTGAAAATCAATTGATTCTTTTGGATCGAACAAAATTCGCTTTTTAGGATCAACCTTTAAAATATAATATTTAAGGGCGCCTAAACCAATAGTTCTATAAAGTGCTTTCTTCTCATCCTCAGAATAGTCTTCTAGCTTTCCTAACTCCTTAGAAATTTCTTCTGCAGTCTCAGCCATCTCATGGATTAAATCATCTGCATCAACTACAGTTCCTTCTCGACTTTTCATTTTACCACTTGGTAAATCTACCATACCATAGCTTAAGTGGAATAAATTTTTAGCCCATTCGAAACCTAATTTCTTTAAGATTAAGAACAATACTTTAAAATGATAATCTTGTTCATTACCAACGGTATAGACCATACCTCCAACATCTGGATAATCTTTAATACGTTGTATAGCTGTACCTATATCTTGTGTTATATAAACAGCAGTACCATCACTACGTAATACAATTTTTCTATCTAAACCATCATCTGTTAAATCACACCAAACAGAACCATCCGCATCTCTTTCAAAAACTCCTGTTTTTAAACCTTCTGCTATAAACTCTTTTCCTAATAGGTAAGTTTCACTTTCGTAGTAATATGTATCAAAATCGACTCCTATATTATTGTAAGTAACCTCAAATCCATCATAAACCCAGCTGTTCATTTTTCCCCAAAGTGCTACGACATCTTTATCACCAGCTTCCCATTTTAATAACATGTTTTGAGCTTCTAATAATATTGGTGCATTCTTTTTTGCATCTTCTTCAGATTGACCTTGCTTCATTAACTGTGCTATTTCAGTCTTATAAGCTTTATCAAATTTTACGTAGTAATTACCAACAAGCTTATCGCCTTTTAAACCTGTAGTTTCTGGCGTTTCTCCATTTCCAAAACGTTGCCAAGCCAACATACTTTTACAAATATGAATGCCTCTATCATTTATAATCTGCGTTTTATAAACGTGTTTCCCAGATGCTTTTAATATCTCAGCGACACTATAGCCCAAAAGCACATTTCTTACATGACCTAGATGTAAGGGCTTATTAGTATTTGGAGAAGAATACTCGACCATTATAGACTTATTATCCTTTAAATCTGCATAGCCATAATCCGTTTTATCTTTAATCTTATTAAAAAAATCTAAATAATATGAATTGTCAATCTCTATGTTTAAAAACCCCTTGACTACATTAAACCCTTTGACTAAATCAACATTTTTTTGCAAATACTCTCCTAACTTTTCGCCAATAACTGCAGGATTGCCCTTTACTACGCGCAACATAGGAAATACCACAACTGTTATATCACCAGCAAACTCTTTGCGAGTTGCCTGAAATTCTACAGACTCCAACTCTGCATTATACAACGTACTAATTCCTGATTTTACTTGTAATTCTAAAGTCTCTTGAAGATTCATTATTAATCGTGTTATAGTATTTTAAAACGCTGCCAAAGATAGTCGATTTATTGTTTTATTAAGATTTTGGACTACCATAATTCGCTATTTATAAGCAAACTCAAGCTTATAATAAAAGTTATAAAGGCAATTCAATTATATAAAAGAAATTATGCTATTCGTATCCTCAAATAATATTACTACTCTACATTATAGACCAAACTCAGATTTAAACGTGTGTGAACTATTAAACAAATACTCACACTCTTAAAATAAATTAAAACTATTGAGCTAAATTCATCCCAATAACTGCTAAAAAACCATTTACAAAAGAACTAAGTAAGTGTAATTCATATTCCATTTGCCATCAACTAAATAATTATAACTAATTGATTAAAAGATGTTTACGAAAAACATGCATTTCATCGAGCAAACAGTAGTTTTCCTATGATTTGTGCCGTTAATCGATATAGCTAAATTTTTATGTTTTTCATCTGTCACTTCATCTAATTTATTGACTTTAAATCCCAATTATTAGCTTTTTCGAACTCATTAACTGATTTTTGGTAGGCTATTAATCAATGTCCCAAACATTAATGAGGCTTAATTATCAAACATTAACAACGTTGTTATTGTTTAGTGTTGACTTACTTTTGGCATCCCTCTATAAAAGTTGCATACACCAAAACCATAAACTTCGTCTTACGCAAATTATAAGATGAAGCAGTTATTGACATTAGCTGCTTGTGTTCTTTCGTTTTTCATTTTTTCTCAAAATGAAAAAATAGATGATCTTACCGTAAAGTTAACTTATCTCGAAGCTGACTCTACCAAAGTAGATATGTCCTTAAATCTCATTGAAGAACTTTATAATATTGAAGATTATGATAAAGCACTACCATATGTCAATGAAACTGCAAAACTTTCTCAAAAACTAAACTACACAAAAGGTCTTGCTAAAAGTATTTACTATAGAGCATTAATCTATACGCAACGTAATGATTATTATAATGCCATAGATAATTACAACAAATCAAGGAAATACTATCTTGAAATTGGTGATACTCTTGGAGTCGCCCAAGTAAGCAACAGCATTGGACTTATTGAAATAAAACGAGGTAATTATGCTATTGGTCTTAAAAATTCTCTATCTGCGATTAAGATTTTTGAAAAGCAAGGTCTTTCAGATGAATTAAGCTCTGCCTATAATAATTTGGCTGAAGCTTATTACAAAACCAATCAAGTTGATAAGGCTATAGATTTTAATATTAAAGCACTTGATATTAGAAAGCAAATTAAAGATGAAAAAGGCATTATTAATTCCACCAAGAATATTGCTGATCTCTATTCTATAAGAAAGGAACACCGAAGAGCTATTCAGTACTATGAGAATGTATTGCAACTTCTAAATCCAAAAACAGACCAAAATTTACGTGGTGAAATTCTACCAAAACTTGGAAGTGAATACTTAGAATTTAAAGAATATATTAAGGCTTCTGAATATTTAATTGAAGGTTTAAAATATAATCGAAAACAAAATAATAAAGAAGGAATTCTGCGTGCATTAAACGCAATGGGTAATCTAAATCTTCAAAAAAAGAAAGTAAAATTAGCTGCAATTCAATTGGATGAAGCTTATGCTATTGCCCAAAAAATCGATAATAAAACAGAGCTTTTAGAGAACCTAAAACTTCATATAGAATTAGATTCTACTCGTGGATTTTATCAAAACGCATTTTTTTGGCAAAACAAGTATTATAACTTAAAAGAGGAACTTTTAGAAATGGAAAAACCAGTTTTTCCAACAGACACAGAGCCTTTAGATTTAAATAACCTTGACTCGATTGAAGAAGATATAGGTGATATTAAAGACAATCCTAAAACTATAAAGCCATCTTGGATAAATAATCCCGTACTAGTATATGGTGGACTTATCGCTTTAATTACGCTCTTAGTACTTTTAATATTTAGCTTTTTAAAATCTAAAACATATAAAGAAACTATTGCGGTACAAAAAGACAAATTAGCTCAAGAAGAGATTAGAAGTGAAGCGATTTTAGAACAGACTCATCATTTAGAAGAAGTTAACCAAGTAAAAGACAAACTATTCTCAATCGTTTCGCACGATTTAAAGGACTCAATATCATCTATAAAAGCTTTTTTAGATCTGCTAAAAGAAGATAGTATAAGTAAAGAAGAATTTAGTGATTTAATACCAGAACTAAGTGATAATGCCAATAATGCGTCTTCGCTTTTATTCAATTTATTAAATTGGTCTAAATCTCAAATGCAGAGCTTTGAACCGAAACCAGAGTTATTTAATATCCAAGATGTATTTCATACCAAAATAGCATTGGTAGAACAAAAGGTAGAGGATAAGCGCATTGTACTTATAGACGAATCCCAGCGCGATTTTGTTTATGCCGACAAGAGTATGCTAGAAATAGTAATTCAGAACCTAATAACCAATGCAGTGAAGTTTAGCAGAACTGGTGATATGATTACTGTTTCTAACCAAGATGTTAATGGCAAAGCCCTTATTTGCATTGAAGATACAGGTGTTGGTATCTCTAGAGAGAATATTGATAAATTATTTAACGCCAATAAAAACTTTACTACAGTTGGTACAAAAAACGAAAAAGGCACTGGTCTTGGACTAACTATTGCTAAAGATTTAGTTGAGCTTAATGATGGTAGAATTTGGGTAGAAAGTACTCAAAACGTTGGTAGTAAATTCTTTATTGAATTGCCCAAAACAGCACCACAAGCCTAATTAATTTTATCTATATTTATATCAGAAAATATAGACTTATGAAACGCATTCTTCCATTTACATTAATACTTATACTATTTAGTAATTGTAAAAACGAGACTAAATCCGAAATGAGTGAAGATAGCGAACTCAAAGAGTTATTCTCATTAATGCAAGGCTCTTTTGATTCTGAAATACAAGCAGAAGTAGATTCTTCGTATTATAATATTGCATTACACATGTATCCTATTTGGGAAGACAAAGGTAATTTCCTATATGTAGAACAGGCTCTAAATAGTATGCAAAACAAACCATATCGTCAACGTATATATGAAGTAACTAGAAACTCAGATAGTACATTCAGTTCTGCTGTTTACAAGCTAGATGTAGATTCATTATGGATAGGAAAATGGAAAACACCAAAAGCGTTCGATTCAATTTCTCTAAAAGATATTGCACTAAAAGAAGGCTGCGATGTTATTCTTAGTCGTGTAGCACCCAATCATTTTATTGGAAAAACAGGAGATGCGTCTTGCGCAAGTACAATGCGCGGTGCCTCTTTTGCAAGAAGTGAAGTAGAAATTTTAGAAGATAAAATTATGTCTTGGGATCGCGGTTTTGATGCCAAAGGACATTACGTTTGGGGAGCAGAAAAAGGTGCCTATATCTTTAATAAAATAGACTAAGCTTTTGGCAAAAATACTTCAGCCATCATACAACGAGCACTGCCACCTCCACATGTTTCAATAGTTTCTAAAGAACTAGAAATGATAGGACAATACTTCTCAATATTATTAATTTGGTTAGTAGTTAAACTACTATGAGCAGCTTCACTCATTACTAAATAACGTTGATTATTATCACCTCTTAATTGCAACATATTACCAGCAAATTGGTGCATTTGCATTTCTGTAATAGAAATAATTTCTTTTCCGTCTTGTTTTAAATGTTTTACAACATTCTTGCGCTCTTTTTTATCATCAATAGTATCTAAGCAAATAACTGCAAAATTCTCAGCTAAGCACATCATTACATTGGTGTGATATATAGCCAAACGCTTTCCGTCTACAGTTTGATTGGCTGTAAAAATCACTGGTGTAAATTCAAAATCTTCACAGAATTCTATAAATAAATCTTCATCAGCTCTGGGTGATAAAGCACAATAGGCCTTTCTGTTAACGCGATCTAATGCTATACTTCCTGTGCCTTCTAAAAAAATGCCTTCGAGCTCAGCAGAAGAATAATCTATAATATTTTCAATTTTAAAACCCTCTTCCTCCAAACGAATAAAAACTTCATCTCTTCGTTCTCTCCTTCTATTTTCTGCAAACATTGGATATTTTGCAACATCGCCATTCCCATGAAAACTCACCCAATTATTAGGAAAAATAGAATCTGGTGTATCTAAATGCTCATCATCGTTTTCTACAACAACAGTAATACCAACAGCCCTAAGTTTTTCTACAAAAGCATCAAACTCCTCTTGAGCTTTAGTATTAATTTCACTGTTTTTTATATTTAATTCTTCTTGAAAATAATTATTTACAGCAGTTTGTTCATTCATCCTGAAACTTACAGGGCGAATCATTAAAATTGTATTTGTTGTTTGTTGCATTAAAGGAGATTTGAAAACAGCGTAAAATTACTCTTTTTTATAATTTGAAATTTAAATTCGAGAAAGTTTTTACTTTAAAATCTGTAAGTTTGAGATATAAATAAACTCAATATGAAAAAACTCTTTATACTCTTGTTAATAGTTGCTTCTTGCGCAGATAATATAGATAAAAAAACAAGTATTAAATCGGATATAGATTTCACAACGGTCTTTGAAAAAAGTAATGGATTAGAAACAGCAACGTATCATGAGACTATTCAATATTATTCAGACTTAGCAAATAACTTTGACGAGATTAGTATTGAAGCTATTGGAGAAACAGATTCAGGTAATCCCTTACATATTGTAACACTTAATATGTCTGGCTCTGGTGATGATTTTAAATCTTTAAAAAAAGACAATAGAATATTACTTATAAATAACGGAATTCATCCTGGAGAGTCAGACGGTATTGACGCCACTATGATGCTCTTTAGAGATATTGTAAAGAATAAAATTGAAGCACCAAAAGGCACAATCTTAGTCACTATCCCTATATATAACGTTGGTGGTAGTTTAAATAGAAATACAGGGACTCGTACCAATCAGAATGGCCCGAAATCTTATGGCTTTAGAGGTAACGCACGTAATTACGATTTAAATAGAGATTTTATAAAATCTGACACAAAAAATTCTAGAACTTTTGCTAAAATATTTCACCTAGTTGAACCAGATGTATTTATAGATAATCATGTGAGTAATGGAGCGGATTACCAATATACATTAACTCATTTATTTACACAACATAATAAAATGGGCGGTGTCTTAGGTGATTATATCCAGACGCAAATGATGCCACAATTAGAAGAGAAATTAGAAGCAAAGTCTTGGGATATTACACCTTATGTTAATGTATTTAATAGTACGCCAGAGTCAGGATTTTCTCAATTTATGGATTCACCACGCTACTCTACAGGATACACCACATTATTTAATACACTAGGTATGATGGTAGAAACACACATGTTAAAACCATATAAGCAGCGTGTAGAAGGCACTTACGAATTAATGAAAAGCATGATAGAAATTACCGAAGAACAAGGTGACAGAATCACAGAACTTAGAAGGCAACAGGCTAAAACTTGGTCTGCAGGCAAAACCTATCCGCTTGCTTGGACTATAGATACAACCAAATCAACAACACTGCAATTTAAAGGCTACGAAGGACAAATGATACCAAGCGACTTAACAGGTGCAAAGCGACTTAAATATGATACGTCTCAACCCTTTACAAAAGACATTAATTACCAAAATTATTTTATACCAACAAAAGAAGTTACCATACCAAAAGCATATGTAATTCCTCAAGGCTGGCATAACATTATAGGTCTTTTAAAGTTAAATAACGTTCAATTTACCAAAATTGAAAAAGACACATTAGTAAATGTCGAGTCGTATAAAATTGATGATTATAAAACACGAAGAAACCCTTACGAAGGTCATTACTTACATTACAATACTAAAGTAAAATTATCTGCAGAGAAATTATTATTTAAAGCAGGAGATTACATAGTAAAGACAGACCAAAAGGCTATACGCTATCTTTTGGAAACATTAGAACCCAATGCGCCAGATTCGTTTTTTAATTGGAATTTCTTCGATACCATTTTACAACAAAAAGAAGGGTTTTCACCTTACGTTTGGGAAGATAAAGCGGAGTTATTTTTAAAAGCCAATCCAAAAATACAAATTGAATATAACGTTAAAGTAAGTTATGATGAAGAGTTTGCAAATAATTGGTACGCTCAATTAGATTGGATTCATAAGAAAAGTAGAAATTATGAAAAGGCGCATTTACAGTATCCTGTTTATCGTTTAAACTAAAATATTCTAATAAAAAAAGCCACCATTTTCATGGTGGCTTTTAAATTCAAACTACACTCTTAATTCTAATTAACTTGAATTTTAGTAGTAAAGTTTCTAAATTCTGAATTTAATTGAACAATATATGTTCCCATACTTAAATTACTCATGTCTAATTGATGCGAATCCCTAGATATCGTATTAATAACTCCGCGCTTTAAAACTCGACCCTGAATATCAATAACTGAGAAATTTATAATCTCATCTTCAAATAAAAGTGTTTTAATATTTAAAGTTGTTTTTACTGGATTTGGATATGTTGTGACTTCTGTTAATTCACCTAATATAGCATCCTCAAAACTGTCATAGCTGTCGAATTCATTTAACCAATTATTTACAGCATCTCCTTCTGCATTTCTTCCGAATCCAAAAAAGTTATTGAAGAAGTTACAAATCCATCCAGGTAAAACTAAATTAACAGCACCATGAACATCTAATGATGCACAAATATCACCACCACCTTGCTCTAATAAAGGTAATACATCTAATGCTGTTGTAGATCCTAGCTCTACAATTCCTAAATCTAGTGTATTTGGATCGTACACTAAACTATGGATTCTATAGAAACCGACGTGGTCAACTTCAAACTCTGGTGTATTTGATACATCTAGAATAGTTAAACTAAAAGCATTAGTTAAAACAAATGTTTGAACATAACCATTTGGAATTACGGGTGCATCTACTTCTTCTGCAAAAATAGTTGCAACTCCTCCACTTAAACATTGTATTGGTTGAAACGAATATAACGTACCAGCGTCTGCTGTGCATTCTGCTGTAGCTTCTTCATCAACATGGATTGGTGCTCCTGCGATATCTAATGATGCACATAAACTACCTCCTCCTTGTACTAATAAACCATTAACATCAAAACCTGTGGTAACTCCTAACTCTACTACACTTAAGTCTAAATCACTTGGATACACTAACGTGTGAATCGTGTAATCTCCTGCTTCTGTTACTGTAAAATCTGGTGTTGCATTTACTTGCTCTATCACTAAGTCCGATCCGCTGGTTAATACAAAGATCGTACTGTAACCTGATGGCTCATTTGCATCTCCATTTGGTGTGGCACTTAATTCTGCCTCTCCGTTAGATAACTCTACACTAGTCGCTGTTGCTGTTAATGTACCTGCATCTGGATTAGTGATACTAACTGGTGCTCCTGCTACATCTAAACTTGCACACAACTCGCCTCCTCCTTGTATCAGTAAACTATTAACATCAAAGCCTGTCGTTACTCCTAATTCTACTATACTTAAATCTAAATCACTTGGATACACTAACGTATGAATCGTGAAGTCCCCTCCTCCTTCTACTGTGAAGTCTGGTGTGCCATTTACTTGCTCAATCACTAAATCCGTTCCACTCGTTAATACATAAATCGTACTAAATCCTGCTGGCTCGTTTGCATCTCCGTTTGGTGTTGCCGAAATCGTTACTTCCCCTGTGCTACATACACTGCTCGCTACTGCTGTTAAGGTCCCTGCTTCTGCTGTGCATGGTGCTTCATCAACATGGATTGGTGCTCCTGCGACATCTAATGATGCACATAAACTACCTCCTCCTTGTACTAATAAACCATTAACATCA
>NZ_JBHZTH010000006.1:0-139820 GCF_046545555.1 Winogradskyella sp. PE311 | reverse complement strand
CCCCTGTGCTACATACACTGCTCGCTACTGCTGTTAAGGTCCCTGCTTCTGCTGTACATGGTTCCTCATCACTTAGTGTGAATGTCACAAAACTTACACTACAAGTCTCACCATGTGCGTTATTTTGTGAAAATACAGTAGCTTTAATTCTAAAAACACCACTACCCAAATTCCAAGGAGAGTTACCCGCAGGAAAAGTATAAGGAACTAAATTTTCAATAATTTGAGTTATCTCACCTGTTTGAACATTCTCAACTCTAAATCTAACACTACCAATATGGCCGTGAACTAGAGCTTTTACATAAAAATTGTCAGGTAATTCGATCAACTCGTAAATACCATTGTTATTTAAACCTAAACTTTCATGCCCATTCGTAAACTCAAAACTTTCGATTGAACCACAATCCGTTTGAGCCGAAACGTTTTGATTAAATAATAAAATAAAAAATAACAAAAATGAGGTTAATCGCAGATTGGGGCCACGATAATGTTGTAATTTCTTCATTGCTTTTTTGTTTAATTATTTATCGATAAAATTAAACAAAATGACTTTTTATAGATATCAGGCTCTTAAATTTTAAGATTAATTAACAAGAAATCGGATAAAAAGCTAATTTTTACAGATGAAGAACTTAAACCAAAATTCTGATATTAGCATAACTGTTTTCTAAGGCTTTTTGAGATGCATTATTATCTAACCATTCTACTTTAGTAATTCCTTCGCTTTTTTGAGGTGTGAGTTTGTCTTCAAAATTAGTTTTCATCTCAAACCAATACGTGACTTTAATCTTGTGTTTACCGTTTCTTTTAAAAATATGATAGGTTGTTGGCAATGGCTTTGTAATTTTCAAGCCTGCAACTCCTGTCTCCTCCTCTACCTCTCTAATAGCAGTCTCTTCTATAGACTCTTTAGGTTCAGCTTTACCTTTAGGTAAGTCCCATTTATCATTTCTATAAATAAAGAGAATTTCGTTTTTAGCATTGTAAGCTTTTCCACCACCAGCAATTACATTTGGTAATAATTTTAAAAACTGTTTTAATAATTTATCAGGATTTTTACCAATTAGATGTATTGCCTTTAAATCGGTATTAGCAAGGCTTTTTATAACCTTACCTATATTTACGGATTTTAGTAGAAATGACTTAAAATCTGTCTCTTGCTCCACTTTAGTGGTTAAAATTATAGGTTTATCTCCTACAAAAATAGTATACATACTTCGGTTAATATTGTCTTTGGTCTTGTAAATTTATTATTTTTTATGACATAGTAATTAAAATGAAAATTAATTTCATTTTAAATTTTAAAGCTTTCAAAATTCATTAATTTTGTATCATGATTTTTAATAAAAATACCGCTAAAAAAACTGCAGAAGTTTTATTGCAAATTAATGCTATAAAATTACAACCAGACACTCCTTTTACATGGGCTTCTGGCTGGAAATCACCAATTTACTGTGATAACAGAATTGTTTTATCTTATCCTCTAATTAGAAATTACATTAGAGAAACTATGGCTAAACAAATAGAAGACCTCTACGGAAAACCAGACGTTATTGCTGGTGTAGCAACAGGTGCAATTGGCGTTGGTGCTTTAGTTGCTGACTATTTAAATCTCCCTTTTGTCTACGTAAGACCAGAAGCAAAAAAGCATGGTCGCCAAAACCAAGTTGAAGGTTATATAGAAAAAGGGCAAACTGTTGTAGTTGTTGAAGATTTAATAAGTACTGGAAAGAGTAGTCTTAATGCTGTACGTGCTTTGAAAGAAGTAGAAGTAACTGTTAAAGGTATGGTCGCCATTTTCTCTTATGGTTTTGAGATTGCTTCGAAAAATTTTGAAGATGCCAACATAGAATTACATACACTCGGTAATTATGAGAATCTACTAGAGCAAGCATTAGATACTCACTATATTACTGAGAAACAACAAGACATTTTAGCACAATGGAATGCCAATCCGAGTGAATGGAACGCTAATTGATATACATCAAATAAAATTTAAACTATGAATTTAGAATCACCAAAGGTTACTTTAGACAAATCAGCAGAAGAGACCTTCAACTTTTTATCTGATGTTAAAAATTTTGAAAGCTTAATGCCTGAAAACATTAGTAAATTTGAAGTTTTAGAAAATGATAAATTTCTATTTGCATTAAAAGGAATGCCTGAAATTATTTTAAAGAAAAAAGAAGCAACACCAAATAGTAAAATTGTTTTAGGTGCAGCTGGGGGAAAATTAGATTTTTCATTAATTGGAACGATTACTGAAGTTGAAATGAATAAAACAGATGTTCAGTTAAACTTTGAAGGAGAATTCAATGCTATGATGGCAATGATGATTAAAGGTCCAATAAATAAATTTATTGAAACTTTGGTCACTAATATGAAGACAGCTGTTTAAAATAATAGTTTTACTTCCTTAAGATCGAAAGTTTTAATCACTTCATTTTCAGTCCAAACTTTAAGTTTACCAGACTCATTTACCCCTTTTATAATTCCAACAAAGGCTTCATTTTCTGGTGTTACAAAGGTTGAAGGTTTGTTATATCTAAAAAGGCTTTTTTCATATTCCACTTTTAATTCCTTATAATTTTCAGCCTCTAATAACCCGAAATAAAACTGAAGTTGTTCTAATATTTTAGACAACACTTCATCTTTATCGTAAACGACTCCTGTTATTATGTTCATCGAGGATGCCGATGGTAGATTATTGAAATATTTCTGATTAACATTCAAACCAAAACCTATAACTGATCCTGTAAATTGATTATGCTTAATAATATTTTCAATTAAAATACCACATACTTTCTTATTTGCTGACAAAATGTCGTTAGGCCATTTTATATGTAATTTAGAAATATGATAACTTTTTAAAGTACTATAAATCGCTAAAGAAACAACCATACTAATGTAAAACTGCTGTTCAATCTTAAAATGGTTAAACGTCTTAAACACACTCGCAGTGAGACCTTTACCTTGTTCTGTTTGCCAATGCGTACCCATTTGGCCTCTTCCTTTTCTCTGATGTTCTGCTACAATAACAGTATAATCTTTTGGTAACTTCATTGATGCCATATCCTTGAGATAAGTATTTGTAGAGTCAATGGCATCAAGTTTGATTATATACATCATAATAGCAAATTTATTTTATAGATTTCTTATGATAATTAGGATACCCAAGAACTAAAAATATAATAACTTTGCACAAAGTTAAATCAATTTAATGACGAAAGAAAAAACCAATGCAGACCAACTCATTACAACAGTTATAAGTGGTATCGAAGAAGTAAAAGGTAAAGATATTACGATTTTAGATTTAAGAGAGATAGAGAATACTGTTTGTGATTATTTTATTATTTGCGAAGGTACCTCAAATACACAGGTTAACGCCATCGTCAATTCTATACAAAAACTAGTAAGCAAAACCTTAAAAGATAAACCATGGCATACAGAAGGAACTGATAATGCTGAATGGGTATTAATGGATTATGTTAATGTCGTTGTACATGTTTTTCAAAAACATATCAGAGAACATTATGATATTGAAAGTCTTTGGGGAGACGCAAAGATTACAGAAATAGAGACAAGTTATTAAAATAGAAAAGCTAAATAATGGCAAAAGACAATAAAAATTTAAATAAGAAACCGAAAATAAATCCATATTGGATTTATGGAATTATAATCGCAGCATTTTTATCAATCCAGCTTTTTTCAGGAGGTTTTGGAAGCTCTAATGGCACTGAAACAACACCAGCTCAATTTTTAGACTATTTAGAAAAGGGTGACGTTGAAAAAGTAATGATTGTTAATAAAAGAGAGGCTAGAGTTTATTTAACGAAAGAGGCAAAACAACAAGAGATTCATAAAAGGTCGGAACAGAAAACAATTTTACCTTCGGTAACGCCGATACCAAATTATAAATTTGAGTTTGGTGATCTTCAAAATTTCGAAAAAGACATTAGCAAAATTATTGCGGATAACAATCTTACAACTGGAGTTGAATACGAAACAGAACAAAATGTTTGGGGAGATTTTCTTCTAACATTATTACCATTTGTACTTATTATTGGTGTTTGGATTTTTATTATGCGTCGTATGTCCTCTGGCGGAGGTGGTGGTGCAGGAGGCCAAATTTTCAACATTGGAAAATCTAAAGCTAAATTGTTTGATGAGAAGTCAGATACCAAAACATCATTTAAAGATGTTGCTGGTTTAGAAGGGGCTAAAGAGGAAGTACAAGAAATAGTAGATTTCTTAAAATTCCCTGAAAAATACACAGCCTTAGGAGGAAAAATACCTAAAGGCGCATTACTTGTAGGTCCTCCAGGAACCGGTAAAACCCTATTAGCAAAAGCAGTTGCAGGAGAAGCTAAAGTACCCTTCTTTTCATTATCAGGCTCTGATTTTGTAGAGATGTTTGTTGGTGTTGGTGCGTCTCGTGTTAGAGATTTATTTAAGCAAGCAAAAGAAAAGTCTCCATCAATTATTTTTATTGATGAGATAGATGCCATTGGTCGCGCAAGAGGAAAGAATAATTTCTCAGGATCTAATGATGAAAGAGAAAACACTTTGAATCAGTTATTAACTGAAATGGATGGTTTCGGGACAAACACAAATGTTATTGTTCTTGCAGCGACAAACAGAGCTGACGTACTTGATAGCGCTTTAATGCGTGCAGGACGTTTTGATCGTCAAATCTATGTGGATCTTCCAGATGTGAGAGAACGTAAAGAAATTTTTGAAGTACACTTACGCCCTCTTAAAAAAGAAGAAACCCTAGATATAGATTTTCTTGCAAAACAAACGCCAGGATTCTCAGGTGCAGATATTGCCAATGTTTGTAATGAAGCTGCGCTTATTGCAGCAAGAAAAGGCAAAAAGGCCGTTAATAAGCAAGATTTTCTTGACGCTGTTGATAGAATTATTGGTGGTCTCGAAAAGAAAAATAAAATTATAACACCAGAAGAAAAACGTGCTGTGGCTTTTCATGAAGCAGGACACGCAACTGTAAGTTGGATGCTCGAACACGCTGCACCTTTGGTAAAAGTAACTATAGTTCCAAGAGGGCGTTCATTAGGTGCTGCTTGGTATCTACCTGAAGAACGTCTTATCGTAAGACCTGAACAAATGTTAGATGAAATGTGTGCCGCTTTGGGTGGCAGAGCTGCTGAGAAAGTCATTTTTGATAAAATTTCAACAGGTGCTTTAAGTGATTTAGAAAAAGTAACTAAACAAGCTAGAGCGATGGTAACTATTTATGGCCTTAGCGAAAAAGTAGGAAACTTAACTTATTATGACTCGGGTCAATCTGAGTATGGATTTACAAAACCATATAGTGAGCAAACTGCAGAGCTTATCGATAAAGAAATTTCTGATATTATAGAAAATCAGTATAAACGTGCTATCGAACTCTTAGAAAAGAATAAAGATAAGCTTACCGAGTTGGCAGAAGTTTTATTAGATAAAGAAGTAATTTTCAAAGACAACCTAGAGAAGATTTTTGGAAAGAGGCCTTACGATAAACCTGAAACAATTTCTGAAATTATTACTGAAGAAGAAGAGTAAATTTTTTGGAAAACTATAAAAAACTTAAATTGACGACATGTTAATTTAAGTTTTTTTATATTTGAGAGATTCCTTAATTATAAGAATAATAGCAACTAACGAATGAGCTTATTTCGTAAACTCTTTGGAAAAAAATCTAGTCAATCCGAAGAACAAATACCAAATCAAGAGCGTGGCAAATATATGCCTGAAGTTAAGTTGCCTGTTGATGAGCGTTTTACGATAAACTTTAAGGCTAATGGTGGAAAATTTCTTTACTGTGAAAACATGGCCGAAGTTAAAGATAGTTTTAATTCTATTTTAAGCGAAAACCAATGGCACGATGATAAGGTATTTCTTATAGATACACGTCTAACTGATTTATTTAAGGACTTTAACCTTAATAGCACTAATAAAATTTCTGAAAGCTCGTATTTTTTATCAACTTGCGAGTATCTCATCTCCGATGACGGATCACTATTAATTTCTTCTAATCAAATTGCTGAGAAAAAATTAATGGAACTTCCCGAACACTTCATCATATATGCTACAACGAGTCAATTTGTAGAAAGTATTGGAGAAGGGTTAAAAGGAATTAAAGAAAAAAGTAAGACCAAAATACCTACAAATATTACAACAATAAAGCACTTTAAAGCTGCTGATGATAAAGACTTTTTAACTTATGGAAGTAGTTCTAAAAATTTATATTTACTTCTACTAGAAGATTTGTAATGAAAGAATTACTCACAAGGGCTTTATCTGGTACTGTGTATGTTTTATTACTCATTAGCTCCCTCTACTTTCAGCTAGGTTTAATAATCTTGTTAGCCCTATTTGGAATTATCAGCTTAATGGAATATAGTAAACTGATAAAACTAAAAGGTTATATACACTATTTGATTTTTATAATTATCTACGCTTTTTTTTGGTATATATGTCTTTACAAGGCAGACATAAATAATAGTTATGAAGCCATCAATATTCTTCTTGTCACCTCCATATTTGTAAATCTTATTCTGTTAAAAGATTTATTTACATTTAAAAAAATTCCTCTTTTTGAGACCAAACGTTATATTACAACTACATTTTATCTTAGTAGTGGTTTTGTATTTCTATTGCTTATCGCCAATTTTAAAAATATTTTCACTCCGTTATTGCTCTTAGGTGCATTCATTTTAGTTTGGGTAAACGACAGTGCTGCCTATTTAGTTGGCAAAAATTTTGGAAAGCAAAAACTGTTTCCAAGTATTTCACCTAAGAAAACTGTTGAAGGCTTTTTAGGAGGTTTATTCTTTGCATGCATAGCTAGTTATTTTATAGCACTTTATTCTGAAACTCTTAATTCTACCAGTTGGCTTATAATGGCAATAATAGTAAGTGTATTTGGTACTTTTGGAGACTTAATTGAGTCAAAGTTTAAACGTCAGGCAGGCGTTAAAGATAGTGGTGTTATTATGCCTGGTCATGGTGGCCTTTTAGATCGTCTAGATAGTCTTATCTTTGCAGCACCATTTATGTATTTATTTTTAAGTATAATCAACTATGTTTCATAAAGAAGGTCATAAAATTATTTTTATTACACTGGTAATAGTCGTTGCATCAATATTCTTAATTGATGAATTTATAAGTAATGAGTGGATGCGCAAAGGCTTCATGATTATCGTTCTTATATTTTTCATATTAATTCTTCAGTTTTTTAGAAATCCTAAGAGGCACACACATTCTAATGAAAAACAGGCTTTATCTCCGGTAGACGGAAAAGTAGTTGTTATTGAAGAAGTTATGGAAAATGAAGTATTTAAAGACAGACGCATTCAAGTATCTGTTTTTATGTCACCTTTAAATGTACATGTAACGCGCTATCCTATAAGTGGTAATATAACTTATAGTAAATACCATCCAGGAAAGTATTTAGTAGCGTGGCATCCCAAAGCAAGTGAAGAAAATGAACGTACAACGGTCGTTGTACAAAATGATGGTTTTGGAAAAATACTCTACAGACAAATAGCTGGAGCACTAGCAAAACGTATAGTAAATTATGCATTGCCAAATTCAATAGCTTCTCAAGGTTCTGATTCCGGATTTATTAAATTTGGTTCAAGAGTTGATTTATTTTTACCTTTAGATGCTGATATTAAAGTAGAATTAAACCAAAAAGTGCGCGGTGGCGAAAGCGTTATTGCAGAAATGAAATGACAACTAAGAAATTAGATATTGAGTTTGATACCGCTGTAGAACGTGTAAACGATCATACAGAACCATTTCCTGCTGATTTCTTACTTCGACTTTACGCTTATTATAAAAAAGCAACTAATAATTATGGTAGGCCTAGTAGTCGGAAACCAATCATTAATGCTTTTAAAACTAACGCTCTTTTTCAAGTACAAAATATTAGTGAAGATGAAGCTAAACAAGAATATATAAATCTTGTAAACAACTACTTTCTTTATAGAAAATAACACTAATTAATCTCTGATAAGAGGCAGTGTAGAGCATCTTAATAAGCCTTCTTGCTTTGCAATTTCAGCATATGGCACTTCCTCTACTGTAAAGCCGTTTTCTCTTAACCATGTATTTAATCTAGTAAAATTCTTTTCCGAAATAATGATGTCTTCTGATATTGAAAACACATTACTATTCATGTTATACATTTCATCTTTAGTAATTTCAAAGATATTTTCTTTACCAAAATAATTAACAAGCCAGTTATATTCGCTTTCAACCAAAAAGCCATTTCTATGTAATATTGCTTTATCCTTGCCAACGGGTTGAAAACAACAATCTAAATGCAAAGCGTTCTCTTTAGCTTCCGTATTAGACTTTCTGAGCTCAAATGACTTTACTCTTTTATTAGGAAATAACTCTTGTAGAGTAATTACGGCATCCATATTAGTGCGTGCAGTAATATATTCAGAATAATCTTCACCAGAATATGTACCAATAAAGATATAATCATTCCAGGGCATTACATCTCCACCTTCTACGTGGCATTCTTCCGGAAGTACAATTACTTTATCCTCATCGATCTGTTCTACAACATGACTAATTGCGTCATATTCGCGTTCTCTATCTGGTAAAATATTAGCTTTTATCAGTTTATCTTCTATTACAAAAGCAATATCTCTTGAAAATATTTGGTTGTAGTCCTTAATAGGTTTTGGCCTATAAACCTTCACATCGTACTTGGCAAAAACTCTGGCTACTGCATCCATCTCCTTAATCATGTCGCTATTTTTCGGATAGGTACCAGCTTTTATATGTAATATAGATTTTGGGTCATACGCTTCTTCAATAGAAGGTGTTGGACCATTACTGTCAGCTGTTCCCAATATAACAGCCCTTAAACGAGCAGTTTCATTCTGAATGTTTAATTTCATAGGTTACTAAAATACAAAAAGCTTCATAGTAATTATGAAGCTTTGAAATACTTATTGTATTAATTTATCTTTCTTCTATTGATGTAAATTCCCTGTAAGTTTCACCAGTATATAACTGTCTTGGTCTACCAATTGGTTCTTTACGTAAACGCATTTCACGCCACTGAGCTATCCAACCAGGTAAACGCCCTAGAGCAAACATAACAGTAAACATCTCAACAGGTATACCCATTGCTCTATAAATTATACCAGAGTAGAAATCTACATTTGGATATAGTTTTCTGTCTATAAAGTATTGATCCTCCAATGCTTCTTTTGCTAAGCCTTTTGCTATATCTAAAATTGGATCTTCAACTCCTAAATCATTTAGAACTTCATCAGCAGCAACTTTAATAATCTTTGCTCTTGGATCAAAGTTTTTGTATACCCTGTGACCAAAGCCCATTAAACGAAAAGGATCGCTTTTGTCTTTTGCTTTAGCCATATATTTTTTAGTATCTCCCCCATCTTCTTTTATAGCTTCTAGCATTTCTAATACAGCCTGATTTGCTCCACCGTGCAGTGGTCCCCAAAGAGCAGAAATTCCTGATGCAAGCGATACAAATAATCCTGCGTGAGAGGAACCTGTTATTCTTACAGTAGAGGTAGAGCAGTTTTGTTCGTGATCTGCATGAAGAATTAATAACTTATCTAATGCGTTGATTAAAATAGGATTCTGTTCATACTCACTATTAGGGCTTTTAAACATCATTTTTAATACATTCTCAACATAGCTGAGTTTATTATCACCATAGTCCAAAGGCATACCATGTTTCTTCCGCATCGTCCATGCTACTAAAACTGGAAATTTGCCCAGTATCCTAACTATAGAATCGTACATTGCTTCTTCTGAATCTACGTCTACAGAAGAAGGATAAAAAGCAGTTAATGCACTTGTTAAAGAAGAAAGAACTCCCATTGGGTGAGCCGATTTTGGAAATGCATCCAAAATCTTTTTTATATCGTCATCGACAACTGAATGCGATTTAATATCAGCATCAAATTTATCTAATTGCTCTTGGTTTGGTAATTCGCCAAAAATTAACAAATAGGCTACTTCTAAAAAATCTGCCTTCTCAGCTAATTCTTCAATAGAGTAACCGCGATATCTTAATATACCTTTTTCACCATCAAGAAATGTAATTGCACTTTCGCAACTACCGGTATTTTTATATCCTGGATCAATTGTTATAACTCCTTCTGTGGCGCCTCGTAAACTTTTAATATCAATAGCAACCTCATTTTCCGTACCGATAACGATAGGAAATTCATATTTTTTACCATTAATTTCTAACGTAGCTTTATCTGACATATGTTCTATTTGTTATTTATTTAGAGGAGTACAAATTTACAAAATATCAAACGATTTCGGAAGCAGATTTATAACGCTTTTAACAATTGAAGCGTTAGACTTTTTAATCAAAAAAAGCGGTTACAAATAGTAACCGCTTTTCAAAATATAAGTGAGTTATATTTTATTTATTTTATTTTAAAAGCATTCTCTTGTGGAAAATAAGCAACACTTCCTAATTCTTCCTCTATGCGCAATAGCTGATTATATTTTGCCATACGATCACTACGTGATGCAGAACCAGTTTTAATCTGCCCACAATTAAGTGCTACAGCTAAATCTGCAATGGTATTGTCTTCTGTTTCGCCAGATCTGTGAGACATTACAGAAGTGTAACCAGCGTTATGAGCCATGTTTACTGCTGCAATAGTTTCTGTAAGTGTTCCTATTTGATTCACTTTAATTAATATAGAATTAGCAATACTTTCTGAAATACCCCTTCCTAAACGCTCTACGTTAGTTACAAATAAATCATCACCTACTAATTGTACTTTATCACCTACCTGCTCAGTTAAATATTTCCAACCATCCCAATCGTTTTCATCCATTCCATCTTCAATAGATATGATTGGATAATTGCGAGATAACTCAGCTAAATAATCTGCTTGCTCTTTACTTGTTCTAACGCTTCCAGATTCACCTTCAAAAATGGTGTAATCGTATTTACCATCTTTATAAAATTCTGCTGCAGCGCAATCTAAGGCAATCATCACATCATCACCTAAAGTATATCCTGCATTATCAACAGCCTTTTTTATAGTATCTAAAGCATCTTCTGTTCCTCCTTCTAAGTTAGGCGCAAACCCACCTTCATCACCTACTGCAGTACTCAATCCTCTATCGTGTAATACTTTCTTAAGATTATGAAAAATCTCAGTTCCCATTTGCATGGCATGTGTAAAGTTTTTAGCCTTTACGGGCATAACCATAAACTCTTGAAATGCAATTGGTGCATCACTGTGAGAACCTCCATTTATAATATTCATCATTGGGACCGGTAATGTATTTGCAGAGACACCACCAACATATCTATATAAAGGCATCCCTAACTCATTAGCTGCTGCCTTAGCACAAGCTAATGAAACACCTAAGATAGCATTTGCACCAAGCTTTGATTTATTTGGTGTGCCATCTAATTCTATCATCATTTGATCAATTGCATTTTGCTCAAAAACTGAAACACCTAATAACTCTTCAGCAATTATTGCATTTACATTTTCTACTGCCTTCAACACACCTTTACCCATGTAAGCATTACCACCATCTCTTAACTCTACAGCTTCATGTTCTCCAGTCGAAGCACCAGAAGGCACAGCGGCTCTTCCCATTATTCCATTTTCTGTAACTACATCAACTTCTACTGTTGGATTTCCTCTAGAATCTAAAATTTGTCTCGCGTGGACATTAATTATAATGCTCATTATTTTTGGTTTAAGTTATTTTTATATTGAAATCAAATTTACAAAAATGTAAATCGATAGCATATCTATCTGTATTAGATTTATGTTATCAATAAACTATAATGTTTTCGTAAAACAAAATTGACAATGAAATTTGTAAATCATTGCCAATTTAGTATTAGTTATTTTTAATATTTTCTATAAACTGATCAAATAAATAAATTGAATCATTTGGACCAGGGCTTGATTCCGGATGGTATTGCACAGAGAAGCAATTCTTATCTTTAATCCTTATACCAGCAACTGTATTATCATTAAGGTGTACATGCGTAATTTCTACATTACTATTAGATTCTGTCTCCTCTCTATTTATTGCAAATCCATGGTTTTGAGATGTTATCTCACCTTTACCAGTTAATAAGTTTTTGACTGGGTGATTAATGCCTCTGTGACCATTATGCATTTTATAAGTTGAAATTCCATTAGCTAAGGCTATAACTTGGTGACCTAAGCAGATTCCAAACAATGGCTTATTCTTGGCTATAATTTCTTTTGCCAACTCTTGTGCTTCAACTAATGGCTCTGGATCACCAGGACCGTTAGATAAAAAATAACCATCTGGATTAAAAGCTTCTAAATCTTCAAACTTAGAATTATATGGAAAAACCTTAATATATGCGTCTCTTTGAGAAAGATTTCTTAGAATATTTTTTTTAATACCTATATCTAAAGCAGCTATTTTATGCGTTGCATTTTCATCACCATAATAGTAAGGTTCTTTAGTTGAAACTTGAGAGGCTAATTCTAATCCTTTCATTGAAGGTATCTCAGCAAGTTGCTTCTTTAACCCTTCTACATTTTCTACATCAGTTGAAATAACAGCATTCATAGCTCCATTATCCCTGATATAGCTAACTAATGCTCTCGTATCTACATCAGCTATAGCTAATGTTTTATGCTTTTCAAAGAACTCCTCTAATGATCCTTCCGCTGCTGGTCTTGAATATTCAAAACTGAAATTCTTACAAATTAAACCAGCAATTTTTACGTCATCAGATTCTATTTCATCTTCCTTTGTACCATAGTTTCCAATATGAGCGTTAGTTGTAACCATTAACTGACCATAGTATGATGGATCTGTAAAGATTTCTTGATAACCCGTTGTACCAGTATTAAAACATACCTCACCAAAAGCTGACCCCTCTTTTCCAATAGATTTACCATGAAAAATTGTTCCATCGGCTAATAGAATAAGTGCTTTCTTTCTTTGTTTGTATTTCATCTGTATTGTTTAAAAGGTTTTACAAAATTCCAAAAAAAAAGGATAAACTAAAACAGTTTATCCTTGATATTTATTAATGCTTATTAACATTTATTCTTCTTCGTTTGAAGCTTTAGTCTCGACAGGTGGAGTTGTGGCAGCTTTCTTACCACCTCTTCTACTTCTACGAGTTGTTTTCTTCTCTGCTTTACCTGCATTATAAAGTTCGTTATAATCAACTAACTCTATCATAGCCATATCAGCATTATCACCTAATCTATTTCCTAGTTTGATGATGCGAGTATAACCACCTGGACGATCACCAATCTTAGGGGCTACATCTCTAAACAACTCAGCTACGATGTCTTTTTGTCTTAACTTAGACATAACAATACGTCTATTATGTGTTGTATCTGATTTAGATTTCGTAATCATTGGTTCTACGAACTGCTTTAGAGCCTTAGCTTTAGCTACTGTAGTATTAATACGCTTATGCTCTATTAGTGAACATGCCATATTAGCGAGCATTGCTTTTCTATGCGCAGTTTGTCTTCCTAAGTGATTGAATTTTTTTCCGTGTCTCATGACATTTGTTTTATCATCTTGCTACCATATCCTAATATAAGGAGAGCAAAATATGATTAATTAATCTTTATCTAGTTTATATTTACTTAAATCCATACCAAAGTTAAGACCTTTAACGTTTACTAGTTCTTCTAGCTCTGTTAAAGACTTCTTACCAAAGTTTCTGAATTTCATTAAATCATTTTTATTGAACGATACTAAATCGCCTAAAGTATCCACTTCAGCAGCTTTTAAACAATTAAGCGCACGAACAGAAAGATCCATATCAACTAACTTAGTTTTCAATAATTGTCTCATGTGAAGTGATTCTTCATCATAAGTTTCAGTCTGTGCAATTTCATCTGCCTCGAGAGTTATGCGCTCATCAGAGAATAGCATGAAATGGTGAATTAATATCTTAGCAGCCTCAGTTAACGCATCTTTTGGGTTAATTGATCCATCAGTTCTAATTTCGAAAACTAATTTCTCGTAATCTGTTTTTTGCTCAACACGAAAATTTTCTATGCTATACTTTACATTCTTTATAGGAGTGTAAATTGAATCTGTAAAAATAGTACCGATTGGCGCAGAAGCTTTCTTATTTTCTTCAGCAGGAACATAACCTCTACCTTTCTCGATAGTTAATTCCATATTGATATTTACTTTAGGATCTAAGTTACAGATAACTAAATCTGTATTTAATACTTGGAAGCCTGAAATAAATTTCTGAAAGTCACCCGCTGTAATTTGCTCTTGTCCTGAAATAGAAATCGTAACAGTTTCATTATCTATTTCATCTATTTGACGCTTAAAGTTTACTTGCTTTAAGTTTAAAATCATTTCAGTAACATCTTCAACTACACCAGAAATTGTAGAAAACTCATGATCTACACTTTCTATTCTTACTGAAGTAATTGCAAAACCTTCTAAGGAAGATAATAACACTCTTCGTAAAGCATTACCTACTGTTAATCCATATCCTGGCTCTAACGGTCTGAACTCGAATTTACCTTCGAAATCAGTAGAATCAATCATGATTACTTTATCAGGTTTTTGAAAATTTAAAATTGCCATATTTTTCTTCGTTTTAATTGTTACTTAGTTGCGCGATTTATAAGTGAAGAATACCTATAAATCCTTTGGCTAAATACCAATATGATTAATTTATTATTTAGAGTAAAGTTCAACGATAAATTGTTCGTTGATTTGTTCTGGAATCTGAATTCTTGCAGGAACAGCAACATATGTACCATTCATAGTATCATTATTCCAAGTAATCCATTCGTAAACATTACTAGAGTTAGATAATGAATTTTGAATAGCTTCTAATGATTTAGATTTTTCTCTTACACCTACAACATCACCAGCTTTTAATTGGTAAGACGGAATGTTTACCTTTTCACCATTTACCGTAATGTGTCTGTGAGAAACTAATTGTCTAGCACCACTTCTTGTTGGAGAAATACCCATTCTAAAAACCACGTTATCTAAACGAGATTCACATAATTGTAATAATACTTCACCTGTGATGCCTTGAGCAGCAGTTGCTCTTTTAAACATGTTTCTGAATTGCTTTTCTAATACACCATAAGTATATTTAGCTTTTTGCTTCTCCATTAGCTGGATTGCATACTCAGATTTCTTTCCACGACGACGGTTATTTCCGTGTTGTCCTGGAGGATAATTTCTTTTTTCGAAGTTTTTATCATCTCCGAATATAGCTTGTCCGAATTTACGAGCTATTTTAGTTTTAGGACCAGTATATCTTGCCATTTTTAATTTGTTATGAGAGTGATTGTAAAATTAAGGTCTTAAGCTTATCCTTCTACAAACGTTAACCTCTCGGTGATACTTGTTATTATTTTTGAATTTGCAAATTTACATATAAAAAACTAATATCAACTGTATTAACATTCGATATTAGTTTTTTATTAAATAAATTATACTCTTCTTCTTTTTGGAGGGCGACATCCATTATGTGGCTGTGGAGTAACATCAATGATTTCTGAAACTTCAATACCAGCATTGTGTATAGATCTAATAGCAGATTCTCTACCATTACCTGGACCTTTTACGTATGCTTTTACTTTCTTTAATCCAGCTTCTTTTGCCACACCTGCTGCATCTTCTGCTGCTAATTGTGCTGCGTAAGGTGTGTTCTTCTTAGAACCTCTAAAACCCATTTTACCCGCTGATGACCAAGAAATAACGTCACCTTTTTTATTTGTTAAAGATATGATGATATTATTAAAAGATGCTGTGATATGAGCTTCCCCTATTGCATCAACAATTACTTTACGTTTTTTTGTACTTGACTTTGCCATGTTTACTTTTAGTTTTTAGTAATAGTTAATAGTCGCTAGAATCCTAAACCTTTAAATTTCAAACAGATTCTTTCCAACGTCTAAAGACTAAAGACTATTTATTATTTAGTTACTTTCTTTTTGTTAGCAACTGTTTTTCTTCTTCCTTTTCTAGTACGAGAGTTATTCTTAGTACGTTGTCCTCTTAATGGAAGACCTGCTCTATGACGAATACCTCTGTAACAACCAATATCCATTAATCGCTTAATGTTTAGTTGTGTTTCAGAACGTAATTCACCTTCGATTTTAAAAGTACCGACCGCATCACGGATAGCACCGATTTCATCATCAGTCCAATCTTGTACTTTCGTACTTTCGTCAACCTTAGCCGCTGCTAAAATTTCTTTTGATCTACTTCTACCTACTCCGTAGATATAAGTTAAAGAGATAACACCTCTTTTTTGTTTTGGTATGTCTACACCTGCAATTCTTGCCATATTTTTTAGTTTTTAGCTGTTAGTTTTTCGTTATTAGAATCCTAAACATTTCTATTTCGAACAGATTCGTCTAACTACTATATACTAATGACTTCTTTACTTTTTATCCTTGTCTTTGTTTGAATCTAGGATTCTTTTTGTTAATTACGTAAAGTCTTCCTTTGCGTCGTACCAATTTACAATCAGCACTTCTCTTTTTAACTGATGCTCTTACTTTCATCTGTTTCGATTTTTTAAATACTATTTTTAGTATCTATAAGTTATACGAGCCTTAGTTAAATCATAAGGACTCATTTCTAATTTTACTTTATCCCCTGGTAACAACTTAATATAATGCATACGCATTTTACCAGATATATGTGCAGTCACAATGTGACCATTCTCTAATTCTACACGAAACATAGCATTTGATAATGCTTCGATAATTGTTCCGTCTTGTTCTATTGCTGCTTGTTTTGCCATAAATAATTTTTAGTATTTGATTTTCAATTAACAAAAACCTTGCCTAATTGAGTAAAATCAAACTCTCTAAATTAGTTTTATAATTATGAGGTCACAGATTTTCTGTTTTTCCCAGTCTTCATCAAGCCATCATAATGCTTATTTAACAAATAAGAATTAATCTGCTGCATTGTATCAATTGCCACACCAACCATAATTAAAAGGGATGTACCACCAAAAAACAATGACCACCCTTGTTGCACCCCTGCAAATTGAAAAACAAATGCTGGGAATACTGCGACCAAAGCCAAGAAAATAGATCCCGGTAAGGTTATTTGCGACATTATTTTATCTAAATATTCAGCTGTTTCAGTCCCAGGTCTTATCCCAGGAATAAATCCACCACTTCTCTTCAAATCATCAGCCATTTTATTAGTAGGCACTGTAATCGCTGTATAGAAATATGTAAATATTATAATCAATAAAGCGAATACTAAGTTGTACCAAAACCCAAATAAATTATTACCAAATTCTGCTTGTAACCACTGACCTGTATCTGTACCTTCTAAAAAAGACGCTTGTCCTATCAATCCAGGTACAAACATAATTGCTTGAGCAAAGATAATTGGCATTACACCAGATGCGTTCAATTTTAAAGGTAAGAACTGTCTAGAACCAAATACATTTTTCTCATAACCACCAGAAGCCGTTCTTCTTGCATATTGAACAGCAATTTTTCTTACTGCCATTACCAAAAACACTGAAGCCAAGATTATTACAAACCAAATAACCATTTCTATTAATATCATCATAAATCCACCATTGCCGCCTTCTAATCTAGAAGCTGCATTTTGGATAAATGATTGGGGCATAGTTGCTATGATACCAACCATAATTAATAAAGAAATACCATTACCGATACCTTTATCTGTGATTTTTTCCCCTAGCCACATTGCAAATACACAACCCGTTACTAAGATTATTACAGATGAAAAGTAGAATATATTTTCAGAAAAACCAGGAACCAATAACGCGCTCATTGATTGAGCACCAGATAAGGCTGGTACACTAGCTAAATAACCTGGAGCTTGCACTAAGCAAATACCAATAGTCAACCAGCGTGTTATTTGTGTTATTTTCTTCTGTCCACTTGCACCTTCTTTTTGAAGCTTTTGTAAATAAGGAATCGCAATACCCATTAATTGAACAACAATAGATGCAGATATGTAGGGCATTATACCTAAAGCAAATACAGAAGCATTAGCAAATGCACCACCTGTAAAAGCGTTTAACAATCCTAAAATACCTCCGTCTACACCAGACTGCAAACCACCCAGCTTATCTATATCTATACCTGGTAATGGAGTCTGAGCACCAAAACGGTATACCAAAAGCAAACCTAAGGTTAGAATTATTCTATCCTTAAGTTCAGTGATTTTCCAGACGTTTTTTAATGTTTCTATTATTTTCATCCTTATAGTCTTATAAAGTTACAGCTTCACCACCAGCAGCTTCAATAGCAGCTTTTGCCGTAGCAGTAAATTTATGAGCAGTGACTGTTAATTTAGTTTTTAACTCTCCTCTACCTAGAATTTTAACTAGTTCATTTTTACCAGCAAGCCCCATAGAAACTAAAGATTCAAAATCAACACTTCCCTTGATTTTTTTATCGTCTACTAACTGTTGCAAAGTATCTAAGTTTACACCTTGATATTCTACTCGATTAATATTGGTAAATCCAAACTTAGGAACACGTCTCTGTAAAGGCATTTGTCCACCTTCAAATCCTAATTTCTTGGAATAACCAGAACGTGACTTTGCTCCCTTATGACCTCTTGTAGCTGTACCACCTTTACCTGATCCTTGACCACGTCCAATACGCTTTCCTTGATTTTTTACTGAACCTTCTGCAGGTTTTAAATTACTTAAATCCATTTAAGTTATATTTTTAAGCTTCTTCTACAGAAACTAAGTGTTCAACTTTTTTCACCATACCAAGGATATTTGGTGTGGCATCGTGCTCTACTACTTGACCAATCTTTTTTAAACCTAAAGCCAATAATGTTAGCTTTTGTCTTTTTGTCCGATTGATTGCACTCTTTACTTTCTTTACTTTAATCTTTGCCATGTTGTCTTAGATTATCCTTTAAATACTTTTTCAAGTGAAATTCCACGTTCTTTTGCCACTGATTTGGCATCTCTTAATTGTAATAAAGCATCAAATGTTGCTTTAACCACATTATGAGGGTTTGAAGAACCTTGAGACTTTGATAATACATCATGTACACCAACGGCTTCAAGAACTGTTCTTACAGCACCACCTGCAATAACACCAGTACCTGGTGCAGCAGGAATGATATTCACTCTCGCTCCTCCAAACTTACCTTTCTGTTCGTGTGGCAACGTTCCTTTAATAATAGGAATTCTTACTAAATTCTTTTTACTATCCTCAATGGCTTTTGCGATTGCAGTTGCAACATCTTTAGATTTACCTAAACCATGGCCTACTACTCCTTCTTCGTTACCTACTACAACTATAGCTGAAAAACCAAATGCTCTACCACCTTTAGTTACTTTAGTTACACGCTGTACTCCAACCAAACGATCTTTAAGATCTAATCCACCTGGCTTTACTAATTCTGCGTTTTTATATTTTTGATACATAATGTCTTAAAATTTAAGTCCTGCTTCTCTAGCTCCTTCCGCTAATGATTTTACTCTTCCATGATATAAGTAACCACCTCTATCGAAAGAAATAGTTTCAACCCCTGCTTTAATAGCCTTTTCCGCAACAGCCTTACCAACTAAAGTCGCAACCTCAGTCTTATTTCCTTTAGACTTCGCAATGTCCTTATCTCTTGATGATGCAGCTGCTAGTGTTACTCCAGTTACATCATTTACGACTTGAGCATAAATTTCTTTATTACTTCTAAAAACAGCTAATCTTGGTTTTGTTTCAGTACCAGATACTACCTTTCGGATTCTGCTTTTTATTCTTATTCTTCTTTCGTTCTTTGTCAATGCCATAACTTAATTATTAAGCTGATTTACCTGCTTTTCTTCTAATTTCTTCACCAACAAACTTGATCCCTTTTCCCTTATAAGGTTCTGGTTTTCTGAAACCACGTATTTTCGCAGCAACTTGACCAACTAATTGTTTGTCATGAGATGTTAATTTAACAATCGGATTTTTACCTTTTTCTGATATTGTCTCTACTTTTACTTCTGGAGCAATATCTAAAATAATGTTATGAGAAAATCCTACCGCTAAATCTAATTTCTGTCCTTGATTAGAAGCTCTGTAACCTACACCAACTAATTCTAATTCTTTAGTCCAGCCTTTTGACACACCTTCTATCATATTCGCAATTAAAGCTCTATATAAGCCATGTTTCGCTCTGTGATCTTTCTTTTCAGAAGAACGTTCTAATGTAATAGTACCGTCTTCATGTTTTATAGTAATATCTGAATACTCTTGAGTTAATTCACCTAATTTACCCTTAGCAGTTATAATATTTTCCTTAATCTCAAGTGTTACACCTTCAGGAACTGTTATTGGGTTTTTACCTATTCTTGACATAATTTCCTGTTTTTAGTATACGTAACATAATACTTCGCCACCAACATTCTCTCTTTGCGCTTGTTTACCTGTCATCACTCCGTGAGAAGTAGAAACAATTGCAATTCCTAAACCATTTAAGATTCTCGGCATTTCGTTAGCACCAGCATATTTACGTAAACCTGGTTTACTTATTCTTTGAATTCTTTTGATAACAGACTCTTTAGTCTCTTTGTTGTACTTCAAAGCTATTTTAATAATACCTTGAGCCGTTGAATCGTCGTCAAACTTATAACTTAAAACAAAGCCCTGATCGAACAATATTTTAGTTATTTCTTTTTTTAAGTTAGATGCAGGTATCTCAACCACTCTGTGGTTTGCCTTGACTGCATTTCTAACTCGCGTTAAATAATCCGCTATTGGATCTGTATACATAGTTATTAATTTGCGGTAATGGTTTTTGACACTATTGCCAAACCTAAAACCCATTTATAATTTTACCAACTTGCCTTTTTGACACCAGGTATTAATCCTTTGTTAGCCATTTCTCTAAACATAACACGTGAAACACCAAATTGTCTCATGTAACCTTTTGGTCTACCTGTAAGTTTACAACGGTTGTGCATGCGTATTGGTGATGCATTCTTAGGTAATTTTTGTAATGCTTCATAATCTCCAGCCTCTTTTAAAGCTTTTCTTTTCTCAGCATATTTTGCCACCGTCTTTGCGCGTTTCACCTCGCGGGCTTTCATTGATTCTTTAGCCATAATTAATTCTTTTTAAATGGTAAACCTAATTCTGTTAATAATGACTTAGCTTCTTTATCAGTATCAGCAGTAGTCACGAATGTAATATCCATACCATTGATTTTATTGATTTTATCAATATCAATCTCTGGAAAAATAATCTGCTCTGTTACACCAAGGTTATAATTTCCTCGTCCATCAAAACCAGTAGCTTTTATTCCGCTGAAATCTCTAACACGTGGTAAAGCAGAGGTTACTAAACGATCTAAAAACTCATACATCTGCTCTCCTCTTAAAGTCACTTTAGCACCAATTGGCATACCTTTACGTAACTTAAATGAAGCAACATCCTTCTTCGAAATTGTCGAAATAGCTTTTTGTCCAGTTATTTTAGTCAATTCATCAACTGCGTGATCAATCAACTTTTTATCTGCAACAGCTGCACCAACACCTCTAGATACGACTATCTTTTGAAGTTTAGGTACTTGCATTACATTTTTATATCCAAATTCTTCTGTAAGAGCAGGTATAATCTTATCCTTGTACTCTTGTTTTAATCTTGCAACGTAAGCCATAATTAAATTACTTCATTAGATTTTTTAGAAAATCTTACTTTATTGTCGCCATCCATTCTATATCCTACTCTAGTTGCTTCTCCTTTAGCAGTTAACAACGATAGGTTAGATATATGAATTGATGCTTCTTTCTCTACGATACCACCCTGAGGACTTTGTGCACTTGGTTTCGTATGTTTCTTAACCATATTTACACCCTCTACAATGGCCTTATTCTTATCTAGTAATACTTTCAGCACCTTACCTTCTGACCCTTTGTGATCACCAGCAATAACTTGTACAGTATCTCCCGATTTTATTTTAAGCTTTGTCATCTTATTTATCAATTAAAGCACTTCAGGTGCTAATGATACAATTTTCATGAATTGTTTGTCACGAAGTTCTCTAGCTACAGGACCAAAAACACGTGTTCCTCTCATTTCCCCTTGAGGGCCTAGAAGAACACAAGCATTGTCATCAAATCTAATGTAAGATCCATCTGGGCGTCTTACCTCTTTAGATGTACGAACGACAACTGCAGTTGATACAGCACCTTTTTTAATATTTCCATTTGGCGTAGCATCTTTTACAGATACAACTATTTTATCACCAACAGAAGCATACCTTCTTTTTGTTCCACCTAATACTCGAATAGTTAATACCTCCTTAGCACCAGTGTTATCAGCTACTCTTAATCTTGATTCTTGTTGTACCATAATTACTTAGCTCTTTCAATTATTTCTACTAATCTCCAACATTTAGATTTACTTAAAGGTCGTGTTTCCATGATCTTTACAGTATCTCCTTCGTTGCAGTCGTTTGTCTCATCGTGAGCGACATATTTCTTTGTCTTTAACACGAATTTTCCATACATAGGGTGCTTTACCTTTTTTACTTCAGCAACAACAATAGACTTCTCCATTTTATTACTAGTAACTATCCCTATACGTTCTTTTCTTAAGTTTCTTTTTTCCATCTTTTCAGCAGAATACAATTATTGTCCGTCTCTTTTAGTTAACTCAGTTGCTACTCTAGCTACTGCACGACGTGCCACTCGTAACTGAATAGGATTATCTAAAGGAGATATAGCGTGAGCCATTTTAAGGTCAGTATAACTCTTTTTAGTCTCACTAAGTTTCTCTTGTAAATCAGCCGTTGAAAGCTGTTTAATTTCTGATTGCTTCATAATACTTTTCTATTAAGCTTCGTAATCTCTAGCTATGATAAACTTAGTTTTAACTGGAAGTTTTTGTGCAGCTAGTCTTAATGCTTCTTGAGCAGTCTCTAACGGCACTCCACTTATTTCAAATAACATACGTCCCGGTTTTACAACAGCTGCCCAATATTCTACAGCACCTTTACCCTTACCCATACGTACTTCAAGAGGTTTCTTTGTGATCGGTTTGTCTGGAAATATTTTTATCCATAACGATCCTTCTCTTTTCATGTATCGAGTAGCGGCAATACGCGCTGCTTCTATCTGACGTGCAGTTATAAAAGTTGACTCTAATGATTTAATACCGAAGGTTCCATTTGATAACAAATGTCCTCTTCCAGCATTTCCTTTCATGCGGCCTTTCTGCTGCTTACGAAATTTTGTTCTTTTAGGCTGTAACATATTTTCTTTTCTTTAAAGAATTACTTTCTACGACGTTGGTTCTTATTTCCACCTCGTCCACCTTTACCTTTTTGCTTAGAAAGACCAACTAATGGAGAAAGTTCTCTTTTTCCATAAACTTCACCTTTCATAATCCACACCTTTACACCTAACCTACCATAAGTAGTATGCGCCTCGACCAGTGCATAATCAATATCAGCTCTAAATGTAGATAATGGAATACGACCCTCTTTATAGTGCTCTGAACGTGCCATTTCAGCACCATTCAAACGACCACTAATCTGAATTTTTATTCCCTCTGCATTCATACGCATTGCCGCAGCAATTGCCATTTTTATTGCACGTCTGTAAGAAATTCGGCTTTCTATTTGACGAGCAACACTAGCAGCAACTAAATGTGCATCGAGTTCTGGTCTTTTAATTTCAAAGATGTTCAATTGAACCTCTTTACCTGTAATTTTTTTAAGCTCTTCTTTTAACTTATCTACCTCTTGTCCACCTTTTCCAATAATAATACCAGGTCTTGCAGTAGTGATAGTAACGGTTACAAGTTTAAGCGTACGCTCAATAATTACTCTACTAACACTAGCTTTAGATAAACGAGCATGGATATACTTACGGATTTTATCATCCTCAGCAAGTTTATCACCATAATCATTTCCGCCATACCAGTTAGATTCCCATCCTCTGATAATACCTAAGCGATTTCCGATTGGATTTGTCTTTTGTCCCATATCTCTATCTTAGCTTTGTGTTTTATTTAATGCATCTACAACCACGGTTACATGATTTGAACGCTTTCTAATTCTGTGCGCTCTACCTTGAGGAGCCGGACGCAATCTCTTTAACATAGATCCGCCATCAACTCTTATCTCCTTAATGTAAAGCTTTGCTTCTTCAACATCTGCATCTTCGTTCTTGGCTTGCCAATTTGCTATTGCCGACATAACCAATTTTTCTAAACGACGCGAGGCTTCCTTAGGGCTAAATCTAAGAATCTGAAGTGCCTTTTCTGCTTTTTGACCTCGAACCAAATCCGCAACTAAACGCATTTTTCTTGGAGATGTAGGACAGTTATTTAGCTTAGCGAAAGCAACTTGCTTTTTTTCAGCCTTAATGGCTTCCGCCATTTGTTTTTTACGACTTCCCATGATTCTTATTTTTTACCTTTATTCTTAGCACCTGCATGACCTCTAAAAGATCTTGTCGGTGAAAATTCTCCTAATTTGTGACCTACCATGTTTTCAGTTACATAAACTGGAACAAACTGACGACCATTATGAACTGCTATAGTCTGACCAACGAAATCTGGAGAAATCATTGATGCCCTAGACCAAGTTTTAATAACTGTCTTTTTGTTTGAAGCTACATTTTCTGCAACTTTCTTCTCTAATTTATAATGGATATAAGGTCCTTTTTTTAATGAACGTGCCATACTATCTTAATTATTTCTTTCTACGTTCTACAATATACTTATTACTCGCTTTCGTCTTAGAACGTGTTCTATAACCTTTAGCAGGAATACCGTTTCTAGATCTTGGATGACCACCTGAAGATTTACCTTCACCACCACCCATTGGGTGATCAACTGGATTCATCACTACTGGTCTTACTCTTGGACGTCTTCCTAACCATCTACTTCTACCAGCTTTACCTGACACCAATAATTGGTGATCTGAATTAGAAATAACACCTATTGTAGCCATACATGTTACTAATACCAATCTAGTTTCACCAGATGGTAATTTAACCGTAGCAAACTTACCATCTCTTGCCATTAATTGAGCAAATGCCCCAGCACTACGCGCCATAACAGCACCTTGACCTGGACGTAACTCTATACAAGAAATAATAGTACCTAAAGGTATTTCACTTAATGGCATTGCATTTCCTATTTCTGGGGCAACACCACTTTCACCAGACACTATCGTTTGCCCTACTTGTAAACCATTCTGAGCGATAACGTAACGTTTCTCACCATCTTGGTAATTTAGTAGTGCAATAAATGCTGTTCTGTTTGGATCATATTCAATTGTCTTAACTTCCGCTGGAATCCCAGTTTTGTTACGTTTGAAATCGATAATACGATACTTCTTTTTATGACCTCCACCTAAATGGCGCATAGTCATTTTTCCTCGATTGTTTCTACCACCAGATCGTTTTTTCGGAACAAGTAAACTCTTTTCCGGCTTATCAGTAGTGATGGCATCGAATCCATTTACTACTCTAAATCGCTGAGCTGATGTGATTGGTTTTAATTTTCTTACTGACATAAGTCGAATTACATGTTAGCGTATAAATCTATTGTTTCACCTTCCGCCAGTTGTACAATTGCCTTTTTAACAGCATTTGTTTTACCATGTTGAACACCAGTTTTTGTAAACTTAGTCTTTCTATCTGGACGGACATTTATCGTACGAACTTTAGCTACAGAAACTCCATAAGCAGCCTCAACTGCCTTCTTGATTTCTACCTTGTTCGCCTTTGTATTCACTTCAAATGCATACGCATTTAACAACTCACTTTGCATCGTTGCCTTTTCAGTGATTATAGGTTTTATTAAGATACTCATCTGTTCTATTTACTTAAATTCGATTCAATTCCTTCTAATGCACTCTCAATAAGAATCACTTTATTAGCATTCATTATTTTGTAAGTACTTAATTCTGAAGCTGTTACAACTTCAGAACCTTTAAAATTGCGTGATGACAAATATACATTATTATTTGAGCCACCCAACACAATCAGAGATTTTTTGTTTTCTACTTCTAAAGCCTTTAAAACATTGATAAAATTTTTGGTTTTTGGAGCATCAAAATTGAAGTCTTCCAATACCATTATCGATTTATCATTTGCTTTAATACTTAGTGCAGATTTACGCGCTAATCGTTTTACGTTTTTATTTAATTTAAATCCGTAGTTTCTTGGTCTAGGACCAAACATACGACCACCACCTTTAAATACACCTGATTTAATAGAACCAGCACGTGCCGTACCTGTTCCTTTTTGTTTCTTAATCTTTCGTGTACTACCTGCGATCTCCGCTCTTTCTTTAGCCTTATGTGTTCCCTGTCTTTGATTTGCTAAGTATTGCTTAACATCTAAATAGACAGCATGATTATTAGGCTCTATAGCGTATACGTCTTTAGAAAGCTCTGCTTTTCTACCCGTATCTTTTCCGTTTATATCTAAAACTGCTACCTTCATTACTTCTCAATAATTACATAAGAGTTTTTGTGACCAGGAACGCATCCTTTAACAACAAGTAAGTTCTTTTCAGCAACTACTTTATATACTCTTAAATTTTGAACTTTTACAGTGTCACCACCCATTCTTCCTGCCATTTTCATTCCTTTAAAAACTCTTGCAGGATATGAAGCAGCACCAATAGAACCAGGAGCTCTTAAACGGTTATGTTGACCGTGCGTTGCTTGGCCTACACCGGCAAACCCATGACGTTTTACAACACCTTGAAAACCTTTACCTTTTGACGTTCCAACAATATCCACAAATTCTCCTTGCGTAAATTGCTCTACTGTGATTGCATCACCTAATTTGTACTCCGCATCAAAACCTTTAAATTCAACAACTTTGCGTTTTACAGAAGTTCCCGCTTTTTTAGCATGACCTAGATCAGCTTTAGTAGCGCTTTTTTCTGTCGCGTCATCGAAACCTAATTGAAGGGCAGAATAACCATCCACTTCTTCAGTTCTGACTTGGGTAACGATACATGGCCCAGCTTCGATTACTGTACAAGGAATATTCTTCCCGTTTTCATCGAAAATGCTGGTCATACCGATTTTTTTTCCAATTAACCCAGACATATTATTATTTATTGATTATTATTTATTGTTTAAAATTCAAGGCTGAAAATACATTTCAGCCTTGAATCGTATTTTTTCCGCTTTTCCCTCGACCGCATCGGTGGGACATGTTATGTTTTAATTACACCTTTATCTCAACTTCAACTCCACTTGGTAATTCAAGCTTCATTAATGCATCAATCGTCTTAGATGACGAAGAGTAAATATCTAGCAACCTCTTATAAGAGCTTAATTGAAATTGTTCTCTTGACTTCTTGTTTACGTGTGGTGAACGTAATACAGTGAAAATTTTCTTGTGAGTTGGTAATGGAATTGGCCCTGTTACAACTGCACCTGTACTCTTTACTGTTTTTACAATCTTATCAGCAGACTTATCAACTAAATTGTGATCGTAAGACTTTAATTTTATTCTAATTTTTTGACTCATTTTCTATTTAGTTTTAAGCTTCTACGCCTTTAGCTGCTGCAATTACTTCCTCAGAAATATTCTTAGGTGTCTCAGCATAATGTGAAAATTCCATTGTTGATGTTGCTCTACCAGATGATAATGTTCTTAATGTTGTTACATAACCAAACATTTCAGATAATGGAACAGTAGCTTTTACAGTTTTTGCACCAGCTCTATCACCCATGTCACTTACTTGACCTCTTCTTCTATTTAAATCACCAACGATATCACCCATATTTTCCTCAGGTGTAATAACCTCAAGTTTCATTATCGGCTCCATAATTACGGCTTTAGCTGCTTTTGCAACATTCTTAAAACCTAATTTAGCTGCTAATTCGAAAGATAATTGATCAGAATCCACATCATGATATGATCCATCTTTTAAAGTTATCTTCATAGCATCTACTTCGAAGCCAGCTAATGGTCCATTTACCATAGCCATCTTAAACCCTTTCTCTATTGAAGGAATAAATTCCTTAGGAACATTACCACCTTTAATAACAGATTCAAACTGAAGTCCTATTTGACCTTCATCTGCCGGTTCAATTGTAAATACAATATCTGCAAATTTACCACGACCACCAGATTGTTTTTTATAAACTTCTCTATGATCTGCTGAAGCTGTAATTGCTTCTTTATACTCAACTTGTGGTTGACCTTGGTTAACCTCAACTTTAAATTCTCTTTTAAGACGATCAACAATTACATCTAGGTGCAACTCACCCATTCCAGAAATAATAGTCTGGCCTGAAGCTTCGTCCGAACGTACAGTAAATGTAGGATCTTCCTCAGCTAATTTAGCTAAGCCCATACCCAATTTATCAACGTCTGCTTTTGTCTTAGGCTCAACCGCAATACCAATTACTGGATCAGGGAAGTCCATAGATTCTAAAACTATCGGATGCTTTTCAGATGTTAATGTATCCCCCGTCTTAATAGATTTAAATCCAACAGCAGCTCCAATATCACCAGCTTCAATAAAATCAATTGCATTTTGCTTATTAGCATGCATTTGGTAAATACGTGAAATACGCTCTTTTTTACCAGAACGATTATTCAACACGTACGAGCCTGCATCTAAACGACCAGAATAAGCTCTAAAGAATGCTAAACGCCCTACGAAAGGATCAGTAGCAATTTTAAATGCTAAAGCAGCGAAAGGCTCCTTTACATCTGGCTTACGAATTTCTTCTTGCTCTGTATCTGGATTCATACCTACGATACCTTCCTTATCTACTGGAGAAGGTAAGTAACGACATACAGCATCTAATAAAAATTGTACACCTTTATTTTTGAAAGCAGAACCACAAATCATAGGAATGATTGCCATATCCATTACAGCAGCTCTAAGTGCAGCGTGCACTTCTTCTTCTGTAATAGAATCCTCATCTTCCATGAACTTTTCTAATAAGTTCTCATCGTAACTTGCGACTTCTTCAATTAATAAAGCTCTATACTTTCTTGCTTCTTCCTTAAGCTCTTCAGGAATTTCTACAACATCAAAAGTCGCCCCTTGAGTTTCGTCATGCCATACAATAGCTCTATTCTTAACTAAATCTATAATACCTTTAAAATCTATCTCATCACCAATATTTAAAACGATTGGTACCGCGTTAGACTTTAACATGTCTTTCACTTGTTGACAAACACCTAAAAAGTTAGATCCTTGACGGTCCATTTTATTAACGAAACCAATTCTTGGTACTTTATAGTTATCAGCTAGTCTCCAGTTAGTCTCAGATTGTGGCTCAACACCATCAACTGCACTAAATAAAAATACTAAACCATCTAGTACACGTAATGAACGGTTTACCTCAACGGTAAAATCAACGTGACCAGGAGTATCAATAATATTAAAGTGGTATCCTTTAGTATCCTCAGTTGGTTTTCCATTTTCAATTGGAAACTCCCATGTACAAGTTGTCGCAGCAGAAGTAATAGTAATACCTCTTTCTTGTTCTTGCTCCATCCAATCCATTGTTGCAGCACCATCATGCACTTCACCAATTTTGTGAGAAACACCTGTATAATAAAGAATACGTTCTGTAGTAGTGGTTTTTCCTGCATCAATATGAGCAGCAATACCTATATTTCTTGTGAATTTTAAATCTCTTGCCATTTCTTATTAAAATCTAAAGTGAGAGAATGCTTTATTTGCTTCAGCCATTTTGTGAGTATCAACTCTTTTCTTAACGGCTGCACCTTCTTCTTTAGCAGCAGCTAATACTTCTGCAGCTAAACGTTGTGCCATAGATTTTTCATTTCTTTTACGTGAATAGCTAATTAACCATTTCATCGCAGTTGAAACCTTACGATCTGGACGAATTTGCATTGGAATTTGGAATGTAGCACCACCAACACGACGACTACGTACTTCTACGTGAGGCATCACATTAGATAAAGCATCTTTCCATACTTCTAACGCCGTTTTTTCTTCGTCATTCTTTTTCTCTTCAACAATATCAATTGCATCATAGAATACTTTAAAAGCTACAGACTTCTTACCATCCCACATCATCATGTTAACAAAACGTGTTACTAACTGATCATTAAATTTTGGATCTGGTAAAAGTGGTCTCTTTTTTGCTGCTCTTTTTCTCATGTCTTCTTCTTAAAGTTTTAAATTACTTCTTAGGGCGTTTTGCACCATACTTAGATCTACGTTGTGTGCGACCAGCAACACCTGCTGTATCTAATGCACCACGAACGATGTGATATCTAACTCCTGGTAAATCTTTTACCCTTCCACCTCTAACCAATACTATCGAGTGCTCTTGTAAATTGTGACCCTCTCCGCCAATGTATGCATTCACCTCGTTTCCGTTTGTTAAACGAACCCTTGCTACCTTACGCATTGCTGAGTTTGGTTTCTTAGGCGTCGTTGTATAAACACGAGTACATACACCACGTCTCTGAGGACACGAATCTAAAGCAGCCGATTTACTCTTCTTGGTTATTTTGGCTCTTCCTTTTCGTACTAATTGTGAAATTGTTGGCATATATTTCTATATAAAATTTTATTAACCCTCACTTTTGAGGGCTGCAAAGGTAGGAATTAATCTTAATTATTCAAATAGTTAAGAATTTATTTTTCAAAGAAATATAACTATTCATTTTATACATATATATATTGACCTATTTTTACGTTATCAATTGAGATTCTATATACAGATTTAATGCTTTTTTTTAAACGTTTTTTTTTCATCTCACTTTTGGTTTTTTGCAACCAATTGATTGGGCAATCACTAAACCTCAGCATAAAAGGCGAATCTGTTGGAAAAACAACTATTATCGATTCTATTAATTATTTAAAAGTATTTGATAATTATAAGAACCTAGAAACAGAATTAAAAACTATTCAAAATAAACTAACAAGACTAGGTTATATAGACACAAAAATAGAGCGTGTCGAAAAACAAAATGACTCCACATATAATGCACAATTGTTTTTAGGGGATAAAATTAATTCTATTCGAATTAATTATAATGATAACTTTAATTTGGAATTACTCAATTTTATTACTCACAAAAAAGGCAAAAACTTTTTTGAATTAGATATTTCGCAACTTGAAAATTCTCTAAACTCATTAAACTCTATGATAGCAGAACAAGGTGATCCTTTTTCTTCACTACAATTAATTAATATTTCTAAACTAAACTCTGATTTCATTTCGGCCGATTTAAAAATCACAGCTAACCAAAAAAGACGTATTGATAAAATTATTGTTAAGGGGTACGAGAAGTTTCCTAAATCTTATATTAAACGATTTATGAAACTGAAAACCGAAAAATCATTTAACTTAAATGCAATAAAAGATAAGGTTGAGTTATTGGAAGACGTACGTTTTGCAAATAAAATTAAAGACCCTGAAGTACTCTTTACAAAAGACTCTACCACACTATATTTATATTTAGAAAAGACAAAAACAAACAACTTTGATGGCTTTTTAGGTTTTGGAACAAATGAAAACACCAACAAGATCGATTTTGATGGCTATTTAGATTTAAGACTCATTAATAATCTCAATTTTGGAGAAACTTTAAATTTATTCTATAAAAGCGATGAGATTGATCAACAAACCTTCAGAGTAGATGCTGATTTACCTTATTTATTTAGTTCACCTATAGGACTTCAAGTTGGATTAAATATTTTTAGAAAGGATACAACATTTTCTAACGCAAGACAATACGTGAAAATAAATTATCAAATAAATGCTCAGAATAAAATCGGAATAGGCATTAATGCTACCACTTCTACAAATCTTTTAGAAAATGATACTGACATACTAAATGACTATACAACCAATTATTTTACTTTAAATTACAACTATATTAAAGCACAATTTTACGACCCTTTATTTCCAATAAACTTTTGGTTTAACTTATCATCAGGTTTTGGAGAGAGAGAAAATACTTTAGGTAATCAAAACCAAACAGTTTTTAATTTAGACACATACAAAATATTTAATCTCAATAATAAAAATAGTATTTACACAAGATTTAATGGAGCTATTTTAACTTCCGATAACTACCTCGACAACGAACTTTTTAGGTTTGGTGGTATCAATTCTATTAGAGGTTTTGAAGAAAACAGTTTAGTGGCCAATCTTTATGGCGTTATCAATACGGAGTATCGTTATCGCTTAAGCAATAGTATCTATATACATTCAGTTTTAGATGCTGCTTATTTTGAGAATCAAATTAATGATACCAAGGAAAAGCTTTTTGGCTTCGGTTTTGGCTTAGGGCTATTAACCAACGCAGGACTATTTAGACTTAATTATTCTAGCGGTAAAAGTGAAAATCGTCAATTTAAATTATCTGACTCCAAAGTTCATGTAAGTTTAACCGCTACTTTTTAATTCTGTTTCAATACCTTTGCCATATATGAAAAATGAGACCACAATTTTTGGAATACGCGCCATAATAGAGGCTATAAAATCTGGAGAAACTATAGATAAAATTTTTATGCAGAAAGGACTTTATGGTGAACTCTATAAGGAGTTAGAGCACCTTATAAGATCTGAAGGGGTTAATTCTTCTTATGTACCTGTCGAAAAATTGAATCGATTAACGCGCGGAAATCACCAAGGTGCTGTTGCCCAGATTTCACCAATAGAATTTCATAATATTGATGATTTAGTAATGCAAGTCATTGAATCTGGAAAAACCCCATTATTTCTTCTCTTAGATCAGTTAAGTGATGTTAGAAATTTTGGCGCTATTGTCCGTACTGCGGAATGTACTGGCGTTAATGGCATAATTATTCAGAAAAAAGGAGGAGCTCCGATTAATGGAGATACAATTAAAACTAGTGCAGGCGCTATTTTTAAATTACCCATATGTAAAGTAGACCATATTAAAGATGCTGTTTTTCATATGCAAGCATCTGGCATAAAAGTTGTTGCAGCTACAGAAAAGGCAAAAGACTTTGTTTACAATGTCTCTTTTAAAGAACCATGCGCTATAATTATGGGCTCAGAAGGAAGAGGTATAAATCCTTCGGTTTTAAAAGTTGTAGACGACCAAGCTAAACTTCCTATTTTAGGCGAGATTGAATCTTTAAATGTATCGGTTGCTTGTGGTGCATTTTTATATGAAGCTGTTAGACAACGTTCTTAATTTTGGATTAACTACTTTAAGTTAATCTTCATTCTTTTTAAATATATATTTGACTTTTGGCGTGATTAATTCTTCTATTTCAATTTCAGAATCTATATCGTCTTCCAATTCAGGGTCTAACTCTATAAAATTTCCATTTTCATCAAAATGTCGCATAAAAGGGTCGTCTTCTTCATTATACTCTGGTTGCTCCCATTTATAGCGTTCTGGTTGAGCTACTTGTTTTCTAAATATTAAAGCGAATACCAATCCGGTTATTAAGCCACCTAAATGTCCTTCCCAAGACATGCCTTCCTTAACTGGGAAAACATACCAAATTAAACTTCCATATAAAAATATCACCATTAATGAAAGGGCAATCAACCTATAGTGTTTAGCAAAAATACCTTTAAAGAATATAAAACTAACAAGAACGTATATTAACCCACTAGCTCCGATATGATTACCACTTCTTCCTATTATCCACGTTAGCACTCCTGATAATAAAATACCATAAATAATAACCTTCCATGCTATCTTATTATAAAAATAAAACAGTGCCAACGAGAGCACTAAAAGTGGAATAGAATTATTATATAAGTGATCAATGTCACCATGTAAAAACGGACTTGTAAAGATACCTAAAAGACCCTCTATTTTTTGAGGTCTAATACCAAAAGACTTTATTCCGTAATCTACCTCAACCTGATACCAAAATACAATCCATATGAAAAGTACCATCATCAATGGATAGATGATAATACGATTTGAATATTTGAATTGTTCTGTGGACATCTTTAAATTTAAAAAAGTTACTTCAAATTTATAACCAAAACCTAATATCATGAAATATTGTCATAAGTGCTTAAGAAAAGTCTAATCATTTTCATTATCGTTTTGTAATTTTAAACCATGAATATACCACTAGCAGAAAGACTGCGTCCAAAAACCCTTAATGACTATTTAAGTCAGCAACATTTAGTTGGTAAGGATGGAATGTTATATCAACAAATTAAGAGTGGAGTTATTCCATCTCTTATTCTTTGGGGACCGCCAGGAATAGGTAAGACTACCTTAGCAAACATTATAGCAAATGAATCTGAACGTCCTTTCTTTAAACTCAGCGCTATTAATTCTGGTGTTAAAGACATAAGAGATGTTATTGATAAAGCTAAAAAAAGTGGAGGCTTATTTACTGCTAAAAACCCTATTCTGTTTATAGATGAAATTCATCGTTTCAGTAAATCACAACAAGATTCTTTATTAGAGGCCGTAGAAAAGGGTTGGGTTACATTAATTGGTGCGACAACGGAAAACCCGAGTTTTGAAGTGATCTCCGCACTACTCTCAAGGTGCCAAGTCTATACTTTAAATGCATTTACTAAAGATGACTTAGAAGCGCTATTGCAGCGCGCTATGAGTGAGGACCGTGTTTTGTCAAAACTAAAAATTAAACTTAAAGAAACTGATGCACTACTAAGATTTTCAGGTGGAGATGCAAGAAAATTACTAAATATATTTGAATTACTTGTTACCTCTAATAATAAAGAACCAATAGTTATTACTAATGAACTTGTAACAAAACAAGTACAAAGCAACGCAGCCAGATATGACAAAACGGGTGAGCAACACTATGATATTATTTCTGCTTTCATAAAATCTATACGCGGAAGCGATCCGAATGCCGCAGTTTATTACTTAGCCCGTATGATTGAAGGTGGTGAAGATGTGAAATTTATTGCCAGACGTCTCCTTATTTTAGCGAGCGAAGATATTGGCAATGCCAACCCAACTGCCTTAGTGATTGCCACTAACACATTTCAAGCCGTGTCTGTAATCGGAAATCCAGAATCTCGTATTATCTTAAGTCAATGCTCAACTTATCTCGCAAGCTCACCAAAAAGCAACGCAGCTTATGAAGCCATTAATAAAGCTCAACAAATCGTTAAAGATACTGGTGATTTATCGGTGCCGTTAGCGATTAGAAACGCGCCAACGAAATTAATGAAAGAGTTAGGCTACGGTGATAAATATAAATATTCGCATAGTTATGAAAACAATTTTGCTGAACAAGAATTTCTACCAGACGAGATAGCAAACACCAAAATATACAATCCTGGAAATAATGCTAGAGAGCAAGCTCAGAGGAATTATCTAAAAGCATTATGGAAAAAGAAATACGGCTACTAACTTTTAGTATTAAAATTTAATATTTAGCCTCTTTTTGGTTGAAGAATCAGCATTGTTTTCTGAATAATACCAAATACCATCCTCCTTGAAAACTATTGCATTCTCTCCTTTTACTATATATACATCCTTAGCGCCAGATTTAAGTAAAACCATAACGATTTTTGGCTCAGAATCTACTATTTGATAACCATTAGAAATGGCCTGAGCATAATAAAGTTCTATGTCTCCATCTGAGGGTTTTTCTGTCTTCTTTATAAGAGTTTTTTTGTTTTCTGTATTTGCCGTCTTCTTATTTACGTCATCTTTTACACCGTCTAAAGCTTTGATATTAGAAATTGTTAGCTCTTTTTCGCCTTCTTTTTTTTGCTTTACCTGCTCCACAACCCCATTTTCTTTCAATGGAGCGTAATTGTAATTCATAAATTTAAAACTATCAAATGCCTTTCTTAAAGCTTCATTATATGCACTACTATAATTCTTAAATTTTGAATCACCTACTTTAGACGTCATAACAATATCACCAAAGCAATCTTCTAATGAGATTTCTAATTTTGTTTTTAAAAGTCCCCCTTTAGCATCTACTACATTTGCTCTTAGCGCTAAGCATTTGTTATTAATTAATTCTTCTGGGTAATCATCACCAATAAAATATGCTTCAAACCCATATTTATTAAATAGAAACTTGGTTATTGAATTTAATTGATAACGATCTTCACCTTTTGTGAAATCATAGTTTTTAGGTACAAGAACATACTTATAGTTATTTATATTTTTTTGCGCTAATCCATATAAACTTATTAGAATAAATGAAACTGTGAATACTATTTTTTTTAGCATGATTTATGATTTAAAGGTAATTTTCTAATGATTTCAATTTTGTAATTCTCTTGTAGTTATGTGAACTGTGTTCGTCTTTGTAATCAAAGTGTATTGCATCAATTCCCAAATTATCCGCACCCTCTATATCGGCCTCAAGACTATCACCTATCATAATACTTTCATTTGCATTCGCATTTGCTAAACTTAAAGCAAAGTTAAAGATTTTCGGATTTGGTTTCTTTACACCTACCATTTCAGAATTTGTAATGGTTTTGAAATAATGTATAATTTTAGAACTCTTCATTTTCTTTTCTTGAATCTCATCAAAGCCATTAGTTATAATATGCAAGCTATATTTTGATTTTAAGTAATCTAAAACCTCAAATGTATCTTCAAATAAATGATTAAAACTAGATAAATATTCTATATAATCTTCAGATAATCTATTTATCATACTATCCTCAACATTTATATTTAAAACATCAAAAGCTTTTTTCAACCTTCCATAACGTAATTCGGACTTAGTTACTTTTTCCTCACGATACAGTCTCCAATATTTTAAGTTTATAGGTTCATATACATTTAGAAATTCTCTTAAATCAATAGTCATACCATTTAATTCAAAAATCTTTTTAAAAGTTAATCCAGAGTTTTTATCAAAATCCCATAATGTATGGTCTAAATCAAAAAATACATGTTTTATTTTAGTCATTATTCAGCGGATTCTAATATTTGATTAAATAGTGTTCTAAAGCCTGTCCAATTATTAGAATCACTAAAAGTATAATTATGAAATATCGGAGTAAATGTACCATTTACTGCTTTTATTTCGTCAATTAGTTTTTGTAAATGTTCAGTTTTATCTAGCTCAGATTCATATTTTAACAAAGCAAAATCTAAACAGTGGTAAGGGTTAATTTTTAATGGGGTTTGCACTTCATAATCTAAATCATAAAATTGAAATGGGGTACACGTACCTGCTCTAAAACCTAAGGTATCAATATAGCCCATAGTAAAGTCTTGGTTAATTTCTAATTCAACCAAATTACGATAAGATTGTGGTAAATTTAATTTAGAAAATGAATGCCTAACCGCTTTTAGATCTGTATTTATTATTGCCTCCATTTTAACCTTTTCTTTCTTTAAAATAAAAATATCATCTAATGCAAAATAAGACGCCTTAATACCTACATTACAATAATCGGCTATTGATTTTATTAAAGACACAAATTGCTTTTTGTTTGTGTTTATATTTTTATCATATGTAGAATAATCTCCAATTAAAAATAACACTGTAAACTTAAAATTACTTTGTTTTTGCTTGGTGATTATCCATTTAAAAGTATCATATGGATCTCTTTTAAAACCCATTAAAACCGAATAACGCTGATACAATTGTCTTAATTTAAAACGTCTAAGATCATTTAAAGTTCCACCAATTGTGCGTAACAATCCTTTTTGTCTAAAATAGAAAGCCGTCGGCACATCAATTACAGGTTGTATTGCATATTTTCTTTTTGGGAAATCAAAATCGGGAAAACGCGCCTTTAAGACATCTCGAAGCTTAAAAGCCCAAATATCCACAACTGGCTGGTTTAAAAACTGATGATTATATGCTAAACTTTCTTTTGCTAAAAATCTACCATAATCGTCTTTAACATGAGGCATGTATTCCTCGTAACGACTCAATAGATAAAAAGAAGCGGCAAAAATATCAAATGGTAAATCACTACGATCTCCCGTAGCAAAAAAGCCCTTGGTGTTATCCCATTTTTGAACATTAATATCTATATCAGACAAACCATTCTCAAACAATAGTTCATTACTTCTTACGAACAACTCATTACTAAGAGGTTGTTTTGCATAAGACATCTTAAGACTATTGTGAGCAATAAAATCCTCTACCTTAGATGTAAAAGTTACATCTAAGTTTAAAATACGTCTACAAATATGCCTAAAGGTATATTTTAAACGCGGTGTAATTTTATGACTGTAGACTAATAGCATTATAAGATTTCTTGATCAGCAAAACTAAAATAAGTTTTCTCGGTTACAATAAGGTGATCTAAAACTTTAATATCTAAACTTTCCGCAGCAGATTTTAATTTCTGAGTGATATCTTTATCAGCCTGGCTCGGATTTAAGGTTCCTGACGGATGGTTATGACAAAGCACTAAAGCTGTGGCTCCAAACTCTAAGGCAGTTTTTAAAACCAATCTCACATCTACTAATGTACCTGTAATCCCACCTTTACTGAGTTGATTTTTTCTTATAACTTTATTTGAGTTATTAAGGTACAAAATCCAGAATTCTTCATGAGGTAATTCACCTAGAAGAGGTTGCATAATATCATAAACCGAGCGACTTGATGTAATTTTTTCTAAATCTAAACTTTCTTCCAATCGACGTCGTCTTCCTAACTCTAAAGCTGCTGTAATTGTAATTGCTTTAGCTTCACCTATACCCTTAAATGCCATAAGCTGTTTAATCGATAATTTTCCTAAAGCATTAAGATTATTATTAGCACTAGCCAAAATTCGTTTACTCAAATCCACAGCACTTTCTTCTCTATTACCCGAACCTATTAAAATGGCTACAAGTTCTGCATCACTTAATACAGACTTTCCTTTATCTCTAAGTTTTTCTCTAGGCTGATCATCTTGAGACCATTTTTTTATTGAAAATGAAGTCGGTTTTTCTGACATGGTTTAAAGATAAAAAATTGTAAATTTAAGCGACTAAATAAATCAATTAATTTAATCTAACTATGAAATCATTTTTTGAAGACGGAGTCTACGATGAGTTAGTATCAAGACTTAATAACTTAAACGAAGATATCTCAGCAAATTGGGGTAAAATGGATACAGGGCAAATGTTATATCATTGTCAAATGCCACTAAATATTATTTTAGAAAAAAAAGATTATGGCGTAAAACCTAATTGGTTAATTAACCTTTTGTTTAAAAAGTCAATGTATAGCAATAAACCATGGAGAAAGAACTTACCAACAGCTAAGGGCTTTGCTATAACTGACACAAAAGATTTTAAAACTGAAAAACACGCCATCTCAGAACTTCTTAATGAGTTAAATTCGCAACGATCTCGCAATGACTGGCAGCCACATCCTGCTTTTGGAAAATTAACTAAAGACCAATGGGGAAAAATGCAATACAAGCATCTAGACCATCACTTTAGACAGTTTGGAGTGTAATGAATTATCCTCCAAAAAAACATCAAGACGATGATATTAATCACATAATTGAGGTTATAAAATCGTATCCTTTAGCCACTGTCATCTCTGTAAAAGATGATGAGCCGTTAATAACACATTTACCTTTGGTTTACGAAAATGGAAAACTGATTGGTCATATAGATATTTATAATCCTCAAGCCAAACTATTAAAAGACAATAATAAGGTTACCATAATTTTTGCCGGACCGGAATGTTACATCTCACCAAGTGTCTATTCCACAACACAATTGCCAACATGGAATTATATTAAAGTACACCTAAAAGGAACTGTAAAAGCAATAGAAAGTAAAGCAGCACTTAAAGAATCTCTAATTACAATGACTGAGTTTTTAGAAGCACCAGAACATAAATACGTTTTAGAACCAGAAAATCCTAGATTAGACGCAAATCTCAAATATATTGAAATGTTTGAAATTACCATAACCGATTGGGAAGGGAAGTTTAAACTTTCGCAAGACAAAAAACCAAAGGATATTAATTTAGCTCGTAAAGAATTAATAAGAGCAAATCAAGAGAGTATTAAACAGTTTCTAGACAAAGTAATTTAAAAATTCGTAACTTATTACTCTAAAATTTTATTAATGAAAGACTTAAAAAAGGAAGATATCAATCAAGACGTATTCGATCTCTATGACGATTACGCACATAATAAACTCAATAGAAAACAGTTTGTTGAAAAACTAGGTTTATATGCTGTTGGCGGCTTAACTGTATCTTCATTATTGAGTTTTATGTCACCAAATTATGTAGATAGTTTATTAGTTCAACCCAATGATCCAACTATAGATTCTGGCTATATTAACTTTGAATCTTCAAAAGGTGGTGGTACTATAAAAGGTCTATTAGCACAACCAAAAGGTAACAAACTAAAATTACCTGGTGTTATTGTAGTTCATGAAAATAGAGGTCTCAATCCATATATAGAAGATGTTTGTCGTCGCACTGCAAAAGCTGATTTTATCTCTCTGGCACCTGATGCTCTAAGTCCTCTCGGTGGCTATCCTGGTAATGATGATGATGGTAGAACTATGCAGAAAAAAAGAGATAGAAATGAAATGCTAAAAGATTTTATCGCAGCATATCATCATCTTAAAAATCATGAAAATTGTGATGGTAATGTTGGTGTGGTTGGTTTTTGTTTTGGCGGTTGGATTTCTAACATGATGGCCGTTAACTTACCAGAGTTAGGTGCAGCAGTACCCTATTATGGCAGACAACCAGAAGCTGAAGACGCAGTGAAAATTAAAGCTCCGCTGTTACTTCAATATGGTGAATTAGACAAACGTGTTAATGCAGGTTGGCCAGCATTTGAAAAGATTCTAAAAGAAAACAAAATTGAACACCAAGCCTATATTTATCCTGAAGTAAATCATGGTTTTCATAACAATACAACTCCACGTTATGATAAAAAGGCTGCTAACTTGTCTTGGGAGCGTACTATTGCATTTTTTAAGAAACATTTAAAATAAAAATAGATTCCCAAAACGTCTTGTAAGGTTTTAAAGAAGCTACAACTAATGTATCTTTACAATCTATTAGTACGTAAATAAGATGCAAGACCAAAAACTACTGAGTTATATAAAAGATGTATTAGAAAATATGCCAGAAGATTGGCTAAAGCTAACTACTCATAGACTAGATATTTATAATGAGTCATTGGCAAAAACACAATTTATTGATCAGTTTGAAAGCTTATATAATAGCAACAATTCAGAGTCATCAGTACTTAATGAATTACCAACGGCTTACGATTATATTAGATTAGGTCACCCATTATCTTGTGTATTAGAATGGGCAATTGCCAAATTACATGGCTTAAAATCAGAAAACATTATTAGTTTTTCTTCTCAAACAGTCCCAGTTTTAGCAGTGCTTAGAACAAATTTATTAGCGAATAAAAAAACACGAATTGTTTTCACTGATGAATTACCAGAGTCTTTCGATACAGAACTGATAAAAAGCGTTTATGGCTATGATTTTGAGTTAAGGAAAGTTGGGAATGAGGGCACTATTTCAGAATTCAAAGGCACTACCATTTTCATTTCTCAAGAATATCAATTTAGCACTAATAACCTTAACCCAGCTATTGATTTTTATGTCAATCTTTATGATGGTCTTGGAAGTATTCTTATAGCAAATGCTGAAAAGAGTGACAATTATATCTCAGATATACAGCATGTGAGAAGAAGAGAGACGATTGCCATGACTCCTGCAAACTGTATTGTGGCTTTAGAGTCTTTAGTAAAACAATCTTCTTTTGAAACTCAAAATAATAAGATTGAAGCCAACAAAACAAGTGTTTTAGACGTTATTAAAACCGTAACTGACGTTACAACAAAACCATTAGTTGGCTCAAGTGGATTGTCTGTTCAGTATGCCATTATGATGGGATTAATCCATGATGCACAAGAGAATCACAGCCATAAAGCGATTAAATTTATTGTACCTACAAATTGTTATGGTGGTACTAACGACCAAGCACGACGAGTTGCTGAATGTTTAAACAATGTTGAAATTGTAGATTTAGCTGTGGATGGCGATAATGATATGGTAACGAGCTTAGAAACAGTTTTAGCTAAAGTTGCTAAGGAAGACGCTATTCCATATATCATTGCCGAAATCCCAACTAACCCAAGAGTTGAAGTTCCGGATTTGGAACAATTAAAAGCAGTTTTGAGCAAAAAACGTATAACTGCAAATGGTAACATAGCTATTGACCCTGTTTTTATCTTAGACCAAACATTTTGTCCTAATATTCACTTTCTAGGTGACGGTGAAATACTATCAACAGTAAGAACGATTTCTTATGCGAGTGGATCCAAGTTTCCTAGTGGTGGAAAATGCACAGCTGGTTATTGTGTAGGCAATAAAAAAGCGGAAAGCTTAATATCTAAAATAGAGCAGCATTTATTACTATCCGATAATGAAGCAACAGCCTTACAGTATGAGATTTTAGCAACCCAAATGCCTTCCATGAATCAAAGGATTACTAATGCATATATCAATACAAGAGCATTTGTTAGCTACATAAAGGAGATATTACCAGAAGCTAAAATCAATTTTGTTTCTGAAGAATTGGCTGCACAAGGCTTTACACCTTCAGTATTTTCATTAGATCTGCCAACAAAAGGAAATTCTCCTGAAGAAAAAGAAACTTACAAACGTAGTTTGAATCATAAGCTTATTACCTTAATGATTACAGAAATTCCAAATGAAAGTAAATATTGTGTAAGTTATGGACAATTACAGGGTTGTTATTGGACCATACCAGCAACATCAACACAAGGAACTACCAAAGAAGGTGATAAAGATTATATCGCTCGTGTTGCTTTATCCCCTAACATGGATTTAGAAAAGCATAAAGAAGTCTTTAATGCTTTTGCTAACCATATTTAGTTTTTAAAACACTATTATGAAAAAGCCACTATTGTCAATACTTTTTATTTTGTTTTTTTCGATTTCAAGTATAGCCCAAGAGTCTGAAAATAAGCTATTTAGATTTAAGACAAATAATCTTTTTGGATTTATAAACCAGAAAGGCGAGATCATTGTAGAACCTCAATATACAACCGTAGGCCTATTTAGCGAAGGCCTCTGTGCAGTCGTTAAAAGAGAAAATAATGAAAGTAAATTGGGATATATAGACTATCATGGAGAAGTAGTAATCCCATTGCAATACCAGCAATATTTATACTGGGGAAGTGATTTTTCCGATGGTAGAGCTGCTGTGCGTTTAGACGATAAATCTGGTTATATTAATACCAAAGGTGAAATTATATTTCAAGCAAGTTTATACAAAGCACATCCGTTTCATAATGGTTTCGCGGTTATTGAAAAAGACTATGGTATTAGGTCTGTTATTAATAAAGAGGGCAAAATTGTTTTCGATCCTATTGAAGCTTATAAACGGCAACGCGCTAATAAACCAGTAGGCAAAGAACTGTTATACTTAAATGACAAAGTCAATAATGGAGTCATCACATTTGCAGTAACCTTTGGCTCAAGCTATCCATCCACTCAAAAAATGGGATATTTTAAAATGAATGGGGAAATGGTGTTTCCATTAAACTATTTGACAGGTAATTATCAAGAAAATCTAGTACAAGTATATAACGCAGATAGAACTAAAGCAGGCTATTTAGATAAAAAAGGCAACACAGCTATTCCTTTAAAGTTTAAAACAGTTTCAGACTTTTATAATGGAAAAGCCCTCGTCAAAGATATAAATACTAATAAATATGGAATTATTGATAATAGAGGAAATTATATTATTCAACCAAACTATCGACATATCTCAAAATATTTTTACAAGAGTGACATAATTATGGTAAGAAATGATTCTGGTAAAACAGGCTATATTAATGCAAAAGGCGAACCTATCTCTGAATTTAAATATGAATATGGCCTAGATTTCTCAGAAGGTTTTGCATTTGTTTATTCTCGGGCAAATGGTTGTGAATTTATAGATAAAACAGGTGAATCTGCTTTTGATCTCGATTTCGATAGTCCTTCAAATTACCTAAATGCTAGTTTTAGTGGTGGCTTAGCCAAAATCCGTATGAATAAAAAGAATGCTTATATAAATACCAAAGGGGAAGTTGTATTCACCTACGAATAGATTCCCGCATTATTGATAAGGTTAAAAAGCTTGTATTAATTGGTCTACTAACCCTACTATTCAATAAATGTATGGCTCATGTAGTGGTTAATGAGGTTTTAAATTACGCTAAGAATGCTATATTCGGCGAAGTTTTATCCATTATATTTATGAAGCATTTTTATTTTCTATTAGCCTCAATGATTTTCTTTACAGGCTTTTCTCAAAGTCTACCTATTAATTTCGAAGGAGACATAACAACTTCTGATTTTGTGGATTTCGATGGCGGAACTGCCACAGTAACTGCAAACCCAAATATGTCTGGTATTAATACAAGTAGTACTGTAGCACAAATTGTAAGAGACGGAGGGGCAATTTTTTCTGGAAGCAAGATCCTATTAAGTAATAACCTTGATTTTTCTGTATTAACTAAAATATCAATGAAGGTATACACAACTGCGCCAATAGGAACAACAGTTAAATTTAAACTAGAAGGCTCAGGTCCATCTGCAGAATTTGATACATTCACCACAGTTTCTGGGACATGGGAAACACTCGAATGGATTTTTGTAGGAACCGCTAATAATTTAAATGAAATCGTATTTATGTTCGATTTTGGAAATGTCGGAGACGGCACAGCCAACTCAACTTTCTATTTCGATGACATAGAACAAATTTCAGGACCAGTTGCACCTGTACCTACATCCTTGCCTATTGATTTTGAAAACGGAATTGTAGCTACTGATTTCCTTAACAATGGTGGTGCAACAGCTAATATTATAGCGAATCCACAAATAGATGCTAGCAATAATAGCGCAACAGTTGGACAAATAATTCGCGATGGTGGAGACTTTTGGGCAGGAAGTAAAATATTTTTAGATAACACCATAGATTTAACAACTCAGTGGCATATCTCTATGAAATTGTTTACCAATGCTCCTGTAGGCACTCGCATAAAATTAGAATTAGAGAACGCAAGCGGCACGACCAATTTAGATTATATAACCACACTGTCTGGTCAATGGGAAACGGCAAGCTGGAATTTTGATGGCCAAGCTAATGATTATGATAGAATACAATTTATGTTCGATTTTGGAAATGTAGGAAATGGCACCTCAGCATCAACATTTTTGTTTGACGATATACAACAACTCACAGGACCTGCCATACCAGATCCTATACCAACCACAGTGCCTGTAGATTTTGAAAATAACAGTGTTGTTACTTCAGATTTTACTAATTTTTTCGGTGCAATAACAACCGTAATTCCTAATCCGCAGATAGATGCAAACAATCCAAGTGCTACAGTTGGGCAATTTGTTAGAAGTGGTGGTGCAGGTTTTATGCGAAGTAAGTTGATATTAACTAGTCCTATTGAAAATATGTCTACAGTAGGAACACTCTCTATGAAAGTATATACAGATGCTCCTGTAGGCACAACATTAAAATTTAAGTTAGAAAATATTGTTCCTAATGCTTTTGGTAAAGAAGAAGACGCATTCACAACTGTTTCGGGCGAATGGGCTACTTATACTTGGGATCTTTCTAATGCTGATAGCCCAATTTATGATGTTTTAACCTTAATGCTTGGCTACAATGGAGCAAATGATGCTTCTGCAAATGCTACATTTTTATTTGATGATATTCAAGTTGTATCAAATTCTCTGAGTGATGGCGAAGACCAAATACTAACATTAAAAAACGTTTCGATTTATCCAAATCCTTCTGATACTGTTTTGACTTTTAAATCTAAAGTTGAGATAATTGAATCAGTTACGCTTTATAATATTTTTGGAAAGAAAATAAATAGCTTCAATGCAGATAGTAAAGAATTATCAATTAATGTAGCTAATATAGAAGCAGGTATTTATCTTGCAAAAGTTCTAACAAAAGAAGGCTTGGGTAGTATAAAAGTGATCATTAATTAAGTACGCCCTATTTGTCTTTTTTTGTTAGCCCTTAAAAGCTATAAATATGGAAGTTTTAGAATGGATACAAAATTGGTTTCAAGCCAATTGTGATGGAGACTGGGAAAAAGGCGATGCCATACAAATTACCAATATAGACAGTCCTGCCGGTTGGGATGTAGAAATTGATATCTCTAAAACATCTATTGCTAACCTAGAAATAAAATGGGTTCTCAACGAAAACGGAAAACAAGATTGGTACGGAGTAAAAATTCAAAACCAAAGATTTAGAGCTGCTGGCGATGCCACAAAATTGACTTTTTTATTGGGTTTATTTAGAGAGATGATTGAGAAGATTGAGAATGAATAGATTAGGCATTCTCAAAAATTTCTGCGAACTTAGCTTTAAGTGAGTTACTACCAAGACAAAATAAAACAACTAAAAGAGAATCATTATTCTAATGACAAACAGATTGCATCTATTATTAGTGTTAAAAATTACATTGACACTCACTATGAAAATGACATCAACTTAGATATTTTATCTCACAATCAATTTATTTCTAAATTTCATTTATTGCGCTTATTTAAAAGATATTATGGTCTTACACCAAAACAATATCTAATTGATAAACGGATAGAGACATCTAAAACCCTTCTAAAAAAAGGAACTTCAGTAACAGAGACCTGCTTTGCCATTGGTTTTCAGAGTTTAGGTTCATTCAGCACATTATTTAAGTCTAGAACTGGTAAATCACCAAGTCAATATCAAAAAGAGCAACTTTCAAGAAGCAACTAAAATTTATTATCTTCAATTTTGAATAATGAACTATCACAATATGGATTATGAAAGTTACAATAATAAGTATTCCCGTTAGAGACCAAGAAATAGCACTAGAATTCTATACCAAAAAACTAGGTTTTATTAAAAAGAAGGATACACCATTAGATGGCGAAAATCGATGGATTACCCTTGTATCTAAGGATGCCCAAGATGGTCCAGAGCTCTTATTAGAACCCGCACCTAATCACTTTGAACCATCCAAAGTTTACCAAGATGCTTTAATGGAAGCAGGCATTCCATGGACCCAATTTGATGTAGATAGCGTAGATGATGAATATAAGCGTTTACTTGATCTTGGTGTGGAGTTTAGTATTAAACCGTCTATTTTTAGCACTGTAAAGTATGCTGTATTTAATGATACTTGCGGTAATAATATTCAGATTGTTGAAAACCTTTAAATCCATTATATTTTGAAAAAACCGATCATTATATTAATTATATCCCTTCTTTTTAATTGCGAAAACAAAACACTGAATAAAGAACTTGACGCGTTACGTTCTGAAAATACTGAATTAAAACAAACGGTTGAAAAAGCAAATACCTCAAAACAAATCACAACCTTTTTAACCTTTCAAAACCAAGATGCTGAACAAGCCATGAATTTTTATGTAAGTCTATTTGAAAATTCTAAAATCACCGAAGTAAATCGCTATGAATCAGAAGGCCCTGCACCTGAAGGCTCAATTATGATGGCACGTTTTGAGTTAAACGGAAGTCAATATGCGTGTAGTGATAGTTATATAAAACATGAGTGGAATTTTACTCCTGGTGTTTCCAATTTTATAGACTGTATATCTAAAGAAGAGCAGGAATTTCTTTTTACCAAACTATCTGAAAATGGCAAAGTTCTAATGCCATTGGGCAACTATGGCTTTAGCCAACAATTTGCCTTTATCGAAGACCAATTTGGTGTGTCTTGGCAGTTGAATTTGGATTGAATTTTATAATAGAGTATTAATCTTATTTCTGCAGTTAATTGCTCGTTCTTCGTAATTTTATAATAAATCATTGATATAAACAGTTATATAGCACTGGTAACACATTAGTTCTTTTATTAACATTAACCAGCATGCTAAAACATCTACTATATTTTTTTACACTTTGTACTATTACTGTAGCTTTAGGACAAACTACAAACCAATCAGTGGTAGCACAAAAAGGCGATGGTATTTTTTCGCTCCTGAGAGCACACGATATTCCGTACAGATATATTGATAGTTTTATACAATTAAATAAAGAAAAAATAACCTCTGGAAATCAACTCATTATTGGAAAATCTTATGTGTTACCGATAATTAAGTCGGACTCTGTAACAGCATCAATAAATCGTAAAATAGATAGTACTTCAATTAAACCAGAAATCAAAACTGAACTCTTATTTGGAGAAGATTACAAAAATTTTACTGTTAAAAATGACACGCTTAAAAATGCCGTCTATTATTTAATTGCTGGACATGGTGGACCTGATCCTGGTGCGGTAACAACTTATAATTCTAAATTAATTACTGAAGATGAGTATGCTTATGATGTCACCTTAAGATTGGCGCGAAAATTAATGGCTAAGGGAGCTACGGTCTACATTATTATAAAAGACAAGAACGATGGCATAAGAGACCAGCGCATTTTAGAAGTCGATTATGATGAAGTTTGTTACCCAAAAAAGGAAATTCCTAGAAGCCAAAAATTAAGATTACAACAACGAACAAAAGCTGTTAATAAGCTTTACTTAAAACATAAAGGAGCATATCAAAGACTAATTGTAACACATGTAGATAGCAGAAGTGTCGGAAAAAATATAGATGTATTCTTTTATCATCATAAGAATAGTAAAAATGGAAAACGCTTAGCTGATCATGTTCATACTACCTTTAAAGAAAAGTATGCCAAGCATCAACCCAATCGTATTTATTCTGGCACTGTAACTTCTAGAAGTGGATTATATTTAGTTAAAAACACATTGCCTCCCATGGTATATATTGAACTTGGAAATATTAGGAACTCAAAAGATCAAAAGCGTATTTTAAATTATGACAACCGAGAAGCCTTGGCTAATTGGATTCATTTAGGGCTTTTAGCCGATTATAGTGGTCGCAAGTGAATTACAAATATTAACTAAAAAGCTCCTTCACCTCATCAAAATCCAAACCACCATAATTACCAGAACTCATTAAGAGTAACGACTTGTTGTCAAAATTTTGCGAAAACAAGAAATTTTTAAAATCTTCTGGGTTGGTATAAATAATTAAATCATCACGTTCAAAAGCAGTAGCAATTTGCTCATGTGATACTTCTTTTAGCTTTTTAATTTCAACAGCACGAGGAGAATAAAAAACAACTGCTGTATCTGCGGCGGCTAATGCACCTTTATATTCTTTTAAAAATTCTGCATTAAGACTACTATAGGTATGCAATTCTAAACAAGCCACTAAAGTTCTATCATTATATTGTTCTTTAACAGCTTTAGTTGTGGCTTCTACTTTACTTGGTGAATGTGCAAAATCTTTGTAAGCAATACTTGTGTTGGACTCGGCAATTTTTTCTAAGCGTTTACTTGCTCCTTTAAAGGTAGAAATGGCTTCGTAGAAATCGTCTTCATCAATTCCCATGTGTTGGCAAATCCATTTAGCTCCAGCCAAGTTATTGAGGTTATGTGCTCCAAAGACTTCAATTGGCATTGGGCCTTCTGGAGTTTCTAATAATGTTTCTCCATTTTCTACGCTATACTCTGGAGTTTGGTAAGCAATCTTTCTAACCTGATTTTCTGAAACTTCTACTACGCGTTTTACTTCTAAATCTTCTTCGTTGTAATTGATGCTTCCACCAGTAACTATAGAATCTACAAAAATGCTAAACTGCTCAACATAGTTTTCATAGGTCGGAAATACATTAATATGATCCCAAGCAATTCCGCTCAACAAGGCAATATTAGGTTTGTATAGATGAAATTTCGGTCGCATATCTATTGGTGAACTCAAATACTCATCGCCTTCTAAGACCATAAAATCATTATGTTCAGTTAATTTTACCATCACATCAAAACCTTCGAGCTGTGCACCAACCATATAATCTACATCCCGATCGTGATAATGCATTACATGTAAAATCATAGAAGTAATCGTAGTCTTTCCGTGACTTCCACCAATAACAACTCGTGTTTTATGTTTGGCTTGTTCGTATAGAAATTCCGGATAACTATATATTTTTAAACCTAAATCTTGAGCTTTTAGCAATTCAGGGTTATCTGCTTTGGCATGCATACCTAAAACGATAGCATCTAAATCTGAAGTGATTTTCTCAGGATACCAACCAAAAGTTTCAGGTAGTAAACCTTTTGCTTCTAATCGCGATTTTGAAGGATCAAAAATAGTATCATCACTTCCTGTGACTTTATAACCTTTATTGTGAAGTGCTATGGCTAAATTGTGCATTGCTGCACCACCAATAGCTATAAAATGTACGTTCATGCAACAAATATAATAGAACTTAAACTTGATACCGATACTGAAGTTGAAAAATACTGCACAAGATTTAAGACTTTATTAAATCATAGCTATTACCTTATTACAATTACTGTCTGAGCATTATTTTACTAAAAAAGAAAAGGCAAAATTTCAAAAAACTTGAAATTTTGCCTTCTATAGAATAGTTACCCTTTAATTAATCAACATTAAAGTTAACCTTACCGCTTTCCATGTCGTAAACTGCAGAAACAATAATAATATTACCGTCATCCTCCATCTTAGCCATGGTAGGTGATTGTTCTCTAATATTCTTTACGGTACGCATGGCATTATTATTAATCACTGCATTAGTGAATTTAGCATTTTTTGAGTTTCGCTCTCCATCTAGCGCAGTTTCACCAACAGCTGGCTCAATCTCATCTATTAAATCAGCTAAGGAATTCATTCCGAGAGATTTTGCGTCAACTTTATCTATTGTAGATTTTACTGCACCACAAGCAGTGTGTCCCATAACAATTACGACCTTAGAACCTGCTACAGCAGTAGCATATTCCATAGAACCTACGATATCAGCATTTTCAATATTTCCGGCTACACGTGCCACAAAAATATCTCCAATACCCAAATCAAATACATCTTCTACAGGTACTCGACTGTCTACACAAGAAAGGACGATTGCTTTTGGAAATTGACCAATCATAGCCTTGCGTCGTTGGGCAGAATGATCGCGACGTGTGAGGTTATTATTTATAAAATTTTCATTTCCTTTTTTTAAACGACCAATTATTTCTTGCGGAGTCATTCCTGCCTGTTCTTCTGCAGTAAGAATACTTTTAACTTTGGTTTCTTCTACAGCTTCAGATGTAACATCAGTCTTTACTTCATCTTTTGCTTTTTGTTCACAAGATGTTAGCATAATTAGAGTAGAAATAGCAATTAAAGATAATTTTAAATACTTCATAATTTACTGTTTAAATAATAGTTAAAAACGTTAAACAAAAATAATGAATATTAAGCATTTACATGTCAATTTTCTATTAGTTTTAACACTATTTAAAGGCTAAAACTTAATAATAAACTACAAATCCGGATTCACAGCCAAACTATTAAAAAGCTTAGCTTTAGTACTAAAGAATTTATTCTGAATTTCTATAGCTTTTAATTGCCCATCTATCAATTTAGACTCTCTAGAATTTACTAAAAACAATGAGCTTTCGCCTAATTCAAACTTACGCTCTTCAGCTTGCAGCATTCGCATATAATCTGATACCATTTGGGTTGTAATTTCATTTTGAGCAACATAAGATTCTAGTTCTTGCTTTAATGCATTAATCTTATTTTGAAGATTAACACGTGTAGCATCCATTTCAAACTCTGTATCTTGCATCTTTAACCTCGCCAACTTTAAATCTCCACGCTCTTTTCTTAAAAATAAAGGGAAACTAACATTTAATCCTCCTTTATATTCGGCAGTATTAAACGTTCTGGCCACTTCTGGTGTTTCTGTAATAAAATTATATTCTACATCAATTCTTGGTAATAATCTATTAGCCTTAAGTTTTGTATCTACCTCTAAACCTTCTAACTTATACCCTAAAGACAATAATTTTGGATGCGCATCTAACACCACTTCATCACTTCTTAACTGGTTAATATTAAATGTAGCATCGACAATAGGTTCTGTATTAATATCTGGTATAACATCTGGTTGTAACTCTACGGGTACATTATTCTCTAACCATAAGAAATTAGATAGCTCTAAAGCCGCTTTCAACAGTTTTACTTTAGATTGCTCTAAACCTAGTTTTCTATTATTTACGGCTATACGTGCTTCAGTTTCATCAATTTCTGCATTTTCACCAACTTCAACACCTTTTTGCACACCTGTAAAACGTTGCTTTGCATTAACCAAGATATTCTCAAACAACTTTAATTCGTTATAAGCCTGCAACCATTTAAAGTAAACTAAAGATGCTTCGTATAAAATATTATTGACATATAAATCGCGATCTGCCTTGGCTTGTTCCCTAAAGAGTTTTGCCTGCTTTAAGGCAGCCATTCTATTATTAATTAGTAAACCTCTGCCTAATGGAACTGCAATACCAGCACTATATAAACCATCTTCTGGCACAAAAGCTTCAGGATTTAAAAACACCCCAGAATTTTCTTCAAAGGTTGCCTTTAATTCTACACCAAACCAAGTCGGCACTTTAAATGTTCCGTTTAATCTATCGAAGTATTCTGTATTCTTAAATTTCTTTCTATCATAATCGACTTCAATCTTAGGGTCAAAAGCACCACGAGATTTCATTAATTTCGCCTGACTTTCATCAATGACCAATTCCGCTTGCTTTACAATTGGATGAAATTTCTTTACAAAACCTAAATACTCATCAAAACGAAGCACGTTAGACAAATCTTCTGTTTGGGAAAACCCTAACCAACTGAAACCAATAATTAGTATGGTAAGTTTTAGTTTCATCATTTAATGCCCTTTTTTAGTTTTAGCCTTTACCGCTCCATCTGGTTGATAATAATTAGGTGGAAACCCATTAAGCTGTCTCCATAACTCAAACCAAATTGGTACATCTTCTAGTAATGCCATTGTGAATGCTCCAGAACCAGCTCTAATATCCTTAGGCCATTTATGATCTTCCTCATCTGGTGCTAAAAGCACTCTAAATTTGCCGTTATCACTTATAAAATTCTCTATAGCTACAACTTTAGCACCGTAAGTTCCGTAGGAAATATTTGGCCAACCACTAAATATAATTGCAGGCCAACCATCAAACTGTACTCTCACTTGCTCTCCGATATGAAGCAATGGTAAATCTATTGGCTCAACAAAGGTTTCTACAGCCAAATCTACTTCTGCAGGCATAATACCTACTAAAGCTTCTCCTTCTTTAAAGGTTTGACCTACTCCACCTCTTATAGCCTTATTAATGTACCCATCGTAAGGTGCTTTAATAAAACGTAAATCATTTCTTAATTGATAATTAGAGTAAGCGTTATCTAATTTAGAAACCTGAGCTTCTGTATCAAATTGACTAGATTCTGCGGTAAATTTATCGCTTTGCGCTTTTGAAATTTTATCTGCATAGGACGCATTAACTCTAGAAATTTCAAATCTAGCATTTAGGACTTCATTTTTGCTTGCCAACAGCTTATTTTCTTGTGAAATTAGTTTAGCCTCAGTTTCTTGAAGTTTTAATCGTGCATCTTCCACATCCTTCGTTGCTTTAAAACCTTCTTCTTTTAAAGTTGCTGTTCGGTCATATTTTGACTGGGCAATTTTAATATTAGTTTTTGCAGCTTCAAAGTCTATACTATCACTCTTTACCTTTAATTTAGATTGTAATAGTTTATTTTTAGCTTGTTCTAATTTTAAGTTTTGCTCATTATATAGTGCTCCTATCTGACGATTGAGAGCTTTTACTTTTTCTCCATACGAACCTACAGACTGTGCTTTTGCATCACGTTGTTCTGCCGTTCTTTCTACCAAATTAGGATCAAAATACTCACTCTTAATTTCAGAAATTTGCATTATTGTATCGCCTTTAGCAACAAAATTTCCTTCTCGTACAAACCACTTTTCTATTCTGCCTGGTATTGGTGACTGAATAGTTTGTGGTCTTTGATCTGGTGTTAACGTTGTCACCTGGCCTCTTCCAGTGATATTCTGAGTCCAAGGTAAGAACAAAATAATGACACCAAATATTGCAAACGCACCTAAGAAACGATTAAAATATTTGAAATATCTATCGTGAAACACTCGCTTTCCGGACTTAGATTTTGTTAAGTCTACAGATTTATTAAGTTGATTATGAGATATATTTAGCATGATTGATTCCTTTAAATAATTTCACCTTTTTTAAGCGTAATAACCTGTGTACAACTTTGTGACCAGTCATTACTAATACTTACCACAACTAATGCCCACGGATTTGATTCATCAGTTAAAAACTGAATAATTCTATTAACTTCCTCTGGCTCAAAATGCTCTAAAGGATCCTCCAAGATTAATAGTTTTGGTTTACTTACAATCGCTCTTGCTAAAACAATTTTCTTAGCAACTGTGAAAGAAGTTTGTTTTCCTTCAGGATATAAGACGGTGTTTAAACCCTGAACACTTTCTTTAATAAACTGATTTAAGCCTACTTTTTCAATTGCCCATAACAATTGATCTTCAGAAATATTAGGATTTCCAAAAGTTATATTTTCTTTAATGGTTCCTTCAAATGGTGTCTCGTCTGCCAAAGACAAGCCAAGATGCGATCTATAATGGTTTAGATTTATATTTCTTAATGAATATTCATCGATATAAACGCTACCTTTTGTTGGTTCTATAACACCTGCAATTAGACGCAGTAAACTAGATTTACCAGATCCACTCTCACCTCTAACTAATATTCTACTTTTTGGCTTAATTTTTAACGAAATTTGATTTAAAATACTTTGATCTCTTTGAGGAACGCTATAAGCCACATTGTCTAATTCTAAACTAAAATTATCTTTAAACTCTGGCTTATCACCGCCTTGCATCTCAATATCTTTATCCACAACTTGTCCCATCTTTTCTAGGGATGTTAAGACATCATAGAAAGACTCTAAACCTAGAATCAATTTTTCTACCGATGTAATGACTAATAAGATTATGATTTCTGCGGCAACAAATTGCCCAATATTCATTTCTTGATTTAATACCAACAAACCTCCTATTAGCAATAAACCAGCAGTAACAATAACCTTAAAACCAATCATTTGTATGAACTGAATGACTAGTATTTTAAAGTGGCTTTCTCTAGCTTTTAAATAGTCATTGACCAAATCATCATTTTTGTTAATTGCAAGCGTTGTTCTGCCCGATAATTTAAAACTGACGACAGCTCTAGCTACCTCTTGGATCCAATGTGCAACTTTATATTTATGCTTTGACTCCAATAAACTTGTATCCATACCTTTTTGGGCTGTAAACTTAAATACGACATAGATAAGTAATAGCAGTAAAATACCAAAAGCTATAAAAAATGGGTGATAAAACGATAGCAATATTAAAGCAAACAATATTTGTAATACTGCTGCAGGAATATCCACTAAAATCTTTGCCAATCCTTTTTGAATATTAAGCGTATCAAAGAAACGGTTGGCTAATTCTGGTGGGTAATAATTTCTTAACTCATTCATCTTTATTTTTGGAAAACGATATGTAAATTCAAAAGAAGCTCTAGTGAATATACGCTGTTGTATCGTCTCAATAATTCGCATTTGCATTAGTTGCAATATTCCTACAAATGCAACACCTAAGGTCACTAAAATGACTAATACTATCCAGGAAGTGCTTACTTGTGCTCCTTGTATTAAGTTAATAATTGCCTGTATACCTAATGGTAAAGTCAAGGCCAACAGTCCTGAAAAAACGGCATAATATATAACTTGTAATAAGTCTCTTTTTTCTAATTTTAAAAGACCAACAAGTCGCTCCCAAGGAGACATAATTTCTTTATTATTCATATGGTTTACTTACTAATTGCGTTAATAGTGAGTTGTTTAAAAAAGTCTGTCGGAGTAACACTATCGTTACAATCCGTAATTGAAATAAAATGTTCTTTTAAGAAGTGCTGATGCAAAGCACCTTCGACAATAGTACTTGCTAAACTCGATGCAAATTTATATTCAGAATTAATATTGATGATCATATCGCGCAAACGCTTAATCATACGTTTGTAAACCACAAAGTAACCTTCTTTATTTTCGGCATCTACTTCTTTTGTTAAATACGATTTAGAATACTCGTTAATGATTATTCTATTAAGAACTACTTCGTTAATATGAGAAAACGTTACATCCTCTTCAATTGTTTTAGTTACAACTTCTATGGCTTTAAATAATTGTGCTTCCGAATCGGGCATATTAAACGTGGCAAAAACCATTTGATACTCTATCCAAGCCCAATACCAAGATGTTAAGTATAAAAGTAATTTATGCTTACTTTCAAAATAACGATAAATAGAGCTTTCATTAGACCCAATCCTTGCTCCCAATTTCTTAAAAGTAAAACTATCAAAACCTATTTCGTCTATTAACAATATACTATGTTCAATGATACGTTTTCCTAAATTTGATGACTCTGGGTCTTTTATAAAGATCTTATCTGGAACAGAAATTTTTAAATTTGATAGTAAGTTTAGCATTTTAAAAATATTTGATTGCAAATATAATAGTATTACTATTAATTTGGTTTAATTAACAAATATTTAGTACCTAAAAAAACGTAATGATAACTATAAAAATAATTTATGATTCTATTCTAAAGCTTTGAAATAGAAGCTTTTTCCTTTTTAAAAACAGCAATTTTCGGTAAGTCCTTTATAGCCTTATCTATCCATTTTAGAGCTTCTGTCTTATTCTTTTTGTGCTTATAAATTTGAGCCATACGATAATAAGCCCATGCTTTTGGGACACCATCCTTAGAAGAATGATGAGATAAATAAGCTTTTAGACACTTCTCCCCTTTATCTAATTGTATATTATAATCGGCACAAACTTTACCTATTTGATAATGCATAGCATTACGTTGCAATTTGTTCTGAGCCGCCTCTAGATTACTAATTGCTTTTTCGGGTTTATTTTGCTTTTCATAAAAGGTAGTCAATTTATCATAGCATGTTACAGAACCACCAACCTTTATAGCAAGCCTATAATACTTCTCTGCAAGTTCTGGTTCATCATCATATTCATAGACATAGCCTTTCGCCAAATAACCATCTACCTTAGATAGGTTTTGGAGTTCATTAGCGTATTTTAAAGCTTTAGAATTACTACCTCCAACAATACCTGGTAACGACACATATAATTCTACTAGAGCCCAACGCGCATCAATGTGCTTAGGATCTAATTCTGCTGCTTTTAAAAATGCTTTTTTTACATCTCCAATAATACCTAACGCCTTAAGCTTACTTATACTTAAAGCCTTCATACCTAAAGCGCCACCATATTTGTATTGATAGTTTGCATTATTAGGTTCTTTTTTTGTTAAAGCTTCGTATTGCTCAATGGCACCATCCCACTTTTTTTGTTGCCCATAGGCATCACCTAATAACTCAATAGCCTCTTTATCATTAGGATTTGATTTTAAGAAAGTTAGCATTTCGCTCTGTGCCCTCTTAAACTGTTTGTTATTTATATAACTGATGGCATTCTCTTTCGGTGTTTGAGAAAAGCCGATTAAAGACATAAATAAAATCCAAATAAATCTGTACATCTATATTAGTATTGGTTTGCAAAAATACAATTTCAAAATTAGTGCCAAAATCCATTTTAATAACGTTAGTGTTAACTCACAAATTGCTTAACTTCACTCATCCAAATAAGATGTTTACCCTTTTTAGCTTTTTTTGGAATGCCTTTTGAAGGTATGTTTACATTGAAACAGAATCTGTTTAAATTTTAAACCTTAGACTTATTCGTAAAAAGAAAACCGCTTTTGCGGCAATGATTATGAAAAATTATATCTCAATACTAATGCTTATATGCTTTGCTTCTTTCTCTAATGCTCAGAATGACTTTGAAAGTCAATGGAAAAAAATAGCTAAATATGAAAATGATGGCTTAACACAAAGTGCGGCAGATCTTGTAGACTCTATTTATAAAGATGCCTCTAATTTAAATAATGAGGAACAGCAAATCAAAGCATTGCTCTATAAAAGCAAGTACATGCTAACACTCGAGGAAGATGCACAACTCAACATTGTAAATCTCTTTAAGTCTGAAATTGAAAAATCAGAGAGCTTAGTCACTAAACATTTATTAGAAAATATGCTAGCTACGATGTACTGGCAATATTTTCAGCAAAACAGATATCAATTTTATAACAGGACAAAAACCTCAAAAAAAATTAGTGAAGACTTTAGAACATGGGATTTAAAGACCTTGTTTAATGAAATTCACATCCATTACCAGCGCTCGTTAGAAAATGGCTTATTACTTCAACAAGAAGCGTTAGAAAACTACAAAGTTCTTCTAAAAGAAGCCAAAGATTCTAAGACGTATAGACCAACACTTTTCGATTTATTAAGTCATAATGCGTTACAATTTTATAAAACCGATGAAAATAGTATTACTCAACCTGCTTATAAGTTTAGTATAGACAAAGCTGAATATCTTGCAGATCATCTTACATTTTCTAATTTAGATATTGTTTCCAAAGATTCTACATCTTTACAGCTACATGCTCTAAAAATCTATCAAAATTTACTTAAAGCACATCATGTTGATGCGTCACCATATCCAACAATTGCAAATGATATTGAACGCTTAAAATTTGTATTACAATATTCTACTTTAGATAATAAAGAAACTTTATACTTAAATGCACTTAAGAAGGAAAGTGAAGAAAGAAAAAGCTATCCATTTTCATCTTTATATGACTTTGAAATTGCTTCACTCTATAAACAACAAGGTCAACGCTATACTAGTAATTCTAATCAAGGTGAGATAGACGAAACGCATCGCTGGAAACTTAAGGATGCTATTGCCGTTTGCGATGCCGTTATTTCTAAATATCCAAAAGGTGAAGGTACCAAAGATTGTGAGGCTTTAAAACAACAAATTCTTCAGCCAAACGTACGACTTCAAGGTGAAGAATATATTCCTAATAATTCAGCGTCTCGACTGTTAGTAAATTATAAGAATCTAACAACGCTCAACTTCAATATTTACAAGATAAATAAAAGTCAATTAGAGACTTTTAATAATTCTTACAACGCCCTTGACAAGGCAAAATTCTTTAAAGATCTTAGAATTACAAAGTCATTTTCTAGTGCTTTAAAAACGGAAGGAGATTATCAAAACCATAGTACTGAGATTATTGTACCAGCATTACCAAATGGCTTATATCTTATAAAAGCAGATACCAATACTGAGGACAATGTATTTGCTGCTGCACATATACAAGTTACTGACATGGCATTGGTACAAAGCAACCAAAATGATGTTGTTAATTACCAATTAATTGACAGAAACAATGGACAACCTATTATAAATGCTGATATAAAACTCACCTACAGAAATAATAGGAATAAGGTTTTTACTAAAAATTTAACGACAGATCGCTTTGGGAAATTCAAATTTAATAGAGATAAAAATTATTACCGTTCTGTAGAAATAAAAGCAACAACAAAAAATGAGGTTGGCTATTTTGGTAATTATAATATTGGCAGAACGTATAAAAATCGTGAGAATAAAGACACTAAATACAATGTATTCCTCTTTACTGATAGAAGCATTTACAGACCAGGACAAACCGTTTATTTTAAGGGTATTGCAACAGCAACAAAAGATGACAATACCCAAGTATTTGCAGACAATGCAGCTACTGTAAAACTAAAGAATGTAAATGGAGAGGACGTCAGCGAACTCTTATTACAAACCAATGAATTTGGTTCTGTTAGTGGAGAATTTATAATACCTAATGATGGATTAACTGGTAATTATACTATTGAGATGGTATGCGGAAGAAAAGGATACTCCTATTTCTCAGTTGAAGAATACAAACGCCCAAAATTTAAACCAGAGTTTCAACCTGTTACCGAAACTTATAAAGTTAATGATAGTATTACAGTAAACGGTATGGCAGTTGCATTTGCTGGCAGTAAGATTACAGATGCTAAAGTGGTGTATCGTGTAAAACGCCAAGTACAATATCCAAGTTGGTATTACTGGAGACGTCCTTACTTTAATTCTGAGCCACAAGAAATCACCTTTGGTGAGTCTAAAACAAATGCTAAAGGTGAATTTGAAGTCATATTTAAAGCCTTACCAGATGAAAGCGTTTCTAAGGATAATCTTCCTGTATTTAGATATGAGGTTACCGCAGATATCACTGATATAAATGGAGAAACACGAACTGCTACAACGACTGTAAATGTTGGTTATCATGCTATGACATTAAAAATAGTGGCGCCAGATGTTATTGATAAAACAAAAAAGGATATTGAAATTTCTTTGGCTTCTCAAAACCTAAACGGCGAATTTGCACCAGCAAAAGGCACACTAAAAGTCTATAAACTAAATGCTCCAAACCAAGTTTTAAGAGCAAGACCTTGGAATGCACCAGATTTTCAAGTCATTTCTAAAGAAGAATTTGCAAGGCTATTCCCGAATGAGCCTTATAACAACGAACATCTATTAACCAATTGGACCAAAGGCAAAGAAGTCTTTAAAGCGGATTTTGATACCGAAAAAGAAAAGACCATCGCTTTAAAAAAATTAAAAAGATGGACTTCTGGAAAGTATATTATTATAGCAGAAAGCAAAGACAAATTTGGACAAGACGTAAAGGATGAAGTTTACACATCGCTCTACAGCAAATCTGACAAAACTATTGCCGACAACCAATTATTTGAAGCGTCTTTAGATAAAGACAGTTACAAAGCTGGTGATGTTGCAAAGTTAACTATTGGTTCTGCTGCAAAAGATATTACAGTTACCGTAGAAATTGAAAAAGACAGAAAGATAATTGTGACGCAACTAGTTCGATTGAGTAACTCTAAACAAACCATTAGCATCCCAGTTTTAAAAGATGATATAGGTGGTTTTGAAGTCCATGCTAGTTTTGCGGCTTTCAACTCATATATACCACAAAGTTTCAGAGTCAACGTCCCTTATCCTAAAACTGATTTAGAAATAGAAACCACAACTTTTAGAGATAAGTTACAACCAGGACAAGACGAAACTTGGAGCTTTAAAATTAAAGGACCAAAAGGAGATAAATTATCTGCAGAACTTTTAGCAAGCATGTATGATGCGTCTTTAGATGAATTTAAAGCGCATAACTGGACGTTTAATCCTATTTACAGACCTTACTATTCTGCAAGCGTGAATAAAAATTATGCTCAAAGTTTTAGCCAAACTAACTTTAGACTGTTTAATCGCTTTAAATCTATCACTAATTATACTCAACAAAATTATGACCAGTTGAATTGGTTTGGATTTTATTTTGGAAATATATACAGAGAATACAGAAGAAAAAATAAATTATATGCACCTGAAGTAGCAATGGCTGTTGAAGATTCTACTGAATTAGAAGAATCTGTAGTTGTTGGCTACGGGACAAAGCCCAATGCTAATTTTACGCAAACATTATCTGGTCAAGTAGCTGGTTTAAAGATTTCCGAAAATGATAAAAGCCCGGGAAATAATGTTGAACAGGAAGAGATTCAGAAGAATTCTATCCAAATTAGAAAAAACCTAAACGAAACCGCATTCTTCTTTCCGCAATTGCAAACAGATGCAGAAGGTAATGTAAGTTTCAATTTTAAAGCACCTGAGGCTTTAACCAAATGGAAATTACAATTATTAGCACATACCAAAACTTTAGAAAGTGCCGTGACGCAATTAGAAGCTGTGACGCAAAAGGAACTTATGGTGATACCAAATGCTCCACGTTTTTTAAGAGAAGGTGATAAAATTAGAATCAGCACCAAGATTGCAAATCTTACTGATAAAGAGTTATCTGGTGTTGCACAATTATTATTAACAAATCCTATAACGGGTAAATCTATTGATGGAGAATTGTCTAACGCATATAACGACTTAGGTTTTAAGGTCGATGCTAAAGGTAATACGCAAGTCACGTGGAATTTAGAAATTCCAGAAGGTATACAAGCAGTACAATACAAAGTCATTGCTAAAGCTGGAGACTTTAGTGACGGTGAGCAAAATGCATTACCTGTTTTATCTAATAGAATGTTAGTGACTGAGACCTTACCAATGTGGATTCGTTCAAACGAAACAAAGACATTTACTTTAGATAAGTTAAAAGATAATACTTCTTCTACACTTACAAATCATAAGTTGACTTTAGAGATGACCTCTAATCCGGCTTGGTACGCAGTTCAGGCACTTCCATACTTAATGGAATATCCTTACGATTGTAATGAACAAACGTTTTCAAGATATTATGCAAATGCATTAGCGCAACACATTGTAAAATCTAATCCTAAGATTGAAGCAGTATTTAACCAATGGAAATCAACTGATGCTTTGTTGAGTAACCTAGAAAAGAATCAAGAGTTAAAATCTTTACTGATTCAAGAAACACCTTGGTTACGTGATGCACAGTCAGAAACAGAGCAGAAAAAGCGTATTGGCTTATTATTCGACCTCAACAAAATGACAAGTAAGTTGAATTCAGCTCAACGTAAATTAAAACAAAACCAGATGTCCTCAGGTGCATGGGCTTGGTTTAAAGGTGGTAGAGACAATCGTTATATCACACAGCATATTATTGCTGGTTTCGGTCATTTAAAACACCTTAATGTAACATCAAGCGCCGTTGAGAATTCAATGATTCAAAATGCATTGAGATACTTAGATTCTGAGTTTGTAAAAGAATATAAAAACCTAAAAAAGTACAATAAGGATATTGATTACGATAAAGATCATTTGTCTTACACCCAACTACATTATTTATATGTACGTAGTTTCTATCCTGAGTTAAAACCTACTAAAGAGGTTAAAGCCATTATGGATTATTACCAAAGTCAAATAAAACAATATTGGTTAAAGCGTTCACTGTATGCTAAAGGTTTAATGGCATTAAGTATGCACAGAATGGGTGATTCTAAAACTTCCGGGAAAATTCTAAAATCATTAAAGGAGAATAGCATTACTTCAAACGAATTGGGTATGTATTGGAAAGCGAACACCAACTCATGGAACTGGTATCAAGCACCTATTGAAACCCAAGCCTTGTTAATTGAGGCGTTTTCAGAAATTGAAAATGATGTTACAACCATTGATAATCTAAAAATTTGGTTACTAAAAAACAAGCAAACCAATCAGTGGAAAACGACTAAAGCAACTACTGAAGCTGTTTACGCCTTATTATTACAAGGGAGTGCTTGGTTAGATGTTACTGAAATGGTGGATGTAAAAGTTGGTAACGAAACTATATCTCCAGAGACTTTAGACGACGTAAAAGTTGAAGCTGGTACCGGCTATTATAAAACATCTTGGACAGGTTCTGAAATTAAACCCGAACAAGCCGATGTTACCATAACAAAAAAAGGAGATGGTATAGCTTGGGGCGCAATGTACTGGCAATATTTTGAAGACTTAGACAAAATTACCTCAGCAGAGACTCCTTTAAAGCTCAGCAAAATACTTTTCTTAAAAGCGAACACAGACAAGGGAGAGGAAATCTCAGAAATCACTTCAGAAACCAAATTAAAGGTTGGTGATTTAGTAAGAGTACGTATAGAATTGAATACAGATCGCTCAATGGAGTTTGTACATCTTAAGGATATGCGTGCCGCAGGATTTGAGCCCATTAATGTCTTATCGCAATACAAATGGCAAGATGGTTTAGGTTATTATGAAAGCACAAAAGATGCTGCAACTAACTTCTTTATAGACTATCTACCAAAAGGAGTTTATGTGTTTGAATACGACTTAAGAGTTAACAATGCTGGTGATATGAGTAATGGTATTAGTACTATACAAAGTATGTATGCACCAGAATTTAGTAGCCATAGTGATGGAATAAGAGTGTTTGTAGATTAAAAATGTTGTTAGTTAATGGTTGTAATGACGACAAAAGTCAGAACATGTACGAAAAATAATTTTGTACCTTGAAATCACTAACTAAAAAAATTAATATCATGAATTCAAAAGTTTTTATGGTTCTAAGAATCTTACTTGGAATCTTTGTACTCGTTTTTGGCGTAAACAAATTTGCTAACTTTTTACCAATGCCAGAATTAGCCGGTGATGCTGCTGCATATTTCGGAGCATTAGCTAATTCCAAAACTTTAATGCTTGTTGGCATCGTTGAGATCGTTGCAGGTTTAGCCTTAATATTAAACAAATATGGTGCTTTACTAGCACTAATATTAATGAGTATTTCTGTGAATGCAGTATTATTTCATGCGGTTTTAGATCCAGGAGGGATTGGTGGAGCTGCGGTATTATTAATTTTAAATATTGCAGTATTATTTGGTTATAAAGACCACTACAAAGCGCTATTGAGTTAAAAACTTTTTTTAAGCAACTAAAAAGAGGCTATTAAGCCTCTTTTTTTTTAGTTCTATATTAATTTTATCTATTGTAAGGATACTCACTAATCCAATGAAAACCTCTATTGGTTAGTAAAAAATCTTCTTCTTTCAGTTTTATTGATGAACCATAAATAGTATCACCTTTATTTATAAAATTAAAGTCTAATCCAGTACTATCCACTTTTGTGTAGTTTAATTCGAAGTTATTGTTATCATTACTCCAACTTGACATGGTCAATTTATTATTGAGACTATCTTGCGTGATACCAAAGTAAGCCTTCGAATTATTAAATTTCTTAATTTGTAAAGAACCTTCTCTTTGCACCACTATATTTTTCCAAAGTCTTTGGTCTTTGTAACTAGTAATTGTATCACCATTAATTACAAAATTAGTAACTTCATAAACACCGTATAAATCTGGTTTAGGTGCTTTTGATCCATACATTTTTTCAGAATCTAGTGTAGTTATAAATCCATAAATAAACACATAACCAAGCAGAAGTCCTTTAATACTTGTTAGGGCTATATTTATACCTTTATTTTTAATTGGTCGTGTTAATATGTCAATTGATGTGCTCACCTTAGTAAAGAAAAATGCTAATAATCTTTTTATGTCCTTAAACAATAAAAACAGAGTCATTAACACTAAATGTGTGGATAATATTTTTACAGGTACATCATAAAAATAGTTTACAGCCATAACATTCATTGCTGTCATCAAAGTAATAATGGCGCCAAATGTCATTGTTCGTCTAAAGAGTAATAAGCCTGCTAATATCTCGGCTATACCCATAAACATATTATATCCTTTAGAAAAGCCTAAAAAAGTCCAAGCTAATCCCATTGGTGAAGATTCTCCGTAAGTACTCATCATTCTATAAAAACCTGGTGAAGAGAATTGCAACTGAATCACCTTAACCATTCCATAACTAATAAGCATTAAACCGACGTAATAGCGAATACCAACAGTAAGCCAATAATACATTTTATCATAATCTCTTTGTTTTCTGTCTATAATAGACCAAACAACACATCCTATAAGCGCAATAATACATGCTGTAAATATTACTAAAAAGTCAAATAAGGTATCACCACTGCCTGTAATTTTAGAGGAAACTTCGCCTGCTAAACCATAAAAGTTAGAACCCAACCAAGTAATAAGCTGTTTAAACCACTCCGTAGGATAGGCAAATATTTTATCCCAAAATGGAAAGGCACCATTGTTTTGAAAAAGGATAATAAGTATAAAATAAATAAAAGAAAACCTAAACCCAATGCGTCTTAAAACTGACCATTTCTCTTCACTAGATAATGAAATATTGGTTAGAAATGAAAACACAAGTACCAATAAGAATACTAAAAATATCCACATTCCTGCATTAGGAAAAGCATTCTCTGCAGCGGCGACGCTCTTTTTAATACCATTACCCTCAATTAATAAAGAATAGTTACCATCTGTACTATCCTCATTGGTAGTAAAACTAAATTCTTTTACTTTATAAGTTTCTCCTTTAGAGACACCATTATTCCAATCAGGAATCTTGTTATCAATAACTTCACTTTCAAAACTAGCATTGTCAATTTCTATCTGTTGGTAAACCCCATTATCATCTTCTATGTAAAGTTCGAATTTATCAAAATAGAATTTACCATTATTAAAACTAATCATCCCAAAATTAAGACGCTCCGACTTTGAATCTAGACTTCCTTCAATGACATAAGAATTCCAAATACTAGACTTAATAGGTCTATTGCCCATATTATCAAAAAAACCTGTTGTTTTATCAGTATTATCGACGCGTGCCCAAATTCCGGCCCAAGCATCTTTATCTTCTGTTTCAACCTTAGCAGAAGCGACGACCTTAAATTTTTTAGTCGTATCTGTTTTAAACTCCAAATTCTGGCTAACAGAAACCCATTCTCTAGAGATCTCTTTTGTTACCTGATTACATGATAATAAACTGCCAATGAGCAGAATAAATAATAGACTTACTTTTTTCATAAATTGAAGATTGATTGGTGTAGTTTTTCTTTAATAAATTAATTCATCCGCTTTGAAATAAAAGCTAATTGACCCATATGATTTGCTTGGTGTTCCATAACATGAAACCAAGCCCAATGCATACTCATATTGTTAATCTTAGATTTAAACCATACATCGTCTTTAGTTTTTAATAATTGCTTTGTTTTTGCTCTTACCTCATCATAAATATCCATATAATATTTAATTGGCTTACCTTTAAGTTCTATCCGTGCTTTATCACCAAGATTGAGAGCAGTCTCCCACTTCGCTTTTTCAGCAGCATTAAAGCCTCTCCCTTCAAATGTATAGACTTGATAGTAGGCCTCTGTGGCAGCAAGATGATATATTATTGCACCAGGACGGTTTGCATTTCCGTCTAAAAGAAAATCAGTTGCTTCCTGATCTATACCTCTAACATATTGCTCTACACGGCCTTTTAAATTATCGAGCATTGAAATCATATTTCCTATATCGTTAGAATACCCTTGTGGTGCTTTTATTTCAACTTGGCTAAATAAACTTGGAGTAGATAATAATAGAACAAACACTATTATTTGAATCTGATTTTTAAGCACAGAATGGCGAGTTCTCTTAAGGAGATTGTTAATTCTTAATTTCATTAGATTGATTGTTTAGTTTATCGAAAATAAACCAATCAATCTATCAAAACTCAAGATTAACAGTGAATTAACTTATTTTTTTGGTGGATATTCTGAAAAAATATTTTCAATTAATTTTACAAATACAGCCTCACGCTTTTCTGGTTTTGCGTTGGGACTATACTTACTCTCACTAACAGCTTGCCAAAAAAGACGCTCATTTTGCTTTTTGTCCACAAAGTCAATTACAATTTCTCTTGTAGACTGATTACCACCTAAAGGAATACCTACTGATACTCCTCCAAAGCCTCCGCCTCCGCCTCCACCAACTCCAACTCCAACATTAGAATTGTTTTGGTTTTGAATATCTTGGCTTTGAATGTCAATAAAAAAATCTGGATTTTCAGATCGGGTTAAACCCATTGTTTCTAATTTTGTGTCAATTGCTCGCATGAGTCTTTTATTATCGAGCTGACTTAACCCAGTTTTCATATCATCAAAATAATTATACGATTTGTATTGGCTAAAATCAGTTGATTTCTCATAATCGTAATTAACAATTGCGCCGCAAGAAGACAACATAAATAGTATTAGTAAATATTTGGAGATACGCATAGTTTTTATTTTAAAGGTATTAAAAATATAATATGCTTTTAAAACTTTAACTATTCATCCTCGGAGTGAGGTTCTATAGCTTTAGTTAAAGACGAAGAAATAATGCCAGTTGGAATAGCTACAATTCCTAAACCGATTAATAATATGAAAAATGTAAATATTCTACCACCTACAGTTATTGGGTAGACATCTCCATAACCTACTGTAGTTAAGGTAACGATAGACCACCAAAGACTATCAAATATTGAAGAAAAATATTCTGGTTGCGCCTCGTTTTCAAAGTAATAAATACCAACTGCAGCAAAATAAATGAGCATTAGAGTAATAATCATAAACAATATTATTTGCTCCTTTGCGACCATCATAGCACTTGCAAAATGCTTCATTGCTTTATTATAACGCACCAATTTAAAAAGTCTAAATAATCTAAACATTCTTAATAAACGAAGTGATCGTAAGTCGATTCCAAATGTCAAATAGAAAGGAAGAATTGCTAGAAAATCTATAATTCCGAAAAAACTAAAAATAAATCTTAGCTTATTATCTGCTACATATATTCTTGCCAAATACTCAAAAGTAAATATGAGTACACAAAAAGCTTCAATAGAATTTAAAACTACTCTAGTCTGTGGTTTTAAATCTGGCAAAGTTTCAATAGAGAATGTAATTACCGAAAGAATAATTAAAAACTGAATAAATAACGCAAAACGTCTACTCTGTTTTGATTTATTTGCTTCAACTAAATTTTTTAAATAGTATTTCATAATAATGATTACTATTAATCATTTAGCATTTTCCATAGCTTATCTTTTAACTCTGTAAGTCCTTGTTGTGCTACAGAGGAAATAAAAAGGTAGTTAGAATCTAAATCCTTATCTAAAATCGTAGACATTTCAGACTTTAATTCATCATCTAACATATCTGACTTTGAAACAACGACAAAACGCTCCTTATCCAACATCTCTGGATTATAACGTCTTAATTCGTCTACCAAAATTTCGTACTGCTCAACGATATCTTTAGCGTCTGCCGGAATTAAAAATAGTAAGATAGAATTACGTTCTATATGTCTTAAAAAGTAATAGCCTAATCCTTTACCTTCTGCCGCACCTTCAATAATACCAGGTATATCGGCCATTACAAACGACTTATAATCGCGATATTCTACGATACCTAAATTTGGTTTTAGTGTCGTAAATTCATAATCTGCAATTTTAGGTTTTGCTGATGTTAATACAGATAGAAGCGTTGATTTTCCTGCATTTGGAAAACCTACCAAACCTACATCTGCTAAAATTTTTAATTCTAAAGTAATATAGCGTTCCTCTAAAGGAATACCAGGCTGTGCATATCTTGGTGTTTGATTAGTTGAACTTTTAAAGTGCCAATTTCCTCGTCCTCCCATACCACCTTCAGCAACAATTCTCTCTTCACCTTCTTCCGTAATCTCAAAAAGAATTTCGTTGGTCTCTGTATCTCTGACTACAGTTCCTAAAGGCACATCTAGGTATTCATCTACACCATCTCCGCCTGTACTTCTACCAGAACTACCATGTTCTCCATGCCCTGCTCTAATATGACGTTTAAATTTTAAGTGAATTAACGTCCAAAGATTAGAATTACCACGAAGAATAACATGACCTCCGCGACCACCATCACCACCATCAGGGCCACCTTTTTGTATATATTTTTCGCGATGTAAATGCGATGAGCCTTTACCGCCGTTACCCGAAGATACATGCATTTTTACGTAATCGACAAAATTTCCTTCAGTCATCTTATGGATTTAATAGTTTTTAGATTGCGATTAATTTATAATTTTAAGACGCTTAGATCGTCCTATTATAAAATATAAAATTGATCCTAAAATTGGTAGAAATAAAACGACCAAAATCCAAATGAGTTTGTCGTTATCTCTAAATTTATTTTTCAATATACTTACTAAAGCGAGAACAGGTAACAACAAAGCAAATAGGATAAAAATCAACCATATTACCAATGCATATCCTGGAGTTACGAAATCCATTACAACTTATCTATAACCGTACTTAAACGAATTGTTATATCATCAATACTACCTACTCCATCTACACCAAAATACTTATTTTGATCAGAATAGTAATCTTTTAAAATTGCAGTTTTCGTGTAGTATTCTTTAATTCGGTTTCTAATTATACTCTCATCTGCATCATCAGACCTTCCACTAGTTTCACCACGCTTTAATAAACGCTCAACTAATACCTCATCGTCTACTTCTAAGGCAACCATAGCATTAATTTGAGAATCCTTACTCGTCATTAGCTCATTTAATGCCTTAGCCTGAGCATTTGTCCTAGGAAAACCATCGAAAATAAATCCATTGGCATCTGCATTTTTCTCAACCTCTTTATTTAACATATCAATCGTTACTTGGTCTGGCACCAATTCGCCCTTATCCATATAGGACTTGGCCAACATACCTAAAGCAGTTTCATTTTTTATGTTATATCTAAAGACATCACCAGTAGAAATATGAACAAGATCATATTTTTCTTTTAAGAAGTTCGCTTGTGTTCCTTTTCCTGCTCCAGGAGGTCCAAATAGGACAATATTTGTCATGTGTTGCGTAGTTTTTAATTGATATACATCTGGTAAATCTCTTCCCAAACCATCATAATCTAACCCATAGCCTACTATGAATTTATTAGGAATCTCCATACCAACATAATGAAGTTTAAAATCTTTACTATAAGCCTCAGGTTTATAAAACAAAGTAGCAATAATCAATTGTTTTACATTCTCATTTTTAAAAATACGATGCACTTCTTCTAGCGTATTGCCTGAATCTATAATATCCTCTAAAATAACAACTGTTCTGCCAGTTAAGTCTTGAGTTAAACCAATTAAGCGCTGAATATCTTCTGTAGATTTAACACCTTCATAAGAAGCTAGTTTAATAAAAGTAACTTCGCACGGCTTAGGATATCTTTTAACAAAATCACTAACCAACATAAAAGAACCATTCAAAATACCAACAAAGACCGGTGTTTCATCGCCTAAATCCTTTGCAATACGCTCTACCATATTTTGCACAGTAGCTTGTATTTCTTGTTCTGAAATAAAAGGTTTAAAGTATAAATCGTGCAGCTTAATTGCCATCTTAATATTTTAGAAATGCAAAGATAATCAAATGATTATCGCTAGACGATTTTTGGTTTATGATTTTGGCACTTTGTATCAGAATTACATTATTTTTGTAAGACAAAAGCAGATAATTTAATCTTAAAAACGCGATTCTCTTTTTTGAGGAAACAACTAAATTCGATGAACTATTTTTCTTCTAATTTTAAACTTGGTATTCTTGGTGGTGGTCAATTAGGCAAAATGATACTTTATGATACACGTAAGTTTGATGTATACACCTGTGTTTTAGACCCTAGTAAAGACGCACCATCTCGTTTAGCATGTGATGAGTTTATGGTAGGTGATTTATTAGACTACGATACAGTCGTTGCCTTTGGAAAAAAAGTAGATGTGCTTACTATTGAAATAGAGAATGTAAATGTAGATGCTCTTGAAAAGCTGGAGGATGAAGGAGTAAAAGTGTTTCCATCCTCAAAAACGTTAAGAACAATTCAGAATAAAGGGACTCAAAAATTATTTTATCGCGATAATGACATTCCCACAGCCGATTTTGTGAGGTTTGCTTATACCTCCGAAATTGATGAAGCTGTAGATAATGGAGGCTTAAGTTATCCTTTTGTTTGGAAAAGTACACGATTTGGATATGATGGAATGGGTGTAAAGGTTGTTAGAGAGGCATCTGATTTACAACACCTACCAAACGTAGAATGCATCACAGAAGACTTGATACCTTTTAAAAATGAGTTGGCTGTTATAGTAGCCAGAAATACAAATGGAGATTTAAAAACCTATCCTGTAGTTGAGATGGAGTTTCATCCTGAAGCTAACCAAGTTGAATATGTCATTTGCCCTGCTAGAATACCCGATAACATTGCACAGAAAGCAGAGTTAGTTGCTTTAAAAACAGCAGAAGCTTTTAAACATGTTGGTTTATTAGCTGTTGAGATGTTTCAGACAGAAAATGATGAAATCATAGTTAATGAAGTTGCACCAAGACCTCATAATTCTGGGCATTATAGCATAGAAGGGAGTTATACTTCGCAATTTGAACAACACCTGAGATGTGTTTTAAACTTACCTTTAGGCAACACTGAAAGTAAAGTAGCAGGAGTTATGGTTAACTTAGTAGGTTCAGAGGGCCATACAGGTAATGTACTTTATAGAAATATTGAAGACATCTTAGCAATGGATGGAGTGACACCACACATTTACGGAAAGAAGCAAACACGACCTTTTAGAAAAATGGGACACGTTACGATAGTGAATGAAGATATAGATATAGCTCGCAAAGTTGCAGAAAAAGTAAAACAGACAATTGAAGTCATTAGTGAATAAATTATGAGTAAAGTAGGTGTAATAATGGGAAGTAAAAGCGATTTGCCAGTAATGCAAGACGCAATAGATGTTTTAAAAGGGTTTGATATTGAAGTAGAAGTTGATATTGTTTCAGCACATCGTACACCAGACAAATTATTTGATTATGGTAAAAATGCACATAAGAGAGGTATAAAAGTTATAGTTGCTGGTGCTGGTGGTGCTGCACATTTACCAGGTATGGTTGCGTCTTTATCTCCACTGCCTGTTATCGGAGTACCTGTTAAATCATCAAACTCTATTGATGGTTGGGATTCTGTTTTGTCAATTTTGCAAATGCCAGGTGGAGTACCGGTTGCTACGGTTGCCTTAAATGGAGCAAAAAATGCTGGTATTTTAGCTGCTCAAATTTTAGGTAGCGGAGACCAATGTGTTCTAGACAAAATAATTGTCTACAAAGAAGGATTGAAAGTTAAAGTTATAGATTCAGCAAAAAACCTTTAAAAAGCCTCAACTTTCGTTAAGGCTTTTTGCTATTAACCAATCCTTTAGAGGTATAATTTTATACTTCAAAATAATGTACAAAGATAGCAAATCATTGTTCTGGAAAAATTTAAACACATCTTAAAAATTAGTTAAAATTCAGATTATCAATATATTACGTAAGAAAAATTATACGATCAAAAATGACAATACTTAATAAATCTTTCAATACACCATACAACACTGCCCCTTTTTCAGAAATAAAAACATCGGACTATTTACCCGCTTTTAAAATAGCTATAGCTAAAGCTAAATCAGAAATTGATTCGATAGTAAACAATAATGAACCTCCAACTTTTGAAAATACTATTGAGGCTCTAGATTTTTCGGGTGAAGAGTTAGATCGTTTATCTAGTGTTTTTTTCAATTTAAACTCAGCTGAAACAAATGATGCTATTCAAAAAATTGCGCAAGAGGTATCTCCTTTACTTTCAGATTTTAGTAATGATGTAACGCTTAATGAAGATTTATTTAAGAGAGTTAAAAGTGTTTATGAGTCTAAAACTAAGTTAGATCTCACAACGGAGCAAGAAACACTTTTAGACAAAAAATATAAAGGTTTTTCTAGAAATGGTGCTAATTTATCGGAAGAGAAAAAGACGCAGCTTAGAGCAATTGATAAAGAATCGAGCCAATTAAAACTTACGTTTGGCGAACATCTTTTAGCCGAAACCAACAAATTTGAAATGCACCTAACAAATGCTTCTGATGTATCGGGTTTGCCAGAAGGAGCTAAAGAAGCAGCTAAACAACTCGCTGAAGCTAAAGGTAAAAATGGATGGTTAATCACATTAGATTATCCAAGTTATATTCCATTTATGACCTATGCTGATAATAGAATGCTACGCGAAAAATTATCTAAAGCGTTCGGAAGTAAAGGATTTAAAAATGATGAGTTAGACAACCAAGATATTGTACTTAAAATTGCTAAACTGCGATTTGAGCGTGCACAGTTATTAGGTTATAAAACACATGCGGATTTTGTTTTGGAAGAACGCATGGCGCAAACTCCTGAAAATGTCATTTCTTTTTTAAATGAATTGTTAGAAAAGGCCAAACCTGCTGCTGAAGAAGAATTTAAAAATTTAGAAGCATTTGCTAAAGATTTAGATGGCATAGACCAACTGCAGAAATGGGATTCTGGTTATTACTCAGAAAAGCTAAAGCAAAAATTATTTAGTTTAGATGATGAGCAATTAAAACCTTATTTTAAGTTAGAGAATGTTATCAATGGTTCATTTACAGTGGCTAATAAATTATTTGGTTTAGAATTTGAAGAAATAGATACAATAGACAAATACCATAAAGATGTACTAACTTATAAAGTTACAGATGCAGCTGGAGAATTGGTTTCTATTTTCTATGCCGACTTTTTCCCAAGAGCTGGTAAACGAAATGGAGCTTGGATGACATCTTATAAACCGCAAATGATAAAAGATGGACATAATCATCGTCCACATGTTTCAATAGTTTGCAACTTTACTAAACCAACAAAAAGTAAACCTTCATTGCTAACTTTTAATGAAGTAACTACTCTATTCCATGAGTTTGGACATGCCTTACACGGTATGCTCGCTAATACAACCTATCCTAGTTTATCTGGTACTAGTGTATTTTGGGATTTTGTAGAATTACCAAGTCAGATTTTAGAAAATTGGTGTTATGAAGAAGAAACCTTAAAACTCTTCGCTAAACATTATGAAACTGGTGAAATTATTCCAATGGAACTCATTGCAAAAATAAAAGCATCGTCAACCTTTCATGAAGGAATGCAAACCTTACGCCAACTAAGTTTTGGATTACTCGATATGTCGTGGCACGCTGGCGAGTCGCCAGAGACGATTAAATCTGTAAAGCAACAAGAAATTAAGGCTTTCGGTAAAACTAGTTTATATCCTGATATTGCTGAAAACTGTATGAGTACCGCATTTGCTCATATTTTTCAGGGCGGTTATTCTTCTGGTTATTACAGTTATAAATGGGCAGAAGTTTTAGATGCTGATGCTTTTGAATACTTTAAAGAAGAAGGGATATTTAATAAAACAGTTGCTGATAAGTTTAAAGCATTTGTATTATCACAAGGTGGTACAGAAAACCCTATGACTTTATATAAAAAATTTAGAGGGCAAGAACCAAAACCTGAAGCTTTGCTACGACGTGCTGGTCTCTTGAAATAAATCAATTAAAGGAGAACCTAAACTTTGTTCTCTTTTAATTTTAAATAAACTTTCAATATTTATTGAAAGTTTAAAATTTATTGTATATTTGCTATATGGAATATCAAGAAGCAAAAGAAAAATTTATTAGTACTTGGGGAAGTTTAGGCTCACTTTGGGGCATTAATAAAGCCATGGCACAAATACAAGCACTTCTTTTTATTTCTACCAAACCATTGTCAATGGAAGACATAATGGGAGAACTTAAAATATCGCGTGGAAACACGAGCATGAATTTAAGGCAGCTTATGGATTGGGGAATTGTAACTAAAGTTCTTATTTCTGGTGAGCGTAAGGAATTCTTTACAACGGAAAAAGATGTACAAGAATTGGCTAGAATCGTTGCTAAAGAGCGAAGTAGAAGAGAAATTAAACCCGTTATTAAAGTATTAGACGAAGTCTCTTCTATTAAAGATGATGGCACGCTAAAAACCAAGGAATTAATTAAACAAACCAAAGCTTTAAAAGATTTAACTGATGACTTAGACACATTAATGAATAAGCTGGTAAATCAAAAACAAAATTGGTTAACGAAAAGTGTATTTAAGCTAATTAAATAGCTTATATATTTTTTAAACTATACTTTCAATATTTTCTGAAAGTTTAAAATATTAAAAATAATGTATCAAATAAATAGTTGGTGTGTATTATTAACTGTCCTACTTCTTATTACTTTTTGGGGAGGAATTATTGCATTACCAGTTTTGGGAATAGTTCAAATAAGCCTTAGTCTTCGTATTGTATATGAGTTTAATAAATTAAATATATTGATTAAGCGCCTATTTCTAACCTATGTAATTATACTAATTGCAACAATCATATTCTTAAACTATCTCAAGAAAAATTACTTTGATGCACTTGAAATTCTATTTCACTGGATTTACATCTCGTTAATTTTAGGATTATTTCATTTATATATCACTTATAAAATTAAACAATCATGAAAACACAAATTCCAAATTGGCTCATCATTCTAGGAGGAATTGGCCAAATTTTCACAGCACTTATTTATCCATATATCAGACACAAAGTTTTTGATTGGTACAATGATGTGAAACAGCTAAAGCCTTTAAATCAGGAAATCGCAAAAACATATGGCAGATATATACAAGGGCTAAATTTTTCGTTCGGACTTATTGCTATTCTAATACCTAACGATATAAAAAATGGGTCAAATTTAGCAATAGCACTAACTGGATTAATTGCCATGTATTGGGTTGGTAAAGTTGCAACTCAAATTGCTTACTACCCAATGTATCAGATACCACAAAAGACCATTTTTAAAATTGGAAGTTATTTTATGAATTTCCTTTTTACACTCTTTGCAGTAGTCTATACTTGGTTACTCATTTCTAATATTAGCATTAATTTCTAAAATCGAAATCATGAAAACACAAACAATAACATTAAACGACTATTCAGAACAAAATAAAATAGAAATGGTAGACTTCTATAATGAGGCTACAGAAGATTATGAATTTTGGAGTAATGATTACAACATGCATTTTGGTTATTTTATTCCTTTAAAAACAAACCCATTCAAAAGAGATTCCATGCTTAATGAAATGAACACCCAGGTCATTAAGCGACTAAACATTGGAACGACAAAAAATAGGTTAATCGACTTAGGTTGTGGCATGGGAGGCACAATGCGACATGCATTAAAGCTATATAAAAATGTGATTGCTTATGGAGTGACTTTATCTGGTTTTCAGGTACAACAAGGCAATGAGTTACTCAAAGGCAAGAATGGTATTATTCTAAAAGAAAACTATAATAATACCTCTTTTCAGTCTAATTCTTTTGACTCTGCAGTGGCTATTGAAAGTTTTTGCCATTCTGGTCATGATGCAAACTCATTAAAAGAAGCACACCGTATTTTAAAACCTGGTGGACGATTAGTTATCGCTGATGCATTTCTAAAAAAAGAAGAAAGCGAACTCTGTAAAGGTGGAAAATATTCTTACAATAAACTCTGTAACCATTGGAGTTTAGAGAAACTTGAAACACATACATTTATTAAGAAAAAGCTAGAAGAACTCGAATTTAATAACATTAAAATTGAAGATGCGTCATTTAGAGTTGCTCCTTCCGTATTACATGTGCCATTTGCAATAACAGGATTTATTCTAAAAAAACTTTTAAGTTTTAAAACACTAAAACGAGAAAGTCTACATAACTTAAAAGGTTCATTCTATGCATTACTAACCGGTCTACATATGAAGAGTTTTGGTTACTATATAATAAGTGCTACAAAATCTGATAAAAAAAATTAATTGATTAACTTGTAGCATACATAGTTAATCATTGTAAATATGCTAAAATCGATGTTTAAACAAATACTTGTATTTACATTATTACTCGTAACAGTATCGTGCTCCGACGATGACAAAATTGTAGAACAAGTCATCACTTGCGATGATGGTATTAGAAATGGAGACGAGAATGGTATTGATTGTGGTGGTATTTGTTTTGCAAATTGTCTTGACGAAAATGCTTTAGAAGGCTTTTTAGTAACACGTCGTATTTTGAGTGCTGATATTGAATATAAATTAACGGGTCCGTACATTGTTAGAGATGGTGCCGAATTAGAAATCGAAGCAGGAACTGTTATAAAAGCGGTGCCAAATAGTGACGCCTATATTGCCGTTGCACAAGGCGGAAAATTATTTGTACTAGGTAACGCCAATGCTCCTGTAGTAATTACTTCAGATAGTGATAACCCACAACCCGGAGATTGGGGCGGAGTAATAATATGTGGACAAGCACCAACTAATAATGGAATAAATGCAAGATCTGATCTTGGAGATATCTTTTATGGCGGCACAAATACTGGTACATCCTCGGGTAATATTCGATATTTAAGATTAGAATATACAGGTGCGCTTTTTAGAAATGAATTTCGATTTAATGCCTTAACATTCTATGGTGTAGGCTCATTTACAGACATTCAAAATATACAAGCCTATGAAAGTTTAGGAAATGGTTTTGAAATTTTTGGTGGCAATATAACAGCTACTAATCTAGTCTCATTAAATGTTAATCAGTTTGGTGTAAAAGCTTCGGGAGGTTGGAATGGTTCTGGAACATCATGGTTTTTATCTAACCAAACAAATGTTGGAATATACATGGGAAATAACGCTTTAGACTTTACTGCAGAACCAATGTCTAATGTTATTATTGAAAATGTTTCGATAATTGATACTTTTTCTAATAGTGGACTTTTTTATACTGATGGTGGAGGAAATTTTGAATTAAATAATATATACATTGCACAGGTAGGATTAGGAATTAATATAGATACTAATTTTGAATCGATAATGGTTGATGATGGTAACTTAGTTATAAATAATATTGAATTTGATAATCCCACACCAAACTTTATGGAAACAAATTACACAGGATCTGCTTCATTCTATTCACAAGGAATTACAAATGGTTCTGGTAATAGAAATACTTTACCATTTTGGGCCGAAGGTTGGACGATTGGTTTTTAATTGACTTTAAAATATTTTTTTATTGATACTGGTATTCCATTGGTAGACATTCCTTCCAACTTTACTTCATAAGTACCACTAACATCAGAGGTATAAAAAATAATTTCTTTTCGAGTTTCTTTAGACATTTCTAAATTAGGAATCCACAATAATTGCTGTCTATAATCTGGTAATCTTGAGTCCTTATTTTTTTCAGTGTATTGCTGTTTGTAATAGTTCTTTTTTATCTCGGGTTTTAAGACTTCTACTTTTTGTAAACCACTATTTTCAATGAATAAATTACTATCTAATTCATCTTTAGAACTTATAATAATAGCCCCTTGAAAAACCTCTAGATCAATCACAAATTGATCTCTATACACCTTTATTTCAGAGATTGCAGTAGCATCATAATCCATAATTAAACTATGATTATCAATCATAATACCATCTAATATTACAAGTGGTTTAATCCCAGATTTTGTGTCAAATTCATAGCCTTGAACTTCAAAAACTTCTCCGTCTTCATCATCTTTTCTTATTGATGTAGTCTTTATAAACTCTTTGACGGTTTCCTTTATAGTCTTAAATCTAGTATAGTCATCTAAATTATAGGCTACAAACTCACGGTTTTTAAAAAAGTTCTTTGAAGAAGACAAAAACAGTGAATCAGATCTAAATTCAAAATAGGCACTTTCAATTTGATTATATACGCTTTGATCTATTATATTTTGCTTCCATTCTGGTTGTAAGTTTAAGACTTCAAATTCAAATTCAGATATATTAAGATTTGTTTTAGGTATAAGTTCAATCTTGTAATCATCCGTATTTGCATTTAATACTTGCATGTATACTTCTTTAGAATAATAATAGCCATCGATATAAAAATAAAAGAAGCCCTTCGAATTTACTTCAGCGATTCTAAGTATTTTATTTTCTTCACCTATCGATATGGCAACTTTGAGTTGTTTTACTGAAGCGTTATCATTAGAGGTGATTTTACCCTTAAACAATTCTCCTCTTAACTCTGGTAGTTTTGCATCCGAATTTAAAATAGTCAGTTCTGTTGTCGACACCTGCATAGCATTAAAATAATCAACAGACTTGATGCGATCTGGTGATGGAATACCTGTTTTTCTTTTAACACTAACTGAATACGTACCAGACAGATCCTTAATTGATTGAGAAAAAGATCTGAGTTGCATAATCACTTTTTCTCTTTTCTTAAAATCTTGATTATTAAATTTTAAATCTATAACTGAATTATTGTTCTCATTTATTAATGCCGTGATTGAATCATTACTAACTTCCGTTTTTTGAGTACTAGGAATGCTCCGACTTTTAATATTAGCTTGATACGGATTTATAATACTAATATCTGCGACACCCAAAAGACTTCGGTCAGCATTACGCATCCAATTTGTATAGGCGATTAATTTATAATTTCCGGATTGTACATCTACAGGCAAAAAATAATCGGAATATCCTCTCCCCTTTTCAAGTTTTATTTTATGTTTAAAAACACGCGTTCCATTTTTACCTACAAGCTCTACATAAGCCATCTGACTTAATTGACTGAAGTTTTTAGCAGTCGTATCAAAACAATATAAAGAATAGTATAAATACTCACCCGTAAAGATAAGTGATGCATTAATATCGATATAAATAGATTCATTTGGAGCTAAATCATCAGCATCGACTTTTTGCCCAATAGCTGAATTACAGACCAATAAGGCTATTAAAAACAGGCAATATTTAATCAATCTACTATTCAATCCAAAAATCTGGTATTATGTTACTTCCTAAAGTTGTACAATCTCCACACTCTGGTAAAACCATAATATATTCTCCTTCTCCAGGTTGTGGATTTGTATTAAAATCATAAAACCTCATCTTATTTTCTCTAATTATATTGACCAAATTACGAGTTCCAATAGTACCAGATGAGGATGGTTTTTGAAATAGGCATTGAATAATATGCGGAGGTAAGTCTTCACCAGGAAAAAAATCATCCCAACTGAAGAACAATCGTTCTTCTGCAACTGTCGAAACTTCAAAAAAGCCAGCTACATTTTCATTAGGATTAGTTACCGACGTCACATTACCTGCTAAAAAGCCTGGCTGATCCTCAGAAAAAACTGTTGTAGAAGATTGCGTTAGACCTTTTAAAATATCATAATAAGCAAAGGTCTCTGGTGACTGTACATATTGTCTTACTAAAATACTATAGCGATAAGTGAGTATATAATCATCCCTATTTATAAATCTAACACTGTAATTTTGAAGTCTATCTTCTGCGAGTGCAAGTGTACTAAATACATTTATGGCTGTAGATTTGTTTGTACCATAACAGGTACGTTCTTCTTGCTCCCTAAGAATAACTGGTATCGAATATTCATTTAGACCTTCAATTTCAAAAACAGCATCGAAGGGACTCCATAAAGGTGCAATAATTTTAAAGGTCTCAATAAAATCGTGTCTGTAATACTTTGAAGATCCTGTTGGGTCAAAACTATTAATATCAATTGAAATACCTTCCTCACCATCATCATTTATTATTCTGTTTGCAGCCATATCATCAATACTTGTGCTAGCTACAGGAAGTTCCATAGGTCTTGATGCATACTCCCTTCCAGACTCGGTCATAATATGAAGTGTATATGCCTTATCCAATTGAGCTGCAAACGCTTGTATCGACTTATAGACACCAGGCTCCGTTTCTTCAAAACCAAAATCAAAACCATCATCAGTTCTAATACTAACTGTTGCGCCAGTTTCTAAAGGTGGTTCTTCATCTTCAAATCTATATGATCTGGTTAGATAAATTTCTTGTCGTTTTAGTTCATTCGTTACAATAGCGTTTATAACTAAAACATCTTCAAAACTGTCTACCGCACCTTCATAAGGCTCTATGCAAGATTGATTGCATATTAAAATACCAAAAATCATAACTATACCGAATAGGTAGTTATTAATTGATATAAATACGTTATTAATCCTTTTCATTTTAAAAACTAATATTATATGTTATTGAAGGTACAGGTATATTAAAGATTGAACTTTGCAACGCTTTTATGTCACCATCTTCGTTTACAAAAAATACCGAATATGGATTGTTTCTACCTAAAGCATTATAAACCGATAAACTCCAGTAACTATGTGCCAACTTATTTTTCTTATGATTACCTTCAAAATTAAAGCCTAGATCGAGTCTGTAATAATCTGGTATTCTAAATTGATTTCTATCACTATATTGAACAAACTCACCGCCATTAAATTGGAAATTTCCAGTTGGAAAGGTAACTGGTCGACCTGTTTGATATAAAAAATTACTCGATATACTTATACGTTGCGATAACTTATAATTAAGAACCAAACTAACATCATGAGGCTTATCGTAATTAGATGGGAAAAACTGACCATCGTTAACACGTTCTTCTAAAAACTGACTATCTAATTTAAAAAATGATCTAGAATAAGTATATCCAAGCCATCCTGTTAAATCGCCAAGATTCTTTTTTAATAAAAGCTCTACACCATATGCTCTACCAGAGCCTTGTAAAACTTCAGTCTCAACAGCTTCGTTTAATTGAATATCAGCACCTGTTTTAAAATCTAAGGTATTTTTTTGCCATTTATAAAATCCCTCTAAACTGAGTTCGTAGGCGTTGATATTAAGGTTCTTGTATAAACCCAAAGATACTTGAGTTGCTTGTTGTGGCTCAATAAAATTATCTGACAACTTCCATATATCTATAGGAGAAACAGTCGTATTATTAGATAAGGTATGGATATATTGAAACGTATTGTTTGCACTCGCTTTTATAGATAAATCCTCAGACAGCAAATATCTTGCTGCTAATCTAAATTCTGGTCCACCATAAGTTTTAATAATTTCATTCTTAGCATACCTTACAGTATCAATTACAGTACTTTCAGAGCGCGGAGTTCCTTCTGCATATACTCTTTTTTCTGCTTCCCCTAATGCTGCAAAAAAGGAAAACCGTAATCCAAAATCTAAAAGTAATTTATCATTAACTTTATACACGTCTGAAATAAATACGCCACCCTCTACTCCTTGTTCCTTAGAAAGATTTACAGGTGTTATTTGGTTATTTTGGCCTTGTGGTTCAATCCTCCCTGGAAATATTCCGTAGAGTTTTCCAGACAAACCATAAGAAATAGCATGAGCTTTATTTAAGGCATAATCTAATTTTAATTTTAATGCAGTCTCATCTATTTGAAAACTTTGTACAAAGTCATCATTGATGGTATTCTCATAATCAATATTGAACTTATACTGACTATTACTTAAAATCAGGGTGGCATCATTTTTATCATTAAATTGATGTTGCCATTTTAATGAAACTAATCTATTGCTATATCCAAATAATGAATCTGAAGTAATACTAAAATTATCTTTGCTATAATAACCCAGTGCTTGTACTTCATTTTTATCATTTATTTTATGATTGTATTTTACAACGAAATCATAAAATGAGGCCTGGCTATTTTCTAAATCCGCCTCATTAAGTGCATTTAACACCCAATCAGAATAGGTGCCTCTGGCACCTATTAACAGACCAGATTTTTCTTTTATTATTGGTGTTTCGACAACAACATTTGCAGTGACAGGACCAACTGAAATATCGGCCCCAAATTTATTTTTATCAGCATCTTTTGTCTCAATATCAAAAACAGAAGATATACGTCCTCCAAATTCAGCAGGGATGTTTCCCTTATAAATATTTACGTTGCTGACTACCAAAGGATTTAATGCCTGAAAAATACCAAAGAAGTGTGATGGGTTATAAATAACTCCGTCTTCTAATAGTATCAAATTCTGATCGGTTTTACCACCTCTCACATTGAAACCCGTAGCACCTTCACCAGCCGTGGTAATACCTGGTTGTAATGTAGCTACCTTAAGTACGTCGCGTTCTCCTAAAACTAGAGGAATATTTTTCGAATCTTCAGTACTTATTTGGGTCCTTCCTACATTAGTGTCTTCAACATTTTTAACTCCTTGAGATTGTAAAACAACCTCGCTCAATGCTTCAAATTGACTTCTTAAATTAAGATTAAATGTACCATCTTCATAAATAATAATACGTGTTTGTCTTTTCTCGGTGCCAAGTCCACTTGTTTCTAAAAGATTAACACCAGCAGGTAAATAAATCTCATACGAACCATTAGATGCTGTGACCGTTCCTAAATTTTTAGATTTTACTACTAAAGCCAAATTAGAAATAGGTTTACCTGTATCTACATCTGTAATCACTCCAGACAATTTGTAACGGCTTTTAGTAAATCCTTTGCGCTCTTTGCCTATTCTTACCGTTTTAGTTTTCTGAACTGATTGTTCATTCCTATTTATAAAAATTGGCGCAGTTTCGGCAACTGTGTCCTGAACTACTTTACTATCGGAAATTGTTTGGTCTGCACCAAAATAATTTCCTGGTAGCTCATCATAAATAATACTGTTTTGAGTTAGAATAATCTGATTACTCGGTAAAATATAATAGTTGAGCAATGTATTATTAAAGAGGTCTATTAAAATTTCATCTATAGGCTGATTGCTATATGATTTTGTAATATTGATTTCATTCAACCAAGTTTCTGAAAAGAAGAATTTATATTTTGAAGCAGATTCAATCTCATTTAATACAACTTTTAAAGGAAGATTATTAAAATCAAAAGAGAACTTTTCAGTTTTATCTTGAGATATAGCCATTGAAGAGATTAGCACTATAAATGAAAATAAAATTAGTTTCAACCTCATGATTTAGTATTCACTGATTTTTTATTCTTGGCAATTGCTGTAAAAACTTTTATTAAATACTCCTCATAACTACTCTTATTGATAGCCTCATCATCTAAAAGAATCGAATTTATTATCTCCTTATAACTCGAAAACTGTTTTGATAATTTTTTAGGGTTCTTAATGGGCACATAAGTTTCATCGACTTTAACATAATATTGATTATCATCTGTAAACTCCTGGTACTGAATTTTTTCGTTTGTTCTATTTCTAATACGCTTTTGATATTTTTTTAGAACCTGTAACTCATTTATATTTATCAAACGTTCAAAAAAGCCTGCTATAGATTTACCTTTCTCAATCTCAATATTTAAATTCACAAAATGATGATCCAAAAGACTAAATTCAACAATACGTTTCTTATCAATTAAAACAGTAGGATCGTTCGGTGCAAAAGAATGTTTTAAAATTAATTGATCTTCATAAATATTATACTTCAATAAAATCTTATCAAAAGGCTTATTATCATATATAACTTTTCCTACGCTAAAATTAAAATCCTTAAAAAACTTATGTCTGTCATTAATCATTTTGTGTTTCTCAACATATACAAAACCATTAAATAAACCAGAGTTTTGCTGACCAATAATTGAGTCACTCCAATTATAAATTGGCATATCCATAGAATTTTTTTGAGCTAAACTGACTTCATTTAGCATACAAAAACAAAAAGTGATTAATAAAATATGATACGTCTTGATAGTCTTTTAGAGAATAAAATGATTGATAAAGTTAAAGATAGTAAAAAAAGCAATTATGTCTAACAGAACAGTTTGTATGCAATATTTCTCTGCTCATTATAATCTCAAATTTTTATCCTATTTTTGATTCAGCAATGAAAAAAGAAAATGGCTAACCATACAATAGATCCAAACAACTGGATAAAACAATATTCTGATTATCTCTTTAACTACACTATAACACGTGTTAGTGACAGAGAAACCGCTCAAGATTTAGTGTCCGAAACTTTTTTAGCTGGTTTAAAGTCGATGGCGAACTTTAAAGGTGAAGCTAGCGAACGTACATGGCTCATATCAATTCTGAAACGAAAAATTATAGATCACTATCGTAAAATTAATTCTAAAAAAGGGAAAGCTGAAGTTAGAATGAGTTACAACAGTGATGCAGAATCTGAAGGAGATTGGTTAGAAGAACGTGTTGCAGATCCTTTTGATAAAACAGCAGAAGATACATTAGAGAATTCTGAATTAGGTGATGCCATACACGACTGTCTTGGAAAATTACCTCAAAAGCAGGCTAATGTTTTTAAAATGAAAACAATATTAGGTTACGATACAGAAACAATTTGTAATGATTTAGATATTACAGCGTCTAACCTTTGGGTAATTATCCATAGAGCGCGAACAGCCTTAGCGGATTGTATGCAAAAAAATTGGTTTTAAATTATATTATGAGTAACATAAAATTAAGTTGTCAAGAAGCGAATCACGTTTGTGACAAGACACAATATAAAGAAGCAAGCTTTTGGGAAAAAGTAAAGCTCAACTTACATTTATTATATTGTAATGCTTGCAGAAAATACACAGCTCGCAATACAAAGTTAACGAAGCTTATAAGGTCTGAAAAAATTGAAGCATTAGATAATTCTGCTAAAGAAAAATTACAATCCGCTTTTGAGAAAGAGCTAGCGAAACATCAATAAAATTAATAACCAAATTAAAGGCAGACCTTCCACCCAAAAAGCACTATAATATTTAGATTGATTTTTGTTTGAAAAAACAACAAACAAAAGTGTTATTGACATTATTAGTAATGTTGAGACAATAGTGTCACTACTTAACTCATCTTTAAAATATTCTAAAAAGAAGAATACCATAAGCAACAGAACTCCAATAAGTTTAGTCTTTTTTATACCTATTTTTTGAGGAATTGTAGCCAACTTTAAACTATCATAGTTTAAATCTCGTATCTCAAAAGGTAACATTAAAACTATAATGAAGATAAAACGCTGAACACTTACAATTATAACATCAGCATTTAAAATAAGCTCATTATCTACTATTGGCAAAAAGACTGTAGTAAAACTCCAAACAACGGCGATGACATAAATTTTCAGTCCGCTTATTTGCCTTAAATTTTTTTGGTTATCTCTAAAATAATGCATCGGTAATAGCGGAATAGCATATAAAAATGTGATAACACCAAAAATGGATAAATAAAAGAGCGATCTCAACTCTAACCTCAACGCATAATAACACATAGCAATGAACGCTATAAATGAAAATACCTGAATCGCTTTTAACCAAAACGCTAAACTCCTATGATGAAATTTAGCTACACCAAAGTATTTGACAAAATTATAACCAGTGATTGTTGCAAAAAATACAAAATAGAGTACATTCTTATCATAGTCAAGATCAAACTGAAGTAGTGTTACCCATGTTAATGCAAATACGGCAAATGCAACATGAATACTGCTATCTAGATAAAAATTAACTATACGTTTTAACACCTCCATAATACAAAAATAGGTAATGTGTTAATAAACCAGTCTTTCGGTTAAAAACTTTAGTTTTCATTAACTAAATAAAAAGGGTAAATCCGTATTTTTGCATATCAAAAAAAAATAGCGTTTTAAAGAATGGATACAACCTCTTTTGCACTTAGACATATTGGCCCAAATTCAGGTGAACAAAAAGCCATGTTAAACACCATTGGTGTTACAAGTATTGAACAATTAGTTTCTGAAACAATACCTGCAGGTATACGTCTAAAATCTGATTTAGACCTTGATGAAGCAATGAGCGAACAAGAATACTTAAGTCATATTTATAAATTATCACAACTTAACAAAGTTTATAAATCTTATATAGGTTTAGGTTACAATCCTTCTAACTTACCCGCTGTAATACAACGTAATATTTTAGAAAATCCAGGCTGGTATACAGCTTACACGCCTTATCAAGCTGAGATTGCCCAAGGGCGTTTAGAAGCACTTTTAAATTTTCAGACCATGGTCATTGACCTTTCAGGAATGGAAATTGCCAATGCATCGCTTTTAGATGAAAGTACTGCCGCAGCTGAGGCCATGAGTTTACTATTTGCTGTGAGAGATCGCAGTCAAAAGAAAGCAGGTATAAATAAGTTTTTTGTTTCTGATTTAGTATTACCACAGACAATTTCATTACTAGAAACAAGGGCTACGCCAATCGGTATTGAACTTGTTATTGGTAATGAAGCAGAATTTAACTTAAGTGAAGATTTCTTTGGAGCTTTATTACAATATCCAGGTAAAAATGGTCAAATTACCGATATTAAATCTTTTATAGCCAAGGCAAACGCCGCAAATATAAAAGTTGCAGTCGCAGCAGATATTTTAAGTTTAATCAAACTAGAAGCTCCAGGTAAATTTGGTGCTGATGTTGTTGTTGGTACAACTCAACGATTTGGTATTCCGATGGGCTATGGTGGACCACATGCAGCATATTTTGCAACTAAAGAAGCTTATAAAAGAGATATTCCTGGTCGTATTATAGGAGTTACAAAAGATTCTAATGGAAACAGAGCTCTACGAATGGCTTTGCAAACCAGAGAACAGCACATAAAACGAGATAGAGCAACATCTAACATATGTACAGCCCAAGTATTATTAGCCGTAATGGCAGGTATGTATGCAGTTTATCATGGACCACAAGGTTTAAAGTTTATTGCAGATAAAGTTAAGAACTCTACATCTACCCTTTCAAAAGCATTAGAAAAATTAGGCTTAGAACAAGCAAATTCTCATTATTTTGACACAATTCAAATCAAGGCAGACCCTGTTAAAGTAAAATATGAGGCTGAAAAGAAAGAAGTTAACTTTTACTATCCAGACAACAATACAGTTACTATTGCAATTAACGAAACAACAACTATTTCAGACCTAAATGAAATTGTTTCAATTTTTGAAACCGTAACAGGAAATAAAACAGATAAGATAACTTCAATTTCTGAGTCAGATACAATTCCTAAGGAATTGCAACGTAAATCTCAATTTTTGACTTTTGAGGTTTTTAACGCTTACCATTCTGAGACTGAATTAATGCGTTATATAAAACGATTAGAACGCAAAGATTTAGCACTAAATCATTCTATGATTTCTTTAGGCTCTTGCACAATGAAATTAAATGCAGCATCAGAAATGCTACCATTAAGTTGGAGCAATTGGGGTAATATGCATCCATTTGCTCCATCAGATCAAGCAGCTGGTTATAAATTAATGCTAAATTCTTTAGAGAACCAACTTACAGAAATCACTGGTTTTGCAGCAACATCTCTGCAACCAAACTCTGGTGCACAAGGAGAGTTTGCAGGTTTAATGGTCATACGAGCATATCACGAGTCTCGTGGTGATCATCATAGAAAAATATGCTTAATCCCTTCTTCAGCGCACGGAACAAATCCTGCAAGTGCTGTTATGGCAGGTATGAAAGTTGTTGTAACAAAAGCATCTGAAGATGGAAATATCGATGTCGATGATTTAAGAGAAAAAGCAGAATTACATAAAGACAATCTATCGGCTTTAATGGTTACATATCCATCAACACATGGTGTTTACGAATCTGCCATTAAAGAAATTACTCAAATTATACATGATAATGGTGGTCAAGTTTATATGGATGGTGCTAATATGAATGCCCAAGTTGGTTTAACCAATCCAGGTAATATAGGCGCAGATGTTTGTCACCTCAACTTACATAAGACCTTCGCTATACCTCATGGAGGTGGTGGCCCAGGTGTAGGACCGATTTGTGTTGCAGAACAATTGGTTCCTTTTTTACCAGGTAATCCAATAATAAAAACTGGTGGACACCAAGCCATTTCGGCAATTTCAGCTGCACCTTTTGGCTCATCCTTAGCTTGTATAATTTCTTATGGCTATATAAAAATGTTAGGTGCAAAAGGACTTAAAAAAGCGACTGAAGTAGCAATATTAAATGCCAACTATATCAAAGAACGATTAGAAGGTTTTTATCCTACACTATATACAGGAGAAAATGGACGTGCTGCTCACGAAATGATAATAGACTGTCGAGATTTTAAAGCCAATGGCATAGAAGTTACCGATATTGCAAAACGTCTTATGGATTATGGTTTCCATGCACCAACAGTATCTTTTCCAGTTGCAGGAACCATGATGATTGAGCCAACAGAAAGTGAAAGTAAAACTGAAATGGATCGTTTTTGTGATGCTATGATCTCTATTAGAAAAGAAGTTGATGAAACTTCCAAAGATGATGAGAATAATGTTTTAAAAAATGCTCCACATACATTAGCTATGTTAACTTCTGACGAATGGTTATTACCTTATTCTAGACAAGCTGCTGCTTTTCCTTTAGAGTATGTGATGGACAATAAATTTTGGCCAACAGTTAGACGTGTAGATGATGCTTACGGTGACAGAAATTTAATCTGTAGTTGTGCTCCAATTGAGGAATATATGGACGCTTAATAAGGCTTAACGATAATTTAAAAAAGTACTCGAAACGAGTACTTTTTTTATATTTTCTATACAAAACATAGTGATTCTTGCGAATTCACTAAAAATGAAAGCTTCAAAAAATAAAATCAATAAAAACTCTTTATTATTCAGTAGTTTCGCAATACTGATTTAGCGAAAAAATAACTATGGGAATTAGAATTACAGGGACAGGAAGTTATATACCAAGTATTATCGAAAAAAATGAAGATTTTTATAATCACGAATTTTTGAATGCTGATGGTTCCACTATTAATAGTTCTAACGAAGTTATAGTAGAAAAGTTTGAAGCTATCACTGGTATACAAGAACGACGCTATCTTAAGGACAATTTACTAAATTCTGACTTGGCGTTTTTTGCTTCTAAAAAAGCAATTGCCGACGCAAATATTGATAAAGAAACTATTGATTATATCATAGTAGCTCATAATTATGGTGATGTTAAACACAATAACGAGCAAAGCGATACCGTACCAAGCATAGCATCTCGAGTTAAACATCTGCTGAAGATTGAAAACCCGAAGTGTGTTGGGTATGATTTGCTTTTTGGCTGTCCTGGTTGGATAGAAGGTGTTATACAAGCCAAGGCATTTATAGCATCTGGTATTGCCAAAAGATGTCTAGTTATCGGCACAGAAACCTTATCGCGTGTTATTGATAAGCACGATAGAGATTCTATGATATATAGTGATGGTGCTGGCGCTGTTATTGTTGAAGAAACAAATGACGATAGTGGCATTATTGCTCATGAGACAGCAACATATGCTTTAGATGAAGCTCACTTTATTTTCTTTGGTGAAACTAACCATCCTGAGGTTACTGATAAACGTAGATATATTAAGATGTTTGGTCGTAAGATCTATGAATTCGCAATTACTAATGTGCCAAAAGCGCTCAAATCTTGTTTAGATAAAAGTGGTATTTCTATTAAAGATGTCAAAAAAATACTGATTCATCAGGCTAATGAAAAAATGGATGAAGCAATTGTTAAGCGTTTTTATAAATTACACGATATGCAAATGCCAGAAGGCATCATGCCAATGACCATAACTACATTAGGAAATTCTAGTGTGGCTACAGTACCAACTTTGTATGACATGATTCTAAAAGGAGAATTAGACACGCAAGAAATTAATAAAGGTGATATTATTATTTTTGCAAGTGTTGGTGCAGGTATGAATATAAATGCCATTGTTTATAAACATTAATTAGTAAAGTTTTTATCTAAATTTAAACTTCACAATCGTCGAAAGGCGAAAGAGATTATGTACGAAAAAACATTTCCAAATAAACGATTTAAGCACACCTTAGAGTTTTTAAAAAAGCATATTTCTAAATCTGAAACGATTCTCGATTTAGGTGTACAAAATCCTTTTTCTGAAATTATGAATGCTGAGGGCTTTACGGTTAACAATACCACTGGAGAAGATTTAGATGAAGATAGATCTGCTATAGAAAACTCTAAATCTGATGTAATCACAGCATTCGAAATATTTGAACATTTATTATCTCCATATGAAGTTTTAAAGTCTATAAAAGCTAAGAAATTGGTGATTAGTATTCCTATGCGTCTATGGTTTGCTTCTGCGTATAGAAGCAAAACTGATAAGTGGGACAGACATTACCATGAGTTTGAGGATTGGCAACTTGATTGGCTATTAGAAAAAACCGGATGGGTAATTAAGGACCGTAACAAGTGGACAAACCCTGTTAAAAAATTTGGCATAAGACCTATTTTAAGAAGATTTACAAATAGATACTATATTGTTTATGCTGAAAGAGTTTAACTTTGTATAAATTCATTCAAACTTTGAACTTTTACATTATCATTCCTGCGCACAACGAAGCAAACTTTATAGGTAGAACTTTAGAGTCGTTAGTAAATCAAACAAATTTGCCTAAAAAAGTTATTGTCGTTAATGATAATTCTACTGATAACACAAAATCAATAGTTGAGAAATATATTAAAAATTATCCATGGATTTCATTAATAAACACTACATCGTCTAATAAACATTTGCCAGGCTCAAAAATAATAAATGCTTTTAATAAAGGTCTAAACACACTAGATGAAAACTATGATGTTATTTGTAAATTTGACGCAGACCTCATCTTTCCTTCCAACTATATAGAAAAAATTTCTAATCATTTTGAGACGAATACAAAATTAGGAATGGCATCAGGCTTTTGTTATATAGAAAAAGATGAAAAATGGATATTAGAAAACCTAACAAACAAGGACCATATTAGAGGAGCACTAAAAGCTTATAGAAAAGAATGTTTTAAGCAAATAGGAAAATTAAAAGCATCTATGGGTTGGGATACTGTCGATGAGTTATTAGCAAAATTTCACGGTTGGGAAATTCTAACTGACGAAACGCTTCATGTAAAACACCTTAAACCAACGGGAGAATCTTATAATAAAGCCTCTAAACATTTACAGGGAGAAGCAATGTATAAAATGCGCTATGGCTTTTGGATTACTTTAATATCTGCATTAAAGTTGGCCTATAAGAAAGGAAGCTTTAGATTGTTTAGAAATTATATGTCTGGCTATTTTAAGGCCAAATCTAACGCTTCGGAATTTTTAGTTTCAGAACTAGAAGGGAAATTCATCAGAGATTTACGTTGGAAAGGAGTCTTTAAAAAGTTTTTTTAACTACTTTTTCTTATTCCAAATCTTTCAACAAGTCCTCCGCTTGTTTATAATTATATAACTTATCACTAATTATTCTATTTAAAATCGCTTTAGACTCAACCAATTTATCTTGCTTTAGATACAATAAGGCTTTATACCAATACCCCTTAGGAGCATCTAATAAATTACTATTTATTAATGAATTAAAAGTTTCTTCAGACTCATTGTACAGAGCTAATTCCATTTCAGTAATACCTTTATAAATTGCTAAGTTACCTTCATCATCCGTTTGTGCTTGAACAGATTTAAAGACTGCAAGAGCCTCATTATATAATTTATTCTCAAATAAATTTTGAGCTTTCACTAATTTATCTGATTTATCACTTCTAGAAACAAATGAGGGCAAATCATTTAATTCTATGTACTCTTCATAAAGATTACCACTAGAGTTTGAAAAGAATTGTAAGCCCAAAAAGACAACTATAGAAGCTGCAGCGAGGTAATAAAATAGTTTTCTAGTAGGTTTAGACGATGACGAATTAAATTCAGAATTGGTTTGAGCTAGCGTTTTTTTTAAATTTTGTAAATCTTTATCTTTTAAAAGCTCGATATAATTATCAACATCAGTAGTATTATGCTCAATAAAACTCCAACTATTCTCATTTAATGTATGAAAGAGTTGTTCCTCTAACCTAAATTTTTCATTAAATTCATTATCAGCTTTTAGGCGTCCTAAAAATGATTTTTCATCACTTTTAGATAGTTGTCCTTTTAAATAGTTATCTATTAAAATGTCGTCCTCCATTACAATGTTGTCAGGTTTTTAAATCGCTTATCTTTTTTAACATACGCTTTTAGGCTGTTTTTACATTTAAAAACGCGCTGCCTGACCACAGTCTCTGATTTATAATTAAATTTATCCATTATATCTGCATAAGATAATTTTGCAAAATATAATTTTAAAATTTGTTTACAATTCTCGGAAATTAACTCTAAACTTTCTGTGAATAATTCCCACCGTTTTTGTTCTAAAACTGCCAACGCAATATCTTGGTTGTCATCCTTTAGTTCAAAAACCTCATTATTTGTTACCCTATATTTCGATTTATTTAATTCTCTTCGCCATAAATTTTTACAAACTGTAAATAAATAAGCTTCAAAGCTGTTTTTAATAACAAACTTTTCATTCTTATACCTAACGGCCATTTGCAACAAGGCTTTTTGAAAAACGTCTTCAGCATCTTCTTGTTGCCCACTATTTTTCATAACAAAAGACTTTGCCTTGAAAAAATTATTTTGATAGATCACCTTAATAATTCTTTCGTCATTATTCACCAAGGCATCTAAATAAAAGGAATTATCAGTCAATCGCTTATTTTTTATGAATAACAAAAATAAACTTTTATATTTATTGGGTAACAAAATTAAATTTTTTGAACATAAAGCTAAAACAACATATATTATGAAAACAAAACATCTAAAAATTTTAAGCTTTTTAGCAATAATATTTGCTTTTAGCTGCTCTACTGATCAACTTCAGGAAGACATACTACAAGAAACCGAAGTTGTCGATAAAAATGTAGAAACTGGAGAATTATCAAAAGGCGATAATGAACCAAATAGTGCGACTTCGAACCAGGCAAAATCATCAAACGGATTGCCCACTTCTACTATGAACTCGACTACTCCGTTGCCAGGAGGCGGTAATGCGACATACAATTTATATTTAAACATGGATCTTATTGAAAACGATTACAATAGTGACCCTAATAATCCAAGTTATACTGGACCATTTAACGTACACTATTATAATCTAATGTCTAATCATTTTAGTATTTATCATGTGATTCAAAGCACTAATGATAATTGCGGAAATGTAGAACGTTGGATTGTAGATTTAGTAGAATTTAATCAATATTTGGTTTCTATTGGATTACCAGAAGTAGATCCAGATGATAATGATTGGTATGATTGGCTTAATGATGGAAATTCTAATGGAGGCGATACTACTAACGACACAACACACAATGTTAATGGAACCGCGCAGAGAAAGAAAGGTATTCCGCCACCTCCACCACCGCCAAACACACCTAGTTGGTTAATTAACTACAGTTATTGTTTTACAATGTAAAACATAACTTAAAATTCTCAAAAGGATAGCCTTAATAGGCTATCCTTTTTTATATTTATAATATGAAAGATCTTTTTATTAGATTACTATTTGCATTGTTTGTTTTATGTTGTTTAAATTGCTTTTCGCAAAACACATCACCAGAGTTCAATCAAATTAGCAAGGATTCTGTGCTAACTGCTAATGAAAAAGATATTGAATTTCAAAAATTACTTAAAAAGCATAAACGTGAGAATCAATTAGATTTCTTAATAGAAGACTCTTTTGAGATTACTCGATGGCAATGGCAACAAGGTTGGGATTGGGCAAATAAAGCAATAGAACTGTGCAAAAAGAATTTAGCACTTATGGATTCTATAAACTATGATAATAAGAGTCTTTTTAAACGGAATATATACGGTTTAGGTTATTATCAGTTTTCAAACAATAATTTAAATGATGCCTTAGCAACATTCAAAAAATTATTGACATATAAAAAACAAGATTTATATGTATTAAGAGGTGCATATGATATTGCTGAAATATATTTTATTACAGATCAATATCATTTATCAAAAGACTACTACATGCTAAGTCAGACAATAGCAGAAGACCAAGATGATTATGATTACATAATAAAAAGTGCGCTTGGTATAGCTCAAGCATGTAAATTAATTAATTCCCCTAAAAGCCTTCGAGAAGGTGTAAATACACTTATCAAAGTCATCACTAAAGCCGATTCTATTAAGTCAAATATAACTATTGATAATCGCTATTTTCATTCCCTGTATAATCAGTTAGGTAATTTGTATATAGACCGTTTAGATTATGATTTTAAAAATGGAAAACAAAATCTAGAAAAAGCATTAAAGATTGCCTTAGAGTTGAAAGATTCTGAGCTATTGAATAGGACTTATAATGATTTGGGTGTATTATATCGTAAAGAAGAAAAAATGGAAGCTCAATTCTATTTTGAAAAAGCCTTAGCCTATGTTTCAAATCCATTTGTAGAATCTCAAGTACATAGAAATTTAAGTAAACACCATATACATTTTGGTAATTATACTAAATCGTTTTTTCACATTCAAAAATCAATATCTTTATTAGTGAATTTAGATACTACTGATGTAAAAAACCTACCTTCAAAATTAGACCTAAGTAATTCTGATACAAAATTTCAATTAATATCAGCTCTTGTAGATAAAGCTAATATTTGGATAAAACTAATTGAAGAAAACCCAAATAAAGAAGAATATCAAATTAATGTTTTTAACACCTTAGAGCTGGCAGATTTTTTAGCTGATGAAACTCGTATAGAAAACACAGATAAAAGATCAAAGTTGTTCTGGCGAAAAACGGCCTCTGGCATCTATCTAAAAGCAACTGAAGTTTGCTATCTTTTAAATGATGCGGAAAAAGCCTTCTACTTTATAGAAAAGAATAAAGCATTACTCCTTCTCGAAGACGTAACATTAAAAATTACCAAAAATAATTCCAATATTCCAAAGACTATACTTGAACGTGAACAAGAATTAAAAAATAACATTAATGATCTAGAAAAACGCTCTATTGATACTAGTGCAAATACTACTCAAAGTCAACTTCTTCTAGCAAAAGACGATTATAAATTATATATAAATTCGTTAGATGCAGATTACAAGTTTTATTTTAAAACACTTCAACCTGCTGAGGTTATAAATTTTGATACATTTAAAAACGAATTCTTAAAAGACAACAATGCCTACATAGAATACATAATACATCAAGATAAAGATGAAGAAGGGTATGGCCTTATTATTACATCCTCCAATACCACTCTTTTTGAAATAAAAGACACTGAAGAACTTAAAAACTTAGTAATCGAATATCGTAATCTTATTGACTCACCCTTTAATGACAAGGCGTCTATAGAGCATTTTAAAGGGGTTTCTTACAAAATATATAAATCACTATTTCCAGATCAAATTGAACCTTTATTAAAAGATAAGATATTAACAATAGTGCCAGATTATTATTTACAAAATATCCCATTTGAGTCACTTACTACTTCAAATAAAAATTTAAATTACCTAATCTATAGCAATCAAATAAACTATTCGTATTCATTATCATTTTTAAGTGAAAACAAAAAGGTAATAAGAAAGAACACTAATAACATAATAGCTTTTGCACCTATTAAGTTTCCTTCTAAACTAACATCATTGCCACATACAAAAGATGAATTAGAATTTATTAATAGTAATTTTAAAGCTAAGACTCTTTTAAATGAGTATGCTACTGAAGATATTTTTTTTAAAGAAAGTAATAATCATAAGATTATACATATTGCTTCTCATGCGAATGCAAATGATAGTATAAGTCCTTGGATTTCATTTTATGATAAAAAAGTAAATTTAGAGGATATTTATAGTTTAAAAAACTCAGCTGAGTTAGTTGTTTTAAGTGCTTGTAACACGTCTCTTGGAGAACTACATCATGGTGAAGGTGTAATGAGTTTATCAAGAAGCTTTTTTAACTCTGGTTCTCATAGTGTTATGCCTACACTCTGGGAAGTAAATGACAAAGCTACTTTAGACATCGTAAAATCATTCTATACAAACCTAAAGCAAGGTCAGAACAAATCATTGGCACTACATAACGCTAAATTAAGTTATATAGAAGCAAATTCATTAAGTCAATCCTCTCCATACTACTGGGCGTCATTTGTATTAATTGGTGATACAAGGGCACTAAAGCTAGAAAGTAATTTCTCGATATATTATTATTATTTTATTTTTGGTTTTATAGTTTTAGTAGTAGTTATTTTATTCCTTCGAAGAAAAAAATAAAATATTTAGGGTAACAAATACCAATGGAGTTGAACAGAAGAGAAATAAAAACCCTCTTTACTGTGAAAGACGCACTTAGTTACCAAGTACAACAATTACTAAAGTACAATAGCATAAACGTTGATTCTAATGAGTTAACTTTTCAGATTAAAAGCCATCCAACCTATCCAAGTTTACATTCAATTACAGGAGTACTAGACCATTTCAATATTGAGAATTTGGCATTAGATGTTCCGATAACTTTAGATACATTAAAACAACTCCCAGATACATTTTTAGCTCAGGTCAATATTGATTCACAAAAGCAATTTGTTATAGTTAAAAAAGAAAGAAATCAGTATAAATTAATCTTTGACCCAAATGATAAAAAGACAGTTTCAATATCTACTTTTTTAGATTCATTTACTGGCATTATTTTAGCAGTCGATAAGGATGAGTCGCAACTCGAAAACAATATAAATGTCAAAACTTCTTATTTATCAAAAGGACTAAAATTTGCTTCAGCTGTATTATTAGTCTCAACACTTATAAGTCTTAGTTTAGATATAGAAACCTATGGTTTTCTAATTTTATCTGCGTTAGGAGTCTACGTTGCCGCTACAATTTTGAAACAAGAACAAGGAGAATCTACTTTATTAGGTAATGCATTCTGTTCTCATCCAACAGAAAAAAAGAATTGTAACGCCGTCTTAACATCCAAAGGAGCAACATTATATGGTAATATAAAACTTAGTGACTGTAGTTTAATCTATTTTATTGGTATTGCTTTAACAACGCTCATTTTCGCAACAGCCAATAGTTCAATTTTTATACCTAAACTGATTAGCCTAATTGCGTTACCTATAACATTATATTCTATTTACTACCAGTCTGTCGTTATAAAGAAATGGTGCTTTCTATGTTTATGCATTGTAGGCATTATGTGGATGCAAGCTGGATTGTCTATAGCTTATTTTTCACCGAACTATACAATAACATCAATCTTTATTACTGCACTTACGTTTACTAGCGTAAGTGCTTTTTGGTTAATAGCGTCGAAATACTACAAAGATAATAAAGGACTTCAGGAGATTAAGCTTAAACATTTTAAATTCAAAAGAAATTTCGAGCTTTTTAGCGACCAATTAAATAAGTCTAAAATCATTAAAACAGAAATTGATGATGTGCAAGAAATTATTTTTGGTAATACAAATAGCAATTTTCATATTGTTTTAATTTCAAACCCAATGTGTGGTCACTGTAAAGCAGCACATGGTTTAGCTTATCAAATTTTAAAACAATATGCTAACGATATCAAATTAACCATTCGATTTAGTATTAGTCCAAAAGATGAAGAAGACTCCGCTTTTAAAATAACGACAAAACTGCTTGAGCTTCATAATAATGAAGGCCAGGATAAATGCTTGGAAGCTATGAATGAGATTTATACCAATTACACCCCTGAAAATTGGTTAAAAAAGTGGAGCCCTTGCTCTAATCCAAAAGCTTACATACCCGCTCTAAAAGCCACCTCTAATTGGTGTGCCGAAAACGCCATAAACTTTACTCCAGAAATCCTTATTAACGGTCAGTCCTACCCAAAAACCTATGACCGAAGTGATCTCATCTACTTTATTGACGATTTAATGGAGCAATTTGACACAAACAATTACAGTATTCCTTTTGTAAAAGCTCAAAATAGATAATGACAAAGCCCTAATTAAAGGGCTTTGCATTGAACAATATTCTCTCGCGAAGAATAGACACAATCTGTGAGTGTCTCTAAATGTTCACGGCAAATTTAATTTTTATAAATAATTTATTATGAAAAATTTAAAAAACTTAGGAACAATCCTAAAAAAAGAAGAATTGAAAAACATTAATGGATCATTTGGTGGTAAAGTGTGCATGGCACCTTATTGCTTAAACGAGTATGGAAGATGTGAATACCAAGGAGCAGGTGGTTATTGTGATAATGATGACTTCAGCTTTGTTTGGAATTGGTAAAACAAATTGAATTTTTACCACTCTAATTATTGAGCCTCATTTTAAAGAGGCTCAATTCTCAAACATAAATTATTTTATACTTGAAAAGAAAGTTCCCAACATATAAACAAACAGAAGCCAAAGATTGTGGCCCAACATGTATTAAGATTATTGCTAAACACTATGGCAAAATCATTAATACACAAGCGCTAAGACAACTTAGTGAAACCACAAGAGAAGGTAGTAGTTTAATGGGTATAAGTGATGCTGCAGAATCAATTGGGTTTCGTTCTTTGGGTATAAAATTAGCATTCAAAAAACTAAGAGAAGCTCCATTACCATGCATTATTCATTGGAATAATAACCACTATGTTGTTCTTTATAAAATTAAAAAGAACTTAGTTTATATCTCAGACCCAGCTCATGGTCTAATAACATATAGTACAAAGGATTTTATAAAACATTGGATTGGAGAAAATGCCAATGAAGAAACCAAAGAAGGTATTGCATTAATGATTGAGCCTACTCCAAAATTATATCAATCTGAATTTGATGAGGGAGAAAAGTTTGGATTCCATTTTATATTTAAATACTTATTTAAGTACAAAAAATTCATCATTCAATTAGTCATAGGATTAATTGCTGGTAGTTTACTACAATTAGTACTACCGTTTTTAACACAGAGCGTTGTAGATATTGGTATACAAAACCAAGACCTCAACTTTATTTACCTCATTCTTTTTGCACAGTTAGCCTTATTCTTAGGAAAAGCAACATTAGAAATCATAAGAAGTTGGATCTTACTCCATCTTAGTACCCGTATTAATATCTCATTAATTTCAGACTTCTTTATCAAATTAATGAAATTACCTATCTCTTATTTTGATGTAAGAATGACAGGTGATTTATTACAACGCATAAATGATCATAAACGAATAGAACGTATATTAACAACATCTTCTTTAACTATTCTATTTTCATTTTTTAACCTCATCATCTTCAGTTTTGTACTCGCCTTTTATAGTCTACAAATATTTGGTGTTTTTGTTATTGGGAGTATTCTATATATCGTATGGGTCTTATTTTTCTTCAAAAAACGAAAGGAATTAGACTATAAACGATTCTCACAAGTAAGTGAAGAACAAAGTAAAGTGATAGAGCTCATTAATGGGATGCAAGAAATTAAACTGCATAATGCAGAACGACGTATGCGCTGGAACTGGGAATATGTACAGGCCAAATTATTTAAAATTGCATCAAAAAATTTAGCGCTAGAACAAACACAAAGTGTTGGCTCTAACCTTATAAATGAATTAAAGAACATGTTTATTACATTCCTATCTGCAACCTTAGTTGTAGAGGGTGAAATTACTTTAGGAATGATGATGGCTATTAGTTATATGGTAGGGCAGCTTAATGGTCCTATAATGCAACTTATTAATTTTATGCGCGAAGTTCAAGATGCTAAAATATCTATTGAACGTCTTGGTGAGATTCATAACATGGAAGATGAAGAAAAACCAGATGATCAAAAAATAAAAACTATACCAGACCAAGCAGATCTAAAACTTAACAATGTTTCTTTTAGGTATACAGGTGGAATAGAACCCGTTATCAAAAATTTATCATTAAATATTCCAGCCAATAAAACGACAGCCATTGTAGGGACAAGCGGAAGTGGAAAAACTACATTAATGAAACTACTGCTCCGTTTCTATGAAATAGATAATGGAGATATTCATGTTGGCAACTTTAACCTAAATAATGTATCTCAAAGAACTTGGAGAGCCAATTGCGGTGTAGTGATGCAAGAAGGCTACATATTTAATGATACTATCGCAAATAACATTGCTGTTGGAGAAGATATTATAGATATTGATCGTTTAAAACACGCTATTGACGTAGCCAATATTTCAGATTATATAGATAATCTCCCATTAAGTTATAATACTAAAATTGGAAGTGAAGGTAATGGATTAAGTACTGGGCAGAAACAACGCTTATTTATCGCTAGGTCAGTATACAAAAATCCAAAATTCTTATTTTTTGATGAAGCCACTTCCGCTTTAGATGCCAATAACGAAAAAGTAATTATGGAAAAGCTCAATACCTTCTTTAAAGATAAAACGGCCATTGTAATTGCACATCGTCTGAGTACGGTTAAGAACGCTCATCAAATAGTGGTTTTAGATGAAGGAAAAATAGTAGAAATAGGAAACCATGAACAACTTATAAAAGATAAAAAGAACTACTACAACTTAGTAAAGAATCAACTAGAACTTGGGAAATAATGGATAATCATAAAGATCACATAGAACTTAGAAGTGAGCAAGTACAAGAACTTCTTGAGGCAGTCCCTAATTGGATGATTAGATACGGGAATATACTTATCCTAATTCTCATCCTAATGTTTTTTATGCTATCGTGGTTTATAAAATATCCAGATATAATAGCTGCGGAAGCTCAAATAACGACTAAGCTTCCACCTCAAAAAAAGTATGCTCGAATTTCAGGCAAATTAGACTCGATATTAATCTCAGATAACACATTAATAAAAGAAAATGAAATATTAGCTCTCATTGAAAACACAGCGAATTTCGAACATATTTTACTACTCAAATCTGTAATTGATACAATAAAACTCAACAATCGAAATTTTAAATTCCCAATTGATGAGCTCCCTATCTTATTTCTTGGTGATATTGAATCTGAATATGCTCTATTCGAAAATAGTTACATTGAATATCAATTAAATAAGGACTATCAACCATTTAGTAATGAACAACGTGGAAATCAATATTCTAAAACGCAATTATATGCGAGATTAAAAACACTTAGGGCGCAAAAACAAATTAATACCGCTGAATTAGCATTTCAAAAAAGGGATTTAGAAAGGCAACAAGAACTGTATAAAAAAGGGGTTATTGCGAAACAAACCTTAGAATCAAAAGAATTAAATTATCTCCAAGCTGAAAGAAATTATGCGAATATGGATGCTTCTATTTCTCAAATAAAAGAATCCATTAATAATACCAAAACTAATGCCGTGAGCACCTCAATAAAAAAAACGAGAGAAGATATAAGCTTACTTAAAAATGTAATTCAATCTTTTAACCAACTTAAAAGAGCACTAATAGAATGGGAGAAGATATATACTATTACTTCAGATATTAATGGTAACGTGGCATTTTCAAAATTATGGGTAAAAAATCAAAATGTAACTCAAGGAGATCTTTTATTTACAATCATACCTGAGTATAACTCATCTTATATTGCTAAACTTAAAACGCCTGCGCAGAACTCTGGAAAGATAAAGACTGGTCAAACCGTAAATATTAAACTAGAAAATTATCCAGATAATGAATTTGGGAGTATTAAAGGAGAAATTGAATCAATTTCACTTCTGACGGATGAAGATGGTTTTTATCTTATTACTGTTGCACTGCCTCCAAAACTTATCACATCTTATAACAAAGAGATCCTTTTTAGATATGAAATGCGTGGATCTGCAGAAATAATCACTGAAGACTTACGGTTAATTGAACGCTTTTTTTACCAATTAAAAAGTGTATTTACTAACTAAAACATTCTCTCGTTAGGAACAGACATAACCCTTGGGGATCTTTAAATGACTAAGGTTAATTTAATTTTTAAATATTTTTATTATGAAAAATTTATTAAATCTAGGAAAAACTTTAAACAAAGCTGAACAAAAATCTGTGTTCGGTGGTTTTGGTAGCTGTGCTTATTACAATGGAGTGACAGGTGAAGTGAGTTATCTTTTAACAAGTTCTCAAGCACAAGGAATGTTAAATGATGCCAGTGATCATTGGTGTTGCAACTCTTGTGATTCGGCATCTTGGTTCGTTTTTAAAAAATACGAAGAAGCCATGGACGAACCACGTTAATTAAGCTAGTATCTTAAAATTTAAAGACTTCTCTATTTTAGAGAAGTCTTTAACTAGTCCATCACTAACCCCAAAATTGAATCTGTTAGTTGATTAAGAATATAACAATATACTTGCCAATTAAAAATACTCTCTCGCGAGGAATAGACAGATCCCTTGGGTGTCTTTAAATGATCAAGGTTAATTTAATTTTTAAATATTTTAATTATGAAAAATTTATTGAGTTTAGGAACAGTTTTAAACAAAGCTGAACAAAAAAAAGTATTTGGTGGGTTTAATGGATTACAAGGTCCAGGTGAACCATGTCATACAAATGAAGATTGCTGGAATACAACTGGAGATACCACTTCACTTTGTAACGCCAGAACTGGACGTTGTTATACTGTTTAATATTCATTTTCAGAAATAAAGAGGCTGTCTGTAAAGACATACAGCCTCTTTTATTCATATTAAAATTAATGTATTTAACAACTAAAATATTCTATCGCGAGGAATAGACACAATCCTTGGGTGTCTTTAAATGACCAAGGCTAATTTAATTTTTAAATATTTTAATTATGAAAAATTTATTGAATCTAGGAAAGGCTTTAAACAAAGCTGAACAAAAATCTGTCTTCGGTGGTTTCACACCATTAACACATCACTGTGGTGATCAAGTTGGTGACGAATGTTGTCATTACGAATTAGTACATGTAACTCCATGTCCTACAGTTGTTCAAACGAGCCCATTATATGAAGGTGGTTGTTGGGCAAAGAAAAAGGTTTGTGTACCAGCTTAGAACGATGTTTTTTTTAACTAACAAGAGGTAGTAATCTACCTCTTGTTTTAAACTATATTAAAAGAATTTTCAACTACACATTTCCTTACACTAATCAATTACAAATCCCAAAATATTACCTGTTGATCCATTCGGAAAACTAATACCCAATAATGCTGAAATTGTTGGTGCAATATCTGGTATTACTGTTTTGTTATACGTTTCACCATGTTGTATTCCTTTTCCAAAAAATAATAGTGGTACATGTGTATCATAGTTTAGACCACTTCCATGCGTAGAACCTGTTCTGCTGTAAGAAATATGCGCAATATCATCCACAACAATTACATCACCTGAGCGTTTTTGATTAAAACCATTTTGTAACAACATTTCTATACCAGAAGTAAATTGAGTACTATTCATAGTAGTTGCCGTATATACTTTAGCAATATTTTTATAACTAATCTGCTCATCTACCAAAGCTTGTTCTACCTCATGGAGGTTTAGCCCTAACTCTTGAAGCTTTAGTTTATTTAGAAACACCTGGTTATTACTTACCTTTTCAACAATATCAGTTGTCCCATAAGTATCTTTTAAAAACTTCTGAAATTTCTCTTTTCTAGAATCACGGTTCAAATAACCAGCCGGAATTTTAACTGATTGTAAATAAGCAGGCACATTCACTGCCCCATGATCTGCTGTTAAAAAAACAGTGTATTCACCTTCGCCAATATTGCTGTCGAGGTATTTAAAAAACCGTTCTAAATCCTTATCTAGCCTTATATAAGTATCCTCCACTTCTTTAGAATTAACACCAAAATTATGACCTACATAATCCGTACTACTGTAACTAACGGTTAGCACATCTGTAATAGCGTCTTTACCAAGATCTTCACCTTTAATTGCGGCAATAGCAAAATCAGTGGTTAAACTATTACCGAAAGGTGTTGCTTTTAAAATATCAAAACCTTTATTCTTATCTTTTAATTTGTCGAGCTCATAAGGAAAAGTTGCTTTGTCTTTTCCACTAAATCCTCCTTCAAATTTATTTTCATCTGCGCCACTCTCGGTATATGTTGAAATATCATAAAGCGTATTCCAAGTTTTAAAATAGGATTGTGCAGCATCAGAACTATTAAAATCTTTTACCCAAGAAGGTAATGATGTCATATAAAACGTGCTCGTAATCCAATTCCCTTCATCTTTGCCATTAAACCAATAAGCTGCATTTGCTGTATGACCTGCTGGTAAAATAGCACCTCTGTCCTTTATGGCAATACCAATCGTTTTGCCACGCATTTGCGTAAATAATCTGTTCTCATCACTAAAGGTACTAGTTAACATTCTGTGTGGCGACATTTTACCAGCCTCACTTGTACTACCAACAGATGCCACACTATCGTCACCTGCGCAATAGACAGTTGCTTTAATTTCTTTATCGTACCAGTTATTACTAATTACACCATGATATTTAGGCGTTGTACCTGTAAAAACAGAGGCATGCCCTGGACCTGTATATGTAGGTACATAATTAAAATGGTTATTCTTACAATTAAATCCTTCTCTTATCATTCGTTTAAAACCACCTTCACCAAACTTAGACGCAAAACGCGTTAAATAGTCATAACGCATTTGATCAACAACAATACCTATAATTAATTTTGGTTTAGAATTCTCAACTAATTCTGTTGTATTCTTACTTGATGTTAACATCACCTCCTGAGAATAACAAGAAAAAGACAGTAGTGTAGAGATTATAATAATATATATATATTTCATAATTTAAATGTCATTAAATTCTGTTTCAAAAATACGGCTTTTACAATATCTTAGTTTAAATTAACATTAATAAACTAATCATTTTTTATACTTTAGCAGTAACAAATTCTTAGATGAAGTACCTTCATAATATTGGCACTTACTTTATAATGATTAAAGACATTTTCCGCAAGCCCACAAAATGGTCTGTGATGAAAACTTTAATCCTTAAAGATGTTGATGATCTTATCATTGGCTCATTAGGTATTGTTGCCTTTATTGGCTTTTTTGTTGGAGGCGTTGTTGCTATACAAACCTCCCTTAATATCAGTAATCCTCTTATTCCTAAATACTTGGTTGGTTTTGCTACGCGCCAATCGATAATTCTAGAATTTGCACCAACATTCATATCTATTATAATGGCTGGTAAAGTTGGCTCTTTTATTACATCTAGTATTGGTACTATGAGAGTTACTGAACAAATTGATGCTTTAGAAGTTATGGGTATTAATGCCATTAACTATCTAGTGTTTCCTAAGTTTATTTCTTTAATGCTTTATCCTTTTATAATATCTATAGCTATGTTTTTGGGTATTCTTGGTGGTTTAGTTGCTTGTGTCTACGGAGGTTATGGCAGCTTAGAAGATTATATTGAAGGAGTACAAACGGATTTTATTGTTTTCCATATGGTTTATGCTTTTATAAAGACGATAGTTTTTGCTTTTGTACTTGCTACGATTCCATCTTTCTATGGTTATTTTATGAAAGGTGGTGCATTAGAAGTGGGTAAAGCCAGTACCACATCGTTTGTTTGGACCAGTGTGGTCATTATATTATTAAACTTTCTACTAACCAGTTTATTATTAGGCTAATGATATGATAGAAGTTAAGGATTTACAAAAATCATTTGGTGATGCCCACATCTTGAAAGGTATTTCTACTTCTTTCGAGAAGGGAAAAACAAACTTAATCATAGGTCAAAGTGGATCTGGCAAAACTGTTTTTTTAAAATGCCTTCTTGGTCTTTTTGATTATGAAGGTGGCTCTATTTCGTACGAAGGACGCATATTTAAAAATCTAAGTACTGATGAAAAAACTGATTTAAGGTCTGAAATCGGAATGGTTTTTCAGGGCAGTGCGTTGTTTGATTCTATGACCATTGCTGAGAATGTTATGTTTCCATTAAGAATGTTCACAAAACAAAGTAAAAGCGAAATGGAAGATCGGGTTAACTTGGTTCTAAACCGTGTTAACTTATCTGATGCACATCATAAAATGCCAAGTGAAGCCTCTGGAGGTATGCAAAAGCGTGTAGCAATTGCACGTGCCATTGTAAATAATCCAAAATATTTGTTTTGTGATGAACCCAACTCTGGTTTAGATCCAAAGACTGCTATTGTTATAGATAACTTAATACAAGAAATTACGGACGAATATCAGATTACTACCGTAATAAATTCTCATGATATGAATTCCGTGATGGAAATCGGAGAAAAAATAGTTTTCTTAAAAGATGGTCTTAAAGCTTGGGAAGGCTCAAAAGAGACCATATTCAAAACCGACAATCAAGTTGTTACAGATTTTGTTTACTCTTCCAACTTATTTAAAAAAGTTAGAAAAATGTACATTGAAGAGAATCAATAATTAATCTCTTTTGATATTAATTTTTTCAGTTTTTAAAGCTTGTTTGAGCCATACTAATAACTCACCTTCTTTCACCAAAGCCACACTGTCATTAACTGAAGCTTTCCATTTTATATTGGCAACAGTAAGAGTGTCTATTTTTATAAAATCTTTAGACTGTAACATTTTTGCGTATCCAAAATACTCTAAATCATCAAATCTTATCTTTGTATCCTTAGCTAAACTGGAGAAAGGAATATCGTTTTTAGTATTCTTTGCTTCTATCTGCTGGTTTAAGCCAGAGATGTTTTCTTGTAATTCTTCTATCTGCTTTTCGAGACCAGAAATTATAAGATCCTTTTTATCTAACTCTGTAATAGCACGGTCGTAAGCGTCAGATAACTTATCGAAACTTCTGTTTTTATTACCACTGATTTCAAGTTCAAATTCACTTATTTTATCATAACGTTTCAACTCATTTCTTAAATCAACCTCAGTCGCTTGCGTAATTTCGCCATTAAAGTATAAGGTTATTTTTTTATCGTCAGTATTCATGGTACCATTTTGTAACCAAAGCTCATTATTAGATTTTACTTCATCTTGAATAAAACTATAATAATCTTGTTCAAAACCACTTTGCTTAATGAATTTAACAAATGTCCAAATAGCAGGCGCCATAACTAGTATAGCTACTAAAGATGCAAACTGCCCTATCCTTTTACGCTTTTTTGAGTTGGCGTATTTAAGCATTGGAAACTTTAAAACCTTCAATACTAAAAAGGTTGCTAATGCAATAAATATAGTGTTGATTGTAAATAAATACATTGCACCAACAAAATTATCCCAATTATGTGCTAAGCCATATCCAGCGACACAAAGAGGCGGCATTAATGCCGTAGCAATTGCCACACCAAAAATCACTGAAGCTATAGTTCCTTTCTTGGTTCTAGCTATTATTAAAGCAGCTCCACCAAAAAATGCAATTAAAACGTCACGAACATCCGGCTCGGTACGTCCCCAAATTTCATCATTTGGTATATCTGCTGTAGGAAAGAATTTGAAGAACAAAAAAGCTGTTAATAAACTCAGAACGATCATAGTTGCTAGATTGATAAGAGACTTTTTAAGCGTATCAATATCATTCAACGCTATAGACATACCAACACCTAAAATAGGTCCCATTAAAGGAGATATTAACATAGCACCAATAACAACAGCTGTAGAGTCTGCATTTAGACCAACAGAAGCTACGAATATTGAACAAATTAAAATCCATGCCGTTGCTCCTTTAAAAGGAATATCTGCTTTAATTGCAGCTATTGTAGCATCTCTATCAGTATCATCTCTAAAGTCGAGAAGTTCATTTAAAAATGTCTTTACACTAGCAAATAATCCTTGTGCATCTTTTTGTACAGCTTTTTTCTTTTCTTCAACAGCATTATCCTTATTCATCTCATTAGTCATCTGACTATCCTTCTCATCTTCAGAAAAGTTGAATTTACTTTTGTCACTCATATTTTAACCATATTCTTCTCCAAAATTAGCTTTAACATTTTGAAGAACTTTTTTAATATCTTGTTCTTTTGCTTTAGGAAAGATAAGTAAAACTTCGTCTTTATCTACAATGATATAATCTTTTAATCCATCGACAACAACCACTTTATCTCCTTTTGTTCTAATCATGTTACCAGATGCATCCTCAGCTAGAGTCTTTGCATTTACAACAGCATTATTACTATCATCCTTATCTAATTTATCATAAAGACTACCCCATGTTCCTAAATCATTCCAATCGAATGTAGCAGGAATCACGTGCACATTTGTGCTCTTTTCCATAAGCGCATAGTCTACCGAAATATTTTCTGCTTTGGGATAATTCTCTTTTATAAATTCATCTTCAAACTCTGTATTATAAGTACTTATACCATTTTCAAATAGTTCAAATAATTGAGGCTGGTTTCTTTTAAACGCAGCTACAACAGTCTTAGCGCTCCACATAAAAATACCTGCATTCCATAAAAAATTTCCTTGATCTATAAATGTTTTTGCTGTTTCATAATCTGGTTTTTCTCTAAACTGATTTACAGATTTTATTTCATTCTTATTAGAATTATCATATTCAATATAACCGTAACCAGTATTAGGAAATGTAGGTGTAATACCTAAAGTCATTAAAGCATCGTTAGATTCGCAAAAATCGAAAGCTGTTTTTACATTAGCAGAAAATGCTTGTTCATCTTCGATCCAATGATCACTAGGTGCAACAATCATTACGGCATCTTCATTTTCTTTCTGAATCTTTAATGATGCATATAGTATACATGGCGCTGTATTTCTCATAGCTGGCTCTAAAACTACTTGTCGTTTAGTAACACTTGGTAATTGTTCTAATACCAAATCATTATAACGTTCATTAGTAAGTATAAAAATATTTTCTTCTGGAATTAATTTTGCCAGGCGATTAAAAGTCTTCTGAATTAATGTATCTCCCGTGCCAAGCATATCGTGAAATTGTTTTGGAAAATCTTGTGTACTCACTGGCCAAAATCTCGATCCTACTCCACCTGCCATAAGTATGGCATAATAATTTGAATTTTTGTTATCCATCATTTTTAATTTTTAATCAAGAACTTCTACTTCTGCATTTGGATTAAACAAGTAAAGTTTACCAGAATTAATCTCAATACATTCGTATCGCTTTCTTCGTTTATTACCTCTTTTAAAAACCCTACCATTATAAAGCCTAAAAGACTGATTCAAAGGTACTTCAAATATATAAGTCTTATCATTACTATCGTCGAAATTCTTTAAAGCTAAGGCGAGTGGCGCGTCTGAATCGCTAGACGCCTTTGGGTTTTTAAAGTGTTTTGCTAAAAGTGATAGTAATTCAATAGGAAAAACTTCTGGTCTCAAAAAAGGTAACATCAGATGCTGAAAAGTATGTTTCCATTCTTTTCCATGAGGTTTTATATTCCGACCATACCTTTTAAAAGCTTCAAAATGCGCAATCTCATGGATTAAAGTAATTAAAAATCTATATGAATTTAGGTTTGAGTTTACAGTAATTTGATGTTTACCATTAGGTAACTGTCTATAATCACCATGCTTTGTTTTACGTTCACTCTTAATTTTTACAATTAAATTTTCATTTAACAGTATTGGCCTTATGATGGGCCAAGCTTCCTTTGGTATAGAATTTATAAGCTCTTCTTGCATTAATATAAAAATAACCTATTTATTGATACGCTATTTATTTATTACTATCATCTTAGAACTATTATTCACCTTTAATACATATAATCCGGATGCATTAGAATTGAATGTTAAGGTTGTAGTATTATTTATATCATTAAATATTCTATTGACTACATTGATTTTACGACCACTAATATCATAAACAATAATATTATCATTAGCTTTTGTATTGCCTATAAAAATTTCTTTATTAATGGTTGGATTAGGATATACTGTTATAGCTTGGTCAATATCATCAACGGTTAATGATCCATTAAAATATGGGACTGCAAAATCGAATACGTCTTCTGCAACAGCTTGACCAATGAATCTTCCAGGAATATCGTCTGCTGGAGGATGAATACCACCCCAAATTCTGCTTAAACTTGTCTGATCTGAAGCATCTCTATAAGTTGCCCATTGCAGTACAACATCAACCGACGGCCCTTCCTCAAAGACTAAAAACTCGTTTGCCTTTGCTGTAAATTCTCCTAAACCACCAGGAAAATATTCACTACCAGTAATCATTGTCAATAACTCCGCAGCTGCTCTAGAGTATGTAGAATGCCCTGAAACATAGCCCGCAAATGGAGGTGTTACAAATGTCGGTCTTTGATATGGATACCAATTTTCAGCCAAAATCCAGCCTACACCAGCTTGGTCAGTTTCTGTATTTCCAATAAAGTCGTGACCTTTCCAAGTAAATAGTTTTATTTTACCAACATGTTGATTAGCAAAACCAGCTAAAGGATCACCAAGCTCTACCACCTCAACGTAATCTTCTAAAAGCGGTATACCACCAATATCATAATTAGCTAAGGTATTGTTAGTACTTTGGCCTTTTTCTGCCATAGAGCGAATGGCCGAAATTGGTCTAATATAATCATACCAACCTTTAACACTCCATGCTGAAATTGCAGAATCATGCATTCCTCCTCCTAGAATGAAATATGCTTTCACATCCCATTCTAATGGATCCAAAATGTCTCCAACACCTTCAAAACGTTTTTCAAATTGAGGATTATCATTTACATAATTCAATATTGTAAACCAATGACCTGGAGGAGTTTCAGAATCTGGTCCATCTGCCCAAAATTCAGCCAATACTCTTGCATAATCACCTCTAGGAACTATATTTACTTCATAAGGACTATTAGTAACTGGGTTTAAATTATGTCCATTACTATTTGCTCCTCCTTCTATAAAATTGTAAAAACTCGGGTAGTCTGAATAATTTGTTGGAAACGTACTTATATCAACATTACCTATAGAGTTAGGAGATATATCCCACATAACTCCATCTGTTTGGTCTAAGTGTGATTGCCAAACAGAAACCATTGAAAATCCCCATTTATACGCATCACTGTCAGTATTATTTTGAGTTAAACTGATATATGGCGGATTCGAAGGGTCATGAAAAACATTAAAATCATTACCATCTCTTTGATATGTAACTTTATCATCTTCAGACAATGCAAAACCAAATACATTTCCCCATTCGGGACTTAAGAATGGTGGAACATTACTTCCCACAATATTACCACCTTGATCAATAAAGATATCTAACCCTAGAGGTTGCCAACGATTTGGATCGTTAATTGGCGGATTATCATTTGCATCTAAAGCATATGCTTCATTAACAGGCTCATAATACGCATTGTCGTAACCTGTTGCTTCTCTTGAACCATCTTGAAAACCATAATCTATAATCGTTTGAGCTACATAATTACCTAAAGCTGCGGCATCTCCATCCTCATAAAAGAGTGATGTTAGGTTTATATCATAACCGAGCTTATCCATTAATAAATCAAATGTAGCCTGCGCGCTTTCCTGATCTGGCGAATTTTGAAAACGATGTGTTAATAGACGATACATAGCATAGCTAATAGCCTTACGTAATGAAGGATCAATTTCTTCAACTGGTATAAACTCTTCTAATGTACTAGAAAAGTTATTTACCGTATTACCTATTAAGTAAGGACTAGCATCATTATCATAAATAGCCCAAATATCGTACATCGCAATACTTGTATGAAATAAATTTCTTGCATGGACAGTAGGTCTTGCAAAATCACCTCTTATTGCCTTTAATAGACCCTCATTCCAAAGTCTAGCCGTAGAGATACCATCTGCTAAATTCGCAACACCTAAAGAAACATCAATTGAATTTTCTAGACTAGAACATTGGTCATCAGTTTCAGTTACTGTGACGCGTCCAGATGCTTCTAATTCCCAGTGTACCGTAATCTCATTACTCCCTTGCCCACTTAAAATCTCTCCACCTGAAACTTGCCATACGGCAGAAGAATTACTTCCTAGAGCATAACTATAGGTTTCTGTTCTTAAAAATGATGAACTGGTATTACCCACAATTGTTTGTGATTCTAGGTACATACAAGAGCCATCATCTAAAGTTGCACTTGGATTATAATTACATGATACGGGATCAGTACATCCATAAATTTTTTGACTCGGCTCAATATTAAGAATCTCAAAACCTTCACCTTCGGTAGCTTTTATTATAATATCTGAATTGAGATTAGTAAAGGTTTCTATTAATCCGGAAGGCCATTGAATCTCCAATTCACTTATTTGAGTAGCATCAGCAAGTCCAAAATGTATGGCTTGTAAACTTTGACTTAAAAAGCCTACACCAGAATAATAACGCTTTAGTGTTCCATTTATAGTAGTTAAAGAAATTGTTGTACCAATCGCATCTCTATTAGACACCGTACCTTCTAATTGTATTTTAAACCAATGTAAAGATGGCGTAACGTCATCAAAATTTAGCGTCTTATTTTCATATAGAAATGACACTCCATCGCTGTTAGATACAAACAAATCAATATCACCATCATTATCATAATCGAAATCAACTACTTCTACACTAATTGTCTGTTCGTTTAAACCTAACTCGGATGACACATCTTCAAAGATTTCTTGTCCTTGTACTGTAAGATTTTTAAAGTAAAAATTAGGCTCTGCGTTTCTGTCCTCTAAGGAAAAACCGTTAGATACAAATAAATCTTCATCACCATCTAAGTCAAAATCAGAAAATCGTGTTCCCCATGCCCAAAAGGTATTGCCTACATTTAATGCATCTGCAACTTCACTAAAAGTATTATTCCCATTATTTTCCAAAAAGAAATTATCGTCAATTGCTGTAATAAAAATGTCAAAATCTCCATTATTATTGTAATCGCCAATTGTTATTCCCATATCGTTACCCATGGTATTTAGGCCATAAACCAAGCCTTGGTCAGAAAATGAATTACCACCATTATTTATATAGAGATTGTTGGGTTCATTCAAATCATTAGAGACTAATAAATCAATAAAGCCGTCAGCATTAAAATCATAAGGTAAAGCTGTATAACTTGCAATATTATTTGAAGACTCAATTCCTGTCGAGGCCGTTACATCCGTAAATGAATTATTGCCATTATTCTGATATAACTGGTTACTACCACAACCAGCCCAGTCGTTGATATAAATATCTAAAAAACCATCATTATTAAAATCAAACCAAGTAGCACCAGTATTTCGACACTCATTGGCAGTGTCATTGAAACCAGAAATCCCAGTTACATTTGCGAAAGTACCGTTCCCTAAATTTCTCCATAATTGAACCTTAAAAGAATAGGTTAAGAATAAATCTGGAAATCCATCATTATTATAATCACCCCAAGATGCACCATTTTTAAAGCCATCTAATCCTATATAAGATTCCCCACCTTCATCCTCTAATAATAGCTCATCAAAACCAGCAAATTCCGTTATGTCAGTAAAAGAACCATCATTATTGTTTCTATATAAACGACTTAAAGTTTTTGGACTATTTGGATTATCCTTAGCTTTTGCAACAATAAAAATATCTAAATCATTATCGCCATCATAATCAGCAACTGCGACTCCGTTATTTTCTTCTGCATTAATTCCAACAATTTCTTCAACTCTATCAAATGTTTGAGAAGATAGTTGTATCGTGGTTGTAAAACTTAAAAATAATAGAAGAAATTTGACCTTATAGGTTTGTAATTTTTCAATCATTAACACTTTTTTTTATAAATATAAAAATTAGTCTTAACAATTCATTAACATTGGCAACATTATCATATCATTGAAGGTTTTCGTCGCTTTAATTTGCAATTCATCTTTATAATCATGAGCAGTGTAGCCATAAACATCAAAGCCACCATTTAAAGCACCTTGAACACCTATTGGACTATCTTCAATAACTAAACAGTCTTTTGGCTCAAAACCCATAGTTTCTGCTGCCCATAGAAAAACAGCTGGATCTGGCTTCCACTTTTTAACAGCATAGCAACTAAATATGTTCCCTTCAAAATAAGGCAAAAGACCTGTTAACTCTAGATTGAGTCTAATTTTACTTTCAGGTCCACTTGAAGCTACACAAAATGGAATTTTTAATTTTTTAATAACTTCTTTAATTCCTTCAATTGGCTTTATATCACTTTTAAATTTTTCAAAAGATTGTCTTCTGTAATCACTTTCAAAACTTTTTGGAATTGGTGCATCAGTCAAGTCTTCTATTTGATGCATACAATTTTCTAATGAATTACCTTTAAAGTGTTGTAAGGCATATTCCAAATCAATATTTGCTCCTAATTGATTTGCCAAATCAACAATTACTTGATTCCCAATCACCTCGCTATCTACTAAGACACCATCACAATCGAAAATAATACATTTATACCTAGACATTAAGGAGTAGAATTTGATACCTGTAAAGCTTTACCATTGTAGTATTTATTGCCATTTAGTGCAAAATCATGGATATAAGTTGCCATTTCTAAAGCTGTTGTAGGCGCCTGATAATCTGGGAAAGCTTCTTTTAGCATCTCTGTTTGTACAGCACCTAATGCTAACACATTAAATTGTGGGCCTGTTTCTTTATATTCTTCTGCTAATAATTCTGTAAGAGTTATGACGGCGCCTTTACTAGAACTGTAAGCCGCAAGACCCGGAAATTTAACACTGCCTTGAATACCACCCATTGAACTTATAGTTACAACATGGCTGTTATTTTTCATAAATGGTAAAGTAATTCTTGTCATTTCGGAGACTCCAAAAACATTGGTTTCATAAACTTTTGCAAAGTCTTGAAACGTAGTTTCAGAGAAAGATTTATTCAATAAAGTTCCTGCATTGTTTATAAGAATATCCACTTGACCCCATTCTTCAGAAATAAATTTCTCTACCTTTTTATAATCTTCCCCTTTGCATAAGTCGAAAGCGAGGGATTTTATATTTTCAAAATGCAAATTGCTAACTGGTTGAGCATTTCTTGATAATGCCAATACATTGTGACCCAGATTAGCAAACAAATGAACTAATTCAAATCCAATTCCTCTACTTGTACCTGTTATAATTATATTTTTACTCATCGTTTAAAACCACTTCTTTTGTTGGTGTATTCATCATTCCTTCAAGTGCAGGAATCATTTTATTTATAAAGCTTGCCATATGGGTATAATCCATTTTATCAGCCTCGTCATCTACATGATGATAATATTCAAAATTCGTGAAATCGAACGTTGATATCGCATGTGCTGGCATATTTAATTCTTTAAAAAACGGATAGTTATCTGATCTAAAAAACAGATTAAACTCTTTTGCTTTAGGAAAAAACCCTACAACTTCTTCCCCTGCATACTTATTTAATGTTGGTGCAAAATTAGAGCGATTATAGCCACTCATATAGGCCATAGACTTATCCGCAGCTCTAGGCACTCCAATCATTTCAAAATTTATCATAGTATATGCATTTAAGCCTTTAGCTTTTAACTCTTTTGCTAAATGACCTGAACCTTTCAATCCCATTTCCTCAGCAGCATATAGTGTTATTAAAATACTACGTTTATTTGTTTTTGAATTTGCAAAATACCTACCGAACTCCATAGCTGCTATAGTTCCTGAAGCATCGTCATTAGCTCCATTTGCTATTTTATCGCCATTGACTTCTTTACCCTCACCTATGTGATCGTAATGCCCACCTAAAATTATGAACTCATTTTTTAGTTTTGGGTCATTCCCTTCGAGCATACCAACTATATTATAACCTATGAGTTCACCTAGTTTAAAAGTATCGCGATAGGTCTCAAAATAGGGCTTTATATTATTTTCCTTAAAGTAATTCTCAATAAACACTGCCGCTTTTTCTATACCTTTACTTCCAGTTGCTCTTCCTTCTAGTTCATCAGAAGCCAAGTATTCCATGCTAGCTTTAATATCTTTTGGAGTTATTGTAATTATTTTCTGGTCAGAAAATGTTTTAGCTTGTTCGGTTCCATCCTTACCAGGTTTTCCGTCTTTAGCCTTTTTACTTATAGAGCAAGAAAACAATGTTAGTACTACAAATATTGATAGTAATTTCTTCATGTTATTTGAATTGATAATTTAAAGATAAAAAAATCCCGATTCGTAATTAATCAAATCAGGACTTTTAATATGTATTCTGAATTGTAACAGAATAATTTATTTTTATTTATACTAACATCGTTACCGGATTTTCAATATATCCTTTTAACGTTTGCAAAAATTGTGCTCCTGTTGCACCATCAACTGTTCGGTGATCGCAAGCTAGAGTTAACTTCATAGTGTTTCCTGGAACAACTGCGCCATTTTTAACTACTGGTTTAGCAACTATCGCACCTACAGATAAAATTGCAGAATTTGGTTGATTAATAATAGAAGTAAAACTTTCTATACCAAACATTCCTAAGTTAGAAATTGTAAATGTACTCCCTTCCATTTCATCTAAAGCTAATTTCTTATTTCTAGCTTTTCCTGCATATTCTTTTACAGCAGCACCAATTTGTGTTAAGCTTTGCTCATTTGCAAACTTTACTACTGGTACTAATAATCCATCTGGTACAGCAACTGCCACACCAATATGTACATGATTATTTAATTGCATTCTGTCATCAAACCATTGAGAATTAACCTGAGGGTGCTGGCGCAATGCTAAAGCACATGCCTTAACAATCATATCATTATATGAAATCTTAGTATCTGGTATTGAATTATACTGTGCTCTAAATGCCATTGCATTTTCCATATCAAATTCCACATTTAAATAATAATGTGGTGCACTGAATTTAGATTTTGCTAAATTCTTTGCTATTGCCTTTCGCATATTTGAATTTGGTACTTCATCAAAATCTTCTTGACCTGATGGTACAAATTTCCCTAATGATGCAGATTGGGCAGATGGCGTAAAACCTTCTATATCTTTTTTAACAATTCTGCCATTTTCACCAGAACCATTGACTTGAGATAAATTAATTCCTTTTTCTTCTGCCATTTTCTTGGCTAACGGTGATGCAAATATTCTTCCGTTCGAAGTTGAACTTGAAGCTGAAGTTGAAGTTGAAACTTTAGGTTTTTCTTCTTTAACTTCTGCTTTTGGTGTTTCCTTTTTAGGTTCAGGTTTTGATTCTTTTTTAGGCATGTCTCCAGTCACTTTAAAGTTCTTAGCAACATTTGTAACATCTGTACCAGCTGGACCTATGATGGCTAATAATGCATCTACCTTAGCAGAATCACCTTCGTCTAGTCCGATATGTAATAAAGTTCCCGATTGAAAAGATTCAAATTCCATAGTCGCTTTATCGGTTTCAATCTCAGCCAAAATATCACCTTCTTCAACCTCTTCTCCAACTTTCTTTAGCCATGTTGCGACTGTACCTTCTTCCATCGTATCGCTTAATCGCGGCATAGTAACCACGATGACACCTTCTGGTAAATCTTCAGTAGAATTATCAAAATCAACATCCGATACGTCTTCAACGGTATCTTCTCCTTCGGATATTGCATCAGACTTTTCTGCTTCAGTACTTCCATTTAATAAACCTGAAATATCTTCACCTTCTTCGCCTATAATTGCTAGAAGCGTATCGACTTTAGCTGTTTCTCCTTCGGGAATACCTATATGCAAAAGAGTGCCTTCGTTAAAAGACTCAAACTCCATCGTTGCTTTGTCTGTTTCAATTTCAGCCAAAATATCTCCTTCTTCAATCTTATCTCCTACTTTTTTTAACCAGGAAGCTACAGTACCCTCTTCCATTGTATCGCTTAAACGCGGCATATTAATTACTTCTGCCATAGCTTACTTAATTTTATGATCTATAAATGGATAATCTTCTTGCTCGTAAACGACATCATACATTACACTCTTCTCCGGATATGGAGATTCTTCAGCAAATTTCTCGCACTCAGACACCAGCGCTTTTACGCGTTTATCTATATCTTTTAATTCTGCTTCAGTAGCATACTTATTTTCTAAAATGACATCCTTTACTTGAGTAATAGGATCTATTTTCTTGTACTCTGCTACTTCATCTTTCGTTCTATAATGCTGTGCATCAGACATTGAATGGCCTCTGTAACGGTAAGTTTTAACTTCTAAAAAAGAAGGTCCACCTCCACTTCTAGCTCGAGTAATAGCTTCATCAAATGCTTCTGCAACCTTAATTGGATTCATTCCATCTACGGGACCGGAAGGCATTTCGTAGCCCAACCCTAATTTCCAAATATCGGTATGATTGGCAGTTCTTTCAACAGAAGTTCCCATAGCATAACCATTATTTTCACAAACAAAAACTACTGGTAGATTCCATAACATGGCTAAGTTAAAAGTCTCATGTAACGAACCTTGTCTAGCCGCTCCATCACCAAAACAACAAATAGTTACTCCATCAACATCATGGTATTTATCACCAAAAGCAATACCTGCACCTAATGGAATTTGGCCTCCTACAATACCATGACCACCATAAAAACGATGTTCTTTTGAGAATATATGCATAGAGCCTCCAAGGCCTTGAGAAGTACCTGTTGCTTTACCATACAATTCTGCCATAACACGTTTTGGATCTACACCCATACCTATTGGCTGTACATGATTACGGTAAGCAGTTATCATTTTATCCTTTGTTAAATCCATAGCATGTAAAGCACCCGCTAATACAGCTTCTTGTCCATTATATAAGTGAAGAAAACCCCTTACCTTTTGTTGAATGTAAACTGCGGCAAGTTTGTCTTCAAACTTTCTCCAGAAGTACATATCCTCGTACCACTTTAAGTAAACTTCTTTAGTTATTTTTTGCATTTGGCTAATTATTTTATGTCAAAAAAATGACTTGGCTGGTCTCTAAAAGATCTTTTAAAAAGATACTATAAGAAAAGCACAAGTTAATAACAAAAATAACACTTTAGATAATAATGAAGAAACTGTAATTGCTAAAAAAAAAGCCAATTACTGAAATTATTGCAATGAAAATGCTATAATACTGAATTATCAAAAAGTAATGGCAATAAATTTGCTAGAGAATCTGATTCCACAATCTTACCTTTCGCTCCCATGAAATAAAGTGAAATGCTTTGATTCTGCTTTATTTCATATTCAGCTATTGTTTGTCTGCATGCACCACAAGGTGGTATCGGCTTATCAGTTACTTGATTCTGTGATGATGCTGTAATTGCCATTTTTAAAATGTTGTTTGTAGGATATTTTGCACCAGCATAATAGATTGCAGTGCGCTCTGCACAAAGACCAGAAGGATAAGATGCATTCTCTTGGTTACTTCCAATAATTATCTCATTATTATCCAACAATATCGCAGCCCCTACTTTAAACTTCGAATATGGTGCGTAAGCATTGTCCCTAGCCAAAATAGCAGATTCCATTAATTCTTGTACATTGATTGGAAGTTCACTCATCCCATCGTAAACTTTAAGTTTAGTTTCTATCTTAACTTCCTTCATAATACAGATTCTCGTTTAGACAAAAAACTATTGCTTTTTTTGAAAACAATAGTCTTTGTGTATGAATTAATTATTGGTTCTAATATTCATCATACTCACCGTCACCGAAATTAAATGTTAGTGAAAAACGCAATGTATTTTCTAACGGACTTTGTACTCGAGACGCAGAAAACAAGTAAGATAAATCAATATTAATAGTAGTGTATTTAAACCCAGCACCTAACGCAAAGAACTTCCTTGCACCTTTGTCTTCAGCCTCATTAAAGTAACCTGCTCTAAAAGCAAAGTTTTCTTGATAGGTATATTCTGCACCTAATGACCATGTAAACTCTCTAAGCTCCTCACTAAATCCTCCTGGTGCGTCACCAAAAGATTGAAAAACACCATTTAAAAAGCTGACGTCATTACTTTGTCCTTCTGTAATAATAGTCGGTTCAGCCTCGTTTACGTCTGTTGTACTCGGATCGTCATCAGTTTGTTCTCCATCACCATTTGTATCAACAAAACCAAATTTTGGTGGTGTTGGCACTAATAATTTAGCAACTTCAGCAGTTAAACCTAACTTACTATACTCATCAAAAATAAAATCGAAACCAAGTCCCAGCCTAAGATTAGTTGGTTGAAAGTTTTCTCTTCCACCATCATCATACTTAAATTTAGGACCCAAATTCTGAATGGCAAAACCAGCTCTCCATCTTCCATTAAAATCATTATAAGCCTCCTCTTCACTTTGATAAAACCCAGTAATATCTGCACCAAAAGAACTTGCTGCATCTGCATTAGGATCTACTTGGTTTATCCTTAAATCTGACCTCATATATCTTACCGCCACTGCCATAGAAAATTGATCTGCTAATCTTAAAGTGTAGGCTACATCTGCGGTAAATTCGTTCGGCTTAACGTTTATTCCAGGATCGTTTTCGCTTTGTGTAAGAGTAATTTCTCCTAAACTAAAATACTTAAAACTGGCTGAAACCGCACTGTATTCATTAATTCTATTAAAATATGTGGCATAGCTGATTGAAATATCATTGACCAGCTTACTCAAATAAGGCGTGTAGCTTAAACTTACACCAGACTTAGCTTCTGAAAATGCATATTTTGCAGGATTCCATTGTTGTGAAAATCCGTCTACTGATGTGGCCACACCCATGTCACCCATACTAGCTGAACGCGCATCTGGCGCAATAAGCATAAATGGAACACCTGTAGTTATTACAGAAGATTGATCTGGAAATGTTATAGTCTCTTGACCATTTATTTGGTTAAATGTTACAAAAGCTACAAGGATTATTACGTATTTCTTCATGTTCAATAGTGAGTTATTAATGCTATTTTTGGAGCACTAATTCATTAACAAATATAAATTATTATTATAGTATAACAAGTTTTTGAATCTTTTCGACTTGTTTATTTAAACGGCTAGATCTTACTTTTAGTTTATAGACATACACACCTTTTCCAATTTTATCTCCAAAATCATCTCTTCCATCCCATACAATGTCTTTGGATAACGAGCTAACAGATTTACTACCACCTGTAGTTTGCCCATTTAAAGTTCTAACTAATTTTCCTGAAACAGTAAATATCTGTACTGAAACGTCTAAAGGTTCAATACTATTGTGATTAAACCAGAACTCTGTGTAATTAACAAAAGGATTTGGGTAATTAAGCACATTATTTATGACTAATTCTTCGTCTTTATCGAAAACAACAAATTGAATTTCTGAAGTAGAAGAGTTATTATACACATCCCATGCTTTTAAAGTTAAAGTATGTAAACCTGGTTCTAAATCTCTAAAAGGGTATGTTACTGTTCCATTAGTATAATCATCAACATTGGCCTGATAATAGTCATTTAAAACTATAGGATTAGTTTCGTCTCCATCTATTATTGCAGTAATATCATGTCCTATACCACTAGCTGTATTGATACCATTATCATCTTGCAACTTAGCTAATAGATTTGGTGACTCATTAGTTATTCCGCCTGAAACAAAATTTTCATCATTCATAAATAAGTTAATCACTGGTCCAATATTATCTTCTGGTGCATTTTCATTAATACCACCTACTTTTATATCAAAATTTGCACCTGCCTGATTTGATAATGGATTTTCCGTTTGTGCATAGAAACTAACTTTACCGTTACCAACAGGAATCCCTATGTCTCTAGGCACAATAAAATCAAAATCAAATTGACCATTTGTAATACTTGCTTGGCCTTTAAATATAATTTCCCCTAAGGTATTAAAGTCTAAAATAATGAGACCATTACTATCAGTTATTCCATCATTTCCTAATGTTTGACGCTCTATCTGTTTATCATAAACTGTAGCTGTTAGTGTGCCATTATAATTTGATAATAAGTTACCGTTAACATCAGTAACCTCACCTGACAGTTTATTATAACTTAATGCTTTTAAAGTATCTATGGGTTGGGTAATAACAACATCATTCACTTCGGTTAGCCTAATGTCTGGTTCGGCAAAGGCCAATTTCATTGCAGGATCGCCTATTAAAAACACCAATCGTTTCTGAGAGGAACCAGCGATACTATTATCCGTTTTTGTTAGTCGTAATGCTTCACCAATAGATGGGTAGTCATTAGATCCAAAAGCAAACACATAATCATCCAATGTTTCATTAAAAGTAACACCAGTTGTTACAAAAATTTGTCGTGTTGTTGTTATGAGACTAATTGCTCCTCCATTTTTATTCCAAAATGTAAACTCGCCAGCAGTATCTCTTTCTGGATCATCAAACTTTGTATACTCGCAAGTTACAGTTACAAATAAATTAAACTTACAAACATTGTTTATCTCTTGCGCGTCAAATCTATCGAAAATACGTTCCTTAGCTAAACCATCTTCACCACCATGACCAAAATAATTAACAACTAAAGCACCTACTTCTATCGCATCTTTAACAGCCTTATTTACCTTCGGGTAACGGTTACCTGCAGCAGAAGACTCTTGCTCAAAAGCATCAGTATGAATTTTAGTAATATTAAGAAAGGGCTTTTCGGCCTTTAAAGTTTCCCCAAGCCCATCAGTGGTATTTTCCAAAATCCTTTCCCATGCAACATCAACATCATCAGAAATAAGCAATATATTATTTCTCCAATTTCCGTAAGCTTCAGGTTGATAATAAGACTCTATTTTATCTACCATCTCTTTTGCACGTTGAACATCTTCTGCTAATATTCGACCAACAGCTATGTCCATTCTATTAGACGTATTCATTGACCCTTCATTATCATCTAACATGGCGTAAAAATCATCTGAAACAAAAGAATTAGTAAGACTAAAACTAGGAAGGGAATACCAAGAAGGTACCAAATTGGTGTTATTTTGCACTCTATTTTTATAATCATAGGACCCATCACCAAATAAACACAAGTATTTTAGACGATTGCTTGCGCTACTCGCATTATCATAAACGTATTTAATAAAATTTCTTAACGCTGCAATATCTTGACTTCCTGTACTAAACTCATTATAAATAGTTTGCAGGTCAACTACCTTAACATTTAGATCATACTGATTTCTATTAATCTGAGCTAAACGCTCTGCTTGCGAGATAAACTGAGATGGCGCCAAAATAATATAATCAATATCCTCAAAAGCACCTTGTGTATTGTTAAAGATTGTTCCTTTCAAATTCTGATTAGCAACAGTAGATCTCGTATCTCTAAGTGGCTCGTAAACATTGGCTAATGAAAAGGCTAAATATGTTCGCTCTTCTCCAGCTTGTGCTTTAAAGGATAACTCGTTTTGATTATCCGAATTTAAAATATTGGTAACATTAAATCTATCGGTAATATCCCACACTTCTTGAGTACCCGCAGAATTTGATAAATTATATTGTGCAATTCCAGAATTGTTAACAACTTCATTATTTTTAAAAATCAATTGCTCACCCTCATATCTTAAACCTCTAGTAGCCTCTATATTTATAAAATCGAGATATGCATTAGCCGATGGATTTCCATTATTATTGTAATCTAGAGTTACAGTTATTACATCTGAAGTAATATTTAGATTTTCACCATAAGCCACTGCAGTCCCTAGCACCGAGCCAGGACTAATCTGACCTAAACCTAAACTAGAAACAAAGTTACCATTGATGGTAATTCCCATAGTTGTGCCATTTGTTTCAGCAACAGAACCTACGGCAATATCAAACCTCACAGGTTCTGTCGTCACCAAATTAGGAAACTGAAAGTCATAAACACGTTGGTTTTCTATATCAAAATCATCACCAAACCAACGTCGTCCTAATTTTGCTAAATTATGCTCATCGACTTCGTAAAATTGATAATCTTGGAATGAATTAATCTCAATATCCGGAGAGCCAATAATTTCTGGCATGGCTTGAATCCGTTTACCACTGCCAGAACTTACGTTAATATAATAATATGTTCTATCAGTATAGAGATTTAAATTTGTCTGACTTTCTTCACTATAAGTTGTCGGACCTTCTCCATAAAACAGTATATAATCCTCGTTATCAAGACTGCCATCTTCCTCGCCAACAAATTTTACAGCATTTTCAACTACATCGAAAGGGTAATTAGCTGCGTTTAATAGTGGTAACATCCTACCACCATTACCATAAATCTTTATATTCCTTGGATCTACTGAATTAGTATTAATACCTAAACTACTTAAGAAGCCTTTTGAAAGTCGAAAAACTCCTGATTTTTCGATATAGAATCGATACCACTCACCAGAACTTAAAACAGAATTTGTAACTTCATTTCTAGCACTAAACTGATTTCGACCAGCTAACGAACTATAATTAACCGTTACATTTGTAATTTTCTTATAAACGCCTCTATCATTAATTATAGGACTTAATTCGAAATAATAAGAGCGAATACCTCTAGCGTTTGAGTTATAAAGTTGAAATTTTGGTGAAGTTGGTATTAATGCTCTATTTAGGTTCTTTAAATCTGCTGTACTTATATTTTCATAAAGAACATTAGACAAGCTTACCGAGTTCTCATCAATACTATTTCCGCTTCCTTCCCATTGAGCAAAAAATGTTAGACCCTTTGCTGAATTATAATCGAAATGCCTAGAACTAAACGAAGGAACTTCTATTTTCCCATACTCATTTTCTAGTGTCTTTGTTCCGGTCCATTCTATTACAAACTCTTTTTTTTGTCCAAAAGTGCTTATAACTGCAAATAGGAATAGAAAAATATAGCAATTTTTCATTAATACATATTGGTTTTTAGTAATCTCTGTTCATACCAAATAAATATCACTAACCTGACTTTGGTACAAATTACATTAAAATAACGCCCTTTACAGTCGCTTATTATGATGCGCTTATTATTATTTCAAAAATACAACAATAATTTATTTATGGTCTCGTTATTAAAGAGCAAAATAAGACGATAATTGACCAAAAATCCGTTGTCATGTTCAAAAAAAAGGATGAAATGCACAATTTTTTACATTTTGACGTAAAAAAAAGTTGCTAGTTTACCTTTAATTGTTATATTGCACATCTAAAATTTAACGAGCTTACTTAAACGTATGGATATGAAAAATGTCTCAAACCTAAAATTTTTAATAACACTATTAGTTTGTGCTAGTATTGTTAGCTGTAAACGTTCATCCAATTCTGGTAATACAGATAGCGCTACAGGCTGGAAAATTAATGCCAAAGATGGCGGTTTTCAGTACAATACTAATTTCAAAGAACAAGAAACTCCACCGGGTACATCTTTTGTAGAAGGCGGTACTTTTACAATGGGTAAAGTACAAGATGATCCTATGCACGATTGGAATAACACTCCAAACAAACAGCATATACAATCATTTTACATGGATGAAAACGAAGTTACTAATCTTAATTACTTATTTTATTTAGATTATTTAAAAAGTGTTTACCCACCAGATGATCCAAATTATTCACTTATTTATAAAGGAGCCCTTCCAGACACATTAGTTTGGAGAAATCGTTTAGGGTATAATGAGATGATGACAGAAAATTATTTGCGTCATCCAGGTTATGCCAACTATCCTGTTGTAGGAGTAAGTTGGATCCAAGCTGTTGAATATGCAAATTGGAGATCTAACCGTGTAGCAGAAATGTCTTTACAAGAAGCCGGATATATAAAAAGAGACGCTCAATATACTGATCTTAGTGCAGAAAGTACATTTGATGTTGATACTTACATTAATGCCCCTACACAAACTTATGGTGGCAAGGAAGAAGTTTTAACTGGAGGAAAAAGAAGAGTTCAAACTGATGCTGAGGGTAACGAAATTAATAAGTATGCTAGTAGAGAAACGGGACTAATACCTGTAAAATATAGACTACCGACTGAAGCTGAATGGGAATATGCAGCATTAGGCATGAGTGAATTGAGAGAGTACAACGTATATAGAGGTCGTAAAAAATATCCTTGGGATGGACAATATACAAGATCTGGTAAACGTGTTAATCGTGGAGATCAGTTAGCTAACTTTAAACAAGGAAAAGGTGACTATGGCGGAATCGCTGGTTGGTCTGATGATGGTGCTGATATTACTGCTCAAGTAAAATCTTACGAGCCAAATGACTTTGGACTTTATGACATGGCTGGTAATGTAGCTGAATGGGTTGCTGATGTTTATCGCCCAATAGTAGACGATGAATTTAATGATTTCAATTATTATAGAGGTAACGTATATACTAAAAATGCACTAAATGAAGATGGTACAGTTAAAGTGGTTACAATGGAAGAGATTGTATATGATACTTTAGCAAACGGAAAGATTATCGCAAGAGATTTACCAGGAGAAATTGCTAAAATCCCAGTTGATGATAAAGAAACTTATTTGAGAACTCAATTTAGTGAAAGTGACAATAGAAACTTTAGAGATGGTGATAAGCGATCTTCTCGATACTACAGAGAAAGCTTTGATGAAGGTGAAGAAAGAAAAAATAATACTGGTAAGATGTATAATTCTCCAAAACATAGTGTACAATTAGATTCTGTAGATGGTAAACTAGTTAGACAATATGATAAATCGAACAATCGAACGTCTTTAATTAATGATGAAGTAAGAGTTTATAAAGGTGGTTCTTGGAGAGACAGAGCGTATTGGATAGATCCTGCTCAACGTAGATACTTCCCACAAGACATGGCCACCGATTATATCGGATTCAGATGTGCTGTATCTAGAGTTGGTTCTAAATCTGTAAAGAATGCAAAGAAACGTAATTAAAAAACGTTAAATAATATTATTAAAAAGTCCTGATAAATTTATCAGGACTTTTTTATTTTTAAGCCTATGGAAATTGAAGACATATATCGCAAATTTAAAAATAGCAATTCTATATCAACTGATACTAGAAACCTTGCCAAGGGATGCATGTACTTTGCTCTAAAAGGTAATAATTTTGATGGTAATAATTTTGTACAGAAAGCGTTTGAAAATAAAGCAAAATTTTGTGTTATAGACAATCCTAATGCTAATATTAATGCAAACTGTATCTTAGTTAATGATGTGCTTACGACGCTTCAAGAATTAGCAACTTATCATAGAAACAAAATAGGTATTCCTATAATTTCTTTAACAGGTAGTAATGGCAAAACCACAACTAAAGAACTTATAAATGCCGTTTTATCCACGGAATATAAAGTTAAGGCAACAAAAGGTAATCTCAACAATCACATAGGAGTACCACTTACACTGTTAGGTTTTACAAATGATTTAGATTTTGGTATTGTAGAAATGGGCGCAAATCATCAAAAAGAAATTGAATTTCTTTGTAACATCGCACAACCAGATTTTGGTCTTATCACCAACTTTGGAAAAGCTCATTTAGAGGGATTTGGTGGTATTGAAGGGGTTATTAAAGGTAAATCTGAATTGTATGATTTCTTAAGAGTAAATAACAAGACAGTTTTCATTAATACGGAAGACAATCTACAAACTAAACAAATTTCTGATTATAATAACGTTACGACTTTTGGAGCTAATTTAAATAACGATTGTATTGTAACATTTAATAAGGCCAACCCATATGTATCTTTAAAATACAAAGAATTAGAAATAGAAAGTCAACTTATTGGAGACTATAATTTTGGCAATATAGCAATAGCTATTTCCGTTGGACAGTTATTTAAGGTTAAACCTGAAAATATAAAAGAAGCAATTGAAAGTTATCAACCAGATAATAATCGTTCTGAAATTATCAATAGAGATACAACGACAATTATCTTAGATGCCTATAATGCAAATCCTACTAGTATGCTTGCTGCATTAAAAAACTTGAAACAATTGAAAGCAGACAATAAATATCTATTTCTTGGCGATATGTTTGAATTAGGTAAAGATGCGGAAAAAGAACATCAAAATATTGTCGATTCTGTCAACACTAATTTTGCTAAAAATGTTTATTTAATCGGACAGAATTTCTTCAAAACAAAATCTACTGAAGGGATTCAAAAATTCGCCAAGTTTGAGGATTTAATACCAATACTCAATAATTTAGATATTTCAAATTCAACTCTATTAATTAAAGGTTCTCGAGGAATGGCTTTAGAACGTATACTTAAATATATCTAAAATGTGGGTCATACTGGATTCGAACCAGTGACTTCTACCCTGTCAAGGTAACACTCTAAACCAACTGAGTTAATGACCCCTTTTTAAACAAAAAAAGTTCACATTTCTGTGAACTTCTGTGGGCGCGAAGGGATTCGAACCCCTGACCCCTTGGGTGTAAACCAAGTGCTCTGAACCAACTGAGCTACGCGCCCTAATTATTAGGACTGCAAATATAGACTAGTTTTTAAAACCTCAAAAGATTTTTTATAAAAAAATTAAATTATTTCAGCCACTACAAAAGTACTACCTCCAATGTAAATTAGATCTTGTTTTTCGGCCATTGATTTTGCTGTTAATAAGGCTTCTTCAACAGAATAATAAGTGTTACCAATACAATTATTATTTCGCATAAAATCTTGTAATATTTTTGCATCTAACCCGCGTTGTACGTTTGGTTTACAAAAATAGTAAATAGCATCTTTAGGAAGTAGTGCTGCGATAGAGTTTAAGTCCTTATCACTAACAAAACCAAGGACCATGTGGAGTCTATTAAAGGTTTCTGTTTTTAATTGTTCTATTGTAAAACTTAACCCTTCCTTATTATGTGCTGTATCACAAATTACCTTAGGTCTATGTCCTAAAACTTGCCATCTCCCCATAAAACCAGTGTTTTTGGAGACATTTAGAAGTCCTTTTAGAAGTTGTGCTTTTGAGATATTAAAATGAGATTGTCGCAAAATCTCAATAGATTGAAGAACAGTTTTTATATTATGAATTTGATAGCTCCCTTTTAAGTCACTTTCTAAAACATAGTCTATAAGTTGATCCGCAAAATAAATTTCTGATTTTGTCAATTTAGCTTTCTCTTTAAAAACGTTTTTAGTTTCATTTTGGGTTTCCCCAATTACTACTGGGATTTTGTTTTTTATTATTCCCGCTTTTTCTTTGGCTATTTTATCGAGCGTATTACCTAAGAACTGCATATGATCAAAACCAATATTTGTTATAACCGATAACTCAGGCCTGATAATGTTAGTTGAGTCTAATCGTCCTCCTAGACCAACTTCAATTAGTGCTATATCGACTTTCTGCTTTTCAAAATAATCAAAAGCCATTCCAACAGTCATTTCAAAAAAAGACAATTGGTTATTTTTAAGAAAAATTCTATTTCGCCTTACAAAACCAATGACAAATTGTTTACTAACAACTCTTCCATTAATTCTTATACGCTCTCTAAAATCTTTTAAGTGCGGTGATGTATATAATCCTACTTTATAACCTGCCTCTTGCAGTATAGAAGCCAGCATATGACTCGTGGAACCCTTTCCATTAGTTCCACCTACATGAATAGATTTGAACTTGTTCTGCGGCTCTCCTAAGTGTTCAGAAAAACTTAAAGTATTTGATAGATCTTTTTTAAAAGCAGTTTTGCCTTTATTTTGATACATTGGCAACTGCTGAAACATCCAATTGATTGTATCTTGATAATTCATGAATTATTGACCTAAAGCGAAATTGATACTAACAAAGCCAACTTGTGTGGATGGTGCATCTGAATCTGCTGGCCATTTGTGAGACAAAGCTATTTTTTTTGCAGGCTCTAATAAACAAGGATGTGTATTAGTTGTTCCTCTAATTCCTGGTTCAGCCTTAACTACTTTACCCTGTCTATTAACTTCTATACGTACAACGACTAAACCGTATTCGTTACATTGCTGTTTATATATCTTTTTGGACGGTCTACCTCTACCTCCTAGACCGTAGCCTACACCACCTTTTCCAGGCCCAGAACCACCAAAATAACTTGGTGCATAGGGATCGCCATCTAATTGACCTTTATTACCTCCTTGACTATCTGGCCCTTCTCCGCCATCAGTATTACCATTTGAATTTTTAACACCACCTATAAGGTCATCCAGCTTTCTTTTATTCTCCTCATCCTCACGTCTCTTTTTTTCTTCTGCTTCTCTTTTTTGGCGTTCAATTCGTTCTTGCTCAGCTTTAGCTTTGGCTTCTGCTGCTCTGGCCTTTGCTTCAGCCTCTTTTTGCTTCTTTATAGCGAGAGCCTCTGCATTGTCTTGTGTTAGTATTTCTTCGGCCTTGGTACTAGCTTCAGTTGGTGTAACTTCTGCTTCTTCGGGTTGAGATTCTTCAACAGATTGTTCTTCTACTACTTTTTCCTCTATTGCTTTTCTAGGTTCACTAAGTGGTTTGCTCCCACTTCCAAAATCAGTAGTACCAAAATTAACAGCGACTCCATATTCTTCTGGTGGATCTAAATATTGAGGTCCAACAAAAAATAACAACAAGAAAAGCAACAGTGCAATAAGCCCAGTTATTCTTGCCGAATTACGTTGATGTTTGGTCTCTAAATATTTCACTGTTTTATACTTTCATTAGTATAGTTTCAAAAATAATGCCGTTTAGTTTGGCTTCACTGCTAATATTACTTTGAATTTGTTTCGATTGGCAATATCCATAACCTTGACCACATTTTCAACAGGAACAGACTTTTCAGCTCTCAATACTATTGTTGGTGATTCTTGGGAAGACAGAATAGATAACAATTGTGACTCTAAAACACTCTCACCTACACGCTTTTGATCAATATAGTAGGTTAAATCTTTTTTAATACTTACTGCTGTAGACTTTTTATTTTCTGTTTTACCGCTCGCCTTTGGCAAAACAATATCAATAGCATTAGTACTAACTAATGTTGAAGCGATCATAAAAAATATCAACAAGAGAAATACAATATCGGTCATAGACGCGAAATTAAACTCTGGCGTTACTTTATTTCTTCTTCCTCTAATATCCATATTAGATTGGCTCGTTTAAGTGATCTAAAAACTCAACAGAATTAGCCTCCATTTGATAAACTACTTTATCTGTTTTTACTACAACATGGTTATACGCCACATATGCAATAATACCCACTATAAGTCCGCCAACAGTAGTTGTCATAGCGGTATATAAACCACTTGCTAAAACGTCCATTTGTATTGTTCCACCAGCGTTAGCTAATTCAAAAATTGAAAGAATCATACCCACTACTGTTCCTAAAAACCCAATCATTGGTGCAACTCCCGAGATGGTCGCAAGTACACTTACATTCTTCTCTAGGCTATAGACCTCTAATTTTCCAGCATTCTCGATTGCTGTATTTATATCTTCTAGTGGCTTGCCTATTCTAGTTATACCTTTTCCAATTAATCTCGACACTGGCGAATTTTGCTGCGCACATAGCATCTGTGCAGAATCAATTTTTCCATTTGAAACATGGTCTTTAATTTGATTCATAAAGTTTGAATCTACTTTAGAAACGGCTTTTATCGCAAAAATACGTTCAAAATAGATATAGGTAGTTACAATCAAAAGTAGAAACAAAATAAGAATAATAACCATTCCTGAAGTACCTCCACTGGTAATCAACTCAATTATTGACAGCGTCTTTTCAATTGACTCTCCCTCGGCTACAATACCTATTTCATCTTGAATATTACTTAGTAATATCATATAATAAAATTTTAAATTTAAAAGTTCTTGTAAGTTATAACGTTAAGTTTTTTACTTAAGTATGTTAGAAAATTGACCTAGTTATCATAAATGCCATAGCACCTGCCAAGAAGCCTACTAATGCTAACCACGATATTTTCTTTAAATACCAGAAAAAGTCTATTTTTTCCATGCCCATAGCTACAACACCCGCAGCAGAACCAATTATTAACATACTTCCACCTGTACCAGCTGAATATGCTATAAAATGCCATAATTCATTATCTAGCGGCTCAGAAAACATACCTAAACTTGCCGCTACTAAAGGCACGTTATCAATTACTGCTGAACCTACACCTAATAATAAAACAACTAAATCTGAAACGCCTTCACCATGAAGTTCTGTACCTAGCATCGGTGTATTATTCTGTAATGTGTCTGCAAAACCAAAAAGTATACCCAAAGATTCTAATGCTGCAACAGCCATTAAAATCCCTAAGAAGAATAAAATACTCGGTAATTCTATTTTAGACAACGAGTAATGTACCGGACTATGACTTGCGTGTTCATTATGTTCATCAGAGGCTGCGGCAGATATTGCAAATTTTGAATTACTGTATATCTCAGCAAATATTGCAACCACACCAAGAGATAACATCATACCTACATATGGAGGTAAGTGCGTAATTACTTTAAATACAGGAACAAAAACTATTGCTCCTAGACCTAAAAATAACATAGTAGAACTAAACTTATTCTTAGGTTTTCCATCAGATTCTTGCAACTCTAATTCACCCTTAAATGGTTTTAATAAAGAAGCAATAAATGTTGGTACTATCATACATAATAAAGATGGAATAAAGAGGTACATAAATAATTTACCTGTAGATACTTTATCACCTATCCAAAGCATAGTAGTTGTAACATCTCCAATCGGAGACCAAGCACCACCAGCATTTGCTGCAATAATAATTAAACCTGCATACCAAATTCTAATATCTCTATCTTTAACAATTTTTTGAAGTATTGATATTAAAACAATCGTTGCCGTTAAATTATCTATTATTGCAGAAAGTATAAAAGCTAATATTGAAAACATCCATAAAAGCTTCTTTCGACTATTAAAGTTAACCGCATTCTTTATGGTTGAGAACCCATCAAAATAATCAATTATTTCGACAATCGTCATTGCCCCTAAAAGGAAAACTAATATCTCGGCTGTTTTACCTAAATGATGCAGTAACGTTTCTTCCATTAAATGCATTTTCTCTTCATGTGGGAGCAAACCAAAGTTATCCATTAAACTATGTTTTGCTGAATCGAACCATTGTGAAAAATCATCAATGCCAAGAGAAATTAAGGCCCAACTTATAGCCATCATTACTAAAGCCGGAATTAGCTTATCTATTTTAATATTGTGTTCTAATGTAATGGCTAAGTAGCCAAAGACAAAAACGAGAATTATTACTGTTTCCATAATTAAGGGATGTTTTTATATTAATTGTCTTAACGCAATCTCAAATGCGGTTTCACTAATACCTATGTTTGCTGGGTTATGGTCTTTCACATCTATTAGGGCTTTTTTAATAACCTTTGAAGTATCATTAAATATAGCTTCGTCTGTCATTAAAACCTTCCGCTCCATAAAGTAAGCAAAAACTCTAGCCATACCACAATTTGAAATAAAATCTGGTATTAAACTAACTTTTTGGTCAGTGTGTTCCATAATCGATCCAAAGAAAATTTCCTTATCTGCAAAAGGGACGTTTGCTCCGCACGTTATAACTTCTAAACCTGTATCTATCATTTGATCTATTTGGCTTTGAGTAACCAATCTTGATGCTGCACAAGGAGCAAAGATCTCGGTTTCCAATGACCAAATCTTGTTATTGATATCCTTAAAAGGGATTAATTTATCCGCGACCAGTGTATTGCCGTTTTTACTAAGATATAAATCAGTAATCTCTTTAAATGAAAAACCTTCACTATTAATTAATCCACCAACTCGATCTATTATACCAACAACTTTTGCACCCATTTGCGCAAAATAAAAAGCTGCGGCAGCTCCAACATTACCAAAACCCTGAACTATAACTCTTTTACCATTAATAGAACCGTCATTGATCTCATAAAAATGTTTTGCTGCAACAGCAACACCATAACCAGTAATCATGTCTGCAACTGTATATTTTTTTGAAACATCAGGAGAGTATTGAGGATTTTCAATCACCTTTATTACCCCTTGCCTTAATTGACCGATTCTATTAATTTTATCAGCTTGTGTTGGTTTAAAGTGACCTTCAAAAACACCTTCTTGAGGATGCCAAACACCACTTTCTTCAGTAATTGGAATTACCTCATGTATTTCATCAACATTTAAATCTCCACCCGTTCCGTAATAACTCTTTAATAATGGGGAAACTGCAGCATACCATCGTTCTAAAACGCCTTTTTTTCTTGGGTCCTGAGGGTCAAAATTTATTCCAGATTTAGCTCCACCAATAGCAGGTCCAGAAACCGTGAATTTGACTTCCATTGTCTTTGCTAATGATAAAACCTCATTTTTATCTAAACCTTTTCTCATTCTTGTACCACCACCAGCTGCGCCACCTCTTAATGAATTTATGACTGTCCAACCCTCTGCTTCAGTTTCAGGATCATTCCAATGAAAAACAATTTCTGGAGGCTTATTTTCGTAAGTTTGAAGTAACTTTTTTATCAATTTTAGTCGTTTAGTTAGTTGTAACAAATATAAAAAACAATCAAAGCTTAATGTTAATTATACATGATTTTTAGGAATTAAAATTTTACCGCTTGAGTGATCTTTGATTGCACCTGTAACACTTTGTAAGCAATTAACTTCATTTATCTCTTTTAAAACACCTAAAAGACCAAAAACCAAGGCTTCTTTAAACTCTATGATTTCTTTGGTTGGTATAATAATATGACATGGCGAATAAATATTTAACCTTTCAATTAAAAATTTATTGTACGCACCACCTCCAGTAATCAAAACATTAGTATGCTTTTTATATAACACTTTAGACACTTGTATAGCAATGTGCTCGATGAATGTGCTTAGAATATCTTCAACCTGCAGATTAAAAGAATTAATTAATGGAAAAATATTTAATTCTACCCATTCTAAGCCTAGGGATTTTGGAGGACTCTCAGTATAAAAATTAAGTTCATTCAATTTAATCAATAATTCATTTCTCACTTTACCACTTAAAGCTATTTTACCTTTATCATCATATTCCATACCCAATTTAGCCGCATAATGATTCAAAACAATATTTACTGGACAAATATCATAAGCAATTCTATTCTTTTTATTTTCAAATGAAATGTTAGCAAAACCACCTAAATTTAAACAGTAATCATAATGACTAAATAATAAACGATCACCAATTGGAACTAATGGTGCTCCTTGACCACCATACTGAACATCTTGAATCCTAAAGTCACAAATAACTTTTAGATTTAAAACTTCAGCTAAAATCTGTTTATTACCAATTTGTAAGGTTAAACCGTTTTCTGGCTGATGTAATGCTGTATGACCATGGGATGAAATAAAATCAATAGCTTCAATTTGATTTTCTTTTAAAAAATTTAGAATTACAGTAGCTAAATAAATTGAGTACTCAGCATCAATATTATCTAACTCTAGCCTACTTCTATTGACCAATTCTTTTAAAATAGACTTCCATTTTTTAGAGTATTTAATTGTTTCTGCATTATGAATTACGAAAGTCCATTGATTATCAAATTTGAATTCAGCATAAATTATATCGATTCCATCTAAAGATGTACCTGACATTACTCCAATGACATTAAAATTAGATTTTATCATATTAGTAAAAATAACATTACTTATTAAAAATACCACAAGAAAACTTTATCTTTGCATCAAAAATTTATCAAATCAATAATTAGATTTTTATGGACTTTAGCTTAACAGAAGAACATTTAATGATTCGCGATGCAGCACGTGATTTTGCACAAACTGAATTATTACCTGGTGTAATAGAACGTGATAATGCGCAAACATTTCCGGATGAATTGGTCCGTAAAATGGGAGAATTAGGTTTTATGGGTATCATGGTAGATCCAAAATATGGAGGAAGTGGTATGGATGCCATCTCATATGTATTAATTATGGAAGAACTTTCTAAAATTGATGCTTCTGCCTCAGTTATGGTTTCTGTAAATAATTCTTTAGTTTGTTATGGCCTTGAAGCTTATGGAACAGAAGAACAAAAACAAAAATACTTAACAAAACTAGCCACAGGTGAGAGTATAGGAGCTTTTTGTTTAAGTGAACCTGAAGCTGGTAGTGATGCAACTTCGCAAAGAACAACTGCCATAGATAAAGGAGATCATTATTTACTTAATGGTACTAAAAACTGGATTACTAACGGTGGACGCTCTGATGTTTATTTAGTGATAGCTCAAACCGATAAGCACAAAGGATCTCATGGTATTAATGCCTTTATTATTGAAAAAGGAATGAAAGGTTTTGATATTGGGCCTAAAGAAGATAAGCTTGGTATTAGAGGGAGTGACACGCACACGCTACAATTTAATGATGTAAAAGTCCCTAAAGAAAATAGAATTGGCGCTAATGGATCTGGATTTAGGTTTGCTATGAAAACACTTTCTGGTGGAAGAATAGGTATTGCTGCACAAGCTTTAGGTATTGCTTCTGGTGCTTATGAATTAGCTTTAAAATATTCTAAAGAGCGTAAAGCTTTTGGTACAGAAATATGCAATCATCAGGCGATTGCATTTAAGTTAGCAGATATGTATACAGAAATTGAAGCTGCTAGAATGTTAGTAATGAAATCGGCTTGGGACAAAGACCAGGGTAATAACTACGATATGAGTAGTGCAATGGCTAAACTTTACGCTAGTAAGGTTGCTATGGAACATACGGTTGAAGCGGTTCAAATACATGGTGGAAATGGATTTGTAAAAGAATACCATGTTGAGCGCTTAATGCGTGATGCGAAAATTACTCAGATTTACGAGGGAACTTCAGAGATTCAGAAAATTGTTATTTCCCGTGGTTTGATTAAAGGATAACATTACTTGAATATATATTAAAGGCTTCAGAATTTAATTTTGAAGCCTTTTTAATTTTTTGAAAGCTCGTTAACTACCAATCGTAATTCCCCATAAGAGAATTTATCATCTACTTGATGTTTTAAATCTGATAAATTTTCGAAAGTTTTAGTTGGAATAATTTTTTTTAATTCTAAAAAGTGAGCTTTTGTTATTAAATCTGTAATCTTTACTTCACCAGAAGAAATGAATTCAGCTAGATGTCCAAAGATAGTATTTGTGTTTAAATCTCGCTCTAATGCGATTTGATCTACTGACTTTCCTGCTTTAAATAATTCCAAAGAAATTTTCTTAGTATCTCCTTTTTGTCTTTTTTTTGGTTTCAATTCTTCAAAAACTGAAACATCGTTTGAAGTTTCAATGTCATTCTCTTCACAATACGTTTTAATGACTTTTAAAATTTCTGTTCCGTACTTTTCAATACGTGTTTTTCCCATTCCATGTACTGCTTTCAACTCTTGTTTTGTATTTGGTAATAGTTCACACATGGCATATAATGACTTCTGTGTAAAAACTTGAAAATGAACAAGATCTTCTCGCTTTGCTATTTGATTTCTTAACTCTCTTAATAGTTCAAAAAGCTCGACATTTGTGGTTCCATCAATTACAACTTTACGTTGTTTTTTTGGTTTGTCTTTTGCAAGAAACACAGATTTTGCCCTTAAATCAAGAAACTGTTCTACATTGAATCCATTCTTTAGACCTTCAAAATACAACAACTTAGTTGCCAATAATTCTTCTAGAGTATCATATTGTTTATTTATATCTTTTTCAATTGTTTTATTATCTGTAGTAAAACCGAATGTTTTAATTGAGTCTTCTATTTTTGATTTAGTTTGATCTGTAAAATAAGCCACAGCTTTAGAGAACCTTTCTTGTATTGATGAATTTGAATCAGGAATATCAAGAGCATCACCTATTGACTTTAATTGCGTATTAAACGACGTACTTACTTTTAATAAATTAGTTATACACACTTTTATATTGGTTAAAGGTATTTCTATATTACCTTCTATACTACCTCTATTTTTATAGTAGATGTCTAATATTCTATTTGCTGGATATAAGAATTTATAAAAATTAAAAACCTCTGAAATTAAATCCAATTGAAACGTTCGTTTGGATTCTCTTAGAATTTGATCATTAGGTTGATTAGCTTCTGCATCTTCATTAAAAGAAATAACATTGTTATCGCTTATAATTTGATTTGGCGTGATTTTACTTTTTAATATTAAACCTTCAAGAGATTTACAGCGACTGAGTGCAACATATGTTTGTCCATGAGCAAAAGCCCCTTCTGCATCTATAATAGCTTTTTCAAAAGTTAAGCCTTGACTTTTATGAATTGTAATTGACCATGCTAAGCGCAATGGTATTTGTGTATAACTTCCAATCTTATCTTCTGATATTGCTTTAGTGTCAGAATCTACAGTATATTTTATATTCTCCCACAATTCACGTTTTGTAACTATATTAAAATCGTCATCTGGACAATTCACAATAACTTCATCTTCATCTAATAAAATAACCTTGCCTATTTTGCCATTATAATAACGCTTTTCAGGAGAGCTATCGTTTTTAACAAACATGACTTGTGCTCCGACTTTTAGTTCAAGTTCATCATTATTTGGGTAAGAATGCTCTGGGAAATTTCCTTTAACTTCTGCTTTGTAGACCTTAGATTTACCAGTAAGTTTTTTAAGCTCTTGTTGATTCGTTTGATTAGCTTTATTGTTATGCGTCGTTAACGAAATATAACCATCATTTTCATTAGTTATAAATTCTGGATAATATCGTTTATTAAGTTCATCAGCTGAGATATTACTCAATTTATTATTCCTAACTTCATTAAGAATATCTATAAACACGGGGTTATCTTGTCTATATATAAATTTCAATTCAATAGTAATCGCATCACATGCTTGATAAGCCTGACTACTAAAGAAAAAAGCATTCTTATAAAAAGGGCTTAATAATCTCCATTCGTGTTCTTTTATTACAGGAGATAATTGCTGAAGGTCACCTATCATTAACAACTGGACTCCACCAAAAACTAAATTTCTATTCTTGAATCGCCTAAGTGTCTTATCAATCCCATCTAATAAATCAGACCTAACCATACTAATTTCATCAATAACTAAAAGATCTAAAGACTTTATTATATTAATTTTCGTCTTACTAAACTTTCTATTAAAACCTGAGGAGGAATTTAAGTCAGAATCTGGTAAAATAGGGCCAAAAGGCATTTGAAAAAAAGAATGAATTGTAACCCCTTTAGCATTAATGGCAGCAACTCCAGTTGGAGCGACAACTACCATTCGTTTTTGAGATTGTAATTTTAATTTATGTAGAAAAGTTGTTTTACCTGTACCAGCCTTACCAGTTAAAAAAATATTTCTATTTGTATTAGTTACAAAATTCCAAGCAAGATCTAGTTCTTTATTCAACTTCATAAATAGTATTCATATCAAACTTGAAGATAATAAAATTGAGCCTCTTAAGCAGAATCAGGGTATAATAAAACATAAAAAACCCTTACTAAATAAATAGTAAGGGTTTTAGTTTAAT
>NZ_JBHZTH010000005.1:0-246690 GCF_046545555.1 Winogradskyella sp. PE311 | reverse complement strand
GAAGAAATACTAACAGGTCAACAAAAAGAATTTAGAGCCCATTTTACCTTGAAACGATAGAATTTATTATGAGATTAAAAAAGTTTTGTTTAGTAGCCTTTACAGCCTTAGTAGCAAATTTCAGTTTTGCTCAAGAGGGTATACCAATTTATTCAGATTATTTAACAGATAACTATTACCTAATACATCCATCTATGGCTGGTGTAGCCAACTGTGCAAAAGTTAGATTGACTGCAAGGCAACAATGGTTTGGAGTAGACGATGCACCGAGTTTACAAACGATAAGTGCTAATGGAAGAATAGGTGATTCTCCAGTAGGTATAGGAGGTGTGATTTTCAATGATGCTAATGGATATCATTCTACAGTGGGTGGTTATGCAACATTTGCATATCACTTAATGTTTTCAAGGAACGAGATAGATTTAAACATGCTATCATTCGGTTTAAGCGCAGGGTTTTTACAATATAAATTAGATGAAACAGATTTTTTAGCACCAGGTGAGTTTGATCCACTTGTTGCAGGTATAGAACAAAGTGCTACAAACTTTAACGTGGACTTCGGATTTTCTTATCATTTTATAGACTTTTATGCACACTTTACTGCTAAGAATATTTTAAACAATGAGGGAATTAACTTTAACGATCAAGGTTTTGAATTTGATAATTTAAGGACGTATTTGTTTTCAGCGGGTTATACTTTTAGCAAATATGGAAGTGAATGGAGCTACGAACCTTCAATAATGTATATGTATAGAGATGCTACAGAAGAATCTTCGATAGATATAAATGCTAAAGTCTATCGTGAGATGGATTTTGGTAAAGTATGGGGCGGGTTATCATATAGAAGAAGTTTAGATGGAGCAGAATTTGTTGATGGCTCAGGTATTAGTAGTCAAAAGCTGCAATATATTACGCCTTTCTTGGGTGTAGATTATAATAATTTTGTTTTTGCATATACCTATTCATATCAAGCTAATACAGTTAATTTTAATACAGGTGGTTTTCACCAAATAACATTAGGATATAACTTTAATTGTAGAAGAGAAAAATATGAGTGTAATTGTCCGGCAATTAATTAAATAAAAAAGGCTCAATGAAAATTGAGCCTTTTTTATTTAATTAATTATTCCATTTATAATTTTTCTTTTCCGCTTGTTTTCTAATGGCTTTTACCATCGCATTTTCAAGGCCGTTTGCTGAGTCTATAGATTTTTTATCAATATATAAACGTCGCTTTGTGTTTAATTCTACAATAGCCAGTTGAAGCTTTTCTCGTTCCTTTCGCTTTTTATTTATATAAGATTTAATTTCGACTTTTGATTTTCCTTTTAGTTCTTTAGGAAGTTCACTTTCTTCGAGCTTATCATAAGAAAAGTGCTCTTCTTTTTCTGCATCGACCAAGTCCCACGTACTATTTTTATATAAACGAGAGCTTTTGCTTACCGTTCTGCTTACAGCATTTGCTTTATTATAGCCTCTAGCATTAGAATCTTGTTCTGCCTGCAGTTCAATTTTTTTTCTACCTACTTTGCCATAAGCTACATATGTTTTGTTCAGCAATTCATTAAGTTCTAAGATTCTGTCATCATAAGGAGATGTAATATGGACTGTTGCTTTATTGTGATTTATAGCCATGTAATTTCCATGTGTTAGATCTGCACCATCTTTCCAATAACTAGATACACCTTGATTGTAATCACCACAGAAAATCGTATTCACTGTAATATCATTTTGATGGGCTAATTTAGATGCGTTTTTGTAACTAAAATTTCCTTGTGTATAAGGTTCATTTCCAGCAATGAAAATAAATTTAAGATCCTTATTACTTTCTCCCCAATTTAATTGATCCAAGGCAGCTTTAATCACTTTACCACAATATTCATTACCACCTTTGGTCGTTAGTGAAAATAGTGATTTAGATATTTCGTCTAAATCATCACTAAATTGAATTACTTGCCTTAAGTAACCTTCGTCTGCATTAAGATTATCGTTACCGTATTCATAAAGAGCAATTTTTAGATTTGGATTTTGCTCGTCACATTTTGCATAAGAAAGTTCATTTACTATTTGCCATAGTTGAGCTTTAGCTTGGTCAATTAAACCATCCATGCTATTACTTGTGTCAAGTAATAAAGCTACTTTAATTTCAGGTTCTTCAATTTTCGGTACAGGTTGGGCTGACCTTTGTGACATTGCAATACGTTTAGTATTTGAGTTTGTGTTTGCATGGCATGCTACACATGTTAATAGAGACATAGCCAATGCAGTAGTTTTTACAAATTTTTTCATCTTTTTAGTTTTTTGTGTTTAATTCTTTTACGTCGATAGTGCCATTAGGTGAAATGACATAGTATTTATGATCAATCTCGGTCTTTGTTATTGGTGCTTGTTCTTTCTCTTTAGGTTTAGGTGTAAAGACTAATTTTATGTTCATACCAATTTGTACAACAGGCTCTAATATTGAAGGGTTTATAACTATATCGTATCGCTCATAGGTTAACGGTTGATAATAGTAAGATGTTTGTTTTTGTGCCTGAGTAACTCCTTTGTCTTTGTTAAAAGATTCAAATGAAACACTATTATAAGCTTGGTAACTTTGGTAAAAGTCTTTAGGGAAATAGCAGTATTTGTCATCAGCTATTGCCACGTTGTAGTCACTCATTTCAAAACCTAAAGCTTGATAGTATACTTTCTTATTTTCTATAAGTTTTAACAATTGGTCTTGCAGATTTTTATAGACGTTCTGAATATCCTCAATAAAATAATCAACCTTAACCAGGTTATAAACCTCACTTTTAGCACAGGCCTCTAGTATTAATTCAAATTGACTTGTTTTTGTAAATTGAATATGAATATTTTGTTGTAGCTCAAAACCCTTAGGAACCTCTGTATAAGTTTTGCTAAACAGTTTTTTAGTAACCTCTATTTCGTATTTAGGCACAAAGGATATAACATCAATAGCGATATTTTTTTGAGTAATACCCTTTGTATCTAATCTCATTTTAATACTATCAATTCTGGCTTTCATTAAAGCATTAGTTGCTTCAGCCGTAGGTCCGATTTGAGATAGGTTAAAAACAGCAGTATATGTTGTCGCACTTGTATTTTGTAACGCTTTAACATCAATCGTTAATACATTAGTTGGATGTAATGTCTTATGAATTTGTTGTTGTATAGCAGGATTATAGATGTTTGCATTGCCAGATGTTAAGATATTTTGTCTAGAAATATCTTGTGTAATTTGATTGTAATTTCCTTTATGTTGTCCTTGAATGCTGCTAAATAATAGCATTGCCAGAAAAACGCACAGATTGCCTTTTTTCATTTTGATTTATGTTTTGATTAATGATGTTGTAAAGCTCAGTCTAAAAAAGATTAATTAAAATTTAGAATGAGTGAAGTAGCGTTTTCAATGAGTGAGATAGCGTACAGGTTTAGTAAGTGAGTTAATTTAAGACACTAATAGCTCTTAATTCTTATAAGGCCATTTTTCGAAACCAAATAAAGTATGTAAGTTTATTAAAATTTAAACTTATTCACACAGGTGAAGACACTACATAAATTTATATTAACTTTATTTTTAATCGCCGCTGGTGCAATATCTCATGCCCAAAACAATGCACCCGAAAAAACACCAATTTTAACAATAAGAGGTTCTGTTTATGATGAGCAAACTTACAGTCCTATTTCAAAAGTAAGTGTGCAGATTAATGGTAGTAAGTATACAACGACAGACGTTGATGGGAAATTTACAATACAAGCCAGAGTGGGTGATGAACTTATGGTCACACACGATTCATTTGACCCAATTTATTATACAATAAAAGGGGATGATCGTTTGTATTTTCAGGTAGAATCTGATGAATATCCGACTAATAAACGTCAAAGGATTAATAATGAAAAGAAAGCATTTAATCGACTAATAGATTCTGCAGATTTTTATATTAAAAAAGATGCTACTAAAAGTATTAAATTTATTGGTGACGCACTAAATGTTAATGTTTCTGTAGGTCAAAGTGCAGAAGCTCACGAGCTTTTGGGAGATGTTTATACTTATTGGAAACAGTTTGATCTTGCCATATCGGCATATAAAATAAGTCTACAAAATTCAGAAAAAAGTTCAGCTAAGCTTAAGTTAGCTAAATCATACTTAATGAATGATGATTCTCAAAAAAGTATTAATACTTATAATGAATTGGATATTGATAATTTGTCTAATTATGAAAAGGTAATCCTTTACGAAGGTTTAGGTGATGCTTATTTAAATAGAAAGAACTATCAACAAGCGACAAAGTCTTACAATCTAGGTTTAGATGTTGCGAAAGAACACTTTATAACGCCTAAGATTACTGATTTAAATTCAAAAATTGCTCAGACCTATAATGCGCAAGGTAGAAAAAAGAAGGCTAAAGGTTATTTTGATAATTCCTTAGAATTAGCTTCGAAAGAAAACAAAACAAGAGCTGTTGAAGAAAAAGCAAAAGTAGCTGAGTTTAATAGTAATAATGAAGACTATGAAAATGAAATAGTTTTAAGAAAACAAATTATTAATGATATAAAGGATATTGAAAGAGATTCCGTAATCTCTAACGAGAGTCCGTTAACTGCTCAGAAACAGAATTATAAAATTGCGAATGCACTTGTTTTACAAAACAGAAACAATGATGCGATACCATTTTACGAAAAGAGTATAGAAGAGGCAGAAAAAACTGGTGATTTGGTCGTAAAAAGAGATGCCACCAGAAATTTATCGAGTGCCTTAATAGAGACAGGTGATACCAAAAAGGGTTATGCGGTGTTAGAAGAGCATATAAGAGTCGTTGACGAATTGTATGCTCAAAAAGTACAAGAGACTTCTCAGGTAGCACGCTTTAGTAGAAAATTAGCAGAACAACAGAATAGAATTACCTCATTAGAAAGTGATAGAATACTATCTCGTACTAATTTAGAACTTGCCCAAGAACGTTATAAAAGCCAGCAAGTAACTATCTACTCGCTAATAGGTGGTTTAGTATTACTCTTAATTACTGGATTATTGATATATAAATATATTAAACAGCAACGTTTGTCAAATAATTTATTGGCTTTAAAATCTTTAAGAAGTCAAATGAATCCTCATTTTATTTTTAACGCCTTAAATTCTGTTAATAGTTTTATAGCAACTAATGATGAGCGTACTGCAAATAAATATTTATCTGATTTTTCAAATTTGATGCGCTCAGTTTTGGAGAATAGTGAAGAGGATTTTATCCCTTTGCAAAAAGAAATTGAATTACTAGAGTTATACACTAAGCTCGAGCATTTTAGATTTCAAGATAAGTTTGACTATGCTATTACAGTTGACGAAAATCTTGATTTAGAGGATTTTCAAATTCCACCGATGTTACTTCAACCATATATAGAAAATGCGGTATGGCATGGATTACGCTATAAATCTGAAAAAGGGCAATTAAATATAACTATTAAACCTAAATCAAAGGATACAATAACAATTACTGTAACGGATGACGGAATTGGTAGAGAACGTTCTAAAGCTTTAAAAACAGCTAATCAGAAAAAACAGAATTCAAAAGGGATGAGCAATATTAAAGAGCGAGTTGCTATTTTAAATAAAATGTATAAAGATAAAGTAGATATTAAAATAGAAGACTACCAAGATATAGAAGACACAGGAACTAAAGTCGAAGTGACTTTAAAAAAAGACTAAAATGAAATTAAACGCCATAATAGTAGAAGACGAAGAGAAAAGTAGGGAAATCCTAAGGAACTATCTTACAAAATATTGCCCAAATATTTCAATTTTGGGAGAGGCTGGTAATGTAGAAGAGGGATTAGTTTTAATAAGAAACAATGATTTAGATGTGGTATTCTTAGATGTAGAAATGCCTTACGGAAATGCTTTTGATTTATTAGATAAAGTAGGTGATATTAATTTTGAAACCTTATTTGTTACGGCTTATAATCATTATGCTATAGAGGCCTTGAATGCCCATGCATCTTATTATTTAATGAAGCCAATATCTATAGATGAGTTAATTAAAGCTGTAGATTATGTTACTGAAATTAGGACTAAAGAAGATGCCTTACAAGACCAAGTCCTAGTGCCAAAAACAAATTCAGTGGATGGTAAAATTACTATACCACAACAAGACGGTTTTGAGGTTTTAGAAACATCTAATATTATGTATTGTAAAGCTGACGATAACTATACAGAAATATATTTAAATACGAATAAAAAGAAGCTAGTAAGTAAGACTTTAAAATATATCGAAGAAAGCCTTAAGGATGCTAATTTTGCTAGAGTCCATAAAAGTTATTTGGTAAATGTAAATGAAGTTGTAAAGTATGTAAAAGGAAAAGGAGGAAGCGTTGTGTTGAGTAACGGAAAAGAAATTATGGTCTCTGCTTCTAAGAAAGCAGATCTGTTATCTTATTTTAAATAGAAAATATGCCAATAATAAAACCAGTAAAAGGAATACACCCAATAATACCAGAAGACTGTTACGTTGCAGATAATGCAACTATTGTAGGTGAGGTGACGATGGGAAACGAATGTAGTATTTGGTTTAATGCCGTAATTAGAGGAGATGTCCATTTTATTAAAATGGGAAATAAAGTAAACGTGCAAGACGGTGCAATTATTCATGCAACCTACCAGAAATCGCCGACAACAATTGGTAATAACGTATCTATTGCACATAACGCGATTGTTCACGGTTGTACAATAAAAGATAACGTACTCATAGGTATGGGAAGTATTATTATGGATGATTGTATCATAGAAAGCAATAGCATTGTAGCAGCGGGTGCTGTAGTTACTAAAGGTACAATTGTAAAATCAGGAAGTATTTATGCAGGTATGCCAGCTAAAAAGATAAAAGATATTAGTGAAGAACTTATTTCTGGAGAAATTAATCGTATTGCTAATAATTATGTAAAATATTCGGGTTGGTTTAAAGAAGAGTAGATTTTAATCTTTCTATTAAAGTCTCAATATCTAATATTTCGTTTAATAGATTACTATTAAGTAATGGTGAAAGTGTGTCGTTTTTTAACCCTAAAATAATTGGGTAAGACAACACATTTGCGTCAGAGAATTTAGCCTCAAATTCATCTTTGTGATAAAACTCTATCTCCAAGCCACTTTCTTTTCTAAAGGCTTTCCATATTTTGTTTTCCGTGAAAGTATCGTAAGTCAAAGCACATAAACTACAAGGATAAGTTGAAGGACTAAATAACTTATGACCTGCATCAAAAAGTGCATTTAATTTCCCAGAATTTGCATTATACACAAAGATTAAAACCATATTATATTAGTAAGTATAATGAGACTAACCTTACTAAAAATCCAAATATTCAACATTAAATTTATAATCCAATATTGAATCAAGGACTTCTACGTTGACATTAGAATAAAATTTAACTGTAGGTTTTTTAGTGTTACTATTTAACAAATTATCTCTATTAAGTATAGTATGAGTTTGTTTTGCAACGGCTAAACCCGAATCAATAATTTTTACATTAGCAGGTAGCATTTTAGTAAGTATAGGTATAAGATATGGGTAATGTGTACAACCTAGTACTAAATAGTCTATGTTATGCTTTAGCACAGGCTCTAAATATGAGGATAAAAGTATTTTCATTTCTTTAGATTCTAGTTTCCCAGCTTCAATTAATGGAACTATTCCTTCACCTACTTGCTCAATAACTTTAATACCACTAGCATAGATATCAGTGGTTTTATGAAATAACTCGCTGCTTAAGGTACCTTTAGTAGCTAATATACCTATAGCTTTTGTTTCTGTATTTAATGCAGCAGGCTTTATTGCGGGCTCAATACCTATAAAAGGAATATTGTAATGAGATCTTAAGTAATAAATTGCATTTGTAGTAGCAGTGTTGCATGCTATAACTATAAGCTTACAGCCATTATTTATTAGCAATTTTGTATTCTTAATACTTAATTGAAGTATTTCTGCTTCAGTCTTATTGCCATAGGGTGCATTTTTACTATCCGCTAAATATATATAATTCTCGTAAGGTAATAATGCATGAATTTCCTTGAAGATAGATGTGCCTCCAATTCCAGAATCAAATATGCCTATTGGTTTATTACTCATTATTACAAAAGTAAAAAGTCGCTTTATAAAAGCGACTTTTTTGTTTATTAATTTAAGTTTTATTTTAAATACCTAGTTGAGCTTTTACATCTGCCATTAGGTCTTTACCTTTTTTAACTATTAAGCCACCTGCTTCTAAAACATAATCGTAACCTTGAGTAGCTGCTACTTTTTCAATCGCAACTCTTGCTTTCTCTGTGATTGGTTTTAATAAGTCAAATTCTTTTTTCTGTAAATCTTGTTGAGCTTGTTGTTGGTATTGTGATAAGCTTTGCTTCATACCTTCAACTTCTGCCATACGTTTTTGGTTTTCTTCTTGAGTTTGTCCTTCAGCTTCTGCATTGTATTGCGTTAATTTAGTTTCTAATTCTTTAAGTGAACCTTGAATAGTTGCTTCATAAGTCTTTCCAAGTTTTTCAATTTCAGCTTGTGCCGTTTTATATTCTGGCATAGCCTTTACAAGCTCTTGTGTATTAATATGAGCAATTTTACTTTGAGCAGCTGTAAAACTTGTTGCTCCAATAAAAAGCGCCGTTGCAAATAATAAGGATTTTAAATGTTTCATTTTTCTAAATTGTATTTGTGTGTTATATATAATTATTAATTGTTTTCTCCTTCGTTCTTCTTAGCTTTTGCTATAGAATCTCTCTTTTTAAGTTGTTTCTCTCGTTCTTCTCGAGCTTTTTTTCGTTGCTCTATTATTTTTTGTTTTTTCGCTTCTAAAGCTTTTCTTCGTTCGGCTCTATCCTTTGCTTTAATTTCTGCCGCAGTGAGCGGTTTTTTAGAACTTACAGAATCTTTCTTAATAGCTTGTTTAGCTTTTAAACTATCTGATTTAATATTGTTTTTAGCAGCAGTTGTGCTATCATTTTTATTTGTTTCTGTTTCTTCTTTTTTAGACCCTTTATTACGCGAATCTAAAACTTTTTGGCGACGTGCTTCAGCAGCATTCTTTTTTGCGCTTCTAATAGAATCTTGTTGAGCTCGTCTGGCTTCTAAAGCTTTTTCTCGCTCTGCTCGTTTTGCAGCTAATTCTGCTTCTCTTGTTTTCTTTCTTTCTTCTAAAGCCTTTTGGCGTTCGTCTTTTTCTTCACTTACAATTGGTACAACTTCTTCATCTTCTAATTCCTTGCGCTCTTTCTTATTTTTAGCTTGGCTGCGTTTTGATGTTCTTGTTATAGTTTTAAGTACCCGTTCACTTAAGTCATAGCGTTCCGCTGAATATAGCATAACTACATCTGCTGATTTGTCAAAGACAAAATCATACTTTCCATTTTCTGCTATATCTTGTACAGCTGCAAATATTTGATCCTGAATAGGCTCTATGAGTTGGCGTTTTTGAATCATTAAATCACCATTTGGTCCAAACCTTTTTTGCTGATAATCTAAAATTTCAGCTTCCTCAAAAGAAATGTCTTCCATCCGTTCTTCGTATAATTCTTTTGTAAGAAGGACACTTTCATTTTCAATTTCTTTTTTCTTTTGGTCTATTACGCTTAGCTTTTTTTCTATTTCAGATTTCCACTGCATAACCTTTTTATCTAGTTGAGTAGTAGCTTCTTGATATTCTGGTACATTTTGTAAAATATACTCAGTATCAATATATCCTATTCTAACACCTCGTTGTGCAACAGCACTAAAGCTCATTAGACCTATTATTGCCAATAAAAAAAGAACTTTAAATTTCATCATTTTTGTGTTTTTTTCGAGACATCTTTCTTGTAATGCAAATGTTTCATTTGTTTTTAGTATCACTAATCTTCAAATTTAACGAAATATATCTTTAAAAATTTTAACACCATAATGAATTTCTTAATAAGCTATTAGAAAATATCGTGCCAAACTTAAAATTGTTGACCAATTATGAAGTGTGTTTGCCATCCGCTTTTTTGCGTATCACCTGGTACAGGGTCAAATCCGTGACCAAAATCAATACCTAATAATCCAAATGCCGGCATAAATATTCTTAAACCAACACCCGCAGATCTATTAAGATTAAAAGGATCAAAATCTTTAAAACTATTTACTGAAGACCCAGCTTCTAAGAATGATAGTGCATAGATTTTAGCTCCAGCTCCTAAAGTAATTGGATAACGGAGTTCTAATGAAAATTTATTATATATAGATCCACCATCTTGAGATGATAGTGATTGGTTAGGATAACCACGTAATTGTACTATTTCTCTACCATCTAATGCGAAATTTCCAAGACCGTCACCTCCTAAAAAGAAACGTTCAAAAGGGATTACACCCCTTGCGTTATTGTAGGCTCCTAAGAAACCAAATTCCATGCTTGGTCTTAAAACTAATTTTTTAATAATCTCGGTGTACCAATCTACTTTAAATTTAATTTTGTAAAACTCTAACCACTTAAAGCGTTCTTGATCAATCTCTCCAATACGAGCAAAATCATCTGCATCAGTAGGGTCTAATGCATCTCTTTCATCTTTTAGAGCGTCATAATCTACTCCATTTACTAGTGAGTAAGGAAAAGAAAATTTAGCTGATGCAGAAAAACTAGAACCTCCAGTCGGATAAATTGGATCTGTATATAAATTATTCCTTGTTAAGCCTACTGTATAAGATAGGTTGTTAGCAGTTCCATCTCCAAATGTAAACAAGCCTGTATTATAATTTCTAAGATCATAGTTTTGATAGCTTAACGCTTGTGAGAACAGAAAATAATCATCTGGTTCTGATAATCTTGTCGAAAGTCCAACAGTTATACCAAGGATGTTAAAGCGTCTATCTTTATCTGCTCTTCGTGTTTGAGGATTAAATAAAAACTGTCTAGAATAAGAAATTGAAGTCGATAATTGGTAGGGTTTCTTTCCTCCTAACCAAGGTTCGCTAAATGAGAAACTGTAGGTTTGAAAAAACTGACTTGCTTGTAATCTTAGTGCTAAACTCTGTCCGTCACCTCTAGGAACAGGTTTATATGCCTCTTTCTTAAAAATATCTTTTATTGCAAAATTATTAAATGATAAACCTAATGTACCGATAAAGCCACCTCCACCATAACCACCTTGTAGTTGTATTTGGCTAGAACCTTGCTCTGCCACCACATATTCTACATCTAAAGTGCCATCAACTGGATTTGGGTTTTTAATATTTGGTGTTAATTGTTGAGCATCAAAGAAACCTAATTGTCCGAGTTCTCTTAAAGTTCTTATAATTTCAGATTTACTGTATAATTCTCCTGGACGCGTTCTTATTTCTCTGTAAATAACATGATCGTTTGTTACATCATTACCAACAACAGTTACGTTATTAAAATAAGCTGGTTTTCCTTCCGAGATACGAATCTCCATATCAATTACATTACCTTCCGTACTAACTTCTACAGGGTTAATGGTGGAGAACATATATCCGAAATTCTGATATGCATTGGTTAAGTCTTGAGCATCTGGATTTGATGGATCGGCAATTCGTTCTCTAAGTTCAACTCCGTTATACGTATCACCTTCTTTTATACCAAGAACACCTGCAAGCTGCTGATCACTGTAAACAGTATTACCAACAAAATCTATTTTACCAAACGTATATTTATCTCCTTCTTCAACTTTTATATTAAGACTTATGGTTTTATCATCGTTATATATAATTGAATCTGAGATGACTCTTGCATCTCTATAACCGTTTTCTTTATATTTATCAATTATACTTACTAAATCTGCTTTGTAATCCTCTTCAATATATTTTGAGCGTTTAAGAAGACGAATTGGATTCTTTTTCTTCGTATTTTTCATGGCTTTACGAAGCTTCTTGCTTTTTAGCTTTTCATTACCCTCAAAATCTATACTGCTTATTTTTACTTTTTCACCAGTATCAATATTCACAAGCATATTAACACGATCTTTTTTTATAGAGTCAATAACTTGTGATGTAACTATATTTACTTTTGCATTTAAAAACCCTTTTTTCTTGTATTTGTTAGTTAAATAATTTCGGGTTGTAGCAATAAGGTTTTCAGTTACTTTTTGGCCAGATTGAAGTTTGTTTTCGTCAATAATTTCTTCTTTCTTACTTTTTTTAACACCTTCAATTTTTACTTCTTTTAGCTCTGGCAAATCACTAAGCTTAATTTCAATATCTGCAGTGTTGTCCACAATATTTGTGATATAGACATCTATACTACTAAAAAGGTTTGATTTCCACAATGTTTTTACTGCATTGGCTATTTTTTCACCACCAACTTGAATTTCTTCATTTTTTCTCAACTTAGAATAAGCAATGATTGTTTGCGGACTAAAATTAGTGTTACCAGTTACTGTAATTTCTTTAATTAGGTATTTTGCACCACCTTGTACTTGTGCATTAACTACTAGTGAAATTGTAAAAAATAGTATTGTAAAAATAAATCGAGTAAAGGTGCTCAATATTTTTTTATTAGGTGAGTTGTTCGCTTGTTTTTCCAAATCTTCGTTCTCTATTTTGATAATTTATTAGCGCTTCATACAAATTTTCTTTATTGAAATCTGGCCATAAAATATCTGTAAAATATAATTCTGCGTAGGCAATTTGCCACAATAAAAAATTACTAATTCGATGCTCACCGCTTGTGCGAATAAGCAAGTCAACATCTGGTAAATTTTGCGTGTAAAGATGCTTATTTATAATTGATTCATCAATACTTTCAGGAGAAATTATATTATTTTTAACTTTAAGTGATAATTCTTTGATAACATTAACAATTTCTTCACGAGAACCATAGCTTAACGCTAAGGTTAATGTCATATTCGTATTATTTTTTGTCTTTTCTATAACATCTAGAAGTTCTAAATGTGCTTTTTTAGGTAAATCTTCTAAGCAACCAATAGCAGATAATTTTATATTATGCTCTTGAAAAGTTTCAATCTCTTTCTTCAGGGATTTAACTAAAAGCTTCATTAGGGTTTGTACTTCTAGTTTAGGTCTGTTCCAATTTTCAGTAGAAAAGGCATATAAAGTCAGGTTTTTAATTCCTAATTCGGCACTAGCTTCAACAGTTTGTCTTACTGCCTTAGTGCCGTTTTCATGCCCAATAACCCTTAATAATCCTTGTTGTTTAGCCCAACGACCATTGCCATCCATAATTATTGCGACATGGTTTGGAAGCTTTTCTTTTTGTATGTGTTCTATAAGGCTCATTTAAAAATTACAATAGCAAGGTCTTCTGCCAAAGGTGTAAGTTAATGTAATTCCTGTAAATACATACCAATCATTACTATTAGTATTACCAAAACTTAAAGCCTCTCTGTCGGCATTGTCAGGTACACTGCCGTCTAACTCATCTGAAAACGTGTAGCGCGCTCCGATTTCAAATGCTAAGATTAAATGGCTACTGATATTACTTTTATAGCCTAAAACCATAGGTATGCCATAAGCCCAACTATTTGTGTTTTCTGCTGTATAATCACCAGTTTGACTAAAAAAATAATTGTCGTGATTAGCTGCTGTTATTCCTGTATATAGATAAGGTGTTCCTTTAATGCCAATTGTATGTAGATCAAAGTCCCAAAAAGTAAATTCCATACCTGCAGAAATTTCTAGTATGCTTGTGTTAAAGCTATAACCACGCTGAATTCGTCGCGGATCATCTGATTTGCCATCAATACCCTCTAAGTCCGAAAATATGATAGATGCTCTAAACGAATGTCTAGGACTTCTGTTCCATTTAAATATAGCTCCGAATGCAGCTTGGTTTGGTGAAATATAATTTGTAGAACCAACATCACCAATAAAATTACTTCCACCTGCAAACACACCAATTTCATAGATCTGAGAATTAGTATTTTGAGTTAAGAATATACTTATTAAAAATAGGAATAAATACCTCATAAATTTTTCAAAGTTTGCAAATATAACAATTAAGATTAGCCTATAATAATTTGACACAAAATGTCTTAGAGATAAACAGTTTTTGTAGTTATTTATTGTACAAATTAGCTGTTTAATTACGCCGATCTTCACCCCAAAGCAATTTTTTTCTTAGGGTAGCCAAAAAAGTTTCATCTAGTAATTCAACCATTTTTATTACAAAGTCTGCTTTTTTTACAGTTACGATTGTTGCGTTAGAGAGGGTAACTATTCTTGAGTCTAATGACATTAAAAATTGATCTTCTCTTCCATCTACTTTAAAAGTCACTTTAGTTTTATCAGGGATAATTAATGGTCTTGCACTAAGATTATGAGGAGCAATGGGTGTTAATACAAAATTATTAGCATCAGGAGTAATTACTGGTCCACCACAACTTAATGAATAGCCCGTAGAGCCTGTTGGTGTAGAGAGAATTAAACCATCGGCCCAATAGGATGTTAAATACTCATCGTTAAGATGAGTCTCTACAGTGATCATAGAGGTTGTGTTTTTTCGGCTTAAAGCAATTTCATTAAGCGCAAAATGAGTGTCTTCAATGTCTTTATGTTCGGGTTGTGTGGTTACACTTAATAACGAACGTTCAGAAATTTTATAGTTATTTTTTAATATTTCGGAAAGAGCAGATTCAATTTCATTTGTTTGAATGGTTGCTAAAAAACCTAAACGACCAGTGTTAATGCCAACTATGGGTATTCCTAAGTCTCTAACATATGTAATTGCTCGTAAAATGGTTCCGTCGCCACCAACACTTATTAATAAATCAAAACTTGGATCTACTGCATCAAATTTTCTAATAGAAGAATTATGTCTTACAGCATTATTTTGAGTTTTAATAAATTCCCGTTCGATAAAAACATTTACTTCTTTTTTTAATAAAAAATTCAAAAGTTTTTCAACCGCTTTTTGAGTGGTTTCTTTTACGTAATTCTGACCATAAACAGCTACTTTCATAATTACATATTTAAATATTTATCTAGGTATTGGGAGCGGTCCTTTAAACTTTCTATATAAGAGTCCTCTTCGTGACCAGAAACAATATTATAACTATAACGTCTAAAAGTTTGAATTACATCATTAATACTACCATTGCCAATTTTAATAGTAACTCTAGCTAAGTCAGAATCCATTTTAGAAATAAATGCACCTAAAAGTTTTGCGTCATTAGATTCAACAATCTGACTAATTTCACTAAACGAATAGTCGTGAATACCTTTTTCAACTATTAGTATACCACCAGGTTCTGCAAAGAAAGGAGTTTCATTAAAAAGATGAATGATATCGTTTAGTTCATAGTAACCGATATACTTATTATTATCATCTAATATTGGCATTATATTAGAGTCATTTTGGGCAAATGCTTCAAGAATATCCAGCCAATTAGTTGTAGGTCTCACAAAAAATCCTTCTATAGTATGACTGCAATCATTAATTGATTTTGCGCCTTCAAAACAATGCGCATCAGTTTCGGATATACATCCTATATAAATATCATTACTTAAAATTGGGATATGTGAGTATGTTAACTGATTAAATAGCATTTGTAAATCGCTTACTTTATCAGTAATATTAAGTGGCTTTATGTCATTTATAACAAAATCCTGTAGCTGCATAATTGGGTTTAAATATCTGGCAAATTAATCAAAAATAACCATAAAATGCGTAGTGGAGTTTGTATTTTTGTTATTCTAAATAGAGTAAAATGACTAAATTAAGTGTTAATATAAATAAGATAGCTACGTTAAGGAACAGTAGAGGTGGAGACGTTCCAAATGTGGTACAATTTGCTAGAGATGTTCAGAATTTTGGTGCTGAGGGAGTGACGATACACCCAAGACCAGATGAACGTCATATTCGTTATAAAGATGCATATGATTTAAAATCTGAAGTATATACCGAGTATAATATTGAAGGAAATCCAATTCCTAAGTTTGTAGATATGGTTTTAGATATTAAACCAACTCAGGTTACTTTAGTCCCAGATGCTGTTGATGCTATTACTTCTAACGCAGGTTGGGACACCATTAAACATAAAGAATTTTTGATTGAAGTGATTAAAGAATTTAAAAACAACGGTATTAGAACTTCGATTTTTGTCGATGCAGATTTGTACCAAATAGAAGGAGCTAAAGAAACAGGTACAGACAGAATAGAGTTATATACAGAAGCTTATGCACATCAATATGGAAGGGGTAATAAAGAAGCCATCATACCTTATGTTAAATGCGCAGAATTAGCAGATTCCCTAAAATTAGGTCTTAATGCAGGGCATGACTTGTCTTTAGATAACATTAAATTTTTTAAAGAAAATGTTATGGGTTTAATGGAAGTTTCTATTGGACATGCATTAATTTCTGAAAGTTTATATATGGGAATTGAAAATGTAATTGGCAGATATTTAGACAAGTTAAAATGATTTTACACTCAAATATATTTGGTGAAGGAAAGCCGTTTCTAATACTTCATGGTTTTTTAGGAATGGGAGATAATTGGAAAACTTTAGCGAGACAGTTTTCTCAGTCTAATTTTGAAATGCATTTAATAGATCAACGTAATCATGGACGTAGTTTTCATTCAGATGATTTTGATTACGATTTGATGGCTGAAGACCTAAAATATTATTGCGATAAAAACAATTTAAGAGATATAGTTTTACTTGGCCATTCAATGGGTGGGAAAACGGCCATGTTATTTGCTACAAAATATCCTAATTTAGTTAGTAAACTATTAGTGGCAGATATTTCACCACGCTATTATCCTATTCATCATGATGCTATACTAGAAGGCTTGGGTCGATTAGATTTTTCTGAAATAAAAAGTAGAGGTCAAGCAGATAAAGTTTTAAGTAATTATGTAAGCGAGGTTGGAACACGAATGTTTTTGCTGAAGAACCTATATTGGGTTAAAAAAGGACAATTAGGATTAAGAATTAATTTAGATATACTAAAAGAAAACGTTTCCGAAGTTGGAGAAGCTTTACCAACTCATGCGATTTTCGAAAAAGAAACCTTGTTTTTACGCGGTGACCGTTCTGAATATATTGGGGAATCGGACGAAGCACTCATAAATAGACACTTTTTAAATTCTGAGTTAGTTACTATTTCAAACGCAGGGCATTGGTTGCACGCTGAGAATCCTAAGGAATTTTATAATGCAGTAATTAATTTCGTATCTTAAATTAAAATCTAACCTTATGAATCTAATTATTCGATTATTATTAAATGCATTAGCTGTATTCATTTTAGCACATGTTTTAAACGGTGTATCTGTAGACGGTTATGTTGGTGCAATTATTGTGGCTGTTGTGCTGTCAATTCTAAATCTCTTAGTAAAGCCATTTCTAGTAATATTAACATTGCCAGTAACAATTTTAACTTTAGGTTTATTCCTATTAGTGATAAATGCTCTAATCATCTTGCTAGCAGATAAACTAATTGACGGTTTTGGTGTTTCTAGTTTTTGGTCGGCTTTACTATTTAGTATTCTATTATCAATTCTTCAATCGCTATTACAATCATTCTTAAAAGAGAAGAAAAAGTAGCTTAAAATCATAGCTTTAAAGTATTGTTGGGTTGTGAAAAATATTGTATTTTTGCAGCCCAATTTTAGTTTCAATAAAGAATGAATATTACAAGAGAAAACATCGATGCATTAAATGCAGTTGTAAAAGTGGATATCGCTAAAGAAGATTATAGTGATAAAGTTGAAAAAATCTTGACAGATTACCGCAAATCTGCAAACATTCCTGGTTTTAGAAAAGGCCATGTGCCAATGGGAATGGTGAAAAAGCAATACGGTAAAGCAGTATTAGTGGATGAGGTAAACAAATTGTTGCAAGATGCTCTTGGTAAGTATTTAGTTGAAGAAAAATTAGATGTTTTAGGAAATCCATTGCCAAAGGCGCAAGATGATTTAAATTGGGATGCAGATGCGTTTTCTTTTGAATTTGAATTGGGTTTGGCTCCTGAGTTTGATGTAAAACTAAAAGGTAAGAAAGCAATTACACATTATAATATTGTTGCAGATGATAAGATGGTTAATAATCAGCTTAATCATATTCAAAAGCAATATGGTAAAATTGTCTCTCAAACTGAAGTAACTAAGAATTCTGAAATTACCGGAAAGTTTACTAACGAAGAAAAGGCTGTAGAAAATGTTGCAACAATTACTTTAGATAAAATAAAAGGGAAGACAAACCCAAAGAAATTTATAGGCGCTAAAGTTGGCGATGTAATTACTTTAAAAACAAAAGGGTTGTTTAATGACGATCATGACTTAATGACATTTTTAAAAGTGCCTCATGACGATGCTCACGGACTAGCTATCGATGTGAATTTTGAAGTTTCAGAAATCAATGAACGCGAATTAGCAGATTTAGACCAAGAGTTGTTTGATAAAGTATTTGGTCCAAAAACAGTGACTTCTGTAACAGAATTGAAAGATAAAATCAAAGAAGATTCAGAAAAACAATTCGTTCAGCAAGGTGATCAAAAATTATTGAATGACGTTACCGAATATTTAGTAGAAAACACAAAATTTGATTTACCAGCTAATTTTCTACAAAAATGGATGCAGACTGCAGGTGAAGAAGTGATGTCAGAAGATCAGGCAAAAGAAGAATATGAAAAGTCTGAAAAAAGTATGCGTTATCAGTTAATCGAAGGTAAACTGATACAAGAGCATAATTTACAAGTACAATTTGATGAAATGAAGGCCTATTCTATGGAGATGATTAAAGGGCAAATGGCTCAGTTTGGTCAAATGAATCCATCAGAAAAAGAATTAGAAGACATTGCGGCACGTATACTATCGAATCAAGAGGAAGTTAAGCGTTTGTCCGAACAATTAATGAGTCAGAAATTATTAAATTTATATAAAGCAGAAGCTAATATTAAGACTAAAGAAATTACTTACGATGATTTTGTAAAGGAATTCTATAGTTAATAGGTATTGAATAAATTAGTATCTTTAAGGCGTAGAACTGAAAAGTTTTACGCTTTTTTTTTAATCAAAAAATTATATTAAAACATATGGACTACGGAAAAGAATTTGAAAAATTTGCAATAAAAGATCAAGGTATAAATAGCAACTATTATGGTAAAATAATAGAAAGCATGTACCCGTCTAACATGACCCCTAATATAATTGAAGAGCGTCAGATGAATATTGCTGTTTTTGATGTGTTTTCACGTTTAATGATGGATCGTATAATATTTTTAGGTACAGGTGTAAATGATCATGTAGCAAATATTATACAAGCACAATTATTATTTTTACAAAGTACTGATGCATCTAAGGATATTCAGATTTATATAAATTCACCAGGTGGATCAGTATATGCGGGATTAGGTATTTATGATACAATGCAATTTGTAAAGCCAGATGTAGCAACAATTTGTACTGGCATTGCTGCATCTATGGCGGCAGTATTATTATGTGCAGGCGAAAAAGGAAAGCGCTCAGCTTTGACTCATTCGCGCGTAATGATTCATCAAGTAAGTAGCGGAACTCAAGGGCAGTTAAGCGATATGCAAATTGCATTGAAAGAAACCATAAGAGTTAAGGAAGAATTGTATGCTGTTATAGCCAAACATTCAGGCCAAACTATTGAGCAAGTTGAAAAGGATTCGGATAGGGACTACTGGATGCGCTCACAAGAAGCTTTGGATTATGGTATGATTGATGAAGTCTTAGCAAGAAAGTAATCCCTTATAATTACGACTAAAATTTCCTAACTAGAATTTAATTATGGCAAAAGAAGAATTAGAATGTTCGTTTTGTGGAAGAAAAAAGCCAGAAACAAGTTTGTTAATAGCTGGCCTTGATGCACATATCTGCGATCGTTGTATAGAACAAGCGCATGGTATTGTTATTGAAGAGTCAAAGACTACAGGTAACACTGAACTCAGTGCTGAGTTGATGCTTAGAAAACCAAAAGAAATTAAATCCTTTTTAGATGAATATATTATAGGGCAAGAATATACTAAACGTGTTATGTCAGTGGCGGTTTATAATCATTACAAAAGATTATTACAACCACCAACAGATGATGATATTGAAATACAAAAAAGTAATATCATTATGGTGGGTCAGACAGGTACAGGTAAAACCTTAATGGCTAAAACTGTAGCTAGAATGCTAAATGTACCTTTAGCTATTGTAGATGCAACTGTTTTGACTGAAGCGGGCTATGTCGGTGAAGATGTAGAAAGTATATTAACACGCCTGCTACAGGCTGCGGATTATAATTTAGAAAAAGCAGAACGTGGTATCGTATTTATTGATGAAATTGATAAAATAGCACGTAAAAGTGATAATCCGTCTATAACAAGAGATGTTTCTGGTGAAGGTGTGCAGCAAGCTTTACTAAAGTTGTTGGAGGGCACGGTTGTTAATGTACCACCAAAAGGAGGACGAAAGCATCCGGATCAAAAGTTTATTGAAGTTAATACAGAGCATATCTTATTTATAGCTGGTGGTGCTTTCGATGGTATTGAACGCGTTATAAGTAAGCGATTAAACATGCAGGCTATAGGTTATAGCTCAATTAACTCTGATGATACAATTAATAATGACAATGTTTTAGAATATATTATTCCAAAAGATTTAAAAGACTTTGGCTTAATACCAGAAATCATTGGTCGTTTACCAGTTCTAACGCATATGGATCCCTTAGATGCTAATACGTTACGTGCTATTCTAACTGAACCAAAGAATGCTATTATAAAGCAATATAAAAAATTGTTTTTAATGGATGAGGTTGATTTTAGTATTACAGAAGGAGCTTTAAATTATATAGTTGGCAAAGCTATTGAGTATAAACTTGGTGCAAGAGGTTTGCGTTCACTCTGCGAAGAAATTTTTACAGAGGCTATGTTTGAATTGCCAGGTTCTGGTGAAACAAAATTTAATGTAACTAAAGCTTATGCTGAAGATAGATTATCTAAATCCACTTTAAAGAAACTGAAGGCAGTGTCATAAAAGAAATTTTTATTATATATTAAAATTAAAACCTCTTGGATTGATTTATCCAAGAGGCTTTTTTATGGTATAAACTATATTATTTATCCAATATTACTTGATATACTTCCTCAGTTTTATTGTATAATATCTTTAGTAAATATTTACCATTGGGAAATTCAGATGTATTCAAATAGTATCTTCCGTCAAATAGATTTCTAGTCTCTTTTTTTGTCTTTAATAAATTACCGCTAAAGTCAAAAAATTCGATTTTAACGCTAGCATTATTGTCGGGTTTATAAGCCGTGTCAAGATTGGAATTTATTGCAGTCGTTTCAATGATTTCCAACTTGCCATCTTTTATAGGGTTCTCGGCTAATCTAAAGTTGCCAAAACCACCTCCGTTGGAGCAATTTGTGAATTCAATAACCAAAAATGTTGGAACACTCCAGCCACAATTGTCTCTAGCTCTAACAGTAACAATACCCGAAGTTGGTTGATAACTGAAAAACTGTCCATTATTATTTGATGTTAACATATTAAAATTACCTGACACTTGATTCCACTCCCATTCGAATGCACTAGATGGTGTAGTAAAGTTGATATATCCATAATGCAAAGTGCAGAATGAAAATGAAGCAACTTGTTCACCATCTTCACCATATATTATAGGTCTTTGTGAACCTGTCTGTATCTCTTTGGTTATCTCAAGATCGTCACAATCAGTTTCAATAAAAGCCGTTAAGGTTGCTCTACCACCAAAATTACCTGTTGGTGTTAGTGTTGCATTGTTACCATTTTGAGTTAAAGTGAAACCTCCGGCTGGTGACACACTCCAGGCAACATTTACATTAGGAACTAAATTGTTTATTGTATATGTTGCTGAACTAGAGTTACATATCTGATTAGAGCCTAAAATTGTTAAAGGTAAACTATTGGAGCATGCTGAAGCACAAGAATAGAAAGCTTCAGTGTTGGCATCATCATCTAATTCTGCCATAAGCCAGTTGCCATTGTTTACGGTGAATTGAATATGCTGTTGACTATTTATCTCATTGGTAAAGAAATTATCAAAAGGTGAGTTCTTTGGTGCGTTAGGTGGGGATAATGGGGAATAAGATCTACTTAAATCTCTAATACTAATTGTTTGTGTACCTCCTCCAATATCTAGACTGCTGTAAGTTGGGATAAAGTTAAATTGTCTTTCTAAGACATATTGATCTAGTTCTTGTGGAAGGTTTGCAAAACCCTCAAGGTCAAAAATACCTCCACTTGCATTATCCAAAGGTAACATTGATGATAATGAATTTAACCTTTCTTCATCAATTAATGGCTCCTCTACATCTACAAGAAATAAAATAGTTTTCTCTATAAAAATTTTCCCTTTATAAATTTGCTTGGATTGTTGACTTGGTAAAGCCCTTAGACGAAATTGTGCTTTAATATCGGTATCTGTAGATAATAATGAACTTAATCTTTTAAGAGGGTTAATTGTAAGTCCGTTTAAAGTTGCTAGGGCAATATTAGTTATTAAAAATGGCAAATCTACTCTGATATTTATATCTACTAATTTATCATAAGGATTAAATTCTAAAGGAGTTCCACATTCCGATCCATTTGCAATGGCGATATTACGTATACCATTTTGTTGTGGGTATCCCATACTACTATATTCAGTTAAAAAAGTACTGTGTAGAGTTGTATTATCTACAGATACATTGTCACCTGTACCTTGTAATTGATATGTAAGCATTTGTTGTGCTGCAGGTGTTTGAAGCAGTGCTAATCCTTCTTCTAATCCTGGTATTTCATCAGATAGGTCAACAATATTAATATCAAACAAGCTGAAAAATACAGGGATACTAATTTCTTCTCCTACCAAATGTCTCACAAAGGCTTGAAATGCAACAGGTACATTAGCTCCTTGGTGTGGTGTGTCATGACTAATATAGAGCTTAGTGTCGTGAGTTTCTCCATTAATTTCCATGTCACGTAAAGCATAGCGAGCTACTAAACCTCCCATGCTCATGCCTAAAACTACGTTTTGCTCATTACCAACTTTTTGGTTATTAACCCAATCAATAACTGCCTCTAACATATAAGCGTTACGTTGAATAAAATCTGTACTGTTTTCAAAATCTACAAAGACCAAATCATAATCCTCGTCCTCGATGGCTTGATTGAGGGAATTAAAACCTGTACCAGCTACTATATCGACCAATAAACCACCTGGATTATTGAAATTTATCAAACTGTCATAATTAAAAGAGTTATTTGGGTCAAAACCTTCAACTACTATTAATGGTTTTGTAAGCTGTGTATGTCCTGGAGCTAATTCTACCGTGACAAAACCTGTAGATGAACCTCCTTGCCAAATATTACCAAGTATAGGCTCTTCATCAAATAGTAAAACATCACTGGTATATCGAGCTTGAGCATTTGGGTTTGGAGATATATAATCTACCCAAATCTTTGAATGACTGTATAAAATTGTCCCGTTTGTATAGACAAACTTTGCTTTAATATCCTTTTCTCCACCTGAAGTGTAAGTAATATTTATTGCGTTATTTAAAGCAACAGTTTGGTAACCATAGCCATCTCCAAAATCTATTTGTACCTGATTTAGAGATAAATTTGAGTTAGTATAGACTAGTTCGCTAGGTAACTTAAAACTGAAAGTATCTCCTTGTAATTGTTGTTTTAAAGGGCTTACTGCGAAAATTGTTTTAATGTCATAAGGATTTCTTCCTTTAATATCATAAATACGGTCTTTAAATACCTTAACATCTCCATTGCTTATGGCTTTAGTTTTATACTGTTCATAGTTATAGTATTGTGCTACTAATAAGATATCTTTATTGGTATTAAATTGTTGGGTTTTAAGCTTGTTAAATATAATATTTGGGGCTTCCATGCTTTGAGCTGCATTTCCAACACGCATAGTATATAATGAGGAGTAGAGTGATTCCCATTGTGTTTTATCTACAACATTATTAGTACTAAGAACACCATTATAGGCTTCTATTTCATTAAAGCGAATACCAAATTCTTTAAGATAGCCTGTAGTAACTTTGGATTTGTTTATGTTTCCAAAAATATGTTTCATACGATTGTAATAGGAATTGTTTTGAGCATTACCTAAAAACAAAGCGCTAAAGAGCACTGTAAAGACGAGTAATTTTTTCATAGATAATTGATTTAGATTAATAAGTTTTCATTTTATTTAAAAGGTACATTTTCCCTAATGTTCAGTTATGGCTTTATTTGTTACCCAAGTGGTACAAACTTTTTTCTTTTAATGACAAAAAAGAAGAGGACAAATGAGTGAAATGATAAATAGCACAAGTTTAAAGGAGAAGTACTTACAACTTATAAATCTTAATAATCTACTATGAATATTAGTTAAGGCTAATAACCAGCAGGTTTAAAATCAAAAGGCGTATTTTTTTAAAACTTTCACAAAAAAAACCACAATTTCTAATATTGAAATTGTGGTTTTTTATTGAGTTAGGATTGATTAAATAATATTGCTAGCAATATTTTATAAATAAAGGGAATAAATAGCACATTTATTTACATCAAATATAGAGGCAATTATTAATGTATTACCTCTTTAATCTATTTATTGGCTGAAGTTCAATTAATTCGTGTTGTATGAAACTTCAATGCTATTTTTAACGGTAAAGTGTAAATGTTACTTCTTAGTTAAAGTACCGTTAGAAGATAACTTTAAATCCTCTTTGTAGGCAATATTTAGTTTGCTTTCCATGGATTGAAATGTAACCACAGCATTCTCATAACCATTTTTCAAAGTTTTAATTTGATATTGCTCAAATGGTCTAATTTTGAATCTATATGTAGCATCTTTGCCGGTAGTTTGACGCTCTATCTCATTACCTTTATTATCATAAAGAACAACAGTAATATTTGCTATGATTTCGTTATTCTCTTCAAAGATAACTCCTTCTAAATCTTGATAGATCGCTCTTGCGTTGAATTTATACATGTTAAAACGCTGGCCAGTATTTCCAGCATTAGAAGAATATACACCATTATCTTCATCAATTAAAGTATAGGCTATATCATCTCTAATAGAGTTTATCTTTATTCCAAGATTCCTCGGTTGCGAATAGTTTAACTCTCCATAATTATTGGCTATAAAAATATCATAACCACCTTGTCCGTTGTGTCCAGTTGAAGAGAAAAATAACTCATCACCATCCTTAGAAGTATGAGGGTACTTTTCGTCTAAATCAGTATTAACAGTTGGGCCTAAATTAATTGGAGTACCTAAACTACCGTCTTCACTAATTTGCGCCCTATATATGTCAAAACCTCCAAGGCCACCTTCCATATTAGATGAGAAATATAAAAAATTACCGTCAGAAGATACATGTGGATTTTCTACAGAATAGTCCTCACTGTTGAAAGTCATAGGTCTATGATTTTTCCATTTCCCATAAGAGTCCTTTTCTAGTTGAGCAACGTAGAGTTGAAAGTTATTAGAATTTCGTCTTTTACTTTTTGTGTAATAAATAGTGTGTTGATCTGGCGAAAAGGATACTTGTCCTTCATTACCTCTGCTATTTAGCATTCTACTAAATAAAATAGGTGTAGAAAAATCTTTATTATTATTGGCTAAATCAGAACAAAATAAATTGGTGTATGGAAGTTTAGTGTATTCATCTGTACCATTTCCTATAGCGCCAATTTTCTTTGACGATACAATTACTAATTTATTTCTAAAAACGGCACTTGGTATTTCCGAATATTCAGAATTTATTTTGGTGACATTTACGTCAAAAAGGTAGCCACTGTCATTAAAGTCAGCAATTGCTATAGTTTTATTTGAGTTCGAAATATTAACTGAAGTGTAGGTAAATAAAATAAATACACTAGTCAACAAAAGTTGAATTGTAGATTTCATAATGAGGGTAAAAGGATTAACTATTCGAAGTTAAGAAAATAATTATTTGCGAATTAGTTCTTTACCTTTTTTTTAGATAAAACCAGTCTTTTTCCGATAATTAAGTAAAGAATGCTTAATTATTCGACGAAATCACAGACTATTCAATCGCAATAAATCATCAACATAATCTCTAGAGTTAGACAATCGAGGTACTTTATGTTGTCCGCCAAGTTTGTCTTTTTCTTTTAACCAATCATAAAAAAGATTAGTTCTGGCAGAATGAATCTTTGGTTTGTTAAGTGTTATGTTATTATATCTTTTAGCTTCATAATCTGAATTTAGAGATTTCAAAGCATTATCAAATAACTCTTCAAAATAAGACATGTTCTCTGGTGGCTTTTTAAATTCAATAATCCATTCATGTGCACCTTTTTCTTTTCCGTTCATAAAAATTGGTGCTGCTGTATAGTCAACAATTTCTGCAGAAGTACGTTTGCACACTCTTTTAAGGGCATCTTCAGCATTCTCTATAATTAACTCTTCTCCAAAGGCATTTATATGATGTTTTGTTCTACCCGAAACTTTTATTCTATGAGGACTTAAGCTAACAAAGCGTATGGTGTCTCCAATTTTATATCTCCAAAGACCAGCATTAGTTGTTATAACGACTGCATAATTAGTATTCAGTTTAACATCATTGAGCGAAATGACTTTTTGATTTTCAGTTCCGTAAATATCCATTGGAATGAATTCATAAAAAATACCATAATCTAGCATTAATAATAAATCTCCGGAGTAGTTTTGATCTTGTATAGCGAAGAATCCTTCTGAAGCATTATAAATTTCGTAATACTTAAATTCTTTTTTTGGTAAAATCGATCTGTATTGTTCTATGTAGGGGTTAAAACTAACACCTCCATGAAAATAAACTTCGAGGTTAGGCCAAACGTCAAATAGGTTCCCTTTTTCCGTAGTTTCTAAAACATTATTAAGTAAAACTAACATCCAAGAAGGAACACCGGCTAAGCTTGTTACATTTTCATTTACTGTTTCATCTACGATGGCTTGCATCTTTGTTTCCCACTCACTCATTAGAGAAACTTTACTACTTGGTGTACTACTAAATTCTGCCCAAAACGGCATATTGTCTATTAGTATAGCGCTTAAGTCACCAAATACAGTTCCATTCTCTTTATATAAGTCTTTACTGCCGCCAAGCCTTAAGCTTTTTCCGGTAAATAATTGTGAGCCCTCATTATTATTAAGATACATGCAAAGCAAATCTTTACTAGCAGCATAATGGCAATCTTCTAGTGACTCAGTACTTACTGGTATAAATTTACTTTTTGCATTCGTTGTACCACTTGATTTCGCAAACCATTTAATAGCACTTGGCCAAAAAATATTAGATTCACCTTGTCTAGAGCGCTCTATAAGGGGTTGCATGGTTTCATAATTAACTAAAGGCACGCGCTCATTAAACTCCTTATATGTTTTAATAGAGTTAAAGTCGTATTGTTTTCCTATCTCGGTATCCTTAGCAATCTTTAGAAGACTAAAGAGTAGTTCTTCTTGTACTTCACTAGGATACTTTAAAAATAATTCAATTTGATGAAAACGTTTCTTCAAAAACCATGAAGCAATAGAATTTACAATAGGAATTGGCATGGATTGGCTATCTTCGTGTAACTAATTAATGGTTAAAAATACTAAAATTCTTTTATGGTTTATCATGGTGTCCTTACTAAAATGCAGACTGAGTTTTTAGATCCTATTCAGTACTATTTAGTCTTTAAAAACGATTTCATTCATATGAATCAACTATTAGGTAAAACTTTAAGTATTAAACTTGTAGGTCATCAATGTTTAAGTTGTGGCTTAGATAAGGAGATTTATAGACAAGGATTTTGTAAAAGTTGTTTTTTTGATAAGCCTTTTGCAGGTGACTGGATTATGCGACCAGAACTGAGCACTGCCCATTTAGGGAAAGAAGATAGGGATTTAGAATACGAAAAGAAGGTGCAATTGCAACCACACATTGTATATCTAGCCAACTCAAGCAATGTAAAGGTTGGTGTTACTAGAAAAACACAAGTGCCTACGCGCTGGATAGACCAAGGTGCGCATGAAGCTATCGAAATAGTGGAAGTTCCTAATCGTTATTTGGCAGGTATAACTGAAGTTGCACTTAAGGATTATGTGGCTGATAAAACTAACTGGCGCAAAATGCTTAAAAACGATATTAAGGATGAAAGTCTTTTAGAATGGAGAGATCGTCTAAAACAGTATATACCTAGTGAAGCTGTAGACTATTTTATTGAGAATAACATAGAGACACATCTTAATTTTCCTGTTGAGCAATATCCTGAAAAACCTAATAGTTTAAATCTTAAAAAACAGCTAGAATACTCTGGTAAGTTAGCGGGTATAAAAGGCCAGTATTTAATTTTTGAAGATAATACGGTCTTTAATATTAGGGCTAATGAAGGTTTGGTTGTAGAGCTAAATATGTAATAATAAAAAAAGAGCAATATCTCTATTGCTCTTTTTTTATTATTATAGATTAAAATCTATACATTTTCTGCATCTCTTAAGCCTTGGATGTATTCAGCTTTCTGAATTTCTCTTCTACGCTTTACAGAAGGTTTTGTAAAATAACGAGATTCTCTTAAGTTCTGCATAATCTGCACATTTCTGTGTTTACGCTTATAACGCTTAAGAGCTCTTTCTATATTTTCTCCTTCTTTGATTTCAATTTTAATCATTATATGATGTATTTTGTTGTCTAAATTCTTTCAAATGGTCGGCAAATATATGCTAACTATTTGAAAATAAAAAATTATTATTCAATTTAGAACTTTATTTTTTAACCTAAATAGGTTTTTAAAATTTTACTCTTGCTTGCATGTCTTAATCTACGAATTCCTTTTTCGCGTATTTGTCTTACACGCTCTCTAGTTAAATCGTAAATACCGCCAATTTCTTCTAATGTCATTGGTGGTTGATTACCAATACCGAAATTTAAACGAATAACATCACTTTCTTTTTGAGTAAGTGTCTCTAGGGCACGTTCTATCTCAGTATTTAAAGATGCTTTCATTAAATTTTGATCTGGTCTAGGTGACTCACTAGCACTTACAACATCATATAAACTAAAAGTTTCTCCGTCTTTAAGTGGAGCATCCATTGATAGGTGACGACCAGAATTTTTCATAGACTGCTTAACCTCACGTGTACTAATATCTAGTTCTCGTGCAATTTCGTCTGCATTAGGTGGTCTTTGGTTTATTTGCTCTAAATGAGAATAAGCCTTATTAATTTTATTAATAGTACCAATCTTGTTTAATGGTAACCTCACAATACGAGATTGTTCAGCTAAAGCTTGTAAAATTGCTTGTCTAATCCACCATACAGCGTAAGAAATAAACTTAAAACCTCTAGTCTCATCAAAACGTTTTGCAGCTTTAACTAGACCAGCATTTCCTTCATTTATTAAATCTGGTAGTTTTAATCCTTGATTCTGATATTGCTTTGCAACAGAAACTACAAACCTAAGATTGGCTGTGGTTAATTTGTCTAAAGCTTCTTGATCACCCTTCTTAATTCGTTGTGCTAATTCCACTTCTTCATCTGCTGTAATCAACGGAATCTTGCTTATATCTTGTAAATACTTATCTAAAGATTTATCTTCTCTGTTGGTTACCTGCTTGGTGATTTTTAATTGCCTCATGTAGTCATTTTAAAATTAGTGAACCCTCATTATAACCTTATTATTAACAAAAGCAAATAAAAATGCAATTATTAACTAAAATTGGGAAAAAATTACGGTTTTTATGTAAATATCAATCGTTCTTGGTAGAATCTTGAACCTTTTTCTTCTTCTTTCCGCCAATTAGACCACCTAATACATTTTTAACTCCTTCTTTAACTTTGTCTTCTGAAGAGGTTTTTTTAACACTGTCTGTTTTAATAATTGTAGAATCTTTTTTTGTATCAGTTTTATTTCCGCCTAATAAACCTCCTAGTAAATCATTAACCTTGTCTTTGCCTTGTCCTAGTAATTTTTGTTTTTGTATTTCTGCAAGTTGCTTTGTTAAATTAGAAACTCCACTAGTTAGGTCAGTTGAAATATTAGGGCTTGTAAAACTACCATTAACATTTGCTGTTACTGGTACGCTAATCTTATTAACATCATTGTCATTAATCTTGCCAATAAGTCTATTAACTTCACTACCAAGATATTTAGCTGGTACTTGAAAAACTACATTATATTTCATATTATTTGAAAACGTATGCATTCCAGAGATTTCAATAGGTATATCTTTATAATTTAATGTTAATGGTTTTAATGCTACTTGTCCGTTTTCAAAACTCAATTTGGTTTTTATATCTTTCTCAAGTTCATTAAAATCAATAAAATTTAATTTGCTCGTCAAACCAGATAGCAAAGGACTCTTAGATACATCTATATTAGATGTTAGAATTTCGGCAATTGCATCACCAGATATGGTAGATAAATCTGGAGAAAAATTTTCATCTAAAAACCCACTAACATCAATTGTTGAGTTTAGTTTTCCTTGAATAATTTTTGCAATAGGAGCTAACGCCTTGAGCATTTCTAGATCTTTAAAGGATTGTGAAATATCAAATTGTTGCATTGCTAATTGCATATCAAACTTTGGCTGTTTTTCTCTTGTTGAAACGTTACCAGAAATCCCTAATTTACCGTTAAACAAATCTGTTGTCATATTTTTTAGATTTGCGTTTTGATTTTTAATTAACAATATCCCATTAACATTTTTTAAGTTGAGGTTATCATAAATTACAGTATTGGCTTTGGCTGTAATTGTACAATCTAAAAAATCTGGGATTTTCAAGGATTCAGAATCTGATGTAGACTTATTAGAATTTTGTGTTGCAGCTTCATTCTCAACCATGAAGTCAGAAACTGCAAATGTGTTTGAGTTTACATTAAAATTGCCTTGAAGTTTTTTATCACTCAATAAGAATCCAAGTAAATTATTAATAGTTCCTGTTGCGGAGAAATCACTTTTACCAGTTAAAGCATCGAAACTATTAAGGTTAACCGTTCCTGGTTTAAAAGTCATATCTGCTTTATTAATCTGTAATGGATTTACTATGTCTTCAGAAGAAAAGATGAAATCTGAAATTGAAACAGTACCGTTATTTTTAATACGTTCGTAGGCATTAGTTTCTATAGCATTCATATCAAAAGCAGTATTTAGCTTACCTTTTAATATACCACTGAGTTGATTTTCTAATTCTACAGGATAGGCTTTTGTAATATTTGCTAAGTTTAACACACCATCTAAATTGGCATTAACCAGCATATTGCCTGTTAAATTATTTATATGCGCTTCAGATGTAAAAACATCTTCATCTATTTTAAAATCTAGTTTATTAATATCTATATAGGTGTCTTCGGCATTTCCTGTGGTGTTTTTTACTGAAGCATCTATCATTATATTTTTAACACTCTTTGGAAGATCAGGATACTTAAAAGAAGCATTATTAGATATCATGTTTACATCTAAAGTTGGAATTGTTTCTTCAGATACTAAACCTTTAATAATACCGTTGATAGTAAAATTACCAGTGGTGTTTACGTTCTCAATGTTTTTTGTGTATTCCTTTGGTATTACTGCAAGAAAATCCTTAAAAGAAGATTCAGGATTTTTAAACCTGATATCAATTTCTTGTCCTTTTTCGACCATTTTTACAAAACCCTCAAATTCTAGAGGTAATGCATTTATATATCCTTTATTTTCTTTAAATGTATATTTTTCTTGTTCTAAATCTAGATCGATAAGCGCATCTAATTTTATAATATTATTACTAAGGTATTCTGTACTATCAATAGACATTGATATTCTGGCTTCGGTCTCAGTGTCTAATTCTGAAATCTCTCCAGAGAAAATTCCTTTTCCGTTGTGATTAATCTCTGTCGCATAAAGGTTTGTGTTTGTGCCTTCGTCTATATAAGTAAAAGCGCTATTGTTAAGCTCATAATTTTCAATATCAAAACTAAAACCAGTAGCTAATGAATCTGAAGTATTTGTTGTCTGTTCGTCATCTTTTTTAATAATATCGAAATTAGTAGTTCCGTTTTTATTAGTTTTTAAGCTTAGAAGCATTTCATCTGCAATAATTTCATTCACCACAAGTGGTTGGTCTGTGCCTTTAAATAATTGCATTAATGGCATTTCAAAAGATAAGGATTTTGCTGTTGCTAAAGTTTCTTCTTTAAATGGAGTTCTATTGGTGATTTTTAAATTCTCGACACTAACTTCAGCTTTTGGGAAACTACTTATAAGACTTAAGCTAATATCATCAAAACTCAAATCTGCATCTAGATTTTCATCTGCATAGTTTTGAACTATTGTATCTATTTTAGATTCTAAAACAAAAGGGATAGTAATAAGAATAGCAATGAAAATCAGTAAAACGATTCCTACAATTTTGAGAATTTTCTTCATAATAAGTTAATGTGGTTTAAGTAGCTTACATTTAGTATACGTATAAATGTTTGTAATAGTTGTGCTTTTAAGAAACTTTAGGAAGATTTTAATGTTATGATAACAACTAGATCAGTTTAATTTCTTCATTTACTTTTAGTTTAAAGCGTTTTCTAAATACATAAACACCAAGGTATAAAAAGGGTGTATCGAAAGCTGCTATGAGGACTTTAAATAGGAACCCACTTAGCAATAAGCCTTTAAAGTTAGCCCAATCAATAATCCCAAAAGAACATAATAAAAAGACAATTGTAAACGTATCTACAAATTGGGAAAACCATGTCGAAAAATTATTACGCAACCAAAGATACTTGCCTTTCGTTTTTCGTTTCCAAAAATGATAAATTTGAATATCTACAAATTGGGCAAAAAGATACGTAAGCATACTTGCAAAAACTGCAATTGTAGAATTGCCAAAAACAGTGTTGAATAAAGTATCGTCCACTGGAGACCAAGATGTGGCTGGTACAATCGACGCTATGTAAATAATAATTAGCGAGAAAAGTGATGCAAATATCCCAACTATAACAACGTCGTTTGCTCTCTTCTTCCCATAAATTTCGCTTATTAAATCTGTAATAAGAAATGTTATAGGGTATGGTAAAATCCCTACCGAAATTTCAAAAAGTTTGTTTCCAAAGATTTCAATATCGAGAGGATACCAATAAAAAAATTTTTGAAATATTAAATTAGAAACAACTAATGAGGTAATAAAAAGAGCACCTAATAAAAGATATATGCGTTGAGCTAAAAGTTTGTCTTTTAATGACATTAAAAATGGTTAATAAATAGTTGAAGTAAAGATAATCTATTAATATTTCTTTTAGTTATTTTGCTTATTCAATGACATCAACTAATTCAGTTTATATAGCATTAGGAAGCAATAAGGGCAACAAACTACAAAATTTGCAGTTGGCTTTAGATGCAATTTATAATAGTATTGGCGTAATTAGTAAAATCTCTAAAGTGTACACAACACCAGCTTTAGGTTTTGATGGTGATGATTTTTACAACGCTTGTATTACGGTTGAAACGGAGCTGAAACCTAGAAAAATTCTCAAAGAACTTCAGTCTATTGAGTCTAAATTAGGAAGAGCAAAAAAAACGACGACTGGATATGAATCTCGTGAATTAGATTTAGATATTTTGTTGTATAAAGACAAAATTATTAATGAAAAGCGTTTAGTTGTTCCGCATCCTAAAATGCAAACTCGCAAATTTGTATTACAACCACTTTATGATATTGCAAAAGATATTGAGCATCCTGTTTTTAAAAAAACGATTCAACTTTTATTAGAAGAATGTGAAGACGAATCCGTTATTGAGCCAATTAAAATTTGGTTAAAAAATCCTAAAATAAAGTTTAGATTTAGTGATTATAATTTTATTGCAATCGAAGGTAATATTGGTGCTGGTAAAACAAGTTTAGCTAAGAAAATCGCTAAAGATTTTAATGCAAAATTAATATTAGAGCGTTTTGCAGACAATCCCTTTTTACCTAAGTTTTATAAAAAACCAAAACGCTATGCTTTTACTTTAGAAATGTCTTTTTTAGCAGATCGTTATCAACAAATTTCTGATGATTTATCACAACTAGATTTATTTAAGGACTTTATGGTAAGTGATTATGACGTAAATAAATCCCTAATCTTTTCAAAAGTAACTTTGCCAGAAGATGAATTTCGTTTGTATAGAAAACTATTCTATCAAGTTTATAAAGATATTGCTAAGCCAGATCTATATATTTACTTGTATCAAAATACCGAAAGACTTCAAAAGAATATAAAAAAAAGAGGACGTAACTATGAGAAGGATATAAAAGATGAGTATTTAGAAAAAATAAATTCTGGTTATCTCGAATTTTTGAAAAGTCAACCCGATATGAATGTTAAAATTATAGATATTTCAGATAAAGATTTTGTGAAGTCTCGCGCAGATTATTTGTGGTTGCTCAATGAAATTAGTAAGCATTAATCAGTTGTGCGGTTTTGTCATTCTGAGCTTGTTTCAGAATCTTACTTCTACCGAGTATAAAGAATAGTCACAATCTGACCCTGCTTATTGCCAAGAGTAATTTCATTTATAACTACTGAAGACTTCACATTTAAATTAAAGGGCGCTTTCAATATATCAACACCACTATTTTGTTTTAGTCTAATACCTTGGCCAGAAATAATATCTTGATTAGGAATAAAATTGTCACTTGGTAAATGTTCAGTTAGAATCACATATTTATAAGCAGATAGTTTCTTTACTATTTCTTGTATTTCTATATTCGATATATGTTGAAGTACTTGTCTTAAGATGATACAGTCACCTGTGGGCAGTTCATCTTTCACAATATCTAAACACTGAAACTCCAAGTTTTCTTCTTTAAATATGGTTTTATTCCTTTCAATGAGTTTTTCTACAATATCAACCGCAAAGTACTTTTTAGAAAATTGAGTTAAGTGCTTTCCTATATTAAAATCTCCGCAACCTAAGTCGCAAACTATAAGGGATTTATTATGAGAATTCAAAAAAGGAATAACTGCTTCTAAATAAGGCTCTACTATTTCTGTACGATGAGAACCATCGCCAGAGTAAAAATCAAACGCTTTTCCGCCCCAAAGATGTTTATCATAAATCTGATTCATGACATCTTTTGTTGGCCAAGTTCTCTTGGTTTTTTCTAACATATTTTAATGCTTTGATAAGCCTTCAAATTATTCATAATAATCGATCTCTCTATAGGTAATTTTATTAATTATTTTGTTTTCAATCTCTTTTTTGACGATCCAATTTTCTTTATTATCAAGAGCATATTTAAATCGTTTTTTACGAATTAATTTATTGTTTTTGTCAAACTCTTTTTCATTTGCCAAAAGTTTATTCTTTCTCCATTTATAGATAAATTTATTGTGTTTATATCTCTCATTAGATCCAGTCCAATCCATTTCTATTGTTCTCTCTTTCTTGTCATATTTTTCTTTAAGAATTAAAAAAGTGATGTAATCATCAAAATCAGAATCTATATATTTTTCATAATAAATATAGTTGCTAGAGACCAATTTGTTCTCAATATTGTAATTATATGTTTCCTCAAACTTGAATTCTGTTTCATTTTTAATGTAATTAAAATGAATTTTAATTAAAAGGTCATCATGGTATACGTAATTAGTTTTAATCTGGGTCGAATCTTTATCAATAAATGAACTTGAAAAAATTATTTGATCCTTTTCATTATAATGATAGGTTGTTTCTTTTTTGTTTTTCGGAAGAGAATTATTATAAATAATTCTTACACTTTTCTGTTTAAGACCTTTTTTATCATATAAAGTTTCATTAGTTTCAGTAATATAATTGTAGTGTTCTCCATTATCTAATAATTGTCTATTTGTTTCTGTATAAAGTATTCTTTTAATCCCTTTTTTTGAAGAGTCATTTTGGGAGTTGCTTATCTGAATTGCACCAAATACTAGAAAGAATAATTTTATTAATTTCATTTAATTTTTATTTTACTAAACACATCCCAAACCACAACACCACAACTCACAGAAATATTCAATGAATGTTTAGTACCATATTGAGGAATTTCAATCACAATATCACTAGCATTAACGACATCTTGAGCTACACCTTTCACTTCATTACCAAAAACAAAAGCATATTTAGTATTAAGCTGAGGTTTAAAATCGTTAAGCATGGTAGCATTTTCTGCTTGTTCAACAGAACAGACCTTTACACTTTCAACTTTCAGTTTTTCAACTAATTCAATGGTGTTTTCAACATATTCCCAATCTACAGTTTCTGTACTTCCTAAAGCAGTTTTCCTAATATCATTATGTGGTGGTTGAGCTGTAATGCCACAGAGGTAAATCTTCTCAATTAAAAAGGCATCACTTGTTCTAAATACAGACCCAATATTGTTTAAGCTTCTAATATTATCTAGAATAATAATTATAGGAGTCTTTTTAGCAGCTTTAAATTCTGAAACTTCTAATCGGTCTAGTTCTTCGTTTTTTAACTTTCTCATGTTTATCAACACCTGTAGATAACTTATAGTTTTTAGGCTTCAATAAGCCTCAAATTATAAGTAAATTAGCATTCTTACAATTTCAACAAAAATAAAGAAAACAGTTGGCTAAAAAGGTAAAAAAAATAACACCATTAATGAAGCAGTATAATGCGATCAAGGTTAAATATCCTGATGCATTGCTATTGTTTAGAGTTGGTGATTTTTACGAGACCTTTGGAAGTGATGCTGTAAAAGCATCAAAAATTTTAGATATTATTTTAACCAAGCGCGGTGCTGGTAGTGAGAGCGAGACTGAGCTTGCTGGTTTTCCGCACCATTCGTTAAATACGTATTTGCCTAAATTAGTAAGAGCAGGTGAGCGTGTTGCGATTTGCGATCAGTTAGAGGATCCTAAGCAAACCAAAACCATTGTTAAACGCGGAGTAACTGAGTTAGTAACACCAGGTGTTGCTTTTAATGATGATATATTACATTCTAAATCGAATAACTTCTTAGCAGCCATACATTTCGATAAAAAATATGTTGGAGTTTCCTTTTTAGATATATCTACAGGTGAGTTTTTAACATCGCAAGGTAATGCTGAGTATATAGATAAATTACTTCAAAACTTTAGTCCAAGTGAAGTATTAATTTCTAAACAAAGTAGAAAAGAATTTACCGAAATTTTTGGTAATGATTTTCATACATTTTATTTAGAAGATTGGGTGTTTCAAGCCGATTATGCACATGAAACTTTACTAAAGCATTTCAATACTAAAACATTAAAAGGTTTTGGAATAGAAGATTTATTTGAAGGTATTATAGCTTCTGGAGTTGTACTTCATTATTTAAGCGAAACTAGACATAATAAGTTAGAGCATATTGCAACAATTTCGAGAATTGCTACTGACGATTATGTGTGGATGGATAAATTTACCATTAGAAATCTAGAGCTTTATAATTCTACCAATGCAAATGCGGTAACTTTAATTAATGTTATTGATAAAACAATTTCTGCAATGGGAGGTCGAATGCTTAAACGATGGCTAGCTTTACCTTTAAAACATGCGGATAAAATAAAACAACGTCACGAGGTTGTTAAGTATTTGTTAGAAAACGAGACGGTTCTTCAGAAGATTCAAGGTCAGATAAAACGAATTGGAGATATTGAGCGTCTTATTTCAAAAATAGCGACCACTAAGGTGAGTCCAAGAGAAGTTATTCAACTTAAAAATTCATTGGAAGCTATTGTGCCTATAAAATCGATAGCAGAGATTTGCGATAATGAAGCTTTAAAAATCTTAGGAGATAATTTACATCGTTGTGATCTATTAAGAGAAAAAATAAAAGAGACACTTAATGAAGAGGCGCCAGTTAATGTGCTAAAAGGACATACAATTGCTGAAGGCTTTTCCGCAGAATTAGATGAGTTAAGAGGTTTATCAAAATCTGGTAAAGATTATTTAGATAACATGCTAAAGCGCGAAAGTGAGCGCACAGGTATTACGTCTTTAAAAATAGCATCTAACAATGTTTTTGGATATTACATTGAAGTAAGAAATTCTCATAAGGATAAAGTTCCTGAAGAATGGATACGAAAGCAGACCTTGGTTAATGCAGAACGTTACATAACAGAAGAACTCAAAGAATATGAAGCTAAGATTTTAGGTGCTGAAGAACGTATTTTAGCCATTGAGCAACAACTGTTTGCTGAATTAGTCACTTGGATGCATCAGTTTATTATTTCGGTTCAGCAAAATGCACAATTAATTGGTCAGTTAGATTGTCTTTGTGGGTTTGCAAGTCTAGCAAAAGCGAATAAATATACCTATCCAAAAATTGATGATAGTTTTGATTTAGAAATTAAGGATGGTCGTCATCCGGTTATTGAAAAACAACTACCCTTAGGTGAGCCATACATTGCAAATGATTTGTTTTTAGATAGAGAATCGCAGCAAATCATAATGATTACTGGGCCTAATATGTCTGGTAAGTCTGCTATTTTAAGACAAACTGCTTTAATAGTTCTACTAGCGCAAATAGGTAGTTTTGTACCCGCAAAAGCCGCCAGAATAGGTTTAGTAGATAAGATTTTTACTAGAGTTGGAGCAAGTGATAATATATCAATGGGAGAATCTACTTTTATGGTAGAGATGAATGAAACAGCCTCTATTCTTAATAATATTTCAGACAGAAGTTTAGTTCTTTTAGATGAAATTGGAAGGGGAACGAGTACTTATGATGGTATTTCTATTGCTTGGGCTATTAGTGAGTATTTACATGAACATCCTGCTAAACCAAAAACGCTTTTTGCAACACATTACCACGAGTTGAATGAAATGACTGAAACGTTCAGTAGAATTAAAAATTTTAATGTTGCAGTAAAAGAGTTAAAAGATAACGTACTATTTGTACGTAAACTGGTTGAAGGCGGAAGTGAGCATAGTTTTGGTATTCATGTTGCAAAAATGGCAGGTATGCCACAACAAGTCATTAGACGAGCGAATAAAATTCTATCGAAATTAGAAAAATCACACTCTAGTGAAGAGTTAACAGATAGGGTGAAAACATTAAAAGATGATTTGCAATTGAGTTTCTTTAATCTAGACGATCCTTTGCTGATTGAGATAAAGGATGAAATTTTACATACAGATATCGACACGTTAACACCAGTTGAAGCTCTGATGAAACTCAATGAAATTAAAAGAATGCTTGTCAAGAAAAAGCAAGCTTAAAATTATTTTAATTTATTTAGAAAAAAGGCTTTGCTTTTATAAGAAAAATTTTAAATTTGCATCCGCTTTAAAAGCGAATAGTTCTTTAAAAAACTGCGAAAGTAGCTCAGGGGTAGAGCATCACCTTGCCAAGGTGGAGGTCGTGGGTTCAAATCCCATCTTTCGCTCTATTCATTAAATATACCAATTTGATTGCATTGCTGTAATCAGGATGCTGAAGTGGTGGAATTGGTAGACACGTTGGACTTAAAATCCAATGTCCATTAGGACGTACGGGTTCAAGTCCCGTCTTCAGTACAGATGAAAAGTCGAAACGAAAGTTTCGACTTTTTTGGTTTAAAAATATACGAAAAGCGAGCATACAAGCATATTTTTTAAATCCAAAAAGCAATCCAAGCTATTGGATTGACTTTTCGCAACATTTTAATATGGGGCTGGACGAAGTCAATTACTTTTAACTATTTGTATTCAAACTCATTTTTAATCACATTTTAAAATTAAAAAAGCGATTCATTTTTTTTGTATCGATATGTCTCGACTGTTTAAGAAATTCTATAGTCTAGTCAACATCTTAATTTGTATTAGATTAAAATTTATTTTAGTTACATTTAACTCTCAAATTGTTTGGTTAAAAATTTCAGGTCAAAAAGTCTAAATTGGCAGTGTAATTTTCTTCACCTTAGAAGTAAATAAGTCGCTTTTAATTCTTTTTAAACCCAATAAGCCAAGCATTTAAATTAGTTTAGCAGAAATTAACGCAACCAATTATGAAAAAAGCCTTTTGTTTAATTTTAATCATTTGTCCAATGTTACTAATTGCTCAAAAAGTAGTTTTAGGAAAAGTGACGGATAAGGATCGAGTACCTTTAATTGGAGCATCTATTTTGGTAAAAGGAACAACAAATGGACAAGTTTCTAATAGCGATGGAGAGTTTTCTATTAGAGTAGAGGCTACTCCGGCAACTCTTATAGTTAGTTATTTAGGGTTTGTCTCACGAGAAATAGTAATTAATACGCAGACTTCAATTAATGTGGTTTTATTAGAAGATCAGGAAGCGTTAGATGAAGTGGTTGTGATTGGTTATGGAGAGGTTAATAAAAAAGACTTAACAGGAGCTGTATCTTCTGTCAAGAAAAAAGAGGATTTGGTATCTCAGTCTAATACTGTAGAAGAACTTTTGCAAGGTCGTGCAGCTGGAGTATTAGTGCGAAGTGGGTTTGAGCCTGGAGCACCAAACAGCATTAGAATAAGAGGTTTAAATAGTTTAACAGGTAATACACAACCTCTATATGTTATAGATGGTATAATTGTAGATTCTGCAACAGAAGATACTTTAGATCCTTTAAGCAGTGGTAACAGTTATTTGTCACCACAAGGGGGTATTACCGGTTTAAGTCCGAGAGATATAGAAAGCATAGAAATTTTAAAAGATGCCTCTGCAACTGCTATATATGGTTCGCGAGGCGCAAATGGTGTCATTATAATTACCACTAAAAAAGGCGAGCCAGGTGAGGTTAAATTTAATTTTACATCTTCTGCAAGGATTGGAGTTGTTGCAAATAATATCGAAGTTTTAGGCACAAGAGATTATGTAGATTATCAAAATGATATAAGAGCTAATCAAGGGTTTAGTCCAAGATACTTCATTTATGGAGATGGGAGTATTGCTCAATTTCAAAATGATGAACAATTCATGTTAGATAATTCAGATACTATTGATAGAATCCAAGGTGTTAATTGGAGTGATGATACTTATGAAACGTCAGTAACAAAGAAATTCCGTATTACGACCTCAGGTGGAGGTGATAAAATGAATTACTATGTTTCTACAGGCTATCTGAAAAATGAAGGTATTATTCCACGAGCGGTCGCTAAAAATGCAGATTTTAACGTAAAATTAATTAATGATTTTTCTAGTAAAATTAAACTTACATCTAAGTTTGCAACACAGTTTACAAATAACTTTGCATCGAAAGGTACAGAAAATCTTGGTGGTGTAAGTAATAGTTTGGTGAGACAAATAGTATCTGGAGCACCAATTATTGGACAAGAAGATAATTTTGAAGGAGACGAATTTAATATCAGTCTAGACGGCCCTCGAGCATGGGTATCTGATTACGATGACGAATCAAAAGAAACACGCTTATTAGCCTCATTAATTTTAGATTATAAATTATCTAAAGCTCTTACTTACAGACTTGCAGTTGGGGCAGATTACAGAATCAAAGAAAGACAAGTTTGGTATGGTACTGCATTAAGACGAGGTGCTTTAGTCAATGGAGAAGCTGGTTTAAGTAATTTAGATCGCTTTAGGTATAATGTAGATAATACATTACTATTTAAACATAGGTTTAATAAAGATCATAGAATTAATGGTACTATTGGTTTTGTAATTGACCATAGAAGAACTGAATTTAAAACAAGATCAGCTACTGATTTTGCAGATCAAAGCTTAAGAGCAGACGGTATAGATACAGGATCCAATCAGCAGCCGGAATTTTTATTTAATGAAGAGGAAGCTTTATTATCTTACCTAGGACGGCTTAATTATACACTAAAAAATAAATATTTATTTACAGCAACCTTTCGAGCAGACGGTAGTTCTAAATTTAGAGACGATAATCGTTGGGGTTATTTTCCAGCTTTTGCATTTGCATGGAAACTGCAAGAAGAAAAGTTTCTTAAAGATTCAAAGTTTCTTTCTCAGGCTAAGTTGAGGTTGGGTTGGGGTTTAACAGGCAACCAAGCAATAGATCCCTACAGTACAATTAGACGCTTTAATGTGGCATTAACACCGTATTCTGATGCTAATGGTATTCCGCTAGAAACCTTACTTCCTCAGAATCTTAATAATGTATCGTTAAAATGGGAAACCACCAGCCAATATAATGCTGGTTTAGATTTTGGCTTGGTAGATGATAGAGTTACAGGTTCTGTTGATGTATATTATAAAAAAATAGATGATTTATTATTAAATGCACAAATTGCTCCTTCTAATGGATTCGATGATGCTTTTGTAAATCGTGGTGAGTTGTTTAATAAAGGTATCGAGTTGGCTATAAATGCCGATATAGTTGATAATGATAAATTTAGATGGAATGTGTTTGGTAATATAGCATTTAATAGAAATGAGGTAGGCGATATTGGATTTTCACCAAGTCAATTTGGTGCTAACATATATAGTGCTTATTTAGGCCAACAGATTTCTGGCGGTAATTTCTTTAAAACTGAAGCAAATATATTTATAGAAGGAGAAGCGCCTGGTTTGTTTTATGGTTATGCTACCAATGGTATTGTATCTAATCAAGATGATTTAAATAATGCACCAAGTTTTAACGGAACACCCGCACAATTAGGTGATGTTTATTTAGTAGATCAAAATGGTGATGGTGTAATTAACAACAATGACTTAACTATAATAGGTGATCCTAATCCTGACTTTAATTTTGGCTTTGGTACAAGTTTTACATATAAGAACTTTTCATTAAGTGCACTTTTTAATGGTGTTTATGGTAATGATATTGCTAACGGTAATTTGTTAAGAGAAGCTTACGCAGATAATGGATCTACTAATGTAAGACCAGAAGCATATTTTAATGCATGGTCTCCAGCAAATCCTTCAGGTACTTTTCCAAGAGTAGGTTACGACTTAGCAGATGAGACAGGTTTTACCGATCGTATTATAGAAGATGGAAGTTTTATAAGACTTTCTAATGTGACTTTAGGTTACAATATTCCATTTAAGGAAGACGCATTCGTTGAGAATGCATACATCTCTTTTTCAGGACAAAACTTGTTATTGTTTACAAATTATAGTGGATTTGATCCAGAAGCAGACAGCTTTACATTCGATCCTAGTAGAGTTGGTGTCGATTGGAATTCCTTTCCAAATCAACGAACATATACACTTGCCTTAAACTTGACATTTTAAAAATTATATTATGAAAAAATACATAAAACTAATCCTAATTATATGTGTAGCTTCTTTTATTCGATGTAACGATTATTTAGAAGAGGAAGTCGACACCTTTGTAGAAGAAGAAGCTGTTTTTTCTACGCAAAATGGAATAGAGTCCGCAATAAATGGCTTGTACCAAAGTTATGCCAGTCCTGGTTATCATGGCACAGCAATTCATACATTTATAGCGCCTGTCTCTGGTAAATTCTTTTCTAATCAAGGCGCTAGTTTAGATGCTACAAGTTTAAATACATTACCTAACAATACGTGGTTAACACGCATGTGGCCTCAGATGTACAGCACAATTAATTTATCTAATATTATAATTTCTAATTTAGAAGATTCAACACTACCCAATAAAGATCGTGCTTTAGGTGATGCTTATTTTATTAGAGCAGCGACTTACTTTGATTTGGTGCGCTATTTTGGAGGTGTACCTTTAAAGACTACACCATCAACAATTAACGATTTAAATACTCCACGAAGTACAAAACAAGATATTTATGATTTGATAATTTCAGATTTTGAAAAAGCAAAATTAATGCTTCCTAATCCTGGAGAATTTTTATCTGATAGACCAGTAAAAACTGCGGCTAATATGTTTTTAGCCAAAGTTTATATGACCATAGCAGGAGAAACTAATAACACGGTTATGTGGCAATCTGCTTACGATGAGGCTATAGCAGTTTTTGGTCAGTATAGCTTAGTACCACTATTTTCAGATTTATACGATCCAACTAATGAAAACACTTCTGAAGCAATATTTGAAATACAATACGGAGCTAATGGATCTGTAAGAAACTCAGATATAATAAGATCATATACGTTACAAGATTTTTATAATTATCCGACTTTCGGCCGTGTGCGACCTAACAAAGAAGTTTATGAGCAACATGTAGATCAATATCCTGGAGATCCCAGAATTGATGCTACATTTTTATTCGATTCTTACACAAGAGTAGATGGTTCTGTACAAAATATATATCCAATTCAAGTTAATGGTACTAACGGGTACACAGGTCTAAAAAAATATTTAGAACCCGGTTTTAATGGATCTACTACCGATAGAAATATGATGAAGTTGAGGTATGCAGATTTACTTTTAATGTTGGCAGAAATAGAAAACGAACTCAATGGGCCAGGTAATGCCTACCAATATGTTAACGAAGTTTTAGCGCGAGCAAGAAATACTGCTAACGGACCTGTAATTGAACCTGCAGATTGGTCTGGTATGGATCAAGATATGTTTAGAACACGTATTTTACGAGAACGCCAATATGAGCTTCTTGGCGAAAACCATGAGTGGTTTGATACAAGACGAAGAGGTTACGAATTTTTCTTAGAAGAGGTTATTGAGACACACAATAATTTTCCTAATCTTGGAAATAGAGACCTTATATATCCGGTATCTGTAAAGAATATGCTACTTCCAATTCCTTCAACAGAATTGTCTAATAATACAGAGATATCTCAGGCAGATCAAAATCCTGGATACTAGTTTAATAAGTTTAGAAGTTATTTTGCAAACTATAATAGTGATCATATAAATGAGAGATTTATTTTTTTTTAAGCAACGTAGGAGAACTTTAGGAGTAATTTTAAAACTAACTTGTATTGTAACAATTATATCTTGTAAAGAAGCAAATTATAAAACTGAATATAATAAACCTCAAAAGCCAAATATTATATATATTATGGCAGATGATTTAACCACACAAGCCATCAGTGCTTATGGTGGTATTTATAGCGACTTAGCTCCAACACCAAATATCGATAGGATTGCGAAGGAAGGCATGTTGTTTCAAGATGTGTTGTGTACTAATGCTATTTGTGGACCATCCAGAGCTGCAATATTAACAGGTAACTATAGTAATCTTAATCGGTATTACAAAAATGAAAGTGGAGGAAAATTTGATGAAACGCAGTGGACATTTCCACAAGAATTTCAGAAGAATGGATATCAAACCTCACTCTTCGGAAAGTGGCATTTAGGAACAGAGCCTAAAGGTTTTGATGTCTTTAAATATCACAATTCAGCTGGTCAACAAGGGCATTACTGGAACCCTACATATAATATTAATGGAAAAGACACCAAGTTAAAAGGCTATTCAACAAACTTAAGCACAGATTTTGCAATGGATTGGTTACAGAACGGGCGTAATCAAGATGATCCATTTATGATGGTTTTGCAATATAAAGCACCACACAGACCATGGCAACCAGATACTAAATATGAAGAATTATGGGACGATGTTGAGTTTCCTTACCCTTCAACTTTTAATGATGATTATAAAGGACGTGAATTAACAGCAGGCGACACGGAAATGACAATGGAGTATTTTTCGCGTCGAGACATGAAGTTTGAAGAACCAACTGATTTAAAAGGGAAAGAAAAAATTAAATGGGCTTTTTACGGAGCAAAACCAGGTGAGATAGTACAACCAGAAGGAATGACGACTGAAGAAGGTAGAAAATGGAGATACCAAACTTATATTAAAGATTACTTAGCCTGTGTGAAATCCGTAGATGATAATATTGGACGCGTATTAAACTATTTAGATAAAAATAGTCTAACAGATAATACAATTATTGTTTTAACCTCAGACCAAGGATTTTATTTAGGAGATCATGGATTTTTTGATAAGCGTTTTATTTATGAAGAATCCATTAGAATGCCTTTTATGGTAAAATACCCAAACTTGATTAAGCCAGGTACTGTAAATGAAGATATTATTACAAACATTGATTTTGCGCCAACGCTATTAGATTTAGCAAATATAAGTACGGATCAGCAAATGCAAGGCAAAAGCTTTAAACCTATCCTAAAAGGAGAAACACCTGAAGATTGGGATCAAGCTATGTACTACCATTATTACGAGTTTCCATATTGGCATCATGTACAGCCGCATTATGGTATAAGAACTCAAAAATACACATTGGCACATTTCTATTATAATATTGATGTTTGGGAGTTATACGACTTAGAAAAAGACCCTGAACAAATGAATAATATTATCGATAACCCGTCATATACAAGTATTATATCAGGTCTGAAAGCACAATTGAAAAAACTAATGAAAAAATCTGGTAATGATAAATCTCTAGCAGATTTCAGAATGATAACTGATACAGACTTTGGATCAATAGTTGATAAAAAGGATGATGAGACCTCTTTACAAGATGTTTTAACAGGTAAAAGCGAATAAAAGTTATATGAAGAAAGTACTATATATATTAGGTTTTGTTGCCATCGTTGTTCTAGTAGCGTGCAATGCACAGCAATCTGTAAGCAAAATAGAGCCAGAAAAAGGTGATGCACAAGTGCAGAATTCAAAGAAGAATATACTTTTTATAGCTGTAGATGATTTAAAACCGTTGTTATCTAATTATGGTGAGTCACAAATGCATACACCAAACTTTGATAGGTTAGCAAAAATGGGAATGACTTTTACAAACGCACATGTACAATATGCGGTTTGTGGGCCTTCTCGAGCAAGCGTTATGACAGGTGCAAATCCAGATAAAACTAAGGTATGGGATTTACACACGGATTTTAGAGAATCGTCTAACTTAATTTCAATGCCAGAGTATTTAACCACGCAAGGTTACGAAACAACTGCTGTAGGTAAGATTTATCACAAAGGAAGTTCAGCAAAGGGGCATGATGGTAAAAGTTGGAGTATGCCGCATCAATTACCAGATGATTTTGATCCTATTACTGGTGAACCTGCATTTTCTTATTACCAAGATTCTGAAACTAAAAAACAAATGACTGCATTGATTGAAGAAGCCAAAGCAAAAGGCATTAATCGTGGAGGTAAATTACGAAATTATGTATTTAAAAGATTAAAGCCTTCAACGGAAGGTTCTGATGTAAGTGATACAGCATACCAAGATGGACTCTACACGCAAACTGCATTAAAGCAATTAAGTGATTTAGAAAAATCAGGAAAGCCATGGTTTTTGGGTATTGGTTATCAAAAGCCGCATTTGCCTTTTGTAGCACCAAAAAAATATTGGGATTTGTATGACAGGGATAAAATTGAATTGGCTAAATTTCAGCAGCTCGCAGATGGAACACCAAAATTTGCATATCACTCATTTGGTGAGCTTAGGGCGTTTTCAGATATAGATAATGACTTAAGACAAGGTGATGTTTTACCAGAGGCTAAACAAAGAGAATTAATTCATGGGTATATGGCTTGTATCTCTTATATCGATGCACAATTAGGAATATTATTTGACGAATTAGAAAAACGAAATATCCTAGACGATACAGTTATTGTACTTTGGGGAGACCATGGATGGCATTTAGGAGATCATACAGAATGGTGTAAACATTCTAACTTTGAGCAAGCGACACGTATTCCTTTTATGTTTGCTGGTCCTGGTGTAGAAAAGAATCAAAATTCTCATCATCCTGTCAATTTAGTAGATTTATTTCCAACAGTTTTTGAATTGGCCAATGTGCCGCAATCATCCCAAACTGATGGTAAATCACTCTTACCCTTATTAGATGATGATACTTCAACTACTATTGATATGGATTATGCTTATCACCAATACAGGCGTAACAAAAAAATGGGTTATTCTATAAGAACAGATCGTTACCGTTATACAGAGTGGCACGATAATAATTATAGAAGCTACGATACCTATGACGCTAGTAATATAAAAGGTCGCGAATTATATGATTACGAGAAAGATCCGCTAGAAACAAGAAACTTAATTAAGGATTCAGAATATTTGATAGTTGCAAAAGAACTAAAAGCTAAACTCAAATCGCACTTAGTAGAATAAATAACAACAAATAAAAGGATTTCATTTTTGGCACACTTTCTGAATTAAAAAGGGTGGTAGAGTACTACAAGTCTAATGAAAAAGGACGTAATAAGATATAAAATCAAATGAAGTATATACTTTTTTTTCTAAGCCTATGTCAGTCTTTTGCGGCAATTGCCCAAGACAAGCCAAATATTTTAATAATACATACAGATGATTTAGGATACCACGATTTAAGCATTACTGGCTCGCAGCTTTATGACACAAATAATATCGATCAGCTTGCGAGAGAATCAATAACATTTACAAATGCATATAGTAGTTATCCGCGTTGTACCCCATCGCGTTATGGAATGATGACTGGTATGTACCCCATTAACGAAAACAAAGGGAATTTAGCAGAGATACCAGAAGAAAAGAACTTTATTAAACAGTTTCTTAATGCTGGTTATAACACATCTTACGTGGGTAAATGGCATTTGGGAGAAGGCAAAAGCAATCCAAATAATTTTGGGTTTAAACACACATATGCAGCAGGAAGAGCTGGGGGAATTGGATCAAGATTTTATCCTTTTAATATTAATAAAAGAAACGGGAAAAGGCATAAAGAACAAGTTGAAGATTTAGAAAAAGATGGTAAAGCGGGAGATTATGCGTCAGATATGCTGACAAATGCAACTATAGATTTTATTAAGAAAACTGATAGGGAACAACCATTTTTAGCAATTTTAGCGTATTATGCAGTGCATACTCCGATAGAAGCAAAACCTGAGGACGAATTGAGAAACAGGAGACAACTAAAAGCAATAGACTTTGGTGATACACCAGAATATATAAAAGAAGGAGAAGGTAGACGAAAAATGCGCCAAAATGATGCAGCTTATGCTGGCATGGTTGAGAATGTAGACGAAAATGTTGGTCGTTTATTAAAGACGTTAAGAGATTTGGATATTGATGAGAATACTATTATTATATTTTCTTCAGATCACGGCGGATTATCTAACGATGGAAATAAAAATGAACGGCATTTAGCAACAACCAATTTTCCTTTAAAAGCAGGTAAGGGACACTTATATGAAGGCGGAATTAGGGTGCCGCTATTTGTGAAGTGGAATAAAAAGTTAAAGCCAAGGGTAGATAAAAAATCTATTATAGTTGGTATGGATGTGTTTCCAACCTTATTAGAATTGGCTTTAGAACAAAAAGTGGAAGGTATCGATGGAGAAAGTTATGCTAAAGTTTTAGAAGGGGAAAAATCTTGGGAAAATAGAACGGTATATTGGATGTCTCGCAAGGCAAGACCGCACAGTACGGGTGACAGCAAAATGATTGTAATACGTTCAGGTGACTTTAAGTTAATTCAATATTTAGAAACAAAAGAGATAGAATTATACAACCTAAAGTTAGATATCTCTGAAGAAAATAACCTTGCACAAAATGAACCACAAAAAGCCAAACAGCTATTGGCTATGCTCAAAGATTGGAAAAAGGAGATGTTAGTTCCTGAGCGTTTAAATGTTGGTAGAAGAAATAAAGGCACAAAAAAAAGTAAGAAACAAGATTAAAAACGGAGTTTAAGCAAAAAACTTAAACACTAGGATTTAATTAATGGAAACCCCAGCGAAAGCATGAAAATAAAATTACTAATTTATAGCTTACTATTATCAATAACTTTCAGTTTCTCTCAGAATATCGCGGAAGGTGAGGATCTAATTAAGCAAAATCTCTTACCGTTTATTAACTCTAAAAATGAGTTTTCGAATATTAAAAAAAGTAAAGATAGCTTAGGTCTTACTCAGTATTTATTTGAAAGTAGTAAGGAACCTAAGTTTATATATAACTACGCAACAAAATTTCCTATTGAGAAAGGTAGCTATAAAAAAGGAACCGTTTTTTTACTGTCTTTTAAGGCTAAAACAGTATCAGCAAGTTTAGAAACAGGTGAAGCTAAAGCCTTATTTATTTTTAAGCAATTAAATAATTATAAAGGTAATATTGCTTATACGCAAAGTTTTTCTTCAGATTGGCAAACCTACTATTTGCCATTTCAAGCCCGACAAAATATTAAAAAAGAGGATTTAGGTATTGTAATGCAATACGGTTATCGGCCGCAATCTTTTATGATAAAGCATATAAAGTTTGAAGTTTTTAAAGAAGGTACAGCTCTAGAAAGCTTGCCAAAAACAGAAGTAACGTATATTGGTATGGAAGCGGATGCCGATTGGAGAAAAAGGGCAAATAAAAGAATTAATTCTATACGAAAAGGAAATTTTACAATTCAAATAAGTAAAGATGGTAAGCCTTTAGATAATAAAGTGGTTAGCATAAGACAGATTAATCATGCATTTCCGTTTGGTGCGAGAATCGCATCTAAAGATGTTGTTAATAATACAGTAGATTATAGAAACTTTAAAAAATTATTTAATAGTGTTGTTTTAGGTAATGACCTCAAAATAAAGAGTTGGAGCAGGGACGACAAACAGAAGCAAACATTGAAAGCTTTAGATATTTTAAAAGCAGATGGTTATCCAGTAAAAGGTCATGTGCTTATTTGGCCTGGATTTAATTATTTAACGAAAGATATTTTTAAAAATAAAGATAACCCTGAGAAGGTAACCAAAATTATAGAGTCTCATGTAGAAGATATTTTAGATGCGACCAAAGGTAAAGTGTCGCATTGGGATATCGTTAATGAAGCTTATACCAATAAAGATTTACAACATGTTACTGGTAGTGAAGAAATTCTTTACAATGGTTTTAGAACTATTGCTAAAAAACAACCAAATGTGAGACGTTTTACTAACGAATATGGCATTATAAGTAAAGGAGGTATCGATGTAAAAAAGCAAGAGTGGTATTATAATTTTATTAAACGTATTGACGAAAATACTGGTGGTTTAGTTCAAGGAATTGGCATACAGAGTCATATGGGAAGTGATCTTACGCCGCCAGAGCGTGTGTTAGAAATATTAACCTATTACGCAACACTTGGCAAGCAAATTAGTATATCAGAATTCACAATGGATATACGAGACGAAAAAGTAAGAGCACAATATACTAGAGATTTTATGATTGCAGCGTTTAGTCATCCTAATGTATCAGAATTTTTATTTTGGGGCAATACTGAAGATGGTAGGGGAAAGTCAGATATTTTTGCTGTTGAGAATTTACTAGGTGTAATGGGTGAAGCTTATTATGATCTTGTCTTTAAGAAGTGGATTACCAATATCAATGGTAAAACTTCTAAACAAGGTCTAATTGTTGGTCGCGGTTTTTACGGCACCTACGAGTATTCATTTGTTGATGCTAATGACAAAGTCGTCAAAGGTATTTTTGAAGTGAAGCCAAAAGAATTTGGGATTATAAAAATTGATTTATAAAGCAACGCACTCTTTATTAGTGGAAATATCTAAAAACAAGATCTTCTTAAAACTATTGTGAATAAACTGATATTGCTTAGTGCTTAATTATTTTGTTTGTGATTTCTAAATTATTATCACCCGAAATCTTAACAAAATAGATACCTGTATTTCCACTGATATTAATTTCTGTTTGTTTAATGACTTCATGTTTTGTTGATCCGAGTTGTTGACCAAGCATATTAAAGATTTCGATGGTAACATTAGTTTGTGTCTTTTCAAACGCTATGCTAACGTAATCTTTGGTTGGGTTTGGATATAGGCTAAAGCCTAATTCTTCCTCAATATCATTAGATAATGTACCCGTAAAGGTTCTTCCGATAACTTCAATTTCTGCAAATTTTAATTCAATATCCGTTGGGTTGGAAGAATGAATTCTCATATAACGACCAACCGCGCCAATATTGTTTTGTGTAAACTTTCGAGTAGGCACTCCATCTTTTACAAATTCAAAATTAGCTTGTGCTTGAGATTCAAGGAATGTAGTTCCTGTGAACGGAGCATCAGAAATAAAAACAGAGAAATTCTTAAAATGTGATGAAGGGACTTCAATATTTGAACCGTTTAATTCAACAGTATTCCAAATATCAAAGTATTCAATGGTTTTGACTTCACCAAAGTCTATATCGTAATATGGTTCGTTACTTAGAGTGGTTTCAGAAAAACTTCCAACAGGTAATAAATCGCGTTGGTAGTATTGTGCATTTATACGACCATTGATATTGCCGTCGACAGCTTTTTCTGCAGAAAGATCTAAGTTAACTGTTCTGTGAAATCCATCTGTATAATCTATGTTTGTTTGTGTAGTACTTTGAGAAACAGTAGCTAATCTGCTAATCATTTGGTTTTTTGGTAATAAAGCAGACGCGCTTTCTACTAATGGACTTGCAAAAACACCAGAGGAAGGAGCGTTCATTATCTTAACGCGGACAGGGAATGTGGTATACTCAAAAGTTCTTCTATTTGGTAGACTCTCGTTGATTATAAAATAAAGCTGGTCGTTATCATTGACATCTTTGTAAACTCCATTTACCATTAGATAATCTTCAAATTTTGCCTGTGAGGCAAATTGATAAATCCTTTTTGGGTAATTTTCTCTCAAATTTCCTTGTGCTAAGGCTTGTTGTATACCCATGTCATAGCTTCCGTAATCGTCGGTGATAATGCCATCAACTTCAAATCGTAAAGCTTCATCTCCTGAGGCTGAATAATCTAATACGATATCATCTAAAATTGTAAACGTTGTTGGTCTACTAGAAAGGTCAGCTGAATTGAGGTGGATTGTATTGTCGGGATGTTCGGTATAATTAAAACTTGGGTTGAGTTCAGGATTATCAACGTCTAGTTGATAAAATTCATTCACATTACTTGTTTCAAGGTCAATAAAAATCCAAGGTGTAAACCCATTATTTCTTGTTTTTGGTTCTTCAGAGTTACTTAATGTTGTTTTTGAAACTCTAATGGCGTGTTCTAAGTCCACTAGTTTTAAACCTTCGAAGGTTTGATTATGAGAATGTTTCCACATATCAATTCCTAATGATGTTGTTGGATTGTTCCCAGAGATAAAAATATCTTTAAAACTATAATCTGCTTGATAGTTTATTAAAATACCAGTATTTGCTCCCCAAACTTTAAGTCCATCGAAGATAGAGCGCGATTCGTGATTCATTCCCATATCACGTTCTACAGAGCGGAAACCTATGTTGCAATCTATGGCTATCGTATTTTCCATGATTAATGATGCTTCAACCGGCATTACACCATCACCTTCTTTACTGTAACCGTTTCTGCTTAAAGGAAAATTATCAACTTCATAACCAACTCTACTCGTTGCCAAAGCTTCTGCATCTAGCCGGTCTAAATTATTAATAGAATTATTCATATTAATAACTCCTACACCTCTTCTGGCATTGGCTATAACATTGTTACGGCATAAGACGGCACGACCTTTCATCGCTAAGCCTTCTCCACTAAATAAATAATCATCATGGTAAAGAGAAGCTGTATAAGGATCTGTGGTATGTCCTTGCTGTATATTAACTACTAAATTATTATCCCAAGTCCCAGTTTCGCTGCCAGTTTCAGACACAATACCAGCACCTACGATATCATAGATCACATTATCCGAAACGTTAGCATGAGAGTCATGATGTGTAATGCCCCAACCTGGATTATCCCAAATAACATTACCCGTTACTTGTGCCATATTAGCGCCAGCCGCTGCACCTAACTTATGTAAATGGATAGAATAACGCCCTCTAGAGTTGGTCATTTCGTTAGTAGGTATATCGCGCATCTCAGCACACTCTTGTCCTAATGCAGAAATTTTACTTGTAAAAACTTGAGGCTCTAACCAATTATTCCAAATAAAATCATCTAATAATTTTGATTTGTCGGTGCGACCTAAACGTAAGAATTGTGCATTTTTAATTTGAACATTAGTATCATTATGCATCGCCATAACATGCCCTCTTTGAGTTACAATACTTGTATTTGGTGATTTAAAAATAATATTCCTTGTAAGATTACCTACATAGCAATGCAAGTCATCTGCTGGTCTACCTTCGTGATTTTTAGATAGGTTAGTGCTTAATGTAATAGTGTTTTCAGAAATACTCTGAATTTGAGCTTCGTCTTCTCCATTATTAGATGTTGATGCATTACCACCACTAGTAATAATTAAGTCATCATCGATTTTCCACCCTAAAGGGATTTCAGATAATTGTAAAGTGTTTTGCCCTGAATTTGCATTCGAAGCAAGTTTTATCATATTTGTTTTTTCTTGACCAATAATCTCTAGCTGCCCCATAGTTACCATCCCTAAACTTAGTTGCTCCGGATCCCAACTGTAACGTCCAAGGACTCCAATACCATCATCCACAATTGTTCCTGAGCTTTCAATAATTTGAAAATCCCCGTTTAAAGCTTCAGCATATGTGTTATAGCGATCATCGCCCTGTCCTGTTCGTGTTTTAAAGGTGACAACTCCATTATCTCTAAAATGATTTTCTGCGGCTGTACTCCAGATATTTGTACTAGAACGGAAGGTTTCTATATCGAAAGGTTCAATATTTACTATTATATTTCCATCAGTTGCATTATTTGCTAATATGGTAATATAAGAACCATGCATAGCGAAGAATGTGTCAAACTTTAGTCTTGTAGTTTGGTTTGCATCGGTTTCAGTCATATTAAAATTACCATCAACTCTAATGGCGAAAATATGATCTCCCGAAGACCCTTCATAACCTATGGTAATTCCATTAGGAATATAAACAATAGCTCCAGTCGACGGTACATTGCCAGCATCCCAAGTTGAGGCGCTAAACCAAGATCCATTTTGTACAGCTGTATGTGTGGCTAAATTGGTTGGTAATACATTCATCATGTCCATCTGACCGATAGATAGTTGTAGACATGCGAAATATGTAACAAGAGAAAAAAGTAATTTTATTTTCATAACGAAAAATGTAGGTATTTTATGTTATTCAAAAATATGAATTCTTATGGCAAAATAGGTTGGTTATTAGTGATTTAAAGCTGAAGGTAAGTCATTATTTACAGAATATTGAGTATTTTGAAACTGATTATAGAAAATTCGATTTAATTTTGAAAATCAACATATTAAATATGAGAATTAAATACCTAATTATTGGGATATTGGTACTTTTTGTTTCAAAACCAATTATTTCTCAAAATGCAGATGGTCAAAAAAAGATAAAAATATTTTTATTAGCTGGCCAATCTAATATGGATGGTAGAGCAAAAGCTAGTGGTTTATCTACTGAGGATAAACTCCGTTTAAAGCTGGCGCAAAAAAATGTAACTCTATATTATAATTTCGGTGATGGAAAACCATTAGATACGACTAAGGTTGCTAAGCATACAGCAAAAAAGTTTGGTGCCGATTACTTATTTGGTCCTGAACTGTTCTTTGGTATTAATGTGTCTGAAAAATATCCAGACCATAAGATTATATTAATTAAACGTTCTAGAGGTGGTATGTCTTTATACGGAGCTTGGAATCCTAATTGGACCATAGAGAAGGCGACTCAAATAAAAGAAGAAAAGCAACCAAAATTATATAGTGAATTTGTTAATTATTCTAATAAGGTAATCTCGACTCTAGCAAAAGATAGTTACGATTTATGCGGGATGCTTTGGGTTCAAGGTGAGAGTGATAGTGGCAAAAAAGGAGGGGCAGAACCTAGTGAAACTTATGGTGAAAATCTTATGAATTTAATACGTCATGTTCGTAAGGATTTTAATAGTCCAACACTACCATTTTTACTGTTACAAGTTGGTCACGGAAAAGTTGTAAAAGCTATGAAAGAGGTTTCTCATAATGATAAGAATGTCGTTTTAATTCCTCAGGAAAGGGCTGAAACTTCTGAATTTTATTTTGAAAAAAATCCGCGCCCTGTAGGTCATTATGTAACCGATGCAATGAAAAAAATAGGGACTTATTTTTATGAGTATTATGAAAATGAGTTTAGTAGCAAAGACTAAACAAACAGTATTTTTAAGTTATTTAATACAAATTACATAGTATATAATAAACGTTTGCCTGCTCTTATTAGTAATAGTGTTTAATGAGAAATTGTAAAAGTAGTTTGTAAAACTAATTAGACTGTTTTTTTTGGGTCTATTTATTTGATTATTAGTGTAGTTTAACATAAATTTCTTTTTTTTGTACATTAATCAACGTTAACTAAAGCTACACAAGTATGCTTTTAATGATATTTACGAACATCTTAAATTAAAGAGAATCTATGAAGCTAAAATATCTTATTTCTTTTTTTGGAGCATTACTATTCTTAATATCTTGTGAAGACGATGATGAGAATCTTAATGCCATAGGAAAAGTTACTTTTGCAATTACGGAACTCGTGGAGGTTGAAAATGCTACAAACCCACTAAATATTAACGTAGGTATAGATAGTTTTAATCATGCTGGTGGTACTATAGATATTTCAATTTCTGGAGGAGATTATGGTGTAGATTATGAAACCAGTGAGGGTTCTAATTCATTCACTTTAGATGTAGAAGCACAAACGTTATTTTCAACATTTTCATTAACGCCTATAGATGATCAAAACATTGAAAGTAATTTACCGTTAACTATAACAATCACTAGTGTATCTGGATCTTTAGAATTAGGAGAAAACACCACTTTAACGTTTATAATAATAGATAATGACGATCCACTAATAGCTTTAGTAAATTTTGAAAATAATACTGAGCAAATTGATGAAAATCAGGCTACTAGTGAATCTATTCAAATACTTTTTGATCAAGCAACTACAGATGGAGGAACACTAAGTGTTTCGTCTTTTGGCGATGCAATTTATGGTGTAGATTATACAGTAGATGGTCAAACTTCAGGTGATTTTGTAATTAACGTTCCGAGTGGTTCTACTTCAACGAGTTTTGCGGTACAACCTATAGATAATGCTAATTTTGAGGCCAACAAAACTATTACCTTTACTTTAGATGAGGTTTCAGGAGGCTTAAGTTTAGGTGCTGAAACAGAAACGACTATAACTTTAGTAAATGATGATGCGTCACCAAATCCGATAATTGATTTTAGTCCATCAAATACACTAAATTATAGTGAAGCCGAAGGAACAATTACATTGAACTTTGATATTTCTGAAACTACTACATCAGATGCTACAATTGAGTTAACTACTTCAGGGAATGCTGACATATCTGATTTTAATTTTAGTGGCAGTAACGCTAATCCTTATGCTTTTGTAATCCCATCAGGATCTAGTACTGGCAGCGTAGCAATTACTTTAGTAGACGATACGGATACTGAATCTGATGAAACCTTAACCCTAGAAATAACGAGTGTTACAGGTGGCTTGGATGCAGGAGCTAACTTACAATCACAAACTATTATCATTACAGATAATGACGGCGCTGTACCATTTAGTTACATAGAGACTTTTGAGTCTAATGATGGAACAAATAGTTATTTAAATTCTGTATTAAATTATCAAAATGCGCTTGCCAATCAAACAATAGATCCAAATCAATTGATTGATTTAATTACAAACACAGGCTCTTTTAGCGATGTTGAAGATGAAACTGGTAGTTCAGATAATGGATTAAATCTTTTTTATAACACAGGGAACGATTCTGCATTAAACGGAACAATCGATAATGTCGTAATTACACCAATTATTGAAGGTGTCGGACCAATGGATATTAGTATAGACGCAGCTTATGCCTTTAAAAACCAAAATGCAGCAATGGTTACATTTTATTGGTCGCAAACTTATGATGGCTCGGGTTCCTTTAATGAGAATGATTGGACAGTGATGGGAACAGAATCAGTACCAAGTATGGATGCTGAAGGATTTGGAAATAATAATTATAAACGACAAGAGTTTAGTATTTCACCAACTGCAGATTTTTATATTGCAATTAGAGTAACTGGTATTGTAGACGATACTAACTATAGATTGCGATGGCGGTTTGATAATATAACAGCAATCAGTCAATAATTAAATAAAAAGAAAAATGAAAAAAGTACTATTTACATGTATCGTATTTTTAGGATTAGGATTAACCACTAGTTTATCCCAGACCGATAAAATGAAAGAAAAAGCTACCGCTATGGTAGAGCAACTTAATAATGATATTATTGCAGGCAATGAACATTTAGCACTAAAAGAAGAGCAAAAAGCGCGCATTTATAACCTTCATTTAGAAAGGTTGAAAGAACTTAGAAAAGCAAATAAGGCGGGAGTAGATAAAGCAGGTAAAAAAACTATAAATAAAAAATATTATAAAGAAATATACTCTCAGATTTTGACAAAACACCAAAAAAATGCACGAAAAATTGGTAAATCAAGGCAACAAAATTAATTTTGTGCACCTCAGATTTAATTAGCTGAACAATTAAAATTCGTTAAAAAAGAAATATTATGAGAAAAATTACTTTACTATTTATAATTACAATAGTACCATTTATATGTTTAGGGCAAACTTTTGATTTTACGGGAGTTGATGAAGGTTTTAATGTAACATCTGCCTGCTCCACTTCTGCTGCTTCGACATTTTTATCTGTGGATTTAAATGGTGATGCTAGCAATCCTAATTTTGGTACTATAACGGCTAATGTTGATGCAGATACTAATGGTTTTGTAGGTGTAACTATAAAAAATGCAGACGCATCAGGTCCTACTTTTATGAGAGTATCTTATCCTAACGATAGTGGTGGAAGACGTTTTGTTAATTTAGATATTACAGCAGGAGAAACAGATTATATAACTTATTGGTTTGATTTAACAAACGCACTTTGGGCTGGTACTGAAAATGATATTAAAATCCACTTTAAAGCTGCAGGAAACGTTACTTATGTTGTTCCGACTGCTGGTGTTAATTTAGAAATTGATAAAATTGAATTTGTAGATGCTATACCGCCTCAAGAGCGAGAGATTTTTAACTTTGATACTAATGGAGATTCAGAAGGTTGGACAGATGTTGATGCAACCTCAGTAGTTTCAGGAGGTATTATAACTATAACTCCAATTGAGGATGAGTCTTCTAAAATAGTACAAGATGTGTTTTCAGTTGATGCTACAGCAAATACGTATATTCACATTACATATAAAAACAATTCTGCTCTAAATAATCAATTTAGATTACAGTTTAGATATGCTGGTGATGGATACACTAGCTTTCTTGGAACAAATGTAGCTATTAATCAAAGCATGTCTGCTTTTGAGACTCTAGATGTAGATTTAGCATCAGCAAGACCAGAATGGACTGGTATTACACAAGATTTTCAAATAATTGTTAGAGATACTAATAACGACGATGTTAACAATAATGCAGCATCTCCAGGAGCTATGGAAATTGACAGTATTGTGTTTGACAATAATATGACTTTGAGTTCTGAAGATTTAGATGCTATTGATTTTAGTATCTATCCCAATCCTACTGATGATATAATCAGAATCACTACAAAATCTCAAACAGATTCTGTTAGGATTTATGATATTACTGGGAAACTAATTATGTCAATGAAATTTAATAATTCTGATAGTTTAGATGTTTCAGAATTAAGAACTGGAGTATATCTTTTTAATTTAGTGCTAGTAAATGGGATTGAGATAACCAAGAGATTAATTAAAAAATAGAAATAAGTAACGTATCATTTTGTTTAAAGCCCAATAATAGAATTGGGCTTTTTTTTGGCTTTAAAGAAAAGCTTACGGCCTAGGTAAGTCGCTCATATTAAATTTTTTAAGATTATTTCATCGACTATTTATGTTAATATATCTGCTTAAATAATAAGGTTTGAAATTTTCATTATCTTTACTTGTCTCAAATTTATTAAAATAAAAGTTATGAAAGCTATAAGTATACTAGGAATAGTAGTATTTACAATGGTTACAAGTGCCGTTTCAGCGCAAGAAAGCAAGGTTAGAACTGACAGGTTTAAGGCTATAGATTCTGATGGTAACGAAGTAATAACTATTCGCGAAATGAAAAGTTACTATCGCTATAAGGAAACCAAAGATGGAGATCGTATTGATCCTAAGAAAATGTTCTATGCTTTAGATAAAAATGAAAATTCAATCATTACGTTGAGTGAATATTTAAAAGGTGAAGATTGGAAATTGGCCTATAAATACGTTGATAAATGGCAGTACTCCATTACTGAGGAAGATGTAGCAAAAAGCGAAGGTATTAAAAAGGATAAAGCCAGAATTAAGTTTGAAAAAATTGATACAGATAGAAATGATACCTTATATAAAAATGAAGTTGTTACTTTTTATAAAGGTATAGTAAATAAAAAAACGGGTGATCCTGTAAATGCTAAACTCAATTTCTATACGTATGACATTAACGAGGATGGATTTATTACATTTAATGAGTTTACTCAAAAAGCTGATTGGAAAAAAGGTCATGACCGCTTAATAGCCGCACAGGATAAAGAAAACCCAAGAGACCCAAATGAACCTTCTGAGGCTTACATAAAGAAAAGGATAGAAATGTTTAATAGTGCTGATTCTGATAAGAATTTTAAATTAAGCATAGAAGAACTGAACGTATTCTATCAAGATAAACTTAATAAGCAAGGTAAACCGGTAAATGCCTTATTTCAATTTTTTGGATTGGATAAAAATGAGGATAATTCCTTAGAATTGGGTGAATTTGCATCAAAAATTGACATTCAATTAGCAAGAAAAAAGTATAAAGCTGCTAATGGCAATAAAAAATAGACAATACCTAATTTATTTTCATCATATTTTTTGGTAATTACCTGTTGTGAACTTAATATGGTGTAATTGTCATGCTCTATAAATAATTATTTGCTTTAATTTATTTAGCTCTCGAAGCAACATGATAATTGAAAAAGAAAAACATGTAGAATTGTTTTTTCTCTACATAGGTGTTATTTAAGCAATAAAATATTACAATTTACAATAGACTCCTGTCTTGCTTCACAAGGGAGCTTGCTATTTGCTTATTTATAATATGAGAGACTATCTTATTAGCTTGATAAGAATTTTAAAGTTTAATCTAATCATTATTTTACGGCATCAGGGATGATTTAAGCCTGTTTTAGATACATAATTCTTTATCATGTTTAGGCTCCTTACACATACTTTTTTAGTGCTATTTCATAAAGGTTTTGCCTATACAATTATTAGTTAGACCACAACATATGTGCATTAAACCTATTATTTACTTATATTAGTACCTTAACATAAGTAATTCTTGACATAATAATATTTTGTATAATTATAAGTGCCATAACTTAATTGAGATAAAGAAATGAGTAGGATAAAAAAGGTTTTATACATTCTATTATTGTTGGTGACTACTTTTTCTTACTGCCAAGAGATTCCTCCAATTCAAATTTTCACTCCTCAGGATTATAATGCTGAAGACCAAAATTGGTCGGTTACCCAATCGCAAGACAACTTTATTTATGTAGCAAATAACTCAGGTTTGCTAGAGTATAATGGTGCATATTGGAGACTTTTTAAGTCACTAAATAACGATATTCTAAGGTCAGTTAGAGCTGTTGAAGATAAAATTTATTCTGGTGGCTACATGGATTTTGGGTTTTGGAAAAAGGATGAGTTTGGTAAACTTTTATATACTTCCTTATCCGCAAAAAGGAAATTCTCAATACAAGAAGATGAGGAGTTTTGGAAGATTATTGATATTGAAGGCTATATTTTATTTCAATCTTTAGAGAGTATTTATATATATAATGTAGATAATGATGAATTTAGTATAGTTAAGTCTGAATCGAGGATTAATAAAATGTTTAAGGTTAATGAAACTATTTTGTTTCAAAAGGAAGGTGAAGGGGTATTTCAAATAGAAAATGGTATTGAAACTCTGGCTTATACATCACCAATACTTAAGAAGGATGAGGTAATTAATATTTATGATTTTAATAATAAATTATTGTTTCACACGAAGGAAAAGGGTTTCTTTCTTAGTTCAGATGATGATATTTTGCCATGGGATATTGAAGGAAATGATGTGTTATTGAATGCTAGCGTTTATAGTAGTATTAGATTAAGAAACGGGAATTTTTTAATAGGAACCATATCTAAAGGTGTAATCGAATTAAGTCCAACTGGTAAAATTGTACTGAAAATTGATCAGTTGGCTGGGTTGAGTAATAATACTGTTCTTTCTTTAAAAGAGGACGCTGCTGGTAATGCTTGGCTAGGATTAGATAATGGTATTAATATCTTAAATTTAAATTCAAAATTTAAAGTTTATGAAGATAAACTTGGTGTTTTAGGCACAATATATACATCTGCTCTATTCAATGATTTTTTGTATTTAGGGACTAATCAGGGACTGTTTTATAAAAAAGTAGGAGAAAAAAAGCAATTTAAATTTATTGAAGGAACTAAAGGACAAGTATGGACACTAGAGGTTTTGAAAGACGCATTGTTTTGTGGTCACGATAAAGGTACTTTTATGATAAGGAATGGTATTGCGGAGAGAATTTCAGATGAGATTGGTACATGGGTAATTAAAGAGGTGATTAATCAACCGAATTTACTAATCCAAGGAAATTATAAAGGCTTATATGTATTAGAGTTTATTAACGGTAAATGGAAGAGAAGAAATAAAATAAAGGGGTTTAATAATTCGTCTAGATATATAGAGTTTGTTGGGCCAAATGAGATTTTAGTAAATCACGAACATAAGGGTATTTATAAAATTGATATAGACAAAACTTTTGAATCTGTATTGGCTTATAAACGCATACCTATTGGTAAAGGAATTAAATCTAGTATAGTTAGCCACAATAACTCCGTTTTATATAGTTATAAAGAGGGTTCCTTTTATTATAATAAAACAACTGAATCTTTCGAAAAAGATTCGATTTTAAGTGCGCTATTTAGTGACCAAAACTATTGGTCAGGTAAATTTGTGAATGATAAACAGAAAAATAAACTCTGGGGTTTTTCTGAAAATGAAATTATATTTATTGAACCTGGAAAACTTTCTAAGGACCCTAAAATCAATAAAGTTGCAATACCTGGAGATGTTAGAAGAAGTAAGCCAGGTTATGAAAATGTTTTACATTTAGACGATAATAACTATTTAATTGGTGGTGCTAATGGTTATCTTATCTTAGATCTTACTCAAGATTTTCAAAGTTTAAATACGATATTTCTCAATGAAGTTTCGCATAATTCTCTGCACAACGATTATAAATTAGTTAATACAAAAGATGAGATTACTTTAGAGAATAAAAATACTAATGTAACTTTTAAGTATAGCGTACCTAATTATGAAAAACTAGCCAAATCCAAATACCAGTATAGATTAATTGGTATATATGACACTTGGAGCGAATGGTCTACTGATGCAGAAGCTTCTTTTGAGAATTTGCCTTATGGAGATTATAGTTTTGAAGCCAGATCTATAACAGGAACTGAATTATCTGAAAATATTGTGTCTTATAATTTTAGAGTTGAAAAGCCATGGTATCTAAAGCCATTAGCAGTTATATTGTATGTTATACTTCTGTTAACAATAGGGTTTTTAGTGCATTATTTCAATAAACGCTATTATAAAAAACAGAAGCAAAAGCTTTTAGATAAAAAGCAACGAGAGTTAGAGATGGAGCAACTCGACAGTCAACGACGTTTAGTGCAGTTTAAGAATGAAAATCTGCAATTAGATATTGAGAATAAAAACAGAGAACTCGGAACAGCCACTATGAGTCTGGTTAAAAGAAATGAATTACTTAATAATATAAAAGACCAATTATCACGTAGTAAGTCTCCAGAAGATGTTAGAGGAGTTATTAAAATGATAAATTCTAATTTGAATAATACTAGTGACTGGAAATTATTTGAAGAAGCTTTTAATAATGTGGATAAAGAATTTATGAAGAAGATCAAAGCGCTTCATCCGTCAATTACACCAAATGATTTAAGATTATGCGCCTATTTAAGATTGAATTTATCTTCAAAAGAAATTGCACCTTTATTAAATATTTCTCATAAAAGTGTAGAAGTAAAACGTTATCGATTAAGAAAAAAGATGGGATTAGACCACGAGCAAAACCTTGCAAATTATATTCTCGAGCTTTAAAGAACTATACAAATCTAATTTCAACCTATACATAACCTATACATTACTGTTATTTAGTTCTTATTTCAACTAATTACTGACCAATAATTAATAAGTTGATAACTCAAAAAACAAGGCTTTAAACTGCATTTTTATCAAAATAGTAAACGATTTATTGAATTGTATATTTTTTGTATAGGCCTATTTTGTGAAATCGATAAAATTTAATATTATTTTTAAATTATTAAATTCAGTATACAGCTGACCTAACGAAACCTTTCTAAAAATTAAGATTATGAAAAAACACTTTCTAAGATTAATATTCATACTAATTGCGATTCCAGCTTTTGGTCAAACTGATAAAGTATCAGTTCAAAAGAATAGTGATGGAATGAAATTGATTGTAAATGGGGAAGACTTTATAATTAATGGTATGAATTGGGATTATATTCCAATCGGAACAAATACCATAGATGCCAATTTTTGGAAAAAATCAGACGACATCATAAAATCTGGTTTAGATTCCGAAATGTCTTTATTAAAAAATATGGGTGTAAACGTAGTCCGTCAATATACTGGTGTTCCAGCAAGATGGATACAGTATATATATGAGAACTACGGAATCTATACAATGCTTAATCATTCATTTGGTAGATATGGTTTAACCTTAGATGGCGTATGGACGCCTGTTACTATTTATGATGATCAAGTTACTAAAGATCATTTGATGAGCGAAATAACTACTTTGGTTAGTGAGTATAAAGATACTCCAGGTTTACTTATGTATTTATTAGGTAATGAAAATAATTATGGATTATTCTGGCAAGGTGCAGAAACAGAAGATTTTCCAGATGAAGAAGAGAAAAAGATTGCTATAGGGGAAAGTCGCGGACGACCAATGTATAAATTGATGAATGAGGCTGCAAAAGTAATGAAGGGAATTGATAGTTCTCATCCAGTTGCTATTTGTAATGGTGATGTTCTTTTTATTGATATTATAGCTGAAGAATGTAAAGATGTAGACATTTACGGTACAAATACTTATAGGGGTGCATCTTTTACAGATATGTTCGATGTTGTAAAAGAAAAACTCGATATGCCATTAATGTTTACTGAGTTTGGTGCAGATGCTTTTAACGCTAAAGACAATAAGGAAGATCAAAAAGCACAAGCCTATTACATGCTAAGTAATTGGAAAGAAATTTATCAAAATGCAGCAGGTCAAGGTAAGGCAGGAAACTCTATAGGTGGTTTTACATTTCAATTTAGTGATGGTTGGTGGAAGTTTGGTTTTGATGACAGAAAAAATGCGGAAAAGCATGATAATAATGCATCATGGTCTAATGGTGGTTATTCAATAGATTTACCTGGGCCAGATCAAAATAATATGAATGAGGAATGGTTTGGTATTTGTGCAAAAGGACCAACTAATGAGCGTGGATTATATGATCTATATCCAAGAGCAGCATATTATGTTTTAAAAGAGGCGCATAAACTTAACCCTTACGGAGAAGGTATCACACCATCTTTTTTAAATGATTATTTCAATAATATTCAAATCATGGACGCCGTTCTTCGAGCAAGAGGGGATAAAGCTGCATTAGGAGGTAATGATGCTCAGAAAATTAGAATAAGTCAATTAACAGCTAATTTTACTACGTTTAGTACAGGTGGTAGTCTTATTACTACACCAGATACACCAGAAGTAGATGGTACTACATTTCCAAATCAACTAGGGTTTGACCATATGCAGTCTTATTTTATTGGTATAGAAGGAAATCCTGCGCCAAACGTTAGAGCCGAGGTTAATTTTAATATAGTTGGAAATGTAGCTCAAAATCCAATCGATGAAATTTTCTATGAAAACAGGTCACGACCAATCACCGTGAATTCTGATAATGGAAATGTTGTATTAGGTGATGCGAATAGAGTTAATGTATACCAAGCAGAATTTGAATGGAATGCAAAAGATTTTGATTTAAGAGGTTTTTACAGAACAGGTCATTATCACTGGCAATATGAAGGAGATTTCTTCGGTTTATATCCTGAAGCTAATTACGGACCTAACTTAGATATTTATGGTGGTGAAATTTTAGGTTTAGAGATTGATGGTAAAGGCGATTTTGAAGGTTTAAAAGCAGCTTTCGGTCCTCAGCTATGGTGGGGCGCAAATCCAACAGCATTGCTGAAATATCATAAAAAAGTTGGAAAATTTGATGTTACTGGTATTTATCATAGAGATATGGAGACAGATTTAGAATTTGATGCTACTGGACGACGAGTATTAGATCAAAATCAATTACGAAGTGGTATTATACCTGCTTTTCCGACAGAGAGAGCAACGCTTGCCGTAGAAAGAGAATTTGGGAAGTTTGATGTTGTTGTAGGTGGTATTTGGGGTGGAAGTCCTCTTAATGGAAGTACCTTTCAGAATGTTAGAGGTAGTTCAGGAAACTACACCGTTTTCGACGATAAAGTTTCAGGTAAAGATAATTGGGGAGGTAAAGCAAAAGTGACATACCAAGGAGGACGATTTAATATGTATGCACAAGGCGCTATTATGGGACTTGTTGCTGCCGGAGGTTTTGATGCAACACAAACATTTACTGGATGGAAACTGAAGGATAGTGGTAGTGGTAATATGTCAAATTTTTTAACAGGTTTTACTTATTCATTCGGAAATATACAAGTAGCACCGAACTTTATGTACCAAAAACCATTAGTAGATCCAATGCCAAATGATGTTAATGCACCAGGTAGATTGAGAAACGTTATTGATGATCCTTTTGCCGTAAGAGGAGGTAATAGAGAAACGACAGCAGGTGAGATATTATTTACTTACGACCCTACCCCAGGAACATGGATGTATCAGTGGGATAACGATAGATCTGAAGATGCGAAATTTGCGATGAATTTAGGTTTTGTATTTCGTCATTTGCCAACAACACAAGATGCTCATATTGGTTTCTTAGCTAACCGTACATTTTTTGCTTTTCCAGATTCTGCACCAGCAGAAGACTTATGGGAAGTACACTCTAGGATGGTTTCTAAGTTAGGTACCGATTTTGGTATTATTGGTAACTTTTATTATGGTAATGGCCAAGCAAATGGTGATAGCGATAGATTGATTAAACGTTTTGGTGGTGACATCAGAGCCATCTATAAGAAGATGAAATTTGAAACTCACGTCAAAGTCAATGATTGGGGTCCATTTGATTACCATAGAGATTTTAACCTTACGTTTCCACTGCAACTTATGCTAGATGTTTCAACATCTTTAGGTAAACCAGATTGGTTTATATTACCAAGTACCACAATTGGAATAAGAGGCACATGGCGTTCACTAGATCAATTCTCGCCTCGATTTTTACCTAATCAAGCACCAGAATTTGGTGTCGCACCATTAAGTCCAGTAGGTTTTCCTAATGGAAGTGAATGGGAAATTAGAACTTACGTGAATATAAATATTGGTAAATAAAAAAATAGAAATATGAAAACTAAAAAGTTAATACAATTAAATACAGCATTACTTATGCTATTGTTAATAGCTGTAGGTTGTGAGAGAGATATTTCGGATGACGCTACTGAGTCAACATTCCCAAATACAGCAGATATTTTTACAGATGCACCAGTAGGTCTTACAGACGATTTCTTTAAATCTTTTGATCCTGCAGGTGGAGCAAATACAGAAGGCTTTGGAACAGATGATGACGTTTCATTTGAAGGCACTACATCAATCCGTATAGATGTACCTGCTCCTAATGATCCTAATGGTGGGTTTATAGGTGGTATTTTTAAAGACAGAGGAGCAGGGAGAAACCTTACAGGATATGATGCCTTAACTTTTTGGGCCAAAGGATCAACTACAGGCACCATCGGTGAAGTAGGTTTTGGTACTGATTTTGAAGAAAGTAATTTCGCAGTTACTTTAGCTAATGTTCAATTATCTACCGATTGGAGAAAATACACAATTCCAATTCCAGATCCATCTCTTTTAACTCAAGAAAAAGGAATGTTTCTTTTCTCAGCTGGCACACAAAGTACAAATGGGTTTGGTTTTACATTTTGGATAGATGAGCTAAGATTTGAGAATTTAGGTACGCTAGGTCAACCAAGACCTCAAATATTTAACGGAGAAATGGTTACTCAGCAAGCCTTTAGTGGTTCAGTGATTCAAGCTACAGGTTTAGGGTATAAAGTTAATTTGGCTTCGGGTATTAATCAAACTGTGAGTGCCACGCCAAACTACTTTAATTTTATTTCTTCTGATCCTAGTGTAGCTACAATTTCAAACTTAGGTGAGATTACTGTTTTAAATGAAGGTACAACTACAATTACAGCTTCTATAAGTGGAGTTTTAGCAGAAGGTTCTTTAACCCTCGAGGTATCGGGCCCTTTTGAATTTGCTCCCGCACCAACAAGAGATGCAAGTTCAGTAATCTCTCTTTTTAGTGACGCTTATGTAGATGTGGATGTTTCTCGTTATAACTCATTCTTTGCGCCTTTTCAAACTACTTTAGGTGGTGTACTTCCAATCGGAGATCAAGCTATAATAAGTTATACGGATCTCAATTTTGTGGGAATAGTATTTAATGGGGTCATATTTCCATCAGAAGCAGTTCCAACTATAGATGCGACAGGAATGACGCATATGCACATAGACATTAATGTCCAAGAAGAATTACAAGTAGGGGATAGAATATTGTTAGAGCTAACAAATTATGGAGCTACCAATCAAACAGGTGGTTTTACAATTACATCAACTGACTTAGCGACCGATGGTTGGGTAGGATTTGATATACCTTTAGATCAATTTGCAGGTCTTGTTGATAGATCTAGTTTGGGATTATTATTATTTAATTCTCAGATAGGCGCAAATCCAACAATATCAAATGTGTACTTCGATAACATATACTTTTATAACGAATAAGACTTTGTAAAAAATAATTAAGATGGAAAATAGAAATTTAAATAAATTCTTAAGGATGAAAAATATATCATTTGCTGTATTAATTGCATTCTTATTTATAGGATGTGATCCCGACGAAACACAAGATGTGGCTCAACTCAATAATTTAGTTTTATCTGAAGAGTTTGATGTGGATGGCACACCAGACCCATCACTTTGGGCTTTTGAGATAGGAGATGGAACCGCACAAGGTATACCAGGCTGGGGAAATAACGAACTTCAATATTATACAGATCGACCAGAAAATGTTAATGTAGATAATGGAGTACTTGTTATTACTGCTCAAGAAGAAGATTTTGAAGGTTCTAATTATACGTCTGGGAGACTAATAACACAGGGCTTATTTGAGCAACAATATGGTCGTTTTGAGGCACGTATTCGTTTACCGTATGGCAAAGGTATATGGCCAGCATTTTGGTTATTAGGAAATGATTGTGATCAAAATCCTTGGCCACAATGCGGTGAGATTGATATTATGGAATATTTAGGCGATTCACCAACTGTCGTTTTCGGAACTGCACATGGACCAGGTTATAATGCTGGTGAAGCAATAACAAAAGAGTATGAATTAGAAAACGACCGCTTCGATACTGATTTCCATATTTTTGGAATAGAATGGGGTCCAGATTATATTAACTACTATGTAGATGGAGATTTATATCAATCAATTACCCCAGAAACTGTTGCTGAAGAAGCTGTAATAGATGGTGATCCTGTAAATGCAGGTGAATGGGTTTTTAACCGTCCATTCTTTATGATTATAAATATAGCAGTAGGAGGAAATTTACCAGGAGCGCCCAATGCGGAAACTGAATTTCCACAAAGAATGTTTGTTGATTATGTAAGAGTTTATAATTAATTTAAAAACAAAATCATGAAAATTTTTAAAATAAATCAGATAAGTACACTTTTTATTGTTTTATTATCTCTTTCATTGACCTCTTGTAGTGATGATGACAATGAAGATTTACAAGCAGTAACATTAAAAGCAAACTTCATTAGCACTGTGAATTCAAGAACTATTTCTTTTACAAATATTTCTGAAAATGCAACTAGTTTTTTATGGGATTTTGGTAACGGAACAACGTCTACGCTAATCGATCCTGTAGTAGTTTTTGATGATGGCATGTATACAGTTACTCTAACTGCTTTTGATGCAAACGGAAATTCCGATACACAACAAGATACTTTTGTAATAGAAAATATTTTTAGCAGTGGTTTACTAATTAATGGTGATTTTGAAAACGGGAGTAATCCATGGATTCAAGGCGTAGACGATAATAGTCCTGCGCCTACTGTAACGGAAAATGGAAATACATTCTACCAAGTGAATATTACAAATCCAAATCCAATGCAGCCGTTTTTGGTAAATATGAGCCAGAAGCTAGAAATAGTGCAAGGAACTACTTATGTATTAACGTTCGATGCGTGGTCTGACGGCGATAGAGATATAATAGCAGGTATAGGACTAAGTGGAGGAGATTTTTCAAATACAGTTCAAACTGTAAGCATTAATAGTACACAACAGCAATATCAATTGATATTAACGGCTACAAGTTTTGGAGCACCAGACGCAAGAGTTTTGTTTGATTCTAATGGCGAAGCAGGACTTGTTAATATAGATAACGTCTCTTTAATAGTACAGTAATTATTACATGGAAGGTTTTACAAGCTTTCCTTTTAAATAAATTGGGCTAACAGTATCGTATATCTGTTAGTTAAAAGTAAACCAACCATACATTGAAAAATAACACGATTTCAGGTAACGAAGCTAAGTTAGATCAGGTTACAATTAATAATAAGAAGTATTTCAAAATTTCTAATAGTAATGAAATGCGACCATTTTTTATGAGCATAGTTAGTGATTCTAATCACTGGATGTTTATATCTAGTAATGGAGGCTTAACTGCCGGAAGAAAAAATTCTGAATTTGCTTTATTTCCATATTATTCGGATGATAAGATTACAGAATCTGCCGAAATAACTGGCGCTAAATCTATATTTCAAATTACTAAAAATGGGCAAAGGTTTTTATGGGAACCTTTTTCAATTCGGTTTCAAGACAATTATAATACACGATGTAATTTATACAAAGGTGTTTATGGTAATTCGGTAATTTTTGAAGAAGAAAATATAGATTTAGATATAACCTATCGCTACGAATGGTGTTCTAGTAATAAATACGGTTTTGTAAAGAAATCGAGACTTATAAATAATTCAAGCGATATTATAGATGTCAATGCTTTAGACGGTATTCAGAATGTTTTACCATTTGGAGTGAGTAGTGCGCTACAAAATGCAAGTAGTAATTTAGTAGATGCCTACAAAAGAAACGAATTGGTTAAAGATTCTGGAATCGGAATTTTTGCACTTAGTGCAATAATTGTAGATAAAGCAGAACCAAGTGAAGCCTTAAAAGCCAATATTGCTTGGTCTTTAGGGTTTAAAAATCCGACATACTTGTTATCATCTCTACAATTAGATGCGTTTAGGAATTTTGCTGATACCAAATTAGAGACAGATGTAAAAGCAGAAAAAGGCGCCTATTTCATTAATGCATCATTCAAGTTAGCATCAAATAATCAAAAAGATTGGTGTATTGTAGCAAATGTGAATCAAGATCATTCTGATATTGCAAAGATTTCAAATGATATAAAACAAGACGATAAGCTATTAGAAAAACTTAATGATAATATAGAATTTGGCACAAAAAATCTAATAAAATTAAATGCAGCGTCAGACGGTTTACAATTAACATCAGATAGTTTTAAGGATACAAGACACTTTTCTAATACTCTTTTTAATATCATGAGAGGTGGTATTTTTGATGATGGCTATAATATCGAAAAATGGGATTTTAAGACCTACCTGCATGCAGCAAATAGAAATGTTGCTAAAAATAACGTTGCTGTTGTAAAAGATTTGCCAGAAGTGTTTACCTTAAACCTACTCAAAGAAATTGCAAATAAAAGTTCTGATAAAGATTTTACACGTTTGTGCTTAGAGTATTTGCCTTTAAAATTTAGTCGCAGGCATGGTGATCCTAGTAGACCTTGGAACAAGTTTTCGATTAATACAAGAAGTGAAGTTGATGGTTCTAAGATTCTAGACTATGAAGGTAATTGGAGAGATATTTTTCAAAATTGGGAAGCCTTAGCGTGCTCTTATCCTGAGTTTATTGAAAGTATGATTCATAAATTTCTAAACGCTACAACCTTCGATGGTTATAATCCATACCGTGTAACCAAAGGTGGATTTGATTGGGAAATTAGCGAACCAGATGATCCTTGGTCTTATATCGGTTATTGGGGAGATCATCAAATAATTTATTTGCTTAAATTTTTAGAATTTATTGAAGATTACAAGCCAGGCGAATTAGAGCGTTTCTTTACTAAAGATTTATTTGTGTATGCAAATGTCCCTTATAGGATTAAAGAATATGGAGACTTGTTAAAAAATCCTAAAGATACAATCGAGTTTAATGAAGATTTAGATCATAAAATTAGAGTGTACAGAGATACTTTAGGCGCTGATGGAGCATTATTGCAAAATCGCAATGGTGATGTTGTTAGAGCAAATTTCATGGAGAAAATTTTAGCGACAACATTAGCAAAACTCTCTAATTTTATTCCAGAAGGTGGCATTTGGATGAATACGCAACGTCCGGAATGGAACGATGCAAATAATGCCTTAGTAGGAAACGGTATTTCAATGGTGACACTTTGTTACTTAAGACGATTTTTGAAGTTTTTTGAGGATGTGTTTGCAAATAGTAGTACAGAAGAGGTTGAAATATCTACAGAACTAGCTGATTTTTTCAATTCGGTAAAATCAATCTTACAAGATAACGTAACAGTTTTATCAGGTGCAATTAATGATGAAACAAGAAAAGAAATTTTAGACGCTTTGGGAAAGGCAGGTAGTAATTATCGCGAAAGCGTTTATGAAAACTCTTTTTCAGGAAATAAAACAACAATTGAAATAGCTGCGATTAAAGCTTTCACAAAATCAGCATTAAAACATTTAGAACATTCTATAGAAGCTAATAAGCGTAAAGATGATATATATCATGCTTATAATCTAATGACCGTGGATACAAATAACAGCGTTTCGGTTTCTTATTTAGATGAAATGTTAGAAGGCCAAGTTGCCGTTTTAAGTTCAGGTTATTTGTCGTCTAAAGAAAATTTAGCGGTTTTAGATGGTTTAAAACAAAGTAAGCTCTTTAGAAAAGATCAGTATAGTTATATATTATATCCGTACAAAAACTTAAAAGGTTTTATGGATAGAAATACAGTGCCTTCTGCTGCTGTAGAAAATTCTAGTTTATTACAAAAACTCATCTCAGATGGAAATACCCAGATTATTGATAAAGATGTAAATGGCGAATACCATTTTAATGGGAATTTTAAAAACGGAAATGATTTAAAAGAAGGGCTACAAAAATTAGAAGGAACTTCTTATGAAGATTTAGCGAATAAAGATGCATCTAAAGTTCTTCAAATTTTCGAAGATATTTTTAATCATAAAGCGTTTACTGGCAGATCAGGTACATTTTATGGCTATGAAGGCTTAGGTTCAATATACTGGCATATGGTTTCAAAACTGTTGCTTGCTGTAATGGAGTGCTGTCAAAAAGCAATTCATGAAAATGAATCAGACGAAGTCATAGGTAAATTATTAGAGCATTATTATGAGATTAATGAAGGGATAGGTGTGCACAAATCACCAGAATTATATGGTGCGTTTCCAACAGATCCATATTCGCATACACCTGCTGGTAAAGGAGCGCAACAACCTGGAATGACAGGTCAAGTAAAAGAAGATATATTAAGTCGTTTTGGAGAGCTTGGTGTTTTTATGAAGGATGGTAATTTGGTATTTAATCCAAGTATGCTGCGCAAAGATGAATTTTTAAAAGAAGCAAAAACATTTAATTATATCAACATTAATGGTAATGATAGAGAGCTTAAACTTACAGAAGGAGAATTAGTTTTTACCTATTGTCAAGTTCCTGTAGTTTACGAAGTATCACAAACCGATGGTGTACATGTCAACTTAGCTAATGGTGAGTCTAAGAGCTTCAATAATTTAAGTTTAGATAACGAGTTGAGTACATCGCTATTTAGTCGTTCAGGTGATATAGATATTATAAAAGTGTACGTAAAAGAGTCTCATTTAAAATAAAAATAAATGACTGCTAAAGATATATTAGGAAATTCGGAATACTTGGCCATATCGTACGGAGGATATAGAGCTAAGACACGAGATGTTCAGCCTACTATACCTGAAATAAAAGATGATCTTAAAATTTTATACGCCATGGGTATTAAATTTTTAAGAACTTATAATGTACAACTAGAGCAAGCATCAAATATATTAAAAGCGATCACAGAATTAGGAAAGGAAGACTCAAATTTTGAGATGTACGTAATGCTTGGGGCTTGGATAGATTGCCTAAATGCATGGACGGAAAAAATGCCTAATCACAATGTGGAAAGTCCGGATAATGACGCTGAAATATCTAGAGCAGTAGCCTTAGCGAATGCGTATCCAGATATTGTAAAAGTACTTGCGGTAGGAAATGAAGCTATGGTAAAGTGGGCAACAAGTTACTATGTGCAACCAAATATTATTTTAAAATGGGTTAATTATTTACAAGATCTAAAGAAGAATAACCAATTACCTAAAGACCTTTGGATAACAAGCTCTGACGATTTTGCATCTTGGGGTGGTGGCGAAGAGACCTATCATTGTAAAGATTTAGAAAATTTAATAGAAGCGGTAGATTATATTTCTATGCATAGCTACCCATATCATAATACACATTATAATCCAGAATTTTGGGATGTACCAAAAGCACATAAAGGTGCGCCGAGTGCAACCAAGATTGAAATGGCAATGGAGCGCGCTCTTAGATTTTCTCAAGAGCAATTTAAGGGTGTAGAAAATTACATGAAGAGTTTAGGAATAGATAAGCCAATTCATATCGGTGAGACAGGATGGGCAAGTGTGTCAAATGGGTTTTATGGTAAGAATGGGTCTAAAGCGACAGATGAATATAAACAGGGCTTATTCTATAAACTCATGCGTAATTGGACGAACAGAGCAGGAATATCATGTTTTTATTTTGAAGCTTTTAATGAACAGTGGAAAGACCAACACAATCCAAGCGGTTCAGAAAATCATTTTGGACTTTTCAAAATAAATGGAGAAGCTAAATATCCGATATGGAATTTGGTAGACAAAGGCATTTTTGAAGGATTAACTAGAAATGGAAATCCGATAACAAAAACCTATAACGGTAATAAGGAAGAATTAATGCCACATGTTTTAGTACCGCCAACAAAACGATAAGACTATTAATACAATAAAGATCATGAAATTAAAGCATACTGTTTTTATAATTACAATGAGTTTAGTTTTTTTATGGTCTTGCAATGAAAAATCAAAGTCACAAAACGAAGTGGAAACATCTAGTGAATTAACTGCAAAAGAAATTTTAGGTAATCCAGAGTATTTAGCCATGTCTTATGGTGGTTATAGAAATGTAAATCACGATGTAGAACCAACGATTGAAGAACTAAAAGAAGACATGTTGCTATTGTCTGCCATTGGCATTAAAGTGCTGCGTACTTATAAAGTACACTTACCACATGCTTCAAATGTGTTAAAAGCAATAACGGAATTAAAAAAAGAAGACCCTAGCTTTGAGATGTATGTAATGTTAGGTGCATGGATAAATTGCAAAAATGCATTTACAGATTTATCACCAAATCACGACGAAGAAAGTGAAGCTAATAGTACAGAAATTGCAAGAGCAGTAGCTTTAGCTAACCAGTACCCAGATATTGTTAAAGTAATTGCTGTTGGTAATGAAGCTATGGTAAAATGGCAAGCTTTATATTATGTGCAGCCAGGAATAATTTTAAAATGGGTTAGCCATTTACAAGAATTAAAGAAAACAAATAAGTTGCCTAAAGATTTATGGGTAACAAGTTCAGATAACTTTGCGTCTTGGGGAGGTGGTGGAGAAGAATATCATGTCGAGGATTTAAATAAATTAATTAAAGCGGTTGACTTTATATCTATGCATACCTACCCAATGCACGATACCCATTATAATCCTACGTTTTGGGGAGTCCCAGAGCGTGAAGCTAATTTATCAGATATAGAAAAGATCGATGCAGCGATGCTACGCTCTTTAGAGTACTCTAAAACACAGTTTAATAGTGTATCTACTTACATGAAAAATCTAGGAGTGGATAAACCAATTCATATTGGTGAAACAGGTTGGGCAACAGTATCGAATAGTTTTTATGGTCCTGAAGGTTCAAAATCTACAGATGAATATAAAGAGGCACAGTTTCATAACTTAATTAGAGATTGGACAAATACAAATAACATTTCTTGCTTCTATTTTGAAGGTTTTGATGAGCCTTGGAAAGATGCTGCAAATCCTCAAGGTTCAGAAAATCACTTTGGTTTGTTTACCGTTAATGGACAAGCAAAATATGCTTTATGGGATAAGGTAGATAAAGGTGTCTTTGATGGATTGACTAGAAACGGAAATGCAATAATTAAAACTTATAATGGTGATAAGAATATGATGATGAAGGACGTATTAGTGCCACCTACGAGTAAAGAAATCTCTGAAAAGAATCATAATTAATACAACAAACGATGAAACCAATTCAATATTTTTTTTCCGTTTTTTTAGTTTTAATAATAATGAGTTGTACTGAAAAACCAAAACAATTAGAAGCAGAGGTTTACGAAACATCTGCGAGTGGAAATAAGCTTACTAAGCTAGATGACTTTACATCGATAGATTCAGCTAGCAGCACTGTGAAATTACAACCCCAAGTAAAATACCAAACTATTACAGGTTTTGGAGGGTCTTTTACAGAGTCTTCAGCATCTTTATTAAATAAATTAGGTAAAGAGAATAGAGCAAAAGTTATAGAAGCCTATTTCGGTGAAAGTGGTGCTAAATATTCTTTAACAAGAACACATATGAATTCTTGTGATTTTTCAATAAGTCAGTATTCGTATACACCAGTTGAAAGTGATAAAGAATTAAAGCACTTCTCTATAAAAGAAGATAAAGACGATATTATTCCTATGATAAAGGATGCTATGGGAGTATCAAAGGATGGTTTTAAGATATTATCTTCTCCGTGGACAGCTGCGCCTTGGATGAAAGATAATAACGACTGGGTTGGCGGTAAATTATTACCAGAATATTATGATACTTGGGCGTTATTTTTCTCTAAATATATTAATGCTTACAAAGCTGAAGGCATTGATATTTGGGGATTTACTGTTGAGAATGAACCTTTAGGAAACGGTAATAACTGGGAAAGCATGCATTACACACCAGATGAAATGACAAATTTTGTACAGAATCATTTAGGTCCAAAACTGGAAGCTGATGGCCATAATGCCAAAATTTTAGGATACGATCAAAATAGAGAACATCTTAAAGAATGGGTAGATTCTCAATATAGAAATGAAGCCACGTCTAAATACTTTGATGGAACGGCTATTCATTGGTATGCAAGTACCTACGATTATTTTCCAGAGGAATTACAATATGCTCATAACAAAGCACCTAACAAGTATTTAATACAATCAGAAGCTTGTGTTGATTCAGAAATCCCAAAGTGGCAAGACGATAATTGGTACTGGCAAAAAGAAGCAACAGATTGGGGTTGGGATTGGGCACCAGAAAAGGATAAGCCTTATCATCCTAAATATGCGCCAGTAAACAGATATGCAAGAGATATTATTGGCTGTCTTAATAATTGGGTAGATGGATGGGTAGATTGGAATATGGTACTTGATAAACAAGGAGGCCCAAACTGGTTTGAAAATTGGTGTGTGGCGCCAATAATTGTAGATCCAGATGCTGATGAGGTATATCTAACACCACTATATTATACCATGTCTCATTTTAGTAAATATATACGGCCTGGTGCGGAAGTGATTGGAGTAGATAAAACAGATGATGATTTAATGGTCACTGCAGCTCAAAATCCTGATGGTACAATTGCAGTAGTTGTTTTCAATGAAGGTAAAATTGCAAAGAATTTTACTCTGATCTTAAACGATAAATTAATTGATATTAAAATTGATGAGCAAGCTATACAAACTATTATGATTCCGCTTACATAACTTTTAATAATAAACTAACTAACTAAAACTAAATGATTATGTCAACAATTACTAAAAAAGTACCATTTGGACAGAAAGTAGCCTTTGGTATAGGTATGCTTGCTAATCAAATGTTTCCTGCCGCATTAGGAATATTTATGGTGGTCTTGGTTCAGGATTTAGGCTTTCCAGGATGGATGTGGGGTGTGATATATTTATTCCCAAGACTTTTTGACTTTGTTACAGACCCAATTATGGGCTATATTTCAGATAATACTAAATCAAGATGGGGAAGACGAAAGCCTTACGTAATTCTCGGAGGTATAATTCTTTTTATTTCATTCATTGCAATGTGGCAACTTTATAAAGATGCTGGAGTTGATTATAATTTCACTTACTTCATGATTTGGTCAATTATATTTTACTTGGGGATTACCATTTATAGTGTTCCTTATGTAGCTATGGGTTACGAAATGAGTGAAGATTTTCATGAACGCACCGATATTATGGCAACTGCTCAATGGATTGGGCAATGGGCATGGGTAATAGCGCCTTGGTTTTGGGTAATTATGTATGATCCAGAATGGTTTGAGTCGGCAGAAGTAGCAACTCGAACTTTAGCTATTTGGGTAGGGGCTTTTTCTGCAATTTGTGCAATCATTCCAGGTATTTTTATTAAAAGTAAATCTACATTAAATGAAGATTATTCTCCACTCAAATTAAAATACATTGGTGCTAGCCTTAAAGAAATAGGTTCAGGTTTTAAAAGTGCTTTTAAAATAAAGCCATTCAGACAATTATGTATTGCAACCTTTTTGGTCTATAATGCCTTTATGACCATAGCTTCGTTCTCTTTCTTTATTATTGTGTATCATCTTTTTGATGGTGATGCGGGTGCTGCAGGAATATGGCCAACACTTTTTGGATGCTTAGGTGCGCTTGGAACTACTTTTATGGTTATACCTATTGTTACTAAAATGTCCAAATCAATGGGAAAAAAGAAGGCCTTCCTTATTTCACAGGCCATTTCGATTTTTGGATATCTTATGCTATGGTTTCTTTTTGTACCAGGAAAACCTTACCTATTTATTATTGCATTACCGTTTTTCTCCTTTGGAATTGGAAGTTTATTTGTTTTAATGATGTCCATGACCGCCGATGTAATTGATTTAGATGAGCTTACTTCAGGACTCAGAAGAGAAGGTACCTTTGGAGCTATTTATTGGTTTGTAGTTAAATTTGGTTTCGCCATTGCTGGAGGTTTGAGTGGTGTTATTTTAAGTTCAGTAGGTTTTGATTCTGGTGCAACCGTACAACCTGAAGGAGCAATTGATGGATTACGTTTGTCTTTTTCAGGAATTCCCATAGTAGGTACAGTCATTGCAATGCTTGTGATGCGTAACTATAAAGTCACAGAAGAAAGTGCAGGTAAAGTAAGAGAAGAATTAGATGCACGAAAAAAATCACCAAATAATCTAACTTCTTATTACCAAACGGATAAATTATTATCCTTAGGTAAATTCAATTTTACTTCTGGTTTAAAAACTGATGTTGATTTTTCTTCAAAAACCGAAAAAGAAATAAAAACGATGTTTTCTACCACCTTAAATAATGGATTACATGGTATATGTTTTAGTCCTTATGCAAAAGACCAAAACGTTGGCGATCAATTAACACAAGAACAAATAAAACGACGCATGGCAATTATTGCACCATACACTAAGTGGGTACGTTCTTTTTCTTGTACAGATGGTAATGAATATATTCCAAAAGCAGCACATGCTGAAGGTCTAAAAACTATAGTTGGGGCATGGATTGGAAAAGACAAAGACAAAAACGAAAAAGAGATAAACGCTTTAATTCAATTAGCTAAAGAGGGCTATGTAGATATTGCTGTAGTAGGAAATGAAGTTTTAATGCGTAATGAGCAAACTGAACAAAATATTATAGATTATATAAAGCGAATTAAACAAGCAATGCCAAACCTTAAAGTAAGTTATGTTGATGCTTATTATCAATTTTTAGAACGACCAAAACTTATAGAGGCTTGTGATGTTTTATTAATTAATTGCTATCCATTTTGGGAAGGGAGTAGTGTAGAACAAGCCTCTGAATATTTAAAAGAAATGGTTGCGGTTACAAAAGTAGTTTCTAAAGGAAAACCTATAATTATAACAGAAACAGGTTGGCCAGACCAAGGTGATAAGGTTGGTAAAGCTGAGCCATCATCACAAAATGCTATGAAGTATTTTATAAATAGTAATAATTTGGCAATAGATGAAAAAGTGCCATTGTTTTACTTTTCTTCTTTTGATGAGTCTTGGAAAGTGCATAACGAAGGAGATTTAGGTGCACGCTGGGGAATTTGGGATAAAGATGAAAAACTTAAATATAATTAGAAATTAGACTAAAATATTAAATATGTCTTTAAGAAGAGAAAAATTTTTAGCACTTGCGTCAATTGATTATGCAGGTATGTCTATTAATGATTTAAGAGAATTATTCAGAAAATCATTAAAATCTGGGATGCATGGTTTATGCTCCAGTCCTTATGAGGAAGGACAAGAACCAGGCGACCAATTATCAGAAGCTCAAATAAGACGAAGATTAGAGATAATGAAGCCTTATACCAATTGGATTCGTTCTTTTTCATGTACAGATGGTAATGAATTAATTCCGAAAATAGCTAAGGAAATGGGAATGAAAACTCTTGTTGGTGCTTGGTTAGGTGATGATCCAGATATAAATAAAAAAGAGTTAGAAGGTTTGATAAGTTTGTGTCATCAAGGTGTTGTGGATATCGCAGCGGTTGGTAATGAAGTGATGTACAGAGGCGATTTAAATGAAGCAGAACTTCTAGATAAAATATTTTATGTAAAAGCTTCAATTAAGGATTTAGATATTCCGGTTGGTTATGTAGATGCATATTACGAGTTTCATGATAGACCAGCTATTACAGACGCTTGCGATGTAATTTTAGCAAACTGTTATCCTTTTTGGGAAGGTTGTGATCTCGATTATTCGATTTTATACATGAAGGACATGTATCACAAGGCCAAACGCGCAGGGAACGGTAAAAAAGTTATAATTACTGAAACAGGATGGCCAAGTGAAGGCACTAATCTTCAAGGTGCATTTCCTTCTGAAGAAAATGCTATTAAGTACTTTATCAATACCCAAAAGTGGTCTCAAGAAGAGGATATTGAAATATTTTATTTTTCATCTTTTGACGAATCTTGGAAAGTAGGAGGAGAAGGAGATGTTGGCGCGTTTTGGGGTATTTGGGATAAAAATGAAAAACTAAAGTATTAAGTTTAGTATTATTTAACACTTTATACAAACTCCAATACTTAGAAAAATTTCTCAATTCCTTATCTTTACTTAATTAGAATAATTTTGAATTAACATGATTAAACTTAGAATTAATGCTTTGATTGTATTAGCAATTTGTGCAATGTTTTCTGCATGTAATAATGGTCCTAAACGAGATCTAAACCCAACTGAATTAATTGGAGGGTTCGAGTTATTGTCTTCGGACGAAACAGGTATTGATTTTAAAAATTCTATAAGCGTTTCAAAAGATTTACATCATTATTATTTTAGTCAGCTTTATTTGGGCTCAGGTGTGGCTATCGGTGATCTAAATAATGACGGTCTACCTGAAGTGTTTTTTGGGGGAAATCAAGTTGCAGATCGATTATATCTTAATAAAGGAAATTTACAGTTTGAAAATATTACTAAAAAATCTAAGGTAGCAAGAAATTCTGGATGGACATGGGGAGTAACTATGGCAGACGTCAATGGAGATGGTTATTTAGATATATACGTTAGTAGAAACGGATACTCTTTTAAAAAAGAAGACCGCAGAAATCAGCTTTATATTAATAATCAAGATTTAACTTTTACGGAATCTGCAATTTCATATGGACTAGCTGATATTGGTTTTTCCACTCAAGCAGTTTTTTTTGATATGGATAATGATGGTGATTTAGATATGTATCAATTAAATCAACCACCAGATAAAAAATTGATGTTGTCAAAAGAAATACCTAAACATGAGTACAAACACTTTTTAGATCGCATATATAGAAATGATAATGGTAGATTTAAAGATGTGTCAAGAGAAGTTGGTATATCAAGACAGTTGGCTTATGGTTTAAGTGTTAATGCGTCGGATTTAAATAATGATGGTTGGATAGACTTATATGTAGCTAATGATTATGTAATGCCAGATTTTATGTATTTCAATAATGGAGACGGTACATTTACAAATGTTATTAATGAAGAATTGAAGCATATTACACAATTAAGTATGGGTTCAGATACTGGCGATATTAATAATGACGGGCTATTAGATTTAATTACTACAGACATGATGCCAGAAGATCATTACCGCTCAAAAACTAATATGGCATCTATGAGTAGTGAAGTGTTCCATGCAATGGTTGACGCAGGTGGACATCGTCAATATATGACAAATACATTGCAGGTTAATACAGGGTTAGGAAGTTTTTCTGATATAGGTAACTTGGCAGGTATATCTAGTACTGATTGGAGTTGGGCAAGCTTAATAGTTGACTTAGATAATGATGGTTGGAAAGATATTATAGTTTCTAACGGAGTTAAAAAAGATGTTGATAATAATGATTACAGGAATGTATTAAGCCAATTAGACCCGACTAAGACAACTAAGGATGAATTTTTTAGGTTGAGCAAAGAAGCACCATCTGAAGCAATACCAAATTATGCTTTTAAAAATAAAGGTAATTTAGAGTTTGAAAAGGTTTCCAAAGATTGGGGATTTGATACACCAAGCTTTTCCAATGGTATGGCTTATGGAGACTTAGATAATGATGGTGATTTAGATGTCGTTGTAAATAATATAGATGCCAATGCGTTTGTTTATAAGAATAATGCATCTGGAAATTTCCTCAAAATTGAGTTGGCTGGCCCAGAAAATAATACTAAAGGTTTTGGTACTAAAGTGATTTTAAAGAATAATGGGAAAACGCAGTTAGCAGAAAATTTTGTCACTAGAGGTTATTTTTCGTCAGTAGAACCAGGTTTGTTTTTTGGATTAGGGAAAGAAAAAGAAATTGAAGAATTACAAATTATTTGGCCAGATGGTAAAATTAATACTTTAAACAATATCGAAGCCAATCAGTCAATCGTAGTCGATTATTCTAAAGCTAAAGGAAAATATAAGTATGCTGATTCACAAAACGAAACTCTTTTGTCTGAAGTAAAAACAGCAGATATTGGTATAGACTATATTCATAAAGAAAGTAAATTTGATGAGTATACAAAAGAAATATTATTGCCTCACAACGTATCTCAAAATGGACCATTTACTGCGATTTCTGATACTAACAACGACGGATTAGAAGATATTTTTATAGGAGGTGCAGCTGGGCAGAGTGGCGTTTTATATGTTCAAAAACAAAATGGAAAATTTGAAAAAAGTAGCTCGCAACCTTGGAAAAATGATTTAGATTCAGAGGATTTAGAAGCTCTATTCTTCGATTTTGACGGTGATAAGGATAAAGATTTATTTATAACAAGCGGTGGTAGTGAGTTTAATGTAGGTGATTATAGGTTAAAAGACAGACTCTATGTTAATGATGGTAAAGGCCAGTTCGTTAAAAATGACAATGCGATTCCAAATATCTACGAAAGTTCACAATGTGTTAAAGTATCAGATATAGATAATGATGGAGATTTAGACCTATTTGTTGGTACAAGGTTAATTTCAGGTAAATATGCATATCCAGCGGACAGTTATTTTTTAATTAATAAGAGTGGTAGATTTATTAAAGCGGAAACAGAAAGAGCGCCGTCATTAACAAATATTGGTATGGTTACAGATGCAGTATTTACAGATATTGATAAGGATGGTGATGATGATTTAATAGTTGTAGGGGAATGGATGGAAATAAAAACATTATTTAATAATAATGGAGTTTTTAAAGATCAGTCAGAGCATGCCGGAGTTAAAGGTACGCGAGGTATTTGGTGGTCTATTACTGCCAGTGATTTAGATAATGATGGAGACGAAGATTATATTATTGGTAATCTTGGCAAGAATAATAAATTTAAGGCATCAGTTGAGCACCCATTTAAAGTCTATGCTAATGATTTTGATAATAATGGGACTAATGATATTGTATTAGCGAAATTTTATAAAAATGATTATGTACCTCTTAGAGGTCGAGAATGCACTAGTCAGCAAATGCCTTATGTAGCAGAAAAATTTGAAAGCTATGACAGTTTTGCCTCCTCTAAATTAATAGATATCCTGCCAGAAGAGAAAATAGAAGAATCCGTAATTTATGAAATCGAAAGTTTTGAAAGTATTATTTTGATAAATGAAAATGGCACTTTGATAAAAAAGATTTTGCCAAATGCAGTCCAAACAGCGCCACTTAAATCAGCTTTAGTTATAGATATAAACAATGATGGATTTAAAGATATTATAAGTGTTGGGAATCATTTTGGAGTTGAAGTAGAAACAGTGAGATATGATGCAGGATATGGAACAATACTATTAGGCGATGCACAAAATGAGTTTACACCTCTCGCACCAACTAAAAGTGGTTTTTATATACCACACGATAGTAGGGATTTAGGCGAATTAACGGTAAATAATAAAAAATTGTTTATCACAACTAATAATAATTCGAGCTTATCAATTTTCACTAAAAAATAGTCAAATCAAGCTTGTATGGATATGATTTAAATGTTAATTGATTTTGTTTAACTACTTAAAAAACTGTTAGTCAATATCTTATATTGTATTTAAACTTAATTAGCATTACTAAAAATATCTTATTGTATGGTTTTTGTATAGGTATGTTTAACAGTAATTGTAATATTAATTGGCCATATTGTACATCTAAATTTTAATAACTAAATAAATAAAAATTATGAAAAAAATTACACTTTTTGTTTTTCTTTTGGTTGCCTCTTTCGGGTTTTCACAAGAATTAATAACCAACGGTGATTTCCAAACTGGTGCAGCTGGTGATTGGTATACTGGAGGTGAAAACAATCCAATAGAGATTGTAGATCAAGGTGGTAACTTTGTGTTTCAAGCGAATGTTACAGGTACGACTGATGCTTGGAGAGTTAATTTAAGTCAAGTTGTCGCATTACAAGACAATACAGCCTATGAGTTATCTTTCGATGCTTTTACAGATTCAGCAACGGGTAGTCGTCCATTAAACGTAAGTTTAGGTCAGGCAGCTGGACCATTTGCTGGGACTACTCCAACTATAGAGACAATTACAGATACACCTCAAACTTTTACTTATACTATTACTACTAATTTTGATACTAATAATGGTGGTTCTGGTAGTAGAGTGATTTTTGATATGGGAGATAATGTAGGTTTTGTTTTTATCGATAATGTATCTCTAACAGCAGCTACTGTAGACCCTACGACTGACGCTTCTTTAAGTGATTTAGCATTAGATGGTACAACGGTTGCTGGTTTTAGTTCATCTACATTAAGTTATCCGGTAGAGCTCCCTTCAGGAACAATGACAGCTCCTACGGTATCGGCTACTACAACAGAAGCTATGGCAACAACTATGATAACTCAAGCGCCTAGTCTTCCCGGAGATGCAACAGTTGCGGTTACCGCATCTGATGGAACAACAATGTCTACCTATACAGTTTCATTTACAGTAGCACAAGCTACACTAGCCCCTACAACTCCTGCTCCAACCCCTCCTAATAGAGAAGCTACAGCTGTGGTTAATATTTTTAGTGGTGCTTATGCTGGAGGTAAAACACTTACACCAGACACATTTGGTGTTGCAGGTAATAATTCAACAGCTATGATAGGTACTATTATGGGTGATGACTATTGGGGTATAGATTTTGACGGAGGTGACTTTATGGGCTTCAATTTAGATTCTGAGGCAGATGCTTCAGCTATGACTCATTTTCATATGGATTATTGGGTTGAAGGCACACCAACAGGTGGTGTTATGAATCCGAAGTGGTCTAACCATTCAGCTGGTCACTTAACAGGTGAGACTAATGCCGCTATACATACATTTGCTCCTGCAGGACCAGACGGTCAATGGTTATCATTAGATATTGAGATTACTCAATTTAATGTTGGTGAGTTTAATGGTGGAATAAACCCTGGAACCAATAGAGAATTCTTAAGCCAATTAGTATTTGGAGCATCAGGTGCATCTGCTGCTTTGTTTGATAACATATATTTTGACAATATGTATTTCCATAATAATACTGTATTAAATATTGAAGATTTTGAAACGGCATCCTTTAAAGCATTCCCTAACCCAACAAATGGTGAATGGAACATCTCAGGAAACTCTGTTGTTAATACAATTGCTGTCTATGATATTTTAGGGAAGCAAGTTTTAGCTTTAGAACCTAATTCAAATGACTTTACAATTAATGCAGCGTCACTAAGAACTGGTGTTTACTTTGCTAAAATTGAAGGAGTAAATGGTTCACAGACTATAAAATTAGTTAAACAATAAGATTAATAGCTTAATTATTATTGATTAAATAAAAGCGTGTTTATTAAATAAACACGCTTTTTTTCATTGTCAATATTCAATTTTTTAAATAGAAATCATTGTAAAGACCTTTGGTTGGTAATATAAAATGTCAGAATTATAGATTAATCAAGAATTAATAACTACATAAACTATTATGAAAAAAATTACTATTTTAGGAATTGCCTTTTTATTACCATTAGGCATTTTAGCTCAAGAATTACCTCTAGATTTTGAAGTTCCAGAAGATGATAACTGGAGTGCTTTTAATGGAGCAACTGTTGAAACTGTTGTAGATCCAACAAATGCATCTAATAATGTTTTAGAGTTAACCAGTAATGGTAATGACTTTGACGGTGCATCAATTAACATGGGGACATATATTGATTTATCAGATGACAATAATAATACCATAACTCTAGAGTTTTGGACGCCAGACGCAACAACTAGAACGCATCTCCTAAAGTTAGAAGGTGCGTCAGCTCAGCCTACAGCAACGGAACTATACTTTAGTACTTCAGCTGCAGGTTGGCAAACCGTAACTATTGATTTTGGAGCAGGTTTAGCTAGTGATTATCCAATTTTAGTCTTGTTTGCAGATTCAGGAGTGGGAAACACTGCAACTGGCACATATTATATTGATAACATAAATGGAACAAACGGAGCAGTTATTCCACCAGACCCAGTGCCTTCTGGTCCGGCAATTGTGCCAAACGCGCCGGATTCTGAAGTTTATAGTATCTATAATGATAACCCAGGTTTTTCAACTAATTTTCCGGTTGCTTATACTTTTGGTACCCGTTCTGGTGAGCCAGATTTAGACGCTTCAGCAACAGAGAATAAAGCACTTAAATTTAATTTTGGTGTTGCAGGTTGGGGCCAAGGTGAAGGTGGACCTGATGATGTATCTTCTTATGACTTTGTTTCATTTGACTATTGGGCAGGACCTACGGTTGTTGGTTTTGATTTTGTATTAATTAGCAACAATGGCGGAATTACAGAGCATAAATATCAAATCAGTATTCAAGAACCTGTTGTAAATGAAGCTTGGACTAAAGTTCAAATTCCGATGTCTTATTTTACAAATATAGGTTTTGCAAATACAGCATTTTGGCAGTGGAAATTTAGCCCATTAAACGATAGCGTAGATAACTCTGGAATAGTATATATAGATAATATCCTTTTAACTCAAAACTTACTTTCTGTAAATAAATTTGACGCTGAAAGTTTTAGTGTATATCCAAACCCAACAAATGGTGATTGGAATATTTCTGGTAATTCTGTGATAAATACTATTGCTGTTTACGATATTTTAGGAAAACAAGTTATGGTATTAGAGGCAAATTCAAATGATTTTGTAGTTAATGCATCGTCATTAAGAGCAGGTGTTTATTTTGCGAAAATAGAAGGTGTCAATGGATCACAAACGATTAAATTAGTAAAGCAATAAATTAATAGCTTAATCAATATTGATAAGAGAAAAGCGTGTTTATTTAATAAACACACTTTTTTTATAAGTACTCCTTAAATAATACTCTAACTTTATAGAAAGTATTAGATACATATGATAAATAAAATAAGCTGTTATATATTTTTTATAATCATTTTGACTAGTTGTTCTCAAGGCAAGGGTAATAATGCTATAACCAAAAAAAGTGAAGAGATAGCTAATGATTTAATAAATGAAAGTAGTCCTTATTTATTGCAACATGCATATAATCCAGTAGATTGGAAAGCATGGAATGATGAAGCTTTGCAATTAGCAAGAGATAATAATAAACTTATTATTATTTCTGTGGGTTACTCCGCATGTCATTGGTGCCATGTTATGGAAGAAGAGAGTTTTGAGAATGATTCTGTTGCGAAATTAATGAACGAGAAATTCGTGAATATTAAAGTAGATCGGGAAGAACGTCCAGATATTGATCAAATTTATATGAATGCTGTACAGCTAATGACAGGCAGCGGTGGTTGGCCTCTTAATTGTATAGCCTTACCAGATGGACGGCCTGTTTTTGGTGGTACGTATTTTACTAAACCGCAATGGATTAAGATTTTAGAAGACATGTCTAATCTTTACAAAACTAATCCAGATAAAGTAATTGCTTATGCAGAACAGTTAACAGAAGGGATTAAAAATTCTAATTTAGTAACTGTAAAAACAACTCCTACAGAATTTGACTCCAAAACACTTAAAACTACAATTAACCAAATTAAAGAATCACTAGATTATAATTATGGTGGAAAATTAGGAGAACCAAAATTTCCAATGCCAAGTGTTTTAAATCTTTTACTTCGATATGGTTTTCAAACCAATGACATTGCCTTACAAGACTATGTGTTTAAATCTTTAGAGATGATGGCTAATGGTGGAATTTATGACCAAATAGGAGGTGGTTTCTCTAGGTATTCAGTAGACGAAAAATGGCATATTCCCCATTTTGAGAAAATGCTATATGACAATGCTCAGTTAGTTAGTCTATATTCTAAAGCCTATCAGCTAAATAAAGAAGACAATCTTAAGCGTATAGTACAAGAAACTCTAAGTTTCGTAGAATCAGATATGAGTGCTGATAATGGGTCATTTTATTCGGCTTTAGATGCTGATAGCGAAAGGTTAGATGGAGAACTAGAAGAAGGTGCTTATTATGTTTGGACAAAGGAAGAATTAGAGACTTTGTTAGGTGCGGATTTAGAATTATTTGAATCCTACTATAATGTTAATGAAATAGGTAAATGGGAAAAAGACAACTATGTTCTTTATAAAACAAAATCAGATATAGAGTTTTCTGAGCGTTATAATTTAAGTATAGTACAATTAAGAAATAAAATTAGTGGTTGGAAAGAAAAATTGAAAGAAGCAAGAAATAATAGAAAATTACCAAGGAAAGACGATAAGGCCTTGACATCGTGGAATGCCTTAATGCTCAAAGCTTATATAGATGCTTATCGCGCTTTTGGTGAGGAATCTTATCTAAAAAAAGCATTGGTAAATGCCAATTTTATAAAACACAATCAAATAACTTCTAACGGTAATCTTTTACATAATTATAAAAATAAAAAAAGTAGTATAGAGGGTTTCTCAGAAGATTATGCGCAAACAATTAACTCATTTATTGAGCTGTATCAAGTTACTTTTGATGAGCAATGGCTAGTTTTATCTAGAGATTTGATGGATTATTCAATTAAGCATTTTTTGAACAAGAACAATAGTATGTTTTATTTTACTTCAGATAGTCAGAAAGATCTAATTACTAGGAAAATAGAAATTTTTGATAATGTTATTCCGTCATCAAATTCTGTTTTGGCAGATTGTTTATTTAAATTAGGTCACTATTATTCAGATAAGAAATATTCAGAATTGGCTAAACAAATGCTGAGTAATGTTAATGAAGAAATGAGAAAATCACCATCAGCATATTCAAATTGGTTAAATTTATATTTAAATTATTCAAATCCGTATTATGAAGTTGCAATTTCAGGTAAAGAAGCCAGTAGTAAATTAAAAGAGTTGTATGATTCTTACATACCAAATATATTAGTGTCTGGTTCTAATTATGAAAGTGACTTACCTCTATTAAAGAATAAGTTCAATACGGATGAAACACTTATTTATGTTTGTGTTAATGGTACTTGCAAATTGCCTGTAGATACCACGGAAAAAGCTTTAAGCCAGATATTAAATAATTAAAGATTATGACAACACTAAAAGAGCTTGCTAAGCTTCTAAATATTTCAGTTTCTACCGTTTCTAAAGCGTTAAATGATAGTCACGAAATTAGCTCAAATACAAAAAAAAGAGTTAATGAATTAGCTGAGAAACTAAATTATAAACCAAACCGCATCGCTCAGCAGCTTAAAACGAATAAGACTAAGACTATAGGTGTTATATTACCAACAGTTACTAATCCATTTTTTGCTGAAGTTTTGCATGGTATAGAAATGGCAGCAACAGATAAGGATTACGATATAATTGTTTGCCTTTCTAATGAAACACTAAACAAAGAGAGACGCAGCATAGAATTATTGTCTAATGGTAGTGTGGATGGTTTTATTGTAACAGTTGCTAGAGAAAGTCAGGTGCAAGGGGATACAAATCATATAAAAGCTGCAATTGCTAATAAGATACCTGTTTTAATGTTTGATAGGGTTGTTAATGAAATCATATGCGATAAGGTAATTGTTGACGATTTTAAGTCTGTATATGAAACTACCGAATATTTGATAAAAAAAGAAAAACGAGAGCATATTCTTTTGGTAAGTAATATTGAAGAATTAAGTGTAGGTAAATTAAGAATTAAAGGTTATGAAAAAGCAATAGCAGAAAATAATCTCAAAAGTTCAATTTTAAGTTTGGATAATGATGAAGATGTAGATGGTACTATATATGATTATTTAAAGAAGAATAATGAGATAGATGCTATTATATCAATTGATCATATTACAGGAATAGTAGCTATTAATATGGTAAAAAAACTCGGCATAGAAATTCCTAGAGATATATCTATTATAGGTTTTGGTTATGAGCACACAAATTTATTATCAAGTCCTAAGATTTCAATTATTCATCAAAAAGCTCATGAAATAGGTGAGATGTCTGCAAAATTGCTTATAAATAAATTGAACAGTAAAGATCATGAATTGCAAACAATTGTAGTTCCAAGTGAATTAAAACTTGGTGAGTCTTCTAAAAAGTTGAGTACAAAAAAAGCCTGATAAAAATCAGGCCTTTTAAATTTACAACGAAAAGATAGTTAGTTATCTTTAATTTTATCCGCAGCTTTGTCCATTGCATCAGTTCCCGCTTTTTTAGCTTTATCAACTGCATCACTACCAGCTTCTTTTGCACTATCAACGGCATCGTTAACGGCATCCTTAGCATCATTTGCCATATCTTCAGCGCCTTCTTTAGCACTATCTACTGCATCACCGGCAGCATCTACTGCATCACTTGCAGCATCTTTAACGCTATCTACAGCGTCACCAGCAGCGTCAGCTGCTTCCCCTGCAGCCTCTTCTACCGCATCGGCAGCCTCTTCAACCGCATCACCTGCAGTCTCAGCTGCTTTTTCAACAGCATCTTCAGTTTTTTCTTTAGCTTCTCTACAAGAAGTAAATGATAATCCAAGAGCAGCAACTAATGCTAAACTCATTACAACTTTTTTCATTTTAATAGTTTTAGTGTTAATTATAGTTAATGTACTAAAATACTAATTTCGTAGAAACTTTAACATAATTTCAACTTTAATTAGAAGTACAATCAGATTATATACGGATATAATCTATGATTTGGACTACTGCACCGCGATTTTCTATGATGTAGTTGCGATTAATGTCACCTTGCTTTTGTCTGAGCGTAACATTATTATGAAAAACGTCTAATAGTGTTTTAAAAGATTCGGCGTTCGAAATAGATTGTACCCCTCCTTTAGAAATCATAGTGTAAGCTTCAGGAAATTTATTGTAATTCTTGCCTATAAGTATGGGTATTCCAAAAACTGCTGGTTCGAGAATATTATGTAAACCAGTAGTCCCAGCTGCTCCGCCAACATATGCTACCTCACCATAATTATAAGCTTTACTTAAATAACCAATTGTATCTAAAATAAAAACACTGTAGTCGGATAAGTTTTGATTATTAAATTCAGAATAACATATGGTTTTTAAATATAACTGAGACTTGAGAGATGCTGTGTAATTTGCATTTATATTGTGTGGTGCAATAATGAATTTTACGTCTTTATTTTGGCTTTTGTTTATATATTCAATAAATAATTTATCATCTTCAGGCCATGTGCTTCCAAAAATCACACAAAATTTATCCGCTTTAAAATTTTCGATAAAAGGCACCTTATTATCAAGTTTTAATTGGTTGTAGACACGATCAAAACGCGTATCACCAGATACAGTTACATCAGTATATTCAACTGTATTAAGCAATGTTTTTGAATTTTCATCTTGTGTAAAAATGTGTTTAAAAGCAAATAGAGAAGATTTCATCATGCCGCCATACCACTTAAAAAAACTTTGGTCTTTTCTAAAAACTGCTGAAATCAAAATAGCTTTTAATTCTCTTTTTTTAATTTCTAGCAAATAATTAGGCCAAATTTCATACTTCACAAATATGATATAATCAGGATTAATAATATCCAAAAAACGTTTGGCATTCGACTTTGTATCAAGAGGAAGATAGACAACAGTATCTGCAATTTTTGCGTTTTTTCTAACTTCATAACCGGATGGTGAGAAAAATGACAAAATAATTTTATAGTTAGGATGCTCAGCCTTTAAGGCTTCAAAAACAGGTAAACCTTGTTCGTATTCACCAAGAGAAGCACAGTGAAACCAAAATGTTTTATCACTAGATTTTATCTCTTTTTTAAGCTTTGCAAAAGTTTCAGTTCTTCCTAATACACCCAACTTTAGTTTAGGGTTAAAAAGTGCAAATACTTTAATAACACAACTAGCAATGTTAATTCCTATGGAATAGATAAGTCTCAATACTAATATAGATTTATGCTAAAATACAGTTCTTTCAATTAAATGCATTGGCATAGCGATTACAATTTTGTATTTTCGCTAAGGTCTATTTTTAAATGACCAACTTAATTTATATTCTTCAGAATGAAAAAAATCCAAATGGTTGATCTGCAAGGTCAATACGCTAAAATAAAAAATGTTGTAGATCCTTCGATTCAAGAAGTAATGGATAGTGCAGCATTTATAAATGGTCCTAAAGTACATCAGTTTCAGAAAAATCTTGAAGATTATTTAGGTGTAAAACACGTTATTCCTTGTGCCAATGGAACAGATGCATTGCAAATTGCAATGATGGGTTTAGGGTTAAAACCAGGTGATGAGGTAATTACCGCAGATTTTACGTTTGCTGCTACAGTTGAAGTTATTGCTTTATTGCAATTAACACCAGTACTAGTAGATGTTGATCCTATTAGTTTTAATATTGATGTAGATGCTATTGAAAAAGCAATAACACCAAAAACTAAAGCGATAGTGCCTGTTCATTTATTTGGGCTAGCAGCAGAAATGGATGCTATAATGGCTTTAGCAAAAAAGTACAATTTATATGTTATTGAAGATAATGCCCAAGGTATAGGCTCAGATTACACTCATAAAGATGGTTCAAAAGCAAAGACAGGTGCGATAGGTCATGTGGCTTCAACATCTTTCTTTCCCTCTAAAAATTTAGGTTGTTATGGTGATGGTGGAGCTATTTTTACCAATGACGATGATTTAGCTCACACGATTAGAGGTATTGTAAATCACGGCATGTATAAACGGTATCATCATGATGTCGTTGGAGTGAATTCGCGTTTAGATTCAATTCAAGCTGCGGTTTTAGATGCTAAACTCCCGCATTTAGATACTTATAATAACACGAGACGTAATACTGCGAGAAAGTATTCGGAGGCTTTTAAGAACCACCCTAAGATTGTTACACCAAGTGGTAAAACACGTTGTGAAGGAATTTGTGATACTTGCGATTGTCATGTATTTCATCAATACACATTAAATTTAAAAGATGTTGATAGAGATGGTTTGGTTGCACATCTACAAAGTAATAATATTCCTTGTGGTGTCTATTACCCCATTCCTTTGCATAATCAGAAGGCATACCAAGATTCACGTTATAATGAAGATGATTTTACAGTAACCAATCAATTGGTGAAATCTGTAATTTCATTACCAATGCATACTGAATTAGATGATGAACAGATAGATTTTATAACAACGAAAGTTTTAGATTTTATAAACACAAACTCTTAATTACATGAAAATTTTAGTTACTGGTGGTTTAGGTTTTATTGGTTCTCACACAGTTGTAGAATTACAAAATGAAGGATTTGAAGTTGTAATAATTGATGATCTAAGTAATTCCTCAGATAAAGTTTTGGATGGTATCACAGCAATAACTGGAGTAAAGCCTCATTTTGAAAACTTAGATTTAAAAGAAAAACACGACGTTTATAATTTTTTTAAAAACCATAATGATATTTGTGGTGTTATTCACTTTGCAGCGAGTAAGGCTGTTGGTGAAAGTGTACAGAAACCGCTAAAATATTATGAAAACAATATAAGTACTCTAGTTTATGTGCTTAAAGAAGTGTGTCAACTAAAAGAGCAGAATTTTATTTTTAGTTCTTCATGCACCGTCTATGGTCAAGCAGATGAATTGCCAATTACGGAGAATGCTCCTGTAAAACCTGCAGAATCACCTTACGGAAACACTAAGCAAATGGGTGAAGAGATTATTAGAGATACTTGTAAAGTTAATAGTAATCTTAATAGTATCTCGTTAAGATATTTTAATCCTATAGGAGCGCATCCTTCAGCAGAAATAGGAGAATTACCTTTAGGAGTACCTCAAAATCTAGTGCCATTTATTACACAGACAGCAATGGGTATGAGAGATCAACTCTCGGTTTTTGGTGGTGATTACCCAACACCAGATGGCACTTGTGTTAGAGATTATATACATGTTGTGGATTTAGCAAAAGCCCATGTCGTTGCTGTACAACGCTTAATAGAAAATAAAAACACCTCTAATTATGAAGTGTTTAATCTTGGTACAGGAAAAGGGAGTTCTGTACTAGAAGTTATTCAATCTTTTGATAAGGTTTCAGGCGAGAAATTAAAATATCGAGTGGTTAACAAGAGAGAAGGAGATGTTATTTCTGCTTATGCAGAAACTTCAAAAGCGAAGAATGTATTAGGTTGGGAAACAAAATTAACACTCGATGATGCCATGACGTCTGCTTGGAAATGGGAACAAAAAGTTAGAAAAAAATAAGATATAATATGAAAGCTTTATTAAGAATTTTGTTGTTGTTTTTTACGGTTGCGATTAGCGCTCAAAACACCTATATACATTGTGGTAAATTAATAGATACTAAGTCAGGTAAAGTACTTAAAGATAAAACTATTGTAGTTTCTGGGAATAAGATAATTTCGGTTACGGAAGGCTTTATAACACCAAAAAATTCTGTAGATATAGTTGTTGATTTAAAGAATAAAACTGTTATGCCTGGTCTCATAGATATGCATGTTCATATAGAGCACGAGACTAATCCTAAAAAATACTTGCAAGCTTACACACAAAATGATGCTGATGTTGCTTTTGGTTCTGTAAAATATGCTGAGATAACATTAATGAGCGGTTTTACTACTGTGAGAGATTTAGGTGGTTCAGGTGTTAATGTTGCTCTTAGAAATGCTATTAATACTGGGAAAATTGATGGTCCAAGAATTTTCACTGCAGAAAAAGCCTTGGCAACTACAGGTGGTCATGCTGATCCAACCAATGGTGCAAAGAGAGCCCTAATGGGAAATCCTGGTCCAAAGGAAGGTGTTGTAAATGGTATAGAAGATGCGAAAAAAGCTGTTAGGCAGCGGTATAAAAATGGGGCCGATTTAATAAAAATCACTGCTACGGGAGGTGTATTGAGTGTTGCGAAAAGTGGTCAGAATCCTCAGTTTACATTAGACGAAATTAAAGCGATTTGTGAGACTGCAAAAGATTATGGATTCCATGTAGCTGCTCATGCACATGGAGATGAAGGCATGCAACGCGCAATATTAGGTGGTGTTAAAACAATTGAACACGGTACATTAATGAGTTCTGAGACTATGGAACTTATGAAAAAGTACGATGTGTACTTAGTGCCAACAATTAGTGCAGGTAAATTTGTTTCTGATAAAGCGAAAATAAAAGGATATTATCCAGATATTATAGTGCCGAAGGCTTTAGATATTGGTCCAAAAATTCAAGATATGTTTGGTAGAGCTTATACGGCTGGAGTAGGAATAGCCTTCGGAACTGATGCTGCTGTGTTTTATCATGGTGATAATGGTAAAGAATTTGGTTACATGGTTGAAGCTGGTATGCCAGCTATGGAAACCATACAAAGTGCAACTATAATCAATGCCATGATTCTAAAAATGGAAAATCAACTAGGTCAAATTAAAGAAGGATTTTTTGCCGATATCATTGCTGTAGATGAAGATCCTACAGAGAACATTTCTACAATGGAGAATGTGGTATTTGTTATGAAAAATGGGGTTATTTATAAAAGATAGTAAATTCTCTAAATCTGTTTTTTCTTTTTAGAAGAGATTCCTGCTAATAATAGCATAATCATACCTGTAGTTACTGAAAGGTCTGCAACATTAAAAATACCAGTTTTTATAGTTTCAGTGATTTTAATAAAAAAGAAATCAGTTACCTGTCCATAAGCAATACGATCGAATACATTTGCAATTCCACCACCTATAATGAAGCAAAATGCAATAAGACTTAAGCGATCTAATTCTTTTGTTTTTATGATGTAATAGATAACATAACCTAGAACTAAGGTTGGTAATGCTAGAAGAAATATTAGCTTTAGGGTCGGATTCATATCGCTACCCATACCTAAAAACGCACCCTTATTTTCGACCCAAATGAGCTGAAAATAATCTTGAATAATGTCGATTTGACCAGAACTTCCTTTAATCATATTACTTCGTACAATTACTTTGGTGATTTGATCAATAGCAATATTGAAGACGATTAACAGTGTGATAAATAAATTTCTATTCAAAATATTAAGGAATATAATTAAGCGTTAGTTTCAAAAGATGCTGATGCTGTAGCTGCTTCTCTATTAATTTTACGGACTAAACCTTGTAAAACTTTTCCGGGTCCAACTTCTGTGAAATGTGTCGCGCCGTCTTTTATCATCTGTTGAACGGATTGCGTCCAACGGACCGGAGCTGTTAATTGGGAAATCAAATTTGCCTTTATTTCGTTTTCATCGCTAATAGCAGAAGCTGTTACGTTCTGATATATTGGATATTTAGGCTTACTAAATGTAGTATTTTCTATTGCGGCTGCCAGTTCTTCGCGAGCTGGTTCCATAAGAGGTGAGTGAAATGCTCCACCAACAGGTAATACCAAAGCACGTCTTGCACCTTCTTCCTTTAGAGCTTCACAAGCTCTGTTTATAGCTTCAATTTCTCCAGATATTACTAATTGTCCAGGACAATTATAATTGGCCGCCACAACAACACCTTCTGTTGTGGCACATATTTTTTCTACTACATCATCATCTAAACCCAAAACTGCAGCCATAGTACTTGGTTGTAATTCACAAGCTTTTTGCATGGCTTGAGCGCGTTGAGATACTAGTTTTAAACCATCTTCAAAAGTTAAAGCTCCTGCAGCAACTAGCGCTGAGAATTCTCCAAGCGAGTGACCAGCAACCATATCAGGTTTAAAAGCATCTCCTAAAGTCTTTGCTAAGATTACTGAGTGTAAAAAAATAGCAGGTTGTGTTACTTTAGTTTCTTTTAAATCTTCAGCAGAACCTTCAAACATAACGTCAGTAATAGAAAAGCCTAGAATGTCGTTAGCCTTCTCAAAAAGTTCTTGCGCTAAGGGTGAGTTTTCATAAAGATCTAATCCCATTCCTGAGAATTGAGCTCCTTGACCTGGAAATATATATGCGTTCATTAATATCTTAATTTAAGATGCAAAAATAGGAATAATATTAAACTTATAAGTTAGATGTTGCAGCTTCTGCGCAACGTTCCCCATCCATAGCAGCAGAAACGATTCCACCAGCATAACCACCACCTTCACCACATGGATATAAATTAGTGATTTCCGGATGCTCTAATGTATTAGTTCTTGGAATATTCACTGGTGATGAAGTACGCGATTCTACACCAATTATATTGGCTTCTTCTGTATAATAGCCTCTCATTTTTTCACCAAAGGCTTTAAACCCTTTACGTAATGAACTCCCAATTAATTTTGGTAATAAGGAATGCATTGGTGAAGATTTTAAACCTGGTTGATAAGATGTTTCATTTAAGCTTGACGATAGTTTGCCTTCCACAAAATCTGTTAATCGTTGTCCTGGTGCAGATTGTGTGCGTCCTCCAGAGGTAAATGCTAAGCGTTCTAAATTCTTTTGATATTCTAGTGCTTTTAAAGCTCCAAATTGTTCATACTTATAAAGATCTCTGTCAACATTAATTTCAGTGACAATGCCCGAATTAGCAAACTTATTATTTCGTTTAGATGGTGACATGCCATTAACCACAACTTCACCGTTCGCTGTAGCTGCAGGTACTATAAACCCTCCTGGACACATACAAAATGAATAGACTCCTCTATTATTAACTTGTTGAACTAAACTATATGCAGCAGCTGGCAAAAGTTCATCTCTTGGTTCACCTTTACAATGGTATTGAATACCGTCTATGATGTGTTGCGGATGTTCAACACGAACACCCATAGCAAATGACTTGGCTTTTAAAGCCACATTTTTATCATTTAGTAAATAGAAAATATCTCTTGCCGAATGACCTGTTGCTAAAATAACTTTTTCAACATCGAATTCATTTTCATTTTGAAGTTGGATGGCAACAATCTTATTATCTTTCAATGTGAAGTCCGTAACCCTAGATTCAAAATGAACTTCACCACCAAATTTTAAAATAGTTTCTCTAATATTTTGTACGACCTTAGGTAGTTTATTGGTCCCTATATGAGGATGTGCATCGACCAAGATTTGATCTGTTGCACCATGGAACACTAGGTTTTCAAAAATTCTTCGAACATCGCCACGTTTTAAACTTCGCGTATAGAGTTTGCCATCACTATAAGTGCCAGCACCACCTTCTCCAAAGCAATAGTTAGAATCTTCATTGACATGATGATCTTGATTTATAGCTTTTAAATCACGTCGACGCTCTTGTACGTTTTTACCACGTTCTAATACAATGGGTTTAAAACCTAGTTCTATGCAACGTAATGCGGCCCACATTCCTGCTGGTCCGAAACCAATTATATGAATGGGTTTTGAATTTGACACGTCTTTATAATCAAAAGTGTAATCTGAAGTTTTGGGTACAGGTTCATTGATATAAACTTCAACTTTATAGTTAAACATGATGTTGCGTTTACGCGCATCAATCGATTTTCTGAGAATTTTAATTCCAGAAATTTCGGAAGGCTTAATGCCTAAATCATATGCTGCTTTATTAAGCAATCCATCAGGTTTCCCTTCTTGATGAAGATTAATACGTAATTGCAAGGCTTTTATCATGTTACAAAATTAGTTATATTTATGTGGAAGACTTTCAAACTAACACTATTTAAAATCAGTATTTATGGATTTCACCCTTACTACTAAAATTAAGGCAACCGCAAAACAAATCTATAAATCTTGGTTAAGTACACAGCGTCATAGTAAAATGACAGGCGCTACAGCATTTATATCAGATCAAGAAGGTGAGAAGTTTACAGTTTGTCGAGGTTACATCACTGGGAAAAATTTAGAACTAAAACCTTATGAAAAGATCGTACAATCATGGAGAACAGGTGATTTTAAAGAAAATGAGGTTGATTCTCAAATTGAGGTTTTACTTTTTGAAGATGGAGAACATACCACGTTAACATTAAATCATACTAATGTCCCAGAATCGGGAGAGCATTATAAGAAAGGATGGGAAGAGAGTTATTTTGAACCTATGCGAAAGTATTTTGAGGCCTTGAATAAAGATAGATAATATAAAAAACCCTTTCTGTAAATTTGGAAAGGGTTTTTTATATTAAAGATTATACTATTCCTCTAAACTGATACGTTTTATATTATCCTTATAAACACGATCTATTAAAAGATGTCTTGGGTCAATTGCTGCTTTAACAGGTAATGAATCTAATAGAACAGTAATAGAAGATGTTTCTTTATTAAACTTTAATCGCTTTTGTTCGTATAGATTTTCTTCATCATCATCCATGAAGAAGCCAATATCTATCCAATCATTGATTGCAACTCTTGTTTCGTTACCTAAGCTATCTGACTTTACTTTAGAGCTTTCAATTTCTAGAGTTACTTCATATTTACCATTATCTAATGTTTTATAATTCGCTTCTTTCATACGGTTATCGTAAAGCGTAATTTCCTTAAACCAATCAGTAATTAAATACTTTAAAGAATCTGGGACTTGTGGTTCTAGATGTCTTAAAAAATCTAATGATGTTGGATAAGGTGGTGCGTTATAACGATATTCTTCTAAGAAATTTTTCATCGCTAAGTTCACGTTATCTTCACCTATATAATCTTGCAATGCATATAGGACAACGCTTCCTTTACCGTAATGGATATAAGCTTGATTCTCCACCTTATATAAAGGCAATTCTTTAAGTCGCTCACCGCTACGTCCTCTTAAATAACGATCGTGATCATATTTTATAAGTTCCCTCATTTCCATTGGGTTCTTTGCAATTTTCTTAGAAGTCATACGAGATGCATATTGAGAAAAACCTTCACTAAAAAATGTTGAACCTTGCATATTTACGCCTATTAACTGATGCGCCCACCATTGGTGTGCCATCTCATGGGCTATTACTGCATCTACAACATTATTTTTAGTTTCATCTTCTAAATTTATGATGAATCCTATAGCTTCTGAGTACGGCATAGTGCCAGGAAAAGCCTGAGCAAATGATGCGTAACGCGGAAACTCTATTATTCGACATTGCTTATGATAATAAGGACCGAAATTTTCTGTAAAATAGGCTAGAGACCGTTCAATAGCATCTAACATCATATCTACATTTTCAGGATGTTTTTCATCATAGTACACTTCTAAATCAATACCATTCCATTTACGCTTTCTTATTTCGTAATCTGCAGACATAAATGAGTAGAAATTTAATGACGGAGTATCCGTTTTGTAATGGTAGTAATCACGTCCGTTTTCTTCCCATTTTTTAATTAGAGAACCAGGTGCAATTGCTGTTTGCTCTTTTATAGTAGAAATTATAGTTTCGACATTAATGAAATCTGATTGGCCGTTATCTAAATAATTGCGATTGTGAAGCTCAGTAATTTCTGCTGATAGTTTTGGGGTACGTTCTTTAGATTCTAGATCATATTTTCTTCGTGTATTTTTATCACTAAGTTCATAAGACGCGTTATATCCCATTGTTGGTAAAATATCACCATTATTGAAGAAAGTTCCATTCTTAACAATCATTGTTGGACCACGTCCATTTTCAAAACCTTTGGTAATAAATTTATTATCTAATTTCATTATAATTGTCTCTCCTGGTTGTAGCGCAGGATTCAATTTATAAATGGTATATAGATACGTAGTATCTTTAAAAACAGGTTTTGCGTTAGGTATATTCAATTTCGTATCCCAACCTTCACCATTAAAAAAGTGTAGTGAATCAATAGGCTGTGCAGTCTCATTAGTTAATGCTATATCTGCTTTAACATGTATATCTCTTTCGTTTGGAAATATATCTATGTAATATTTTGCATCTGTAACTTTTGGATGAACAGCATCTCTATACTTACTATATTTCTTTTCGAAGTCTGCTCTAAGTTGTTCTGTTGTATCATTAGAACGGTAAGGGTTTAAAACTTGAGTATTATAATATACATAACCGGCAACTCCTAGCCATATTATAGTTACTAAAGCGATAAAACCACGATAGCTTTTTGGCACTTCTTTTCTGGCGGTTTTAATTCGACTTAGTAAGGAACTTTTTGAGCCGCGATTCCATAATGCACCGGCAGTTAGTAAACCTAAAACTGAAAACAAAATCCAATAGAGGTTAAACCATAGCGTACTTTTTAGACCTGGTCCAAATTCGTTCATGTCTGAATAGAATATTGAAGCACTGCCTGCTATATTCAGCATATTAGACCCTATATCTAAGACACTCAAAATAATTTCCCAAACGATTAATACTATAACAGAAATAAAATAACCAATGTACTTGTTACTAGATAATACCTGTATTGTAATCATAATACCTCCAAATACAATATAAAGCGCAAGGTTTTCGTAGAAAAAATCGAGTAGGTATACATCTAATTCTATTCGTGTATAACCATGTAGAAGTTGATAAATAACGGCGATGACTATAAAGAATATATTTAAAATAGAAGTAATACAAACTAACGATAATGCTTTTGCAGCCATTGAAATAAAAGAAGTATGTGCCGTAGCATCTACCACTTCGTTAATCTTAGAATCTCTATCTCTCCATATTAATTCTCCACTAAAAAATATAAGAATTATAATTGTGAAAAGGTTAGTGTTATCCTTAATCGAGTCGATGAGTTTATATGTTAGTGGATAGGATTGTAAGCCAAAATATTCGAAGCCTTGAAATAAATCTGTTAATAAAATAATCATACAAAACAGAAATAATATTTTAAAGGTCACACTCTTTACAATACTTAAAAAGTTTGTGTAAAAAAAGCTTTTAAATTGAATCCAATTCGTTGATCTATCATAGTTTGGATTTAATTTTGGAAGTGCAAATACGGTTTCTGCTTTTGTAATACTTACTTTTTCTTTTTTAATTTTTTTATTCTTCTTTCTAAAAGAAAAACTAAAATACGATAGCATTAAGATGATAATTCCGATACCAATCCAGATAAGTCGATTCCAAAAAAGGACTCCTGAGAACCCTGGACTAATAGTATTTTTATCTGCAGGAGTGAAGTATTTTGTTTCTATTGCGTAAGTGTTAATTCCGAAAATATCAGATAAACCAGCTATAGTCTCATTATCTACATCAGACATTAATGAACCAGAAACAATATAGGCTACAATAATTACTAAGCCGCCAACAAATGAAATTACAGTACTCTTCCATTTATTTGCCATAGCATAAATTACAGCACCAGCAAGAAACATATTAGGTAATATGAAAAGGAGATAATTATTTACAAAAGTTTCGAGATAAAAATCACCATAACGAGCGGTATCTAGCCATCCAAAAATAGAATTCAAATAAGTACCTAAAAGCATTCCTATAAAAACTCCTAATAGTGGTAGGGTAGAAACGAACAGAGCACCAAAAAAGCGACCAAAAAAGTAACCTGGTTTACTTAAAGGTGTAGTAAAAAGAATTTCGTTAAATTCATTATTATAATCTCGTAAGGCTGCGTTATTAAAAAAAGCAACAGCCATTAAAAGACTAAAAATACAGAAGACAGTGACATGTATGGTAATAGTATATGGCGAATTACGATAAACATTACCGATAGCGCCACCAACCGTTACGTTATCGCTCACTGTGGCAAAGAATTCCATCAATGCCAAGATGAAGATGAAAATATACACCATAGGTTGCTTGAGTGTATATTTTAATTCTGATAAAAAGAATGTTTTAAACATAATAAAATGGTTTAGTGTGGATTAAACAAGTACGTTAGACGTGTTGATTTTAGAAAAGAAGACATCCTCTAAATTAGGAGTCACTTGTTCAAATCCGTTTTGCGGATTCTCATCACTAAATACATGTATAAGTGGTTGGCCACCTACCATTTTATTTGAAATAATTTTATAGTCATTAGCATAATTTTTGAGTTTGTCTCTGCTAACTATTTTTTGAAATACTTTACCGTTCAATGCTTCAGTAGCATCTTTTGGAGACCCATGATAAACGATTTCACCAAAATTCATAATCGCCATTTTAGTGCATAATTCGCGCACATCTTGAACAATATGAGTTGATAAAATAACAATCACCTCCTTACCAACGTCTGCTAAAAGATTGTAGAAACGATTACGTTCTCCAGGATCTAATCCTGCTGTTGGCTCATCAACGATAATTAATTTTGGATTGCCTATAAGTGCTTGTGCTATACCAACACGCTGTTTCATTCCGCCCGAAAATCCTTTTACAGATTTTTTACGCTTATCATATAAGTTTACTTTATTTAAAAGATAGTCAACTAATAGTTTACGTTCTTTAGTATTTGTAATACCTTTTAAAATAGCTAAATGAGTTAATAATTGTTCTGCCGTAATACGAGGATAAACACCAAACTCTTGTGGTAAATACCCTAATACTTTTCGTATTTCTGCAGGTTGGTTTAAAATGTCAATATCATCTAGAGTAGCTGTTCCTGAGTCGGCTTCTTGCAATGTAGCTAGCGTTCGCATTAGAGAGGATTTACCAGCTCCATTAGGACCTAAAAGGCCAAACATGCCGTTTTCTAATTCTAAACTTACATTGTCTAAGGCTTTAACACCATTAGCATATGTTTTTGATAAATTGTTGATTTTTAATGTACCCATAGAAAAGTTTTTTTTGATTGATTAGTTTTAATTATGACGATTGATTTTAAAAAGAGTTACAGGTCAGATTGTATTTTTAGTTACAACAAGGTAAGTCTTTATAATAATAGACGCTAAAAAATGACAAAGGGTTGCCTGCTTATTTTTTAAATAAGTAACAAAAAGGTTAAAAGAAAAAGAAATATTACTTCCTTAAATAAGTTATGAAAGAAAATGCATAGGCATGTTTCTCATCAGCATTGTGAGTGGTTCTATCAACTTCTTTCCATTTAGAATTGTCTATCTCAGGAAAGAAGGTATCTGCACCTTCAAAAGTAGCATGAACTCGTGTAATTTCTAGTTTATCCACTAAATCAATAGATTGCTTGTATATTTCGCCACCACCAATTATAAAAGGTTGTGAATCGTTTCTTGCCGCGTCTAGTGCGTCTTCAAGATTGTTAACAACAATAACACCATCAGGAACTTTATAATCACTCTGCCTAGTTATTACTATATGAATACGATTGGGAAGTGGCTTTGGGAAGCTCTCAAAAGTTTTACGACCCATAATAATATGGTGACCATTCGTAAGTTTTTTAAAGCGTTTTAAGTCATCACTCAAATGCCAAATAAGATCATTGTTTTTGCCTATCGCGTTCTTTTCTCCGGCAGCGACAATGATGGTTAGATTACTAGAGTTTTTTTTTACAGTCTTTACTCCGTCTGATTTAGCCTCATTATAGGCCTGAGATTGTGCCATTTTAGTTTCCTCCTTTAGAAAACCTTCTTTCAATTTATCTATACGTTGTTGCTGTTGGTTAACTAATTTGTCAAGTTGCTGTTTCTCCCAGTCTTTACCCATAAACTTATAAGTTATAAATACATTTATAAAGTGGTAAATAAATAGTATTAACCAAGCTAAGATTGCATATACAAACCAATTAATGCCGGCAATGGTAAAATCTTTACCAATACCTAAAACTGTATTCGCTAAAATCAAAAATACAGCACCAATCAAAAAAATAACAAAATGAATATATAAACGCTTTTTCTGCTTGATACGTTTTTGAGCATTTTCTATGAGTTCTAATTGCTCTTTATCTATAGTTGAAACTTGTTTTTTCTTCCCGAACATAATCGTCTTTTAATAGTATAAAGATACCTCTTTTTAACTAAATCGTTATCGTAATTTTCTGCTATAAATTATTGTGTATTTTCGAAAACGATATCGCTGAAAATCAGATGTTAAGGTTGGTTTGCAGTGTTGTTAATCTCATAATATTTATATCATATAATTAGGGAGTTTACCAAAAAGTATCCTCTATTTTACTAAAATGATAAATCTTTCATTTTTCGACATTTAATCGGTATTATGTGCAGCTTTCTTTTATACTTTTGCTTTGTAATTAAATGAATTATTATGGCAATTAAAAAGCAGTATTTAAAAAGTAAGCCAGTTTGTAAGGTCACATTTTCTGTACCTGCAGAAGAGGCAAAAAGTGTAGCAGTTGTTGGAAGCTTTAACGAGTGGAATACTAAAAAAGCTACAAAATTGAAAAAATTAAAAAACGGAACCTTCAAGGGAACTGTTGATTTAGCAACGGAAGCGTCTTATGAATTTAGATATGTAGTTGACGGTTCTTATGTCAATGACGAGCAAGCAGATTCTTATGCTTGGAACGATTTTGCAGCTGCAGAAAACGGTGTTTTAAACGTATAACCACGAAGCGTATTAAAAATAAAAGCGTCTCATAATTGAGACGCTTTTTTTAATTTAAACTGCAACAATTCCTTTTATATGAGGATGTGGATTATAATCTACAAGTGTAAAATCTTCGAAATCAAAATCAAAAATATCTTTTACGTCAGGGTTTAAAATCATTTTTGGTAAAGGTCTAGGGTCACGAGACAATTGCAACTCTAATTGCTCCATATGGTTGTTATAGATATGTGCATCACCAAAGGTGTGGATAAAGTCACCTGCTTCAAATCCGCAAACTTGTGCCATCATCATGGTGAATAAAGCATAAGATGCAATGTTGAATGGGACGCCTAAAAAAATATCTGCGCTACGTTGATACAATTGACAAGATAATTTACCATCGGCAACATAAAACTGAAAAAACGCATGACATGGAGGTAAAGCCGCTTTACCGTTTGCTACATTTTCTGAAAACGATTTGGAAGTGTCTGGCAATACAGATGGATTCCAAGCAGAGACTAACATTCTTCTGCTATTAGGATTATTCTTTAGCGTCTGAATAACTTCTTTTATTTGGTCAATTTCTTCACTTGCCCAATTACGCCATTGATGTCCATAGACTGGTCCTAAATCGCCATTCTCATCAGCCCATTCATTCCATATTCTTACTCCGTTTTCGGTTAAGTATTTCGTGTTTGTATCACCTTTTAAAAACCAAAGCAATTCGTATATAATAGATTTGAGGTGTAGCTTTTTTGTAGTCACCATCGGAAATCCTTCACTTAAATCGAAACGCATTTGGTAACCAAAAACACTTTTCGTTCCTGTACCTGTTCTATCTCCTTTTTCGTTGCCTTCTGCTAAAACGTGTTTTACTAAATCGTGATATTGTTTCATAACATTTCCCACAAAGTGGGAATCTCTTTAAATTAAACTAAAATCCAAATGGAATAAAATAACAAAAAGACATTTCTTATCTACTGAAAATGACAATTCATTATGTTGAACGAAATTAAAAAAAAAGCATTAAATTTTAATATTACATACTTCTGTTATATAATAAGTTATTAACTATTGCTTTATAAGAATTTTAAGAAGACTATCCAATAATCATTCCTGCAATAGTAGCAGAAATCAAGGAAGCAATAGTACCACCAATTAAGGCCTTTATACCAAATTTAGATAACTGCTTGCGTTGTCCTGGTGCTAAAGAACCAATACCTCCAATCTGTATACCTATAGAGGCAAAGTTAGCAAATCCACAAAGCATGTAGGTTGCCATTATGACTGACTTTTGATATTTTAAATGCGTAGCACTGGTGACATCTTTTAAATCTGCTAACTGAATGTAACCAATGAATTCACTTGCTGCTAGTTTTATGCCCAAAAGTTGCCCCATTAGTGCCATATCTTCTTGAGCAATACCAATTAACCACATTAGTGGTGCAAATGTATAGCCTAGTATGAATTCTAATGATAACGCTTTATATGGTGTATTCGCCACGACCCAGTCATTGAGAGAAGTGATATCTCCAATTCCACCGAGTATTCCATTAATCATAGCAATGAAAGCAACAAAAACTAACAGCATAGCACCAACGTTTACTGCTAATTTTAAACCTTCAGTAGTTCCATTTGCAATAGACTCTAAAATATTTGATCCTATTTTCTCCTGCGAAACTTCAACGTCAGTATTAATTTCTTCTATTTGTGGAAACAATATTTTAGAGATAACTATAGCTCCTGGCGCAGCCATTACAGAAGCAGCTAATAAATGCTTAGCATAGAATAATTGCAGAGCTGGATCATCACCACCTAAAAACCCTATGTATGCCGCTAAAACAGCACCCGCAACAGTCGCCATTCCTCCTATCATTACTAATAGAATTTCTGACTTATTCATTTTTTCTAAATATGCCTTTATCAATAATGGAGCTTCAGTTTGCCCCAAAAATATATTACCAGCAACACTCAAACTTTCTGCACCAGAAATTCCTAATACTTTCGTTAATAACCAGCCCATGCCTTTTACTACTTTTTGTATTATCCCTAAGTAAAATAAGACAGAAGTCAAAGCTGAAAAGAATATGATTGTTGGTAATACCTGAAAAGCAAAAATGTATCCGAAAGAATTTATATCTAACATACCACCAAATAGAAACTCACTACCAGCCTGAGTAAAGCCAAGAATAGCAATGAATCCTTGTCCGACATATTCAAACACAGTCTTTACAGCTTCTACCTTTAAAACACCAACTGCTATAATAAGTTGAAATGCTAAACCAACACCTACTGTTTTCCAATTGATGGCCTTTCGATTACTACTGAAGAGAAATGCTATAAATATAAGAGTTACCATTCCTAAAACTCCTCTCCATAAACTGTTGAACGAGAAACCTTGACTTGGTATTATAGTGTTAGTGGTTGCAGCCTTTATTAAAGTATCCTTTTTAGATGATTTAAATTTATAAATAATATCATTTTCCGAAAAAGCTAAAGTTGAGTCAGTGATTGTCTGTATTTTATAACGACGGATCGTATCATTTGGTTGGTTATAATAAAAAACTAAAAGATTATTTTGTAACATATAATCTCCAGAAGCCATAAGATTATTCTTAGCTTTTAGATTATAATTAAATTCACCTTTGTTAAAAGTAATATTATCATTTGTAGAAATATTAAAAAGAGACTGACCCGAAGTATTTTCAATAGCATGAAACTGCCATGTTTTTTCAAGTTCTTGTGCTGTAATTGATGAAAGTCCAATAAAAATAGCAATAAGGGCCTTGAAAAAGTACTTCATAAAATGATTGTTTGGTTAGCGTTTAGAAATTTCATCTCTAATCTTAGCGGCTTTTTCATAATCTTCATTATTTACAGCTTCTTCTAAGAGGTTGTGAAGTTCTTCTGTAGTGTGGTCTTTATAACCCACTTGTTCAACAGCAGCAGCTTCTATTTCTTCAGCAATAATATCATCAACAAGAATACTATCTTGTTCTTCTTCATCACTTTTTGGATTCACCTTTAGATAAATACCTGCTTTGTCTAAAATATTCTTATACGTAAATATAGGAGCTTGAAAACGTAATGCTAACGCTATAGCGTCGCTAGTTCTTGCATCAATAATTTCTTCTATTTTATCCCGCTCACAAATAAGGCTAGAATAAAACACACCATCTACTAATTTATGAATAATCACTTGTTTGACAACAATATCAAAGCGATCAGCAAAATTTTTAAATAAGTCGTGGGTAAGCGGTCTTGGAGGTCGTATTTCTTTTTCTAAAGCAATAGCTATAGATTGTGCCTCAAAAGCACCAATAACAATTGGTAGTTTTCTGTCACCGTCAACTTCATTAAGGATTAAAGCATAAGCGCCATTTTGAGTTTGGCTATATGAAATGCCTTTGATATTTAAACGTACTAAGCTCATAAAATATAAAACACAAAGAACTGTTTAAATTAGGACTTTACCAAACGGCATCGAATGATTTCGACTTGGTGCTAATTTAAACAGCCCTTTTACTATTACAATTTAATAAAATTATGCGTTTTGTGCTTTAAAAGCTTTTAATTTTTCGATTAGTGTGGGTACAACTTCAAATGCATCACCAACAATACCGTAGTCAGCAGCTTTAAAGAAAGGCGCTTCAGCATCTGTATTAATAACAACTTTAACTTTAGATGAATTGATACCTGCTAAATGTTGTATCGCACCAGAAATACCGATAGCAATATATAGATTAGACGCCACTGGTTTTCCTGTTTGTCCAACATGCTCACTGTGAGGTCTCCAACCTAAATCAGAAACAGGTTTAGAACATGCTGTTGCAGCTCCAAGTACTTCTGCTAATTCTTCAATCATTCCCCAGTTTTCAGGACCTTTTAAACCTCTTCCGCCAGAAACGACAGTTTCTGCATCGGCTATAGTCACTTTATCTGTTGCTTTATCAACGGATTCTACATTTACTCCAGATTCTGGAAGAGAAGGAGAGAAGCTTTCAACTGTAGCGCTACCGCCAGACTCAACAAGTCCGAATGAATTATTAGATAATCCAACAATCTTTACTTCGGTAGTAATCTCGGTATTTGCATAAGCTTTGTTAGTAAAAGCAGTGCGTTTAACCGTAAATGGAGAAACGCTAGATGGTGCTTCCATAACATTTGAAACATAGCCAGCCTCTAAACCAACAGCTAAAAGTGGTGCTAAATATTTGCTATCTGCACTAGAACTTAAAACCACTACTTTAGATCCTTCATTTTTTGCAGCATTCTCAATAGCCGCAGCATATTTCTTGGCGTTGAAAGCACTTAAGGTATCATTCTTTATAGACAATACTTTTGTAGCTCCATAATTTCCTAATTCAGCTTCATTATCTGCATTTATAGATATTGCGGTAACCGAAGTACCCATTTGATCAGCTATTGCCTTTGCATAAGAAACTACTTCTAAAGCAGCTTTCTTAAATTTTCCATTATCGGACTCTGTATATACTAAAATAGACATATTTCTTATTTTTTAAATCACTTTAGCTTCATTATGAAGCAAGTTTACTAATTCATCAATATTATCTGCATCTACCAATTTTACGGCACCTCTTGGAGCAGGCTTTTCAAAACTTGTAGCTTTTGTTTCGGCACTTGCGTCAGTTGATTCAACAACAGTTAATGGTTTTTTACGAGCCATCATAATACCTCTCATGTTTGGTATACGAAGATCACTTTCTTCTACGAGTCCTTTTTGACCACCAATTACAAGTGGTAAAGACGTTGTAACACTTTCTTTTCCACCATCTATTTCTCTAACTGCTTTTGCATTTGTTCCGTCAATATCTAAACTAATACAATTGGCAACAAAATTTGCGTCAATCATAGCAGCTAACATGCCAGGCACCATTCCACCATTATAATCAATAGACTCTCTACCTGCAATAACTAAATCATAACTCCCGTTTTTTACAACATTTGCTAATTGCTTTGCTACTGCAAATCCATCAGTAGCCTCAGTATTTACTCGTATTGCTGAGTCTGCACCAATAGCCAATGCTTTTCTTAAGGTTGGTTCAGTTTCTGGCCCACCAACATTAACAACATCTACACTTGCACCTTGCTTTTCTTTGAACCACATTGCTCGGGTAAGACCAAACTCATCATTAGGATTTATAACAAATTGAACACCATTAGTGTCAAACTTAGTTTCTCCATCGGTGAAATTTATTTTTGAGGTTGTATCAGGAACATGGCTGATACATACTAATATCTTCATATAAAATTATTTATTTAAACGTCTTTCTTTGGAAGGCAAAGATAAATATAATAATTGGAATTTTACTATGCATGCATAGTAAAATTATTGTTTTTTTAAAAAAATTAACAATAAACTATGAAATTAGTAATCATTTCTTGTTTTTTTGAGAATTCAATCGTTAAACTGATGTTGAGAAAAGTAAAGGACTATTTTATTTTTGAGTGTACATTTTATCCGCTTTATTATTTTAAAATTAAACTGAATTATTGCTATTTTTGTTATTCGAAAAAAACTAAAAAATGAAGACAATTCAATTTAGAGAAGCTATTTGTGAAGCGATGAGTGAAGAAATGCGCAGAGATGAAAGCATTTACTTAATGGGAGAGGAAGTAGCTGAATATAATGGTGCTTATAAAGCATCGAAAGGTATGTTAGATGAGTTTGGAGCAAAGCGTGTTATCGATACACCAATTGCCGAACTTGGTTTTGCTGGTATAGCAATTGGCTCTACAATGACAGGTAATCGTCCTATAGTAGAGTACATGACTTTTAACTTCTCTTTAGTAGGAATTGATCAAATAATTAATAATGCTGCGAAAATTAGACAGATGTCTGGCGGACAATTTAAATGTCCGATTGTTTTTAGAGGTCCAACAGGTTCTGCGGGCCAGTTAGGTGCAACACATTCACAATCTTTTGAAAATTGGTTTGCTAATACGCCAGGTCTAAAAGTAATTGTACCTTCTAACCCTTACGATGCAAAAGGATTATTAAAATCTGCTATTAGAGATGATGATCCAGTAATCTTTATGGAAAGTGAGCAGATGTATGGTGATAAAGGAGAAGTGCCAGAGGGAGAATATACTATTCCTATTGGTGTAGCTGAGATTAAGCGTGAAGGTAGTGATGTCACAATTGTATCTTTTGGTAAAATAATTAAAGAAGCATACATAGCAGCAGATGAATTAGAGAAAGAAGGTATTTCTTGTGAAATTATTGATCTGCGTACTGTAAAGCCAATGGATAGAAACGCAATTTTAACATCGGTTAAAAAAACAAATCGTTTAGTGATTTTGGAAGAAGCTTGGCCTTTTGGAAACGTAGCTACAGAAATAACGTATTTAGTACAATCAGAAGCATTTGATTATTTAGATGCACCTATAGTAAAAATAAATACCGCAGATACGCCAGCTCCTTATTCACCTGTATTATTAGAAGAGTGGTTACCAAATAGCGACTCTGTTGTAAAAGCAGTGAAAAAAGTGATGTACAAATAAATAAAACGTATTTTTTTACGTTTATTAAACTTCATTAGTGACCTAGAACTTAAGTTTAGCATGGTTGTTGATGAAGTTTAATTTTTTATGACTGGCATAGATTATTCCTTTTTTATACTCATATAGATAAAAAAGATCTCTGCCATGTAACCTCAAAATATCATAGACATTAACACATGAAAATAAGATTACTTATAGCATTTTTACTAATAGGATATATGTCTGCATTCAGCCAGACAAAGGTAAGTGGTTATGTCTTTGATGAAAACAACGAGCCAATTCCTTTTGCTAATGTCCTTTTTAAAGGATCTACTGAAGGCACAATCACTAATGAAGACGGTAAATTTTACTTAGAATCTGATGAGATAAGGAAGACACTTGTAGTATCGTTTATTGGTTTTGAAGTATTAGAAATCCCCTTAAATAAGAGTGTTAATTATGATCTCAAATTTATTCTTAAGGAAGAAGCAGCCTCATTAAATGAAGTTGTTATTGTTACAGGTAAACAATCAAAAAAAGCATCTGAGAATCCTGCTATTAAAATTCTAAAAAAAATATGGGAACGTAAACGCCAAAATGGTTTAAAGCAGTTTAAACAATACGAATACGACCAATATGAAAAAGTAGAGTTCGATCTTAACACTATTGATAGTTCATTAATTAAAAGCAAACTCTTTAAAGGAATGGAGTTTGTTTTTGAAGAAGTTGATACGTCTAAAGTTACAGGAAAGACTTACCTACCTATTTTTTTAAATGAGTCAGTTAAGAAGGTTTATGGAGACAACCTCATCAACGAAAAACGAGAAGACCTAAAAGGCAATAAAAATTCTGGTTTTAGCAATAATCAAGTAATTATAGATTTTATTGATGATTTGTATTCAGACTACGACGTTTATGATAATTACCTAAAATTCTTTGATAAGAGTTTTGTGAGCCCTTTGAGTAGGACAGGAGTTCAAACTTATAACTACGTGCTTTCCGATAGTGCATTTATAGATAATAAATGGTGTTACAATATTATATACTATCCAAGACGAAAAAACGAGTTGACCTTTAAGGGAGATTTTTGGGTTAACGATTCTACATACGCGATAAAAGAAATTAATATGCAGGCGTCTAAAAGCGCAAATATTAATTGGGTAAAGGAAATATATATTGAACAAGAATTTGAGGTATTAAGCGATTCTGTTTTTCTTATAAAACGCGATTATTTTTTATCTGATTTCGCTCTTAACAAGAAGGAGAAATCGAGAGGAGTTTATGGTAAGAGAACAACCCTTTATGATAACTATAAATTTAATCAACAAAAAGGAAAAGAGTTTTACGAGGAAGTTGTTTACGACTATGATTTAGATGCTTATAATAGGGGAGACGACTTTTGGGAAAATAACCGATTAGAAGCCTTAAATAAAGATGAGAAAGGAGTCTATAAAATGTTAGACACCCTTAAAACTGTAAAGAAGTTTAAGCGCCTTTACAATCTAGGAAGTATTTTAGCTTCTGGTTATGTAGAATTTCCAAGTATTAATTTTGATTATGGACCAATTTTCTCAACGTTTGGCTTTAACGAGGTTGAAGGTTTACGACTAAGAACAGGAGGTAGAACCTATTTTGGGCCAAATGATTTATGGAGACTAGAAGGTTTTATTGCCTATGGTTTTAGAGACGATAAATTTAAATACGGCATTTCGGGAAAATGGCTTCTTGATAAAAAGAGTAGGCTCACCATTTTTGGTGGTAATAGAAGAGATGTTGAGCAAATAGGTGCAAGTCTAACAAGTTCTACAGATGTTTTAGGACGAAGTTTAGCATCGTCTGCCGTTATAGGTACTGGCGCTAATGATAAGTTAACAAACATAAATTTAACGAATCTAGGTTTTTCAATAGAGCCTTCTAGAAATTTTGTAGTGCGTTTAGATGGTAGTTTTAGACAGTTGCGTTCTGCTTCACCAACTTTTAGTTTAGATTATAATGATCCCGATTCGCCTACTGGTATTTCCAATGAAGTAGATCAGTTTGAAAGTCGCTTGTCTTTATCCTATTTTCCAAAACGTCAAATGACAGGGTTTGGGGTAGAGCGTAAAAATAAAAATGACAATTTTGCTCGACTTTTTGCACAGATAAGTCGTGGTGATCAAAACTGGTTTGATAGTGATTTTGATTATACTAAACTACAATTTTCATATATCCAACCATGGCAAATCGGAGGGTTTGGCCGTTTAACAACATCTATTGAAGCTGGTAAAACCTTTGGCGAAGTGCCTTTAGCGTTATTAAGTGTGGTGCCTGGCAATCAAACCTATTTTTCGATATATAATACCTTTTCTCAGCTCGATTTCTACGAGTTTGTAACTGATACTTATACGTCCATGCACGTTGAACATAATTTTAATGGTAGATTATTTTCACGTATTCCTTTTTTAAAGAAATATAATCTTAGAGCTATTATGAGTCTAAGAGGTGTTTGGGGAGAATTATCTGATGAAAATATTGCCTTAAGCACAACTGGTAATTTAGCAGAAATTCCTTTGATAGCACCAAATAATCGTATTTACTACGAATATAGTTTTGGTGTAGCAAATATATTTAAAGTACTGCGATTAGATTTTAACTTTAGAGGAAATTACCTAGACAATCCAGGTGCCAGAAAATTCGGTATTACAGGTAGTTTTGGGTTTTATTTTTAATGACTTAGAAGTTAGACGTTTTACGTTCTTGGAGAGTACTATTGGTTAATTGAATAGTTTTCCATAAAACAGAAATTCCCACAAATAATATAATCAAACCTCCAATTAAAAAAGCCATTCCATATCCTTCTGCAAATATTCCACAAAAATAATTTAAGTATCTGTTTAAAATACCAGAGGAGTAGATTCCCGTTGAAGATATTCCGAAAGTAAGAGTTAGAACTGCTATTGAGTTTATTAATCCAAATTTATTTATCCAGTTAATCAGTCCAACAGCAACAATTCCGCTTATAATAAAAATTAGCGATAAACATTCTAACGCAATCAACTTTAGGTTAAATCTTCTTATCATTTTCTGCATTGCAGGGAACGTTTTTGTATATCATATCATCAAGTGTTATACTAACTAATAAATGATAGATAGAAAGTTAGCCAGAGCGTTTGCATTTAAGATTGCATTATAAATTAACGAAATACCTTCTAGGCGATAATTATTTTATTCTTACTGCTTGTTCATCACTATCCATAAAACCATTCAGAAGAACTATTCGATTAACGCCTGTCGAATCTTTCATAAATCTCATAGAAGCATCCATTTTTTCCATATAAAATTGAGTTGAAGATTGAGGTATTAAATGTATTTTATTAGGTCCCATATACACAAATAAACTGTCCTTTGTATTTATTACCTTAAAGTTTACATTTTTATTAATTGAATAATTTCCTGAGAAATCTCCCAAAATTTTTGTGTCTATATCATATGGTTTTCTTAACAGTGGCATTTTATATGCAACGCTATCGATAATTGCTTTTGTACTATTTAGAATCTCATCTGTTATTGGCTGTTTTCTATTACTCAATACGATTATAGATTTTTCGTCTTTTGTTGTATTCATTGCGGAATAGCTAAAGCCGTCGTTTTCTAAATAACCACTAATATTTAAATCTTCTGACCTTGATTTTAAAATTTTGAATACATCATTTGCTGTAGATTTTAATCCCATACTGCTAAACGAAACATCCAAATCGTAATTTGGTGATTTCTCTAATTCAAGGCCTTTTCCTCTATAATTATGATAGAGATAACCATTAGCTAATTCTCTATTAGACTTGCTGAAATAGGTGTTGTCTAGTTTTAAATCCTCACAGTATTCTTCTACATTATTTTGATAACTTTTATTAGTTACACTTTCAATTAATTTGCCTAATGTGTTGTAATTATCAGAAGTTTTATTGCTTAGTAAATCTTTGAGGGTATAATCAGAGTTAAAATTTTGCAGGTAATTTGATATTTTCGCTGTTAGCTTAATCTCTCCTTTTTTCACTAAAGTATTTATAATATCTTCTGTTATAAGAGAAGTTAACTCACCAATTTTAAAAGCTGTTTTTTTAGTAAATGGGATTTTTTTATCGTAATCTGCCATGCCAAATGACTGATTATAAACAACGGCATTATTAATAGAGACTAAAATCGTTCCGCTAAATCTACCTAACTCAAGATAGCGATTGCCTAAAGCATCAATTTTATCAATCTTTGAATTTTCTAGTTTGTTGTTATCAGTTTTAATATCTGATTTACATGACAAAACACCTAAGATTAAAATAATCAAGTAAATTATTTTATGAGGCTTTCTTTTAATTATTAACATCCTGTTTGCATATGATTTTGTTACGTTTCTGAGAATTAAAGTTAGCAAATAAATCGTAGATATAAAGTCCGTAAGGACCTACCTAGGTAGGTTTACTAGAAATTAATTTTATAGGCTCAGTAACAAGTTAATTTAATTACTAACTGACGTGCAATGGATTGGCTGTTTATATGGTTAAGGAACTAAGTTAGCAACTATTTATAGATAGAAAATTTCAGCAGAAATTTTATTAGAAGCCAAAAGCCAAGCCATCAATTTAGAATCGAAATGTACAATACTATTTTTTATAGAGTTCTTCTATTGGTGAGTAATTTCCGTTTACAAAATATTCGAGATATTTCATTGATTTTTCAAAGTCTAATGACCAAAAATCATCAACAACCATTTTTTCTTTTTCTTCTAAAAAACCAAATAAGACTTTTACTTTTTTCGGTCTATTGAACCACAATGAGAACTCTAATTTACCAATTTCATCATAACCAGCTGTTAAACAAAAACTTATTCCGTTTTTAATATTTGTGAAATCCAAGGATGGACTATAATATACATCTTCTGGGTTTAAAGTATCAGAAAATTTCAGTTTTGCGATCCAAGGATAGGTTTTAGCAATTTCTATAACTTCCTTCTCCGAAATAGGATTTGTTTTATATTCAATATTCTCTTTTTCAGGATGACAAATGGAGTATTTAAAAATCATTTTCTATGTAACTTATTTAAGGATGGATAAAAATGTACTCTAGGATTTTTTTGTGTCGCCTGCAAAGAAAGAATTGTGCGGAATTTCTTGATTTTCTCCAAACACCACAAACCATTGATTATAAATGGTGATAGTGTTTGTTTTTATTTACTCTTTGTTATACTTTTTATGTACTATTTTCTTTTGTTCTAAAATTGCATAAAATTTTCGTGGCGAGATTTTTAGATCTTTTGTTATTTCGCTCACTTTTTTCTTTCGCTTTTTATATAGCTTTAAATTATCGTTTACTTTTTTATTAAAATAGTATTTTTCTAGTTTTTCAACGATTTGCAATTCAGTTAAATTTGAGTCATTCGCATAATTGTCAATTTCCGATTTTATGTTTGTTAAATTACTCATAAGGTCTATTATTAACGTTGGGTTTATTATCATTAAGGGTTTTGTATATCCAAAGTGGCAGATTTATTTGCAATACTTTTCGGATAGACGAAAGATAATAAAAAAGCGCAAACCAAATGGCTTACGCTAGTACTGCTATTTTTTACATGCGCTATTAGGCATAGTTTTTATACCCTTATGGTAATTCCATTTAGTTTTTAAAAACAGAATAAATTCGTATTTCAGGATCGCTTGCCAAAAATGGCTTTAATTCTCTAACTACATCATTTTCAAAAAGTTTTGTAGTTAAATAAGCTTTAGCCTCTTCTTCAGATTCAAATCCGTGAAGTACTTGCACATCTTCAGTTCTAATTAAAAGTTCTTTAGAAGTCGCTCCATTTATTTGTTTTAAAAATGGCTGTTTATACTTTATATAAACTCCTGCGGCACTTCCTCTATTTTCATCTTTAATGTCTAAAGTAATTTCTAAATAGGCTTTCGTTTCTTTTTTGTCCGTTGTCATTGATGTTAAAGTTAATAATGATACTACTGCAAATACAGACAGTATTCCGATTGATAATTTTCTTTTAAGATTCATTGTATATATTTTATGTTACAATGCAAAAGTATGTTCAATGGGAACTGTATAAAATGGACAAAAGCGACTAAAGTTGGTGAAATTAGGAAATAGAGTTTCTAAAATCTGCTGGCGAGCATTTAACATGCTTTTTGAAGAATTTGGTAAAATAGTATGGGTCGTTGAAGCCTAAATCAAAAGCAATTTGATTTATATATGAATTGGAATGCGTTAACTTTCTTTTTGCTTCGAGGATAATTCTATCTGAAATTGTTTGAGACACGGTTATCCCAATTTCTGACTTGACAATTGAGTTTAACGTTTTGGTAGAAATTGCTAATTCCTTGGCAAAGTCAGATACAGTCCATTTTTTATGAAAATTATTTTCTAAAAGGTCTCGAAATTTAAGGTAATTACTGTTATCAGGTTTCTGATTAATTTCAGCATTTTTCTTTTTTTCCCGTTCAATTACTAAAAACATTGATTTTAATAAGTTTGAAAGGATATCGCTATTACCAAATTCATTAGTATTTACTACTTCATTCTCAATTTGAGACAAATAATTTATTAGTACGTGTTCAAGACTTTTTGGTGTTTGAAAAAACGGTTCTTGTTTATTATTAAAGATTGAATAGGTAAAGAAAAAATTAATATCAGTTTCATTACTTAAAAGAAATGATTCGTTGAAATGAATTAAATATCCACTGTAGTCTGAACGTTTTTCAAAATAATGGACTTGATTCTTTGCTACAAAAAATATTCTGTCCTCTTTTATGTTATAGCTCTCAAAATCGATAAAGTGATTTCCACTATTGTTCTTAAACCAAATTATTTGGTAAAAGCTATGTGAGTGTGGTTTTGAAGAATGTTCATAATTCAACTTTTGATATTCTGCTAAATCATAAATATCAAACTGTCTTTTTTTAGGTTCATCTTTCAGGAAGTGATAAGTCTCTATTTTTCCTTCTTTCATTGTATTTTTACTGTTTCTTCAAATATTGCTTAAAGGTCTAGCATATGATTTTGTTACGTGTTTGGGCATTAAGGTTAGCAAATAAATCACAGATAGAAAGTCTGCGAATACTTTCGTAAGTAGGCTATAACTAGCAATGAATTATAACATTGTTGTAGCATGTTTTAATCAGATATTGTTATGATTTCAAATTTCCAACCTTTGTCTTTTTTATGATTCTTATTAAAGTTTGGTGATTTTATTCCAGTATAAATCATGCCAGCTGCTGGGATAGTCAGCCAAAAAGCTGCTGAATCAACTAAAACACCAATTAGAACTCCAAAACCAGCCATCACAGCACCACCATAAATTAGAAATCCAGAAGTGAAAATGGAAACCAAAAGGGGATTCCGTTTCAATGAATCAATGTCGGGCAAATCTATTCGGACGTCATCAATAATAATTGTACTGCTATTTTCAATTTTAAAACGACCTTTAATTTTTCTTCCGTCAAATGTTGTTAGTTTTATTCTTTTGTTCTCTTTGATGATTTTTTCTTTGTTTGAATTGATATTAGTAATTTTAATAGCATTATTTTGTCCTATTATTATATTAAAGAATAATAAACTAATAGCAATAAGAAAGTTCTTTTTCATGTTAAGATTTTTTTTAATAGATACAGAAATATTTAATTGGTTGCGTCAAAATGTGCCACGTTATTAATTTTTTAGAGCGATATTCTGGTAAATAGATAATTATTATAATACCCTAATTAGATAATATTATTTCCATAGGCAGCATATATCCTATTTTGTACACCTCCCATTTGTTTGAATTTAAGGAATATAGGTTGCCGAAATCAATATGCTTTTCTTTTTTATCAGATAGATATACTACGGGAGCATAAGAAGTTACTTCATCACGGTATTTTTCAAAACTTAATAACTTTGAATTTTCTGAATCTTTTGATTCCTTTTTCTTGTTAAATTCTGAAGTATACCTTGGGTATGTGGATTTTTCAATAGGAGCAATGAAACATCTATTCATTGGGATAATAAGTTTTTCAATTGCAACAAAAAAACCATCTTCAGGAACCTCTACAAAAAAATCAGCAAAATCTACTTCATATTTTTTTTGTGTATTGTTAATATTAATAATAATACTCTCTGAAAGAAGATCATTAAGAGGAGCTCCACTAATTGAGTCTCTGTCATAAATTCTAATTCTAATTTTTGATTGGTTAATGATTTTATCAGTAAACTTTAAGGTCACTTTTTCTAAATAATTAATGGATGAATTTATTTTGTTGCCTGTAATAAATTGTGCAATCATAGTGGTGTCTTGCCTATGTAAATGCCTTGTTTTTTTCTTACCTTTTATTGTGCCTATAGTAACTTTTTTAGCTTCATATTTTTCAATAACTACTTCTTTTAGTTGTACTGTTTTTGGTTGTAAATAAAAGTCTTTGTTATATATTTGGTTGGCAATAACGAGAGTGTCTTTATAACTTAAGCAAGAGATAAATACTTCAGAATTTAAAAGTTTTTTTTCTATGACGAGTTTAAATTTTCCATCCTCCGTAGTGGAAACACCTATATTAGAATTTTTAAATTGTATGTGAGCGAAGGCAATAGGCTCCTTAGTTTTATGATCTAACAGTTTGCCATTGAAAGGTATAATTTGGGCATAAAGAGTATTTGAAAATAGAAATGTAATTAATAATAATTGTTTCATAGTTTTATATGAGTTGTCAAAACCTAGTTTGGTAAGTTTTTATTTATAAAACAATTCAAAACGTCGTTATCCTGAATAATAATTAAAAATTGAACCATTTTCTAGTAGATATAGTTAAGTTATTTATTCTGCTTTCAAATGCGCGAATCTGGTTTTGTGTATGGTTCATTATGTGTTTGAGCAACTATATTAGTAAACAAAAACGAACGCGAGAAAATTCCGAAGGAATTTTCCAAATAAGCACTTGCCCAAGCAATTGACTATACACGTTGTTAGGCAACGTTTTTTAATCCGATTTTGTTGAAATTAGCTCGTCATATTCATAAACTTCTGTCTTTTGTAAAAGACCATTTTCATTATAGTAATTCCAAATTCCGTGCTTTTTTCCATTCATCCAACTCGTTTTAGATTTGGTTTGTCCGTTATTGAAGTAAAATTTGAAAATTCCGATTGGTATATCCATATCGTAAAACTCTTCTTGTCTTAAAACTCCATTTTCGTGATAATATTCCCAAAGTCCGTGTCCTTTTCCATCAAGCCAAAACGCACTATATTTAAGTTGTCCGTTTTCATACCATTCTTGCCATAAGCCATTTGCTAATCCATCTTTTATAGTTTGCCAAGATTTAGGCTTACCATTCGAAAAGCTTTCTGTTATATGACCTGAAAATGGTTTGCCGTTAAAGGTGCTAATCTTAATTCCATTTTCTTTAACTGTTTGAATTTTAGAAACGTCAATTGTCGTTTGCCCTAAGGAAAATGAAGTAATTGTTAGAATTGTTATTAGTGTAAATACAAATTTCATAAGTTTATTTTTAGTTGTCAAGATTTTCCAAATTGAGGTATTCAGTTTCCATAAACAAGATACTCCATTCTCCATACTCGTAATTTCCTAAATTTTCTGCTCTACTAAAGAAAAAATATTTACCGTCTCTCGAAAATCGCGGACTGCTTTCTTCATCTTTAGTGTTTACTAATGAGCTAATTGGTTTTGCAATACTCCATCCATTTTCAGTTTTTTTAGAAACAAAAATATCTTCGCCACCTGCTCCGTTTGGTGCATCATAAGAATTAAAAACTAAATAGTTGCCATCTGGTGAAATCACAGCCGAATAAATCCAATATTTTTCATCTTCGAAAATCCCGTTTATTGATTTTGGTTCGGAAAAATCTTTACCATCGAAATCTGTTGAAAATAATTTTATTGTTTTTGTTCCACGTTTCATTGTCGTGAAATAAAATGTTTTATTATCGTTCGTAAAAAAGAAATTATTGTTTGAAGATGGCCATTCCTCTTTATCAATTTGAACATCATTAATTGGTTCAGGCAATGGTTTTGGTTCACTCCATCCATTATCGCTCTTTTTCATCATCCAAATGTTCATATCAAAGTTTCCTTTGTTTGGCTTATTGGGAATTGGTCGCTCTGAACCGAAGAACATAAATTTACCATTTGGTGTAATCAAAGCTGTTTCGTCTCTGTTGGAAGAAAATTCAGCGAGTTTTGGCGTTGACCAATTACCATTTTTAAAATCACTTACATAAATCATCTGTTTTTCATTTGGCGGTCTTCTCGAAAAATAGGTTTTAAGTCCATCCGTTGAAAAAGTCAAATCGAATTCGCTATTATTCTCGGTTGAAATTATTCCTTTCCCAAATGGAATTGGTTTTGATACTACTTCTTTCGAGTAGTTGATTTCTGGAATTTTGTTTTCTTTTTCGCAACTTAAAAAGCCTAAAATTGTGATTAAAAGAAGTAAGTTTATTTTGTTCACGATGTTATTTTTAAATGTTGCCTAACGTGTTTGTACATGATTTCGTTGCGTCTTTAAGTAACTAGTTTAGCAAATAAATCACAGATAGAAAGTCTGCGAGGATTTTTGTAAGTAAGCTCTAACTGGCAATGGATTATATACGATATTATGTAATGGTTTTAATTTATTAAGGCAGGAAGTATATATTTTTTTAGAATATCTCTAGGTTGGTTACCTCTACGATTCCTGAAATTTCCTGTCGTTATAACCACTACAGATTCTAACTCTGGTATTATAAAAATAAATTGACCTCCTGCACCTCTGGCTTCAATACATTTTATAGATTTCCCATTAACCGCGTAAGTGTCATGCCACCAGAAATAACCATATTCATTTTTATCTTGTACATCCTGTAATTGCACGTGTTTTGTAACAGATTCTTTTACCCAATTTTCGGATATAATTTGTTTTCCATTCCAACGCCCATTATTAAGATAGAGTTGCCCAAATTTAAGAAGATCTCTAGGTGTTAAAAGCATACCACCTCCGAAATAGGGAATAGTTTCAGTATCATCTGCTTGATTAATATAATTTTTAACTCCTAAAGGCGCAAATAGTTTTTCATGCATATAGCTTTCTAGCGGCATTTCTAAACGTTCATTTAAATACACACCAAGCAAAAACGGATTGGCAGAGCCATAATCCGCATAAGTTCCTGGTGCATTAACCATTGAAGCTTCTAAAACTGTTTTCAGCCAATTATTAGAATAACGAGGGTCTTGGTATGTGTCTTCAGAAGCTTTATCATTTACATCTATCCCAGAACTCATAGTTAATAAATCCTTGATTGTAATTTTAGATTTTAATGAGTCTCGCGTGTATTGATATTTTTCTGGAATATAGTCATAAAGTCTCTCATCAACACTCTCAATAATGTTATCGTCAATAGCAATGCCAATAATCGCAGATGATATACTTTTTGAAGCAGAGCGTAAATCATGAGGAATTTCCGCATTAAAGCCATCGTAGTAGTTTTCAAAAACTAACTTATTTTGCTTTGCGATAAGCACGCTATGTGTATTGACCAAAGTATTATTAGAATGAATACTGTCAATAAGTCTTGACAATTGGTGTTCGTCTATTCCATAGTCTTTTATGTTAGCAGTAGACCAACCATCATTTAATTGTGCAGGTGTATTGGTGTTTTGAGATTGGTCAACCTCATCTCTATTGTAATCCCAACCCTCATTAGTATGCTTTAGGCTTGTTTTAGTAATAAAAGCATCTGCTAATAAAATCTCTAGTTCAATGGTCTTTTTTAAAAGTTTAGCACGAAAGTTAAAACCTGTATTTCCGTCTCTAAATAGAAGTGTTTCTCCTTTTCTTTTAAAACCGCTGGTCCAAGTCCCTCTAAATCTTTGATCTCCAAAAAATGGGTAAGCTGCTAGATTGCCGCTCTCTGTATTTTCTACATAGAGCATAATATCATCCGATTGGAGACCATTATCTAACATAAACGGATTCCAAATTCCTGAGAATTTATTGTCTCCAATATCTTTTAAACTAACATAATAATAGAACTTGCCTGTTTTTATATATCCAGTAAGTTCGTCTTGTTTTTGATTATATTCTAAATTAAAAAATAACTGTTGATCTAAATTGAAATGAATTTTGTTGTCTTCTGAAGAGATTACATTTTCATTGATAAGCGTTTTGTCATTATCTAAAGTTAAGCGGTATGTTTTACTGCCTAACTTCTCCAACGACACCTGAAAATTGAAACTACGCTTATTGGGTAAAAATCCTATCCACTCGCCTTCATAATTTTGAACATTATTCTGCGCGCAACTCACCAATGTCATAAAAGATAAACATGCTAAAACTACTATTTTATTGATCATATTTAAAAGAATTTAAGCTCCAAAAGTAGCGATTAAGATATGTTAGAAATTGTATGAGATTAACATTTTAATCAAGTTTCATCTTTTTTCTGTAAGAACTAGGATTCATATTAAAATTAGACTTAAAGACACGATTAAAATGACTCTGATCTGAAAAACCTAGTTTGTAAGTAATCTCTGTTAATGAAGAGCTAGAATCTAAAAGAAGAGGAATAGCTTTTTTAATTTTATGTTGTCTTATATATTCTCCTAAACTCATTGAAAGATGTTTTGGTGCAGCTCTAGAAATATGTACAGGATGCACACCAAGTTGATTAGATAAATACTGCAGACTTAAATTAGATGTATCATAATGTAATAGTTCTTTTAGATCTTCAATCCAAATCGGAATTTTTTGAGAGTCGTTTGTTTTTAAATTATTTAAAGCTTCGCAAATTTGAAGTAATAAAATTTCTACTGATACTTCACTGTAATCGTCAGAAAGTATAAATTCAAAATATAATTTTGCGAATAGTAAATGTATTTTCGGGTTTTGAATCAGTTGGCTGCCTTCAAGTAAGTTTAAAGGTATATTGTTTTTTTCTAACCAATTTTTTTCAAATTCTAAATGAAATCCACTTGCATTATCAGAATGTTTTGAACCGTAGTGTGATTCTTGCCAGTTATTAAATATTAAGCTGCCAGATGGACATAAGGTTTGTATCTTTTTATTAGAATCCATCATATTCCCTTGTAACACGTACATAAAATATGGATTTTCATGGTAGTGCCAATCTGTTCTGTCTGCGGTATATTGATACTGTGACAACAAAACACCATTAAAGGATTTCTCAGAATTCCGACTTCCGTAATATTTTCCTTTGGTTAATATTTTCATTTTTTGACGTGCTTACACATAACGTGCTCGTTTATGGCTTGTTGCGTGGTTTAGCAACTAAGATAGCAAACAAATCACAGATAGAAGATTCAGCCGGAATTTTCGTAAGTTGGCAGTGACCTAGCAATTAATTATACACGGTGTTGTGCTTAGTTTTTATTTTCAAAACCGCCATCTTTTATTAAGTGCTTTTTTCTTAAATTTTCTGCGTATCGAATAAAAGAGCCGTCAAAAAAATGTTTATTCGGACTTTCTAAAAGTGCGCCAAATCCAGGGGTTAGTACCATTCCATCAACTAAGGATTTTCTAGATTCCCAATTTTTTTTACTCAACATTTTGTTTTCGTTCTGCAAAAATAGATTCTCAACGTGCCTTATTTCCGCAGCAAATAAGTGAAAACCATGATTATGTTCTTCTTCGGTTAAGGCATCTGGATTCACTCGGAAAGTTGAAATTATTCTTGATGTTTCTTTTGAAGAACCTAAACTTAGAAGTATATGAATATCTAGAGCCGCAATCTCATGAAAAGTTGAGGCCTGTGTTGCTTTTGTATTACTTCTTATTTGTAATCCAACAAAAATCAATGAAATGATAACAGCAAGGGCTGATATGATTTCAGCAATCAAAGCATATTCTTCAAGTAATTCTTTCATAATTATCTTCTTTAGTTCTATTATTAAAAGTTCAACTCATTAATTTGCTTGTGGTAATTCTTACCATTTTCTGAAATTAAGCACAACGTGATTGTGTATGGTTAATTGCGTGTTTAAGCAACTAATTTAGTAAACAAAAACGAACGCGATAAAATTCCGAAGGAATTTTACAAATAAGCACTTGCCCGAGCAATTGACTATACACGTTGTTGTGCTTTCGTTATTTTTTTATTTCCATTTCAATAAGTTGAAGAATACGATTCATGGTTTTTTTTAGGTCGTGCTCTTCCTTTAATCCATCATTTCGAACTTCGTCAAAGTATATGACAAGCAATCTAAAATTTGGATTATCATAAAATCGCTTTGGTTCAAAATTTTGGATTTCATTGTTATTAATAATATGTGCATCTATAAATATCTCTTTTATTAAGTCATCTCTTCTTTTTTCTATTTTCATAGTATCTTCAAAGGCGTCTGTAATAATATCTTCAAGAGAAGCTAAAGTATATTTTAGTTCTTTATTGGAAAGATTGTTGATTTGACCTGAAGAAATAATTGATTTTAAAATTCCTTTATTTGGGTCAAAAGTCCAGTTCTGATTTAATTTACGCCATTTTTTAAAGAATGTACTATCTGACATTTCATTAAAAGCAGCTCTATTTTTAAAAAGACTCTTAAACTCTTGCGCTATTGCATAAGATTTTTCATGCTCATTAATTGCAATTGAAAGTAAATCAATGTTATTTTTTATTTCTATTCGAAGGTCTTTAAGAAGATTCTGTTCTTCAGATTTAAGTTTTCTATTCGTATTCCAATTGTTTATTGAAAGTGCTATTAAAATTCCAATAATGACAAGCACTATTTCTCCGATGGCATACTTAAGGTATTTTCCAGTTTTTCCTTCTGAGAGTAGATTTTGTCTAATTTTTCTAAAGAATTTTATCATTAGTTGGTTGGTGTTAATGAAGCACAACGGTCTCGGCTATGAGTAGTTGCGTGGGTTAGCACCTAACTTTGCAAGTACACACCAAGCTGAAAATCCGCGAGGATTTTCAGAAGTAAGCGAGAACAAGCAATTACTTATAGCCATTGTTGTGCTTTCGTTATTTTTTAGTCTAAATATGTTATTCATTTAGCGTCTTTATCTCTTTATCTAATTTGATAATAATCTCATTTATTTTTTTTTGAGTGTTAGAATAATTTGAGATTGCATAACTTCTCATAGTATTAACCATTGAAATTATATTAGTGGTTTTATTATTGCTTAATAAATCTTGATAGTTATTTGGTTCAGCGCTCATATACTTTTTATTAGAAACAAATTCAAAATTGTCACTAAAAAAAGGATTTATTACTCCACTTAAATAATTCTCAAATTGGTTTGCAAATATATTTTGAATATACTTTAATTCCTTATCATAAATATTTATGATTTCAAATTTTAAATCATCATTGGAAATAAAAGAAAGGCCATCATTTTTTAAATTTTCAAACGCTGCGATATTGAATGAAACCATTTGGTCATTTAGAAGTACAACAAAAATTTGTTTAATTGAATCATTAACCTGTTTTTGAGTCTTAATATGATTATATAGTTGGTCTCCAAATTTTAAAAGTCTTTTATCAGTTTCAATTCTTTCTTTTAAAATTAAGTCATTCTCTTTAAGTGACTTTCTAATCTGATTTAAGTATTTTAATTCAGCCTGTTTATCTTTTTGTTCATTATTCCAATTATTTATTCCCAACGCAATCAATATTCCGATAACGACAAGTACAATTTCTCCAATTGCATAAATTAAATACTTACTGAATTTGTTTTCAGAGAGTAGTTTTTGTCTAATTTTTCTAAAGAATTTTATCATTAGTTAGCGGTTTGTGATAATGAAGCACAACTGGTTATATAAAAACAAAAGTAATTGATATCCTCTGCATTTTTCGGGATATCAACACTTTATTCTTTTTTTATTCTTTTCGCTTTGCTATAAAGCTATTTTAGTAACAAGATAAAAATTAAATTAAAAACACAATTTTATATTTTATTGCTGAAACCTAATCACTTGTCTATCTTTGATACCAGAATTAAAAAGAAGAAACATGTCAGAAAAAGTAGAATTAACCTTCGATGTATTAATAGAGATTCCTAAAGGAAGTCGCAATAAATATGAGTACGATTTTACGTTGCACAAAATACGTTTCGATCGCATGCTGTTTTCGTCAATGATGTATCCTGGTGATTACGGATTTGTACCAGAAACATTAGCATTAGATAGTGATCCTTTAGATGTATTAGTTATGGGAACCGAGCCAACGTATCCAATGGTTGTAATGGAGGTAAGACCAATTGGAGTATTTCATATGACAGATGAGAAAGGTCCGGATGAAAAAATTATATGCGTACCAGTCTCAGACCCGATTTGGAATAAAAATCATGATATTTCAGACTTAAATCCGCATAGACTAAAAGAAATCGAGCACTTTTTTAAAGTTTATAAAGATTTAGAGAAAAAGAAAGTAGACACTGGTGGATGGGGAAATGCAGAAGAAGCGGTAAAAATTTATCACGAGTGCGTAGAGCGCTATAATAATAGCGACCATAAAAAGAACAGAAGTTTTACGATTTAAAATTGGTTAACCAATTTTGATTAAAAGCCCTTTTATATTCAGTATAAAAGGGTTTTTCTATTCCCATACATTTTACTACTTTTGCCCAGCTAAAAACAAATCAAATTAAAATTTAAAATATGGAATCATTTATGATTTATATGCCAATTGCTTTGGCAGCTTTAGGTTTAATCTACATGGTAGTTAAACAAAAGTGGGTAATGAAACAAGATGCAGGAGATGGGAAGATGAAAGAAATCTCAGATCACATTTATGAAGGTGCTTTAGCATTCTTAAATGCAGAGTATAGATTGCTTGCAGTGTTTGTAGTAGTTGTAAGTGTTTTACTCGCAGTTGTTTCTTTTGTTGTACCAACAACACATTGGTTAATTGTAGTCGCTTTTATTTTTGGTGCTGTGTTTTCTGCCTACGCAGGTAACATTGGTATGAAAATCGCAACAAAAACAAACGTAAGAACAACACAAGCTGCGCGCACAAGTTTACCAAACGCATTAAAAATCTCTTTTGGAGGCGGAACTGTAATGGGACTTGGTGTAGCTGGTTTAGCTGTATTAGGTCTAACAGCGTTCTTTATATTTTTCTTTCACTTCTTTATGGGTGGCGAATGGACAAATACAATGGATATGACCGTTGTATTAGAGACACTAGCTGGTTTCTCATTAGGTGCTGAATCTATCGCATTATTTGCAAGAGTAGGTGGTGGTATTTACACAAAGGCTGCAGATGTTGGAGCAGATTTAGTTGGTAAAGTAGAAGCTGGTATCCCAGAAGATGACCCTCGTAATCCTGCTACTATTGCAGATAACGTTGGTGATAATGTTGGTGATGTTGCAGGTATGGGAGCGGATTTATTTGGTTCTTATGTAGCAACCGTATTAGCTGCAATGGTTCTTGGTAACTATGTAATTAAAGATATGGGAGGCGCTATCTCTGATGCCTTTGGTGGTATAGGACCAATCTTATTACCAATGGCAATTGCTGGTGCAGGAATCATAATCTCTATAATAGGGACGGTTTTAGTAAAAATAAAAAGCAATGATGCTAAAGAAGCTCAGGTTATGGGAGCTTTAAATGTAGGTAACTGGACGTCTATTGTTTTAGTTGCTGCTGCATGTTTTGGTTTAGTAACTTGGATGTTACCAGAAACAATGCAAATGAATTTCTTCGGTGAAGGTTTAGTTGAAATTTCTGCAATGCGTGTATTCTATGCTACTTTAGTTGGTTTAGTTGTAGGTGCAGTTATTTCTTCAGTAACAGAATATTATACAGGATTAGGTAAAAGCCCAATCTTAAAAATAGTACAACAATCTTCTACAGGTGCAGGAACTAACATTATCGCTGGTTTAGCAACAGGTATGATTTCTACATTCCCTTCAGTTTTATTATTTGCTGGAGCGATTTGGGCATCTTATGCTTTTGCTGGTTTCTACGGTGTTGCATTAGCAGCTTCTGCAATGATGGCAACAACAGCTATGCAATTAGCAATTGATGCCTTCGGCCCAATATCTGATAATGCAGGTGGTATTGCTGAAATGAGTGAACAAGAACCTATCGTAAGAGAACGTACAGATATTTTAGATTCAGTTGGTAACACAACTGCTGCAACAGGAAAAGGTTTTGCTATCGCTTCTGCTGCATTAACATCATTAGCACTTTTTGCTGCTTATGTAACCTTTACAGGTATTGATGGTATTAACATCTTTAAAGCACCAGTATTAGCCATGTTATTTGTTGGTGGTATGGTGCCAGTAGTATTTTCTGCTTTAGCAATGAATGCTGTAGGTAAAGCTGCTATGGAGATGGTTCAGGAAGTACGTCGTCAGTTTAGAGATATTCCTGGAATTATGGAAGGTACTGGGAAACCAGAATACGATAAATGTGTTGCTATTTCTACGCAAGCATCTTTAAAAGAAATGATGTTACCAGGTTTATTAACTATCGGTTTTCCTTTAGTAATTGCTTTTGTGCCAATGTTATTCGGTATGGATAATTTAGCTATTGCTGAAATGTTAGGTGGTTATATGGCTGGTGTAACAGTTTCTGGTGTGCTTTGGGCAATCTTTCAGAATAACGCTGGTGGAGCTTGGGATAACGCCAAGAAATCTTTTGAAGCTGGTGTAGAGATTAATGGCGAAATGACCTTTAAAGGTTCTGATGCGCATAAAGCTGCAGTAACTGGTGATACGGTTGGAGATCCGTTTAAAGATACATCTGGTCCTTCAATGAATATCTTAATAAAGTTAACTTGTCTTATTGGTTTAGTAATCGCGCCAATATTAGGTGGTCATGCTGATGAAACAGCTTTAACTTTAAATGATGAAATTTCTATAGAGATGACTGTTGATTCTAAAGAATTAGCTGAAGCAACAGTTGATTATTCAACAATGAAAGACGGTGAGAAAGTAATGGAATCAATAAGTTTTAAAGGAACTAAAACTGAAGTTGAAAAAGAGTTAAAAGCTTTTGAAGCCACTTTGAAGAACGAAGCTGGAGAAGTTACAAAGGTGATTGAAAATATTGATATTACTAAAGAGTAAATATCTTATCTATAAATAAAAAAAACCACGCTGATTAGCGTGGTTTTTTGGTTTAAGACTTTATTTTCTTAAGACTTGGTTTTTGGCTTATCTCTATTCATTTCTGTTATATCTACGCTAGTAGCTTCAATACCTAAAAAATGTTTACTAAAATGATCTGCCCTTAACCAAAATGAATATTCTGTCATACGACCAAAACCATGGCGTTGACCTGGCATAAGCATAAAATCGAAACGTTTGTTTGCTTTAATCAAAGCGTTGGCCATTCTAATTGTGCCGCCTGGATGCACATTGTTATCGACGTCTCCTGTAATTAACATCAGTTTACCTTTAAGGTTTTTAGCCAGAGACTGATTGTTATCAATCATGTATTTGTATTTTACATTACCATCACCATCCTTTTCTTCTTGTACTCCATGATGTGTTTCGCTCCACCAGCTGTTATAAATAGCATTGTCATGATTTCCTGCTGAAGATACAGCAGCTTTAAAGAAATCTGGATATACTAACATTGCTGCAGTAGACATAAAACCTCCACCAGAATGTCCGTAAATACCTACCTTCTCAATATCTATAAAATCGTGTTTATCTGCTAATTGTTCTGCAACATGTCTTTTATCTGCTAAACCATAATCTCTTAAATTTCCGTAACCGTAGTTATGATACCATTTAGAGCGATCTGGATGACCACCTCTGTTACCCATAGTTACAACAATAAAACCAACTTGTGCCATACGATCTAAGCGATCCATACGATAAGAAAATGATTTATTGACGGCTTCGGTTTGAGGTCCAGGATACACATATTCTAATAAGGGGTATTTTTTTGTAGAATCCATTTCAAACGGTTTATACATAACTCCGTAAATATCTGTTATACCATCGTCAGCTTTCATTTTAAAAGGTTCAGGAAATTTATAACCAGTTGCCATAAGTTGAGATAAATCTGCTTCTTCTAATTGCATAATAACATTACCTGAACTATTTCTTAATTCAGATTTTGGTACCGTATTAACTCTAGAGTAATTACTCACAAAGTAATTATTAGAATCTGACATGCTCGTCCACGTGTTATGATCGCTAGCATTTAAAGCTTTTAGTCCTGAGCCATTTAAATTTATTCTATAGGTATGCTCAAAATAAGGATCTTGATTTTTCGGAATTCCATGAGCGGTAAAATATAATGTTCTTGATTTCTCGTCTACACCAATAGCATTATCTACATGATAAGAGCCTTTAGTAATTTGATTTTTTAAGTTTCCATTAGTATCATATAAATAGTAATGCGCCCAGCCAGAGCGTTCTGCCCAATGAAGCATTTCCGTTTCATTATTAAATAAGACTAATTGACGTGATTCTATATACGTATTAAATCGTTCTTCAATCAGTACCTTGGTTTCACCTGAATTTATATCTGCGACACAGATGTCTAGTTTTTTACGATCTCTACTAATAGTACTGTAATAGATTTTTCCTTTTTTAGAAAGTAATAGCGTAGGTCTAAAGTCATCATCTTGATTAGACTTTTTCTGTGGCGCTCTATATACTTGCAGACTCTGTTGTTTTACAGTATCTATCTGAACTTGAATGTTGCTTTTTGAAGGTATATCAAACACATAAAGTTCAGTCTTATAAAACTCATCTTCGCCTGGCATATGGTACTTGTAGGTTTCTAAAGTTGGTCTTTTACTGGCTGTTGTATTTATTACCCAAAGGTCATTTATGTGTCTTGAGTCAGTTCTTTGAAATACAAACTTTTTAGAGTCGTGCGACCAAATACCAAATACACGTTTACGATCATCTTTATTTTTTTTCATGGATTCATTGGTTTCTCCTCTTCCACTTCCACCTCCATAAGAATAGTAAAGTTCTCCATCAGTCGTCCATTGGTTCTCAACAATAGTAGTGTCTTTTTCATTTTCTACGGCCTTCATAAAGTTGGCTTTATCCATCCAATATAAGTTGTAGTTTTTTGAAAATAATACCACAGAACTATCTGGAGCAATGTTTGCCCACTTCTTCCAATCTTCTTTTCCTTTTTTCTTATTATCTAGAAGTGTTAGTGAATTTGCACCTAACTTGTATTCTAAATGAAAGACTTTATTAACCATTTTAGGCTTACCCTTTTTCTTTTTTGTTGCGGTAGAATCAGATTCTTTATTATTTTCTTTTTTTTCTTCAACCTTTTCGGTAGAAGTAACATAGAATTGAATAGCAGTTTCGTTTTTAACAAACTTAAAACTAAATCGAGGTAGATGTTTTGCGTCATATGGGTCTTTAGTCATTTCTGTTAACCACTGCGCCATTTTTTCATTATCAAAAAGCTCTTTTTTTGTTCGATTGTCAGCATCTACAATATAGTATTTAGAGCCTTCGGTAGTTTTGTATTGGTACCAAAACCGATTTCCGTTTTTTAACCAATGTGGTCTAACAGAAGTTGAGTGTACTAATTTTCCTAAATTGGTTGGTGAATATTTTGTAGCTGCTCTGTAGTTTGGTATGGGTGTTGAGCTTTCATTCTTTTGAGCAAAAGAAAATGTAAAAAAAAGACTCATTAATAAAAGGAAGATAAAACGCTTCATGAAGAAATTTGTGTTGGTTAGTAACGTTACTAAAATACTTTGAAAATTGCGTAAATGATTCAACTTAAGGACATTTAACATTTGTGTAACTATTTGCAGTATCATAAGAAGCATTAATTACAAAAATTAGTATCTTGAAATTTAAAAAAAACACTAGTCTATTGAGTTGGTTTAAAAAAGATCCTTTGCAGATTATTGCGTTTCAAGGTTACGGAACGGATAGCCATTTCTATGCTAGAGGAAGAGCATTAGAGGATGAATCTATAGATTTAGACGCACAAAATTTATGGCATCTTATTGTTAATACATGGAAGCGTTTTGAAAGTGATGAAATTAAAAATACTGCAATATCAATTAAGCTAACTAACAACAAAGTAGTTAAAGGATTTACGGATAGTAAAGGCTATTATGTTATTGAAGAAAATTTAGAAAATTTAAAGTTACTTGCTAATAATGAAGGTTGGTTGTCCTTTGAGCTTTCTTATGACGATGTTAATTTAAAACGAATAATACAAAACGAAAATCGATTTCCTGGTGAACTATTAATTCCATCTGATAAAGCCAAATTTGGAGTTGCTAGTGATATCGATGACACCATTTTGCACACAGGTGTGGTATCTCTCTTAAAATGGCGCCTTATTTATAATTCAGTTTTTAAACACGCTAATAATAGAATTCCTTTAGAAGGCGCTGCTGATTTTTATCATCAATTACATCGAGGCGTTTCGGATAAGAATGCTAATCCTATTTTTTATGTAAGTCATAGTCCATGGAACTTATATAGATATCTAGAATTATTTTTACGCCAAAATAATTTTCCAAAAGGGCCTATTTTACTGAGAAGTATGAGTAACATGTTAAGACGGAAAACACAAAATGAAAAACCTCAAAAACAAAAGGAAATTTTAAATTTATTAAAAACATATCCCGAATTGCCATTTATTTTAATAGGTGATAGTGGTGAGCACGATCCTGATATTTATATTGAGATTGCTGAAGAATTTCCGGATAGAATTTTAGCAATTTATCTAAGAAGCGTAAGGCATAAAAAGAAAATGGAACGTGTAAAAAGATTAATTGAAAATTATAAAACAACTGAAGTTTTAATTGTAGAAAGTAGCCAACAAGCTATTGAACATGCGAGATTGCATGGTTTTATTAAGTAATGCTACTGTCTAAAATATTAAATCAATACGTTTAATAATAAAACAGTTTGGTAAACTGAAATAGTGAAACACAAATCAGTAAAACACCGATAACTCTATTTATACGAGTAGTTATATTTTTTATTTTAACTTTTAATAAGTTGCTAAATCTTCCGTATCCGTAAAGGGTTATAGTTTTACCAATAAATACTCCTATTAGAAAAACACCTAAAAGTAGGTAAGACACATTTAAATCTAAGAACAACATTTTTTTATTTATAAAAGAAATCACTAAAATCCAATAAATAAGTACAGTAGGGTTTACTAAACCTAAAATAAAACCTAACATTTGTTTAGAGATATTATATCTTTTTTTAATGATAATACATTCGTCATTTTCATCTTTCACGCATTCTTTTCGACCTAAAAGAAGAATAATGCCAACACTAAGCAATATAAAAGCAATAGTATATTGTAACCATACATTCATGTTTACAAAATTCTCAATTTGCATATTAAAACTAATCGCAATTAAGACAAGAATTATTTCTGCTAAGGCTGCGGTATAAACAATTTTTAAGGCGTTTTTAATATTTTCCTTAATCGTTGTATTAATTACTGCAACATTTGTTGTGCCTAATGGAAGTGCGCCAACAATAGCTGCTAAAAGTCCTATAAAAAAATAGATAAGAATATTCACGTTAGTTTTTTGTATTTACTCTTATATCAAAACCATCAATTTTCATCATTTACCAAACAGGTGTTTTTTCAAAGATTCCAGTTGGTTTTTGTGGGTTTTAAATATATGGTAATATGTCGTTGAGAATTAGATTGCCTTTCAGATCAGTTAACAAAAAATAATGAGAGGTGTCAATTTAATTCTTTAGATTAATACTATGAAGAATAAAAACAGAATAATAAGGTACTATAAGAAATTAGAATTATGAGCCTAATAATTTTATAGAGTATCTCTATACCTATTTATAGCTTCATTACAAAAATCTACGGCTGTTTGTTTATTAATTCCACTGATAGGAAGAGCAAATCCATACCAATCCTTATTAAAGTAACTGCCAAGTTTTAGATCATTGATTTTACCTAAATCAATTTTGTCATGACCGTTATAACCACTTACATAAAAATAGAAATCATCAATTACCGAATCTGGTATTGCCATACCTAAGCCTATTGATAGATTATCATTAAGATTAAAAAATGCACCAGTATCAAAATGATGAGGCCATATTCTTAGAGATGATTCGTAATTATTAGAGCTTAGAATTGAAGCTAAAACGTTTTGCGCCAAATCTCTTTGCTCTATTAAAGCGTTAAGGGCATTCTGATTGGTTATAACATAAGTTGTGGAATTAATGACATCGTCATATGGCAGATCATAATGCAAAGCATAGTCATAAGAATTTTCGAGTCCCTTGTTCTGACTTATTTTAGAAATCCAATCAGTAATTTCTAAATGGGTTTTACCTTGTAGTGAGAGTTGCTCTTGGTTCTTATTATGAATCCATTCTAGCGAAAAATCTTTATAATTTAGTGCAAGTTTATCGCCGTTAGGAAACGCATGAGTCTCTAACTTATGGTTATACCATCCTAAATTTGTATGACTGTCATCGTCTTTTTTTTTAATAAAACTTATGGCTGCTGTTGCCAAGTATTGTGCAGCCTTGTGCATTGTTGTTTTCATGTGCGCTATTTTTAAATACCTGCGAAATTAATACCTGTTAATTTATGCATATCATAATCGAATGTAGATAAATCATTATGATTAAATTTTGAAATATTATCATAACCACAAGCGCGAGCAACCACCTTTATTAAACTATTTGTGGCATCGAAGTAGTTGTGTAATTGTTTAGCGGATTCGTTGATAATGATTCTACTGCGAAGCGACTCTTTCTGTGTTGCAATCCCGACAGGGCAATTATTTGAGCCACAAGCACGCATGCCTAAACAGCCGATTGCTTGTAAAGCAGAATTAGATACAGCTATGGCATCAGCACCAAGCATCATAGCTTTTGCGAAATCTTCTGCTACACGTAAACCTCCGGTTATTATTAAAGTAATGTCATTAGCACCAACTTTATCTAAATATTTTCGTGCTCTGGCTAATGCTGGTATGGTAGGTACATTAATATGATCTCTAAGAATAGTTGGAGCCGAGCCAGTTCCTCCACCACGACCATCTAAGATTATATAGTCAACTCCAGAATCTAAAGCAAACTGAATATCTGCTTCGATATGGCTTGCCGCAATTTTGAATCCAATAGGAATTCCACCTGTACGTTCTCTGACTTTATCTCCAAAGTCTTTAAAATCTTGAGTAGTATGAAAGTTTGGATTTGCAGCAGGTGATATTGCGGTTTCACCTTGCTTTAATCCTCTTACTTCTGCTATTTCTGCACTAACTTTATTACCTGGAAGGTGACCTCCAGTGCCCGTTTTTGCTCCTTGTCCACCTTTAAAATGGAAAGCTTGGACGTTGTCTAATTTGTCCCAAGAAAACCCAAATTGCGCAGATGCTAATTCATAAAAATACTTAGAATTGCTTTTTTGCTCTTCGGGTAACATACCACCTTCACCAGAACAGATACCTGTACCAGCTAATTCAGCTCCTTTACTTAAAGCAACCTTAGCCTCTCTTGATAATGCGCCAAAACTCATATCAGATACAAATAAAGGTATGTCTAAGTGAAGTGGTTTTTTTGCATTAGGTCCGATGACGACCTTTGTGGCAACGTCTTCTTCATCTAAAAGAGGGCGTGTTGCTAGCTGTGCTGGTAAAAATTGAATGTCATTCCACTTTGGTAATGTATTTCTATCTACTCCCATAGATGCTGAAAAACCATGATGACCAATATTTTTAAGTCCGTTTTTGGCGAGTTCTTTTATGTAGTTTGTGTATGGTTCTGTGTCTTCTGGATGTGTATCTGCATAAGCGCCTAAATACGCATCACGATCAAAAGGTTGTGGATGATGTTTTTCAAAATCTACAACTTCATTTTCATCTATTAAAAGAGAATTACCTTCAATATATTCTTGAAATTTATGAAGTACTTCCTTGTTGTTATATTCTGAAACACCAGTATCTACTCTGTAATCCCAACCATGGACGCCACACATTAGATTATAACCATCTACATAACCATCGGACATAAGTGCACCTCGGTGAAGACATCTTCCATAAAGGACAGAAATGCCTGTGTCGTGTTTTGTAATTACTAAATCGGTGTTTTTTACTAAAGCATGAGTTGGTTGCTTATCCTGAAGTTCTGAAATCTTTGCGATTTCAATTTTTTTAATAGCCATATGGTTGTAGTTTAAGAACTGTAAGTTACAACCTTTAGACGTTATAAAATATGCTAATTACAAGATTTCATAATTTCGCTAACTTTTAGAATAAGCCATTAATCTGAGCATCGATTCTATTTATAATGTCACCTAAGTCCTCTGGATTAGAAACAAAGTCTAAATCATCAACATCTATAATAAGTAGGTTGCCTTTATCATATTTGGTGATCCACGCTTCATAACGTTCGTTTAGACGACTTAAGTAATCAATACTAATTGTGTTTTCATAGTCGCGTCCCCGTTTATGAATTTGCGATACTAAATTAGGAATAGAACTTCTTAAATAAATTAATAAATCAGGACCTTTTACAAAACCTTCCATAAGATCAAAGAGTGATTTGTAATTTTCGAAATCTCGATTGGTCATTAAGCCCATTGCATGAAGATTGGGCGCGAAAATATGTGCATCTTCATATATCGTTCTATCTTGAATAATGTCTTTTCCGCTATTATGTATTTGATTGACTTGGCGAAATCTGCTGTTTAAGAAATAGACTTGTAAGTTAAAGCTCCAACGTTCCATTTGATTGTAAAAATCGTCTAAATACGGATTGTCAACTACGTCTTCTAATTGTGCTTCCCACTTATAATGTTTAGCTAGTAATTTTGTGAGCGTAGTTTTACCAGCTCCTATATTCCCTGCAACAGCAATGTGCATAATTTAATCTGTTTTTAGTTGGTATTTACGTAGAATTTTGGAATCGTAAATATACAAGGTTTCATTGGTTACCAAAAACTGATTTATTAACAAATTAGGATGTTCTATGTTGCGTATTTTATCACCGTTTTTGGTTAATATATGAAGTCTATCGTTCTTTCTTAAAATTAAATGTGCTTTGCTAAATGCAAGATTTTCATATCCCTTGTTTTTGTGTTTACCGATTAGGCTACCAAAGTAACTATAGATATACAAATAGTTTTCTGTGAGCATATAGCAATAATTATAGTCGCTCTTTAGGTCTAAAATATCTGATTGTATTGGTACTGTTTTTAATCTTACTTTATTTGTTTTATAGTCATATAACTCTAGTTGCTGTGAGTCTTGATTGAAAATCCAGAGTGTGTTATCAAATCCAGTAGAAACGAAGCTTACATTTTTATAAGGTTGTACGGTATTAAAATCTATTTTAAAAACTTCTGCTAATCGATTGTCTAAAATAACTATGGTATTAAAATCTTTGTAAAAGAGATTTATTTTTAATGGATTAAAGGTGTTTGCCGAAGTAACTTCGCTCAGTTGAAAATTAGAGTATGTTATTAGAGTGTCTTTAGTTTTTTTAAAAAAGGTATTGTCTTTAGTGGTGTAATACAATGTTTCAGAAGTATCTACTCCAAGTATACTTTTAGCTTCAAGTTTAATAGAATCTTTTGCTATGGCTCTTATGCTCTCTTGAGAAAAACAGTTGACACTAAAAATTAAATATATAAAAAACAGCTGCTTCATAGGAATTAGAAAAGTACAAAAATTGCACCATTCTATAACCTTATAAAAGTTCTATTTAGTATTTTAAAATTTAAACGGTGAGTTTATATCCAAATCCGCGAACATTAATAATCTGAATATTTTTATCTTTTTGTAATTTTTTTCTAAGTTTTGAAATAAAAACATCCATACTTCTGGCAGAGAAAAAATCATCAGTTCCCCAGAGTTTGTTAAGGATTAAAGAGCGATCTAAAACTTGATTTTTATTTTTGATAAGATGAAATAATAAGTGTGCTTCGCGATGTGTTAGTTGCAAGGTGTCTTCTTCTTTAAATTGCAGTTGCTGTTTAGGGAAATCAAAGGAATAGTCTCCAATAACTAAAACAGCGCTCGTTTTTTGAGTTTTTGTACGAGAAACAAGATTATAAATCCTTACAATTAATTCCTCCATACTAAATGGTTTTTTAAGGTAATCATTACCGCCAATGGAAAACCCTTCTACTACATCTGCAGTTTGTGATTTAGCTGTTAAGAATATAATAGGAATAGTATCATCAATTGCTCTAATTTCTTTAGCTAGTGTAAACCCATCTTTTTTTGGCATCATTACATCTAAAACCAATATTTCTGGTGTTTCAGATTGATATTTTTCAAAAGCTTTTTCACCATTATCACAAAGAATAACTTCAAAATCTCTAGTCTCAAGGCTCTCTTTAATTATTTGACCTAAGGCAGCTTCGTCTTCAGCTAATAATAATTTAATTTTTTCAGCCATTTGGAAGTGTTATTTTAAATGTGGTTAAAGATTTTGCTAAATTTAATTCTATTGATCCGCTATGTTTATCAATTATGGTCTTTGTATAGTATAAACCAATGCCAAAACCTTTTACATCGTGTGTATTGCCTTTTGGTACGCGATAAAATTTTTCGAAAATCCGTTCTTTATTGGCTTTGGTTAAACTACTGCCGTTGTCAGATATTAATATATCGAATGTTTTATCTTTTGGTATTAGATCTATAGATATTAAGTCACCTCCATACTTCACTGCATTATCCAAAATATTGTTTAGAGCATTTTCAAAGTGAAATAAATCGATATGAGCCGTAAGGTGATCAGTTTTGAGACTTGTATTAAATTCTTTTTCTGAGAATTGAATTTTATACCTATTAACCAAATCGCCCAATAAGCCAACTATATTTACAGATTCCTTATTAAGTTCTAGAGTATCACTATCTAAAGTAGCCGTTTCGAGGAGTTTCTCAACCATTACATTTAGCTTGTCTAATTGATTGGCTGACATGTTAATATAGTTTTTAGTCTTCTCTTTATCTTCTAATGCATTGAAATTACTAATACTTTCTAGTGCCACACCAATTGTAGCGATAGGTGTTTTAAATTCATGAGTAATGTTGCTAATGAGGTCATTCTTTACTTCAGCCAGTTGTTTTTGATGTTTAATAATTTTTAAAAGGTAGAATAAGCAACCAATTACAGCCAAAATTAAAAGTGTAGATATTAAAATACCAAGAATACTGCGTTTTAATACATTACGCGTTTCATTGGTAAAATGTAGCTCTAAAGTGCTTCCCTTTGGCAAAAATGTCGATTTAGACACTGTGCGTAGCGTATAGGTTTCTTTCGTTTTTAACTTGTTAGCAAATAATGAATCTCCTTTATTAGCCAATTCCTTATAAATATCGGATTGGTAATATTTTAATTCACTTTTTAAACTTATATTTTTTCTCTTAAATTCTGTTTTTAATAAGCTGTCAACTTTCCTTAATTCTAAAGTGTCATTATTAATAGAGATGACAATTTTAGATGTAAGCATTTCTATACTAGATAAGTCTATATCCTTGTTAGTAGCTTTTAAATCTTTTATTTGCTTCTTAAAGGAATCGACGGAAATAGGCTTGTGTATTTTGTTATGCGCTTCCATCATTGAATCTACTTCAAAACCTCTTACAACCGTAGCTCCCTTAATTTCACTGACGTCGATCGAATCTAGATTATTAAATCTGCCATCTTTCTCATCTATGTCTTCTAAAATAGCAGTAAATGAGCTGTTTTCTTCAAATATTTTATCTGTGCTTACCCCTTCAAACGAAAAACCTAGCGTAGTTTCTTGTGCAAGTTTGGCATAATAATCATCCACAGCTTTATCTAAGCTTACTTGTACGTCATTAATAAGTTGTTGCTTATTAGTTTGGTAGTTTTTGTAATTCCAATAGACTTGAATTACTATCGTTATAGCAATTACTGCAACGATTGTGTAAAGAATCCATTTATACCGTTTATCATTCATACCTCAAAAATATATGTTAATATTTAGTCTACCCAATCGGTTAACACTCGTTAACACTAGTTAACTCAAAACAATGAAATATCTACTAATATTTGTAGTGTATTAATCAATTAAACATAACAAATAATGAAAAATTTAATTACAAGTTTAGCTCTAGTAGTAACAATATTAGGTTTCAGTCAATCCAAATCAATTAATGGTATGGTTGTTAAAGAAATGACTAAGGTAGAAAATGTATCAATAACTGTAGAGGTCGATTCTGCTGAAGAAATAAAAGAAACATTTAAAATAGAAAGTATAAAAGAAATTTTAGAGTCCTCTAGTGATAATGAAACTATAGGTTTTAAAATTATATGTAATGGAGATAAAATGTCTAATGGTAAAAAATCACATATCTCTTATGCTATTGAAGGAAATTCTGATGATATAGAAGGTTTTTTGAAAAGTGTTGAAAAAATACGATCTTCAGCAATTAATTATTACAAGAATAAAAACTAAAAATCATTCAAAATGCGAATAGTTATTAGAGCAATAGTCTTGACGTTAGCAGTTGTACTTTCAACTGTTAATGCTCAGACTTTTCAAGGAGTTGCGACATATAAAACGCAACGTCAAGTAGATATTAAAATAGATAGTACTCAGATGAATTCTGATATGCATACTAAGATGATGGAGATGATGAAAAAGCAGTTTCAAAAAACATTTAAATTAACCTTTAATAAAGAAGCATCTATTTATAAGCAGGAAGAAACTTTGGCTAAACCGCAAGTTGGTGGAGGTGATATGCAAATAATGGTTGTTGGCAGCGGAGGTGGCTCAGATGAGTTATATAAAAATACAAAAGAGCAACGATTTGCAGATTTGAAAGATACTTATGGAAAAGTATTTTTAGTAAAAGATGCCATTGAAAAAATAGAATGGAAGTTGGAACCAGATACAAGGTTTATAGGCGAGTACCAATGTTATAAAGCGACATATACCAAGATGGTTGAGAAACCAAGGCAATTTACAAGCTCAGACGATGATAAGGAAGAAGAGGAAGATAAAGAACCTGAAATGATAGAGCGAACAGTTACTGCCTGGTATACACCACAAGTACCAATAAACAACGGACCTGCTAAATATCAAGGTCTGCCAGGTTTAATCTTAGAAATTCATGATGGAAAATTAACTATTGTTTGTAGTAAAATAGTACTGAATCCAGAAGAGAAAATAGAAATAAAGGAGCCGAGCAAAGGAAAAGAGGTTAGCCAAAAAGAGTACGAAGAGATTATGGATAAAAAGGCTAAAGAAATGATGGAACGTTATAGGCCAAGAAAAGGAGGTAGAGATGGTGAAACAATTAGTATATCTATAGGTGGCTGATAAAAGTAATTTATTGACTCTGTTAATTTTATGATAAACAATGGATCTTTGTTTAATATTTAAATAAATTTGTTAGACAAAAATAAATTAATACCATCATGAAATCAATTCTTTTTAAAACGAGCTTATTACTGTTAACGATTTTAGTATCAACAGGTTTTTATTCAGGAGATGCCGTTGAGGCACAACCTCAAGAGTTTCAAGGGCAGGCTTACTATTTAACAAAATCTAATATGGAGTTAGGTAAATGGGGAGCCAGATTGAGTGAAGCTCAAAAGAAACAAATTGCATCGCGATTAAAAAATAGGTTAGAAAAAACGTACGTTCTTACTTTTAATAAAGAAGAATCTTTTTTTGATGAGGAGGACAAGTTAGATGCTATGTCTGGTGCAACCGATTCGTGGGGAAAGAACTTTTCACAAGGTGATCAGTACAAGAATGTTAAAACTAACAGTCAAATTCAGAATCAAGAATTTTATGGTAAGAAATTTTTAGTAAAAGACAGTCTCCTTGCTATAAATTGGCAAATGGGAAAAGAAACGAAAACTATTGGTAATTATACCTGTTTTAAGGCAATGGCTTTAATACCTACAAATGATTTAACATGGTATGATTTTTCATGGAGTAGATTAAGTAACGCTAGTAGCAATGTAGAAGGCGAGACGAAAGAAGATACTGAAGAAACACAAGAAACTATACCAATGACTCAAGTAGAAGCATGGTATACACCACAAATACCTGTAAGCCATGGGCCGTCAGAATATTGGGGATTACCTGGTTTAATTTTAGAAGTAAGTGCCGGAAACACAACAATGCTTTGTTCTAAAATTGTAATGAATCCTGCAAAGAAAATGAAAATAGAAGCTCCCGATAAAGGTCAGGAAATTACAAAGACAGATTACCAGCAAACTGTTATTGAAAAAATGAAGGATTTCCGTAATCAGAGAATGGGAAGACGAAGAGGTTAATGTATTAACACAACTTTAACGAAGTTAGATTTAACCTTTTATTGATTTTTTAGTCTTATTGATAATTTAATCCATGTTGGATAATTTTTATGTAACGTTTTTTTAAGAAAGTCTAAAAAATATAGAATTACATTTGGCGTCCAACATTAACAATTTAAGATGAAAAAACCATTTTTAAAATTTACTGTACTACTAATTACTTTATGTGTTAGTGTAACTTCTTTAGCCCAAGACTTCCAAGGCAAAGCGTATTATATGTCTAAAACCACAATGGACTTAGATCAATTTGGTGGACGAGAAATGACACCAGATAGAAAAAAGCAGATTGAGGAACGTATGAAAAGCTTTTTAGAAAAGCAGTATATACTTACCTTTAATAAGGAAGAGTCAATTTATAAAGAAGATGAAAAATTAGAAGCAGCTACAGGCGGCGGTAGAGGTTTTGGTGGTTTTGCTAGTAGTTTTACAGGTGGTCCAAAATATAAAAATGTAAAATCGAAAGAATTATTGCAAGATCAAGAATTTTTTGGAAAGCAATTTTTAATAAAAGACGATTTGAAAGATTTGGAGTGGACTATGGGAAGCGAAACAAAACAAATTGGAAATTATACTGTTTTTAAAGCTACAGCAGTAAAACCAATAACTGGTTTTGACTTTTCTAATTTTAGACCTAGAAGAGGTCAAGATGCTGAGAAGGAGGAAGAAAAAGAAGAAGAAATAAAAACTGTAGAAGTTACAGCTTGGTATACTATGCAAATTCCTATTAACCAAGGTCCAGATGATTATTGGGGATTACCAGGCTTAATTTTAGAAGTAAATGAAGGGCGTACAACAATTCTATGCACAAAAATTACAATGAATTCGAAGGATAAAGACAACATTGATAAACCAGAAAAAGGTGAAGTCGTTACCCAGAAAGAATATACAGAGATTACTACAAAAAAAATGGAAGAATTTAGAAATAACCGAGGCCGAAGAGGTGGAGGTAGAGGTGGTAGAAACTAAACTCAGATTTTCTAACTAAATACAACATAACCAAACATGAAAAAAATTATTACCATGCTGGCATTATTGCTAGCGATGACTTCTTATTCCCAAATAAAATTATCTGGTGTAGTAAAAGACAGTATAGGAACGCCTTTAGAATTGGCTAATGTCGTTGCTATAAATCAAGAAACAAAAGCTTTAGAATCATACGGTATTACTGATGCTAAAGGCGCTTACAGATTGGCTCTAGGTAAAAACGGGAAATACAATGTTCAAGTAACTTACATTGGAATGAAGACACTCAATCTAGTAATAGAAACTAAAGAGGTTGATATTACTAAAGATTTTACATTAAACTTTGATAATGCACTAGATGCTGTTGAGTTAACTTATGAAATGCCTGTGACTATTAAAGGTGACACCATAGTCTACAATGCTGACTCTTTTAAAAATGGCTCAGAACGAAAACTAGGTGATGTTTTAGAAAAATTGCCAGGTGTAGAGATAAACGAAAATGGTCAAATAGAAGTCGATGGTAATACAGTACAAAAGCTAACAGTTAACGGAAAAGATTTTTTTGACGGTGACTCTAAATTAGCTACGGAAAACATTCCTTCTAATGCTGTAGACAAAATTGAGGTACTTAGAAATTTCTCAGAGGTTAATCAATTACGAAGTGTTACTAATAACCAAGATAATGTTGCCATAAATATTAAGCTTAAGGAAGGTAAGGAGAATTTTTGGTTTGGAGATATTACTGTAGGAGCTGGTACTGCACCATCACCCAACGATGATTTATACTTAGTACAGCCAAAACTCTTTTATTACAGTCCCAAAGCAAGTGTTAATGTTATTGGTGATATAAATAATATAGGAGAACCTGCATTATCTAATAGAGACGTGAGAAATTTTGGTGGTGGTTTTAGATCACCAAGTCGAGATAGCGGTACAAACCTTAATTTAGGAAATAATGGATTAAGTGGATTAACGAGTTCTGCAAATGCGCAGAAAGTAGAGTCTAAATTATTGGCTACTAATTTTAGTTATGCACCAAACCCAGCTCTAGATTTAAGTGGTTTTTTAATTTACAATACAACCCGTTTAAGCACGCGCCAAGAGAGTTTTATAAGATATACAGATCCACAATTAGGTATACCAGATGAGTCTACTATAAATACAGGTAATGAAGCATCGGATCAAGGTCTGGCTAAATTAAGCGCATCTTATAAACCAAACGGAAATAATCAGTTAGACTATGACCTTTTAGGTCGTTTGTCTAAAGATTCTGAAAGACAAGCTGAAATATCTTCAGTGATTGGTACAACTGCCCAATTGGAAGAGGTTACTCCATTTAGTATTAATCAAAACTTAAATTACTATTATACTTTAGACGAGAATAATATTTTTGCTTTAGAAGCACAGCATTTATATAGTAATGAAGATCCGTTTTATAATGCTCTTTTAACTAATGATCCAAATAACAATGATAATGGTTTTGATGATGACCCTATGACTATTGATGAAGATGCTTATGATGAAACAGCAGAACAACTTGGTTTAGATAGGAGCTTAGATTTTTATAATTTAGGACAAGATCAGTTGGTGAAAACCAATCAATTAGATGCCAAATTAGATTATTATAATATCTTAAATGCTAAGAGTAATATAAGTATTAGTTTAGGTACTGTTCTTAGTCGCCAAGATTTTAATTCTAATATATTTCAATTTTTACAAAATGACGCTACACAAGATTTAAATCCAACAATAACAGATACAGATGGGGATTTATTAGGTGCTGAAAATGATATTACTTATAATTTTAGTGACGTTTACGTATCTACACGTTACAATGTAAGAGTGGGTAAATTTACATTTAGACCAGGTTTATCTTTCCATGCTTATGGTAATAGTAATACGCAATTTGGTACTGAATTTAAAGACAACTTTTTTAGAGTATTACCAGATTTTGAAGCTAGAATTCAATTTAAAAAATCGGAGAGTTTAACCTTTAATTATCGAATGAGTAATCAGTTTACAGATGTTACTAATTTGGCTGAAGGTTTGATTTTAAATAGTTTTGATAATTTATCTTTTGGTAATTCAGAATTGCAAAATGGATTAAGCCAAACAGTTAGTCTTAATTATAGAAGTTTTAATTTGTTCAATAATACTAATGTTTTTGGTCGATTGAGCTATACTAAAAACGAAGATCAAATAAGAAATATTGCTAATTTTGAAAGTGTAATTCGTACGAGTACATTCTTTAATTCACCATTTGCCGATGAGAGTTTTACGGCTTTTGGTCAATGGCAAAAGACCTTTGGTAAAATTAGAACGTCGATGCGTGGTATTTTTAATTACAGTTTAAATAATCAATTTGTAAATAATATACAGTCTGTAAATGAAACTTTTACGCAAACTTATAGACCAGAAGTTAGAACCAATTTTAGAGAAGCACCAAATGTGCGTTTACGTTATTCATATACCATCAGAAATACTGATCAAGGAACTAGAAATACGAAATTTATTACTAACGCGCCATCAATTAGCTTTGACGCTTATATATGGGATTCTGTAACATTCCGTACAGATTATGCTTATAATAATCAAAGGATTGAGGGTGGTGAGTCAGAATCTTTCCAGACATGGAGTGCTAGACTTGGCTATAGAAAAGATAGAGATGCTAAATGGGAGTATGAAATTAGAGCAAATAATATTTTAAATATCGATGCCAATATAAATAATAACGTAGGAACGTTTTCTGTAAGTAATTCAGCAACGTTTTTACAACCAAGATTTATAACCTTTAGAGCTATTTATACGTTATAGTAAGAATTGTAAATAACAAAAAACGCTTCTCAATTGAGAAGCGTTTTTTGTTTTGGTAAAATTGATGTTTTAATTATCTCTCAAAACATGAACAACTCCATTAATTGTTTTTGGATTGCCTTCAAAATCTTCATAAGAACCAGAGAAGTTGATATCTATGTATTCACCAACTTCACCAAGAACACTTAGATTATAAACGATATTATTATTAGTGTCAGAAACGCTTAGACATTCACCAATAAAAAAGCCTGTATCACCAGGAATACCGTTAAATACATAATTATCATATGTGCCTAAATAATCAGGATCATTTAATACACCATACATGTAATAGCAATTTTCTTGATCACTACTTGATGCAAATATATCTATAGTAGGACCTTCAAAATTTGGGCTCTCTGTATAAAAGTTAGCTGAAATATTTTCAAAAATAAACACAGGCTCTTCATCATCAATAGTGTATTGAATAAATTCTGTAACAGCATTACAAGCAGTAATTGTTCCTATATCCGTTAACGGTGTAGTAAAAGTATAACTAATACTATCTGTAGTTTGAAGATTTACATAATCGCTACCTTGTACGGTAAACGAGTTGTTTTCTGCACATCTCAATAAACTAATTTCGAAGTTCCCATCACTTACCGCATCTGTAAACGTCTGGTTACCATAAGATAGTTGAACATAGCCATCAATAACAGGGTCACCATTACACGTATTAAAGATACCAGTGATGGTTTCTGCAATAATATCTGTGTTTTCTGGTATAACTATCGAGATGCTAGAGTCAGCTGAGAAAGGTCCTATTGTTTCTGTATATATAGGAAGGTCTGTGCAAAAGTCGTAACTATAAATATTGATTTCTAAAGTTTCATTGCTCGGCACAAAACCACAAACTTCCCCATTATCATTAATATAACCACTACGCGTTCCGAAAGTTGCACTGGTAATGGTAACATACAGGTTAGTTAATGGATTACTCTCTTCGTCAGTTGCAGTTACACAAAGTGTTACGGCTTCAGCTGGTATATCACAATTCCAAAAAGAGAAATGAGACACTGTACCAACATACATATTACCTTGTAATATAGCTTCACCTTCTTCTTTCCAATACCCATTCACTTCATCAAAAGACCATAAAGGTATTGTTGCTGGAGCTATATTCATTAAACTTGCGTCTACTGGGATTCTAATTTCAGACGTAGAACCATCAGCTAAATTTAAATCTTCACCGTTTTCACCTCTTAGTTCTACGGCTAGCATACCTAAGGTTTGTAGCATGCGCTCTGCACCGTCTTCGTTTTCGGCATATAACATACCTGGCATTTGCATCGCCATATCTTCATCAGCAGGATCTAAATGATGCATAATTACATCAACAGAACCCGTATAAGCTGTACCATCTTCATTTTTGAAGTTACCGTCAAAGCTAACAGAGCTACCATCACTTGCTGTAATAGTTTCAGAAACACCGCTATTTACAGATCCAACCACTGTAGCTTCTAGCAACATAATTGTGACTTTATTAGTACCATTAGAGGGTACAACACTTCGCGAGCCATGAATATAACCTTCTTTTTCAGCCTTAACATATCCGAAACGCTCATTAACCGAGGCGTTATTTATAATAAACACACCATTGCTATCTGTTGTTGCGGTTTGGCTACCAATAGTTATTGTTGCTCCTTCTATAGGGTTTTTATTAATGTCAATAATATTTCCAAGAAAGTCCCTCGATATTTGGTTGCCATAATATTCTGAAAATGTATTTGGAATGTTTTCTTGTTGTTCTCCATTATCATTATAGCTCTCATCTTTTTGACAAGATGTTATTGTAATAAGGGATAAAAGTAGGATTAAAAGTAATTTTGGGAACTTGTAAACTTTCATAATGTGATTTGATTTAATTGAGTTTTTAAAATGAAGAGTTGCTAGTCTCTTTTTAATTAAACAGCAATAATTCCAAAACTCCTACCGAAAAAGCTATATATTCGGTAAAAAGAAACCCTCACAACTATATTGTGAGGGTTTTATTATTTTTAAAAACGACGTTTTAAATACCAAAAGCGCCTTTTACTTTATCAACATAATCTAGTTTTTCCCAGGTAAATGTTTCAACAGTTTCAGTAACTTCTTGTCCCATTGGGTTTTTAAATGTTAATGTTTTTACTTCTGGTGTTCTACCCATATGACCATATGCTGCCGTTTCAGAATATATTGGTGTTCTTAATTTTAGACGTTGCTCTATAAAATAAGGACGCATATCAAAAATAGACTCTACTATTTTACTTATCTCACCATCTGTTTTATTAATTGTTGCTGTCCCATATGTTTCTACATTAATACTGGTAGGTTTTGCAACACCAATGGCGTAACTCACTTGTACCAAAACTTCTTTACATACACCAGCTGCTACTAAATTTTTAGCGATATGCCTTGTAGCGTATGCACCAGATCTATCTACTTTACTCGGGTCTTTTCCAGAAAAAGCACCACCACCATGTGCACCCTTACCACCATAAGTATCTACAATTATTTTACGACCGGTTAAGCCAGTATCTCCATGAGGACCTCCGATTACAAAAACGCCCGTTGGGTTTATATGATACGTAATATTATCTGTAAATAATTTTTGAATATCAGCTGGTAATTTAGCGATAACTCTAGGTATTAAGATAGAAACAATATCTTTCTTAATTTTAGAGAGCATTGTAGACTCATCACTATTAAAATCATCGTGTTGTGTAGATAATACAATAGCATCGATACGTTGAGGAATGTTATCATCGCTATACTCAATAGTTACCTGAGATTTTGCATCTGGTCTTAAGTAAGTAATGTCTTTGTTTTCTCTTCGTAATTCTGCTAATTCTTTTAAAAGTCTATGCGAAAGCTCTAAGGCTAAAGGCATATAATTTTCAGTCTCGTCAGTGGCATAACCAAACATCATTCCTTGGTCACCAGCACCTTGATCTTCTGGATTAGCTCTGTCTACACCTTGATTAATATCTGGAGATTGCTCGTGTATGGCAGATAAAACACCGCAAGAACTACCGTCAAACATGTATTCACTTTTAGTATAACCAATTTTATTGATGACGTCTCTTGCAATTTGCTGTACATCGAGGTAAGTATCAGATTTTACTTCTCCTGCTAATACGACTTGACCTGTGGTTACAAGTGTTTCGCAAGCTACTTTAGAGCTTTTATCAAAGGCTAAAAAGTTATCAATTAAAGCATCACTAATTTGGTCTGCTACTTTATCTGGGTGTCCTTCAGAAACACTTTCTGAAGTAAATAAATATGGCATAAATCCTATTTTTTTATTTAGTATTATAAATTTATAAGATTGCTTGGTCGCTAGAGAAGTAGATAAATTACTGCTTTAGCTTTTTTTATTTTAACTGAATAAATTTCAGTCTTAGAGGTTGCAATCAGATCAAATTTTTCCTCTAATTAATGAATTGCAAAAATAGGGATTAATATCAGAATTTAAAACCTTTAAAGGGTAGTTATTTTATTTGTCTGTTTATTGTTTTAGATTTACATTATGCTTTCAAAGAAAACGAAATACGGAATAAAGGCATTAGTCTTCTTGGCAAAACAGAAAACTCACAAACCTGTGCAGATTTCTGTAATATCTCAATCAGAAAATATTTCACGTAAATTTCTTGAAAGTATTTTATTGACTTTGAAAAAAAATGGAGTTCTAGGTTCTAAAAAAGGTAAAGGAGGAGGTTATTATTTATTAAAAGAACCAGGCCATATTCAGATGACAACAGTGATGAGACTGCTAGAAGGTCCTATTGCTATGGTACCTTGCGTTAGTCTTAATTTTTATGAAAAATGTGATGACTGTGAGGATGAAAATTTATGTGCAGTCAATAAAATAATGCTAAAGGTGCGAGATAATACCTTAGACATTTTTAAAAATACGACTTTGGCAGATTTATCTAATTAACATTTTTTTATTTTTTCAGACTAAAATTAATATTATGTTTGTAATACCCTATTAAATCGATAGGATTTAAAGAGTAATGAAAATCGAACATATATTATGAATAGTATAATTCAGACAAATTTAGATTTAAAAAAGGAAACGGATACCTCTAACTCAACCCAAGATAATATTAAAAGGAGTATTGTAAAAACCATCAGTTGGCGTGTTGTTGGTACATTGGCTACTGTCGTAATTTCATATTTAATAACAGGCACCTTGGCTTTAGCCTTTTCTATAGGTGGTATTGAACTTGTATCTAAAATGGTGCTTTATTTCTTTCATGAGCGTGCTTGGAATAATATTAAATGGGGGAAATAATGACATTAAATTTAGACCAGATTAATAAAAATCTACGTGATAAATCACCAGCTGATATCGTAGCTTGGGCACTGAGTATTGCGAAAAACCCTTTGGTTACGACAAACTTTAGACCTTATGAGGCTGCAATTTTAAACGTAACTACCAAGGCAAAAAGAGATATTAAAGTTGTTTGGTGCGATACAGGCTATAATACCCCAAACACATACCAGCATGCCGAATCTTTAATTTCGCAACTGCAGCTTAATGTAAAATTGTATGTGCCTAAACAGACGGTAGCACACCGCAATGTCGTTTTAGGCATACCAAGTGTAGATCAACCATCTCATAAATTATTTACAGAACAAGTTAAGCTAGAACCTTTTAAAAGAGCAATGACAGAACATCAACCAGATGTTTGGTTTACGAATTTACGAAGAGGACAAACCGCTTTTAGAGATAGTATAGACATTGTTTCTAAAGATAAGCATGGAGTATTGAAGGTGAGTCCTTTTTACAATTTTACAGATGAAGAATTAGACAGCTATCTAAAGGAAAATAATTTACCAAACGAGTTTAAATATTACGACCCAACCAAGCAATTAGAAAATAGGGAGTGTGGCTTACATGCCTAAATTTTTTTATATGAAAAATACAGCAACTATAAACCCATTAGAAAACGAAGCTATTTACATCTTTAGAGAAGTGGCTGCCCAGTTTGAACGTCCAGTACTTTTATTCTCAGGTGGAAAAGATTCTATAACCTTAGTGCGTTTGGCGCAAAAGGCTTTTTATCCTGCAAAGATTCCGTTTCCGTTAATGCATATTGATACAGGTCATAATTTTCCTGAAACAATAGAATTCAGAGATCGATTAGTTAAGGAATTAGGCTTAGAATTAATAGTAAGAAATGTACAAGATTCTATTAATGAAGGTAAAGTTAAAGAAGAGTCTGGTAAATACGCAAGCAGAAACGTTTTACAAACTACCACGCTGTTAGACGCTATAGAAGAATTTAAATTTGATGCCTGCATAGGAGGGGCACGTCGTGATGAAGAAAAAGCAAGAGCTAAAGAACGTATTTTTTCTGTACGAGATGATTTTGGACAATGGGACGAGAAAAATCAGAGACCAGAGTTATTTGATATGCTCAATGGGCAAATAGAATTAGGACAAAATGTTAGAGTTTTTCCGATTTCGAATTGGACAGAATTAGATGTCTGGTCATATATTCAAAAAGAGCAAATAGAAATTCCTTCTATTTATTTTGCTCATACAAGAGCCACATTTTTAAGAGATGGTTTAATATGGTCTGCAGATGATGCTATCGTTTATAGAGAAGAAGATGAAGATGTAGAAGACCGTATTGTAAGATTTAGAACCGTTGGAGATATGAGCTGTACAGCAGCTGTACTTTCTGAAGCATCTGATATTAATACAGTAGTTGATGAAATAAGAAACTCAGCTATATCAGAACGCGGAGCTAGGATTGACGATAAACGCTCTGAAGCGGCAATGGAAAAACGAAAACAACAAGGGTATTTTTAAAATTTGCGAGGCAAATTTTTGCCTTTAGCAAAAAAAAGAAATAAAAATTAAACAAGAGGCGAAAAGACTAACAGCTAAGAGCCAATTGCCAACAGCCAATAAAAATGGACGTATTAAAAATAGCAACAGCAGGAAGTGTAGATGATGGTAAGAGTACCTTAATAGGAAGACTACTTTATGATACTAAATCATTAACATCAGATAAACTAGAAGCCATAGAAACTAAAAGTCGCCAATTAGGTTACGATTATTTAGATTTTTCTTTAGCTACAGATGGATTAATTGCCGAACGAGAACAAGGCATTACTATAGATGTAGCACATATTTATTTTTCAACAGTAAATAAGAGTTACATTATAGCAGATACACCAGGTCATTTAGAATATACAAGAAACATGGTTACAGGTGCTTCGACTTCCCAAGCTGCTATTGTTTTAATAGATGCAAGAAAAGGCGTTATAGAGCAGACCAATAGACACTTTTTTATAAATAATTTATTACGTATTAAGACGGTTGTTGTAGCTATAAACAAGATGGATTTAGTTGATTTTTCGGAAGAAACATATAATACTATCAAAGCGGATTTTGAGGTTTTGATGAAAAAAAGAGACTATAAAGATCAGAAGATAACATTTGTTCCTGTAAGTGCATTAAAAGGCGATAATGTAGTTAATCAATCCAAAAATACACCTTGGTATAAAGGGCAAACATTACTTCAAAATTTAGAAGAAATAGATAATGAAGATATCTATAATGTAGGTACACCAAGATTTCCTATACAATATGTTATTAGACCAAAAACTGAGGAATTCCATGATTTTAGAGGATATGCTGGTAAAGTTTATGGCGGAGAATTAAACGTTGGAGATGCAATTGTGGTTTTACCGTCGCAAACAAAGTCGAAAATTAAGGAGATTCACTTTTATGATAAAAAAGTAGAAACAGCATCAAGGCGGTCATCAGTCCTTATTACACTTCAAGACGATGTTAATATTAGCAGAGGTGATATGATTGTAAGAGACAATGATTTGCCAACTATACAAAAACACTTTACTGCAACCATCTCATGGATGGATTCGCAAAATTTAGCATTAGGAAAAAAATATGTTATTCAGCATGGTGTTAATAAAGTATTAGCCAAAGTAGATCAAATTCATCATAAGATAAATCCAGATTATTCTGGTGTGGATGAGACTGCAGATGCCTTGTCAATGAACGATATCGCTAAGGTCTCTTTTAAGTTAAACAAACCTATTTTCTATGACGCTTTTAAAAAACATAGAACTAATGGTTCATTTATTTTAATCGATTCGCAGTCTAATAATACTGTTGGTGCAGGATTTATAGAATAATAGAATTTAATACTTAGGCATAGGTTTCATACTAATTATTATATTTTTGTCAGTAACCATAGATAAATGAAATACTGGCTTACGCGTTTAATTATTTTAGTTAGCTTATTGTCTTTTTCTCAAACAGAAAATAACAATACTTACTTTGATTTTAATTATTTCGGTGGCAATATTGCGTTACATAATAATGACATTCTTCATTTAATTACTGGTCGTCCCGAAGGTTTTATTTTTAGTTGGAATAAAAAGACATTCGGTAATAAAGACTGGCAACAGCGGTTTAATTATCCCGATTATGGAGCTTCGTTTTTATTTCAAGATTTAAAAAATCCTCAGCTTGGAAATAATTTTGGTGTCTATGCACATTATAATTTCTATTTTTTAAAGCGAAAACTCATGTTTCGTATTGCTCAAGGACTATCGTACAATACTAATCCTTATAATAAAATAGAAAACCCAAAGAATATTGCTTTTGGATCTAAAATATTGAGTTCTACATATATAATGCTTAACTATAAGAAAGAGCGTATTTTTAGTGGTTTTGGTATACAGGCAGGTATTTCTTTAATCCATAACTCTAACGCAAATGTAAAAGCACCAAACACAAGTATAAATACAGTTGCTCTAAACTTAGGGTTAACCTATAATTTAGAAGAAGTAGATCCTGAGTTTATTGATAATTTAAGTGAGGAGAAATTCACTGAACCCATAAAATACAATATTGCATTTAGGAGCGGAATTAATCAGAGTGATGTTATTGGGAGTGGTCAATTTCCTTTTTATATAGTATCTGCTTATGCCGATAAACGCTTGAGTCATAAAAGTGCGATTCAGTTTGGGACTGAAGTTTTCTTTTCTAACTTTTTAAAGGAACTTATTTATTATCAATCCGTTTCTTTTCCTGAAGAAAACGTTAGTGGAGATGAGGACTATAAAAGGGTAGGTCTTTTTGTTGGTCACGAATTGTTTATTAATAAACTTTCAGTTATTTCGCAGTTGGGTTATTACGTATATTATCCTTATAATTTTGAAGGTAGAACATATATAAGAATTGGATTGAAACGTTACTTCGGTCAAAAATTCTTTGGTGCTGTAACCTTAAAATCTCATGGTGCTAAAGCAGAGGCTGTTGAATTTGGCATAGGTGTAAGATTATGAAAAAAATAAGTTATCTATTAATTTTAATGTGTTTTGCATGTAACAGTGAGGATGCAAATGACTGTTTTCAAACGGCCGGTAATAGTGTACAGCAAGTATTTGATGTCGCTGATTTTGAACGAATTTTGGTTAATAGGGACATAGAACTTATTATAAAGGAAGCACCTAACTATAAAGTTACTATTGAAACGGGTGAAAATCTTCTCAATGATGTCACTGTTGAAGTTATTGCCAATAGACTCATACTCACCGATAACAATAGTTGTAATTATGTTAGAGACTATGGCATTACTAAAGTGTTTATAGAAGCACCGAATCTAACAGAAATAAGAACCTCGACACAATACGATATTTCTTCTGATGGCATTTTAAATTATAATAACCTCACCTTATATTCTGAAGATTTTATTGGAGAAGGGGAATTTACCATAGGAGATTTTAGACTAAATGTTAACTCGCAAAACATAGATATTATCTCAAATAATTTATCATTCTTTTATTTAGAAGGAAGCGTTAATGATTTATTTGTAGGTTTCTTTTCTGGAGCAGGACGTTTTGAAGGTGAAAATTTGGTAGCTCAAAACGCAGAAATTTCCCATCGTGGCAGTAATGATATGGTTGTCAACCCACAATTAGCATTAACAGGTCAACTTAGAGGAACAGGAAATGTAATTTCAGTTAATGAGCCGCCTTTAGTAGATGTTGAGGTTTTATATATAGGTCAACTTATTTTCAATAATTAAAAGTCTTGGGAGTAAGAGTTCCTTATCTCTGGTAAGGCTAGGATGGGATTTCTCAACTGGTCAATTCCCGAAACAAGCTTTCTAAACTTGTGTTTTTCTGATTAAGTTGAAGAATTTTTAACTCATTATCATGCGCAAAATCGAATACATGCGAACGCATATCATCTTTTGTAGAAAAGGTAATCTCATATATAAAGTCGTGCGTGTTTTTCACAGTTTTAACCTTAGGAAGTTTAAGTAAAAAAGCATCTTCAACACGATAGTCAAATTCTACAATTACAATTTGTTCTTGGCCTTCTCTTAAATCTTTTAAGTATTTGTCTGCAACTACTTTTCCTTTGTTAATTATTATAACACGATCGCACATAGCTTCAACCTCTTGCATTATGTGAGTAGATAGGAATACTGTTTTTTTCTTCCCAATAGTTTTAATGAGGTTTCTTATGTCTACTAATTGGTTTGGGTCCAAACCAGTGGTCGGCTCATCTAAAATTAAAACATCAGGATTGTGTAATAGTGCATTTGCTAAGCCTACACGTTGTCTATAGCCTTTAGAAAGTTGTCCTATTTTTTTATGAGCCTCTGGTCTTAATCCAGTAAGGTCTATAATTTCTTCAATTCTAGATTTCGGAGTTTTATACACATTGGCATTAAAATTTAAATACTCTTTTACATATAAATCGGTATAAAGCGGATTGTGTTCAGGTAAATAACCAACACTGCATTGTACATTTTTTTTGTCTGAGCTTACATCAAAATTATTAACACTAGCTGATCCTTCAGAAGCTGCAATGTAAGTTGTTAAAATCTTCATCATAGTCGATTTACCAGCTCCATTTGGTCCTAAAAAACCAACAATTTCTGCGTCATTTACTTTAAAAGAAACATCATTAAGTGCTTTTTGATCTTTGTAGAGTTTCGTTATGTTTTTAACCTCAATGGACATATTGTATAATATTTAATCAAAAATAAGTAATAATTAATATTGCATCGCGATTATTGCTAATTCTTTAAAACTTATAGAACATCAATAAAAAATTAATTTAACAATTTTGATTTGTAAAAATATTGGTTACATTAGCCGTATAATTATAATAATGAATATATCTAGAACATATTTTAACTGGTTTTATTTCTTTTTTAGCTAAAAGAACGAGACTTAGTATGTTTTAATTAAAATATAAAATGAAAAAGTCTCGATTTTTAATCGAGACTTTTTTTGTTATGACAAAGCCAATAGCAATACAAGGAATCAAAGGGTCGTTTCATCACGAGGTCGCACAGCGCTACTTTAGTGATAAAGCAGAAGTAGTAGAATGTATGTCATTTGATAGGACGGTAGACCATCTATTAAGAGGTGATACAGATTATATTGTAATGGCTTTAGAGAATTCTATAGCAGGTTCTATAATACCAAATTATGCGCTTATAGACAACCATAATCTTAGTGTTGTTGGGGAGCATTATTTAGATATTCAGCATAACTTATTAGCACTAAATGGGCAAGCAATTTCAGATATAAAGGAAGTGCATTCTCATCCTATGGCGCTATTACAATGCAAAGTGTTTTTTAAAAATTATCCTCATATTAAGTTGGTAGAAGCAAAAGACACAGCAGATGTTGCTAAGCAGATTTCTGAGCAAAATATTAAGGGTACCGCAGCAATTGCAAGTAAAAATGCTGCTCAGTTGTATGATTTGAGCGTCTTAGCTGCAAGTATTCAAACCATAAAGCATAACGAAACGCGTTTTGTTATTGTGCAGCGCAATAATAAAAATATTGAGCGCAAAAGAATTAATAAAGCATCCTTAAAATTTGAGTTAGACCATAAGCGTGGTAGCTTAGCTACAATACTCAATGTAATGAGCGATTGTAAACTAAACCTAACAAAGATTCAATCGTTGCCAAAAATTGAAAGTCCGTGGAAGTATGCATTTTTTGTGGATGTTACTTTTGAAGATTATAAAGATTATGAAAAAGCGACTTCCATTATGAAATTAATGGCTGAGAATTTTAAAGTTTTGGGTGAATATAAAAATGCGAGATTATGATAGAAGTTGCTAACCGTTTAAAAGAAGTCGAAGAATATTACTTTTCTAAGAAGTTAAGAGAAGTTGCGTTTTTAAAGTCTCAAGGTAAGCCAATAATAAATCTTGGCATTGGTAGTCCAGATCTTTTGCCTCCATCAAATGCAACAGTGGCCTTAAAGGGTAGTTTAGAGGATGAAGGTGCAAATAAGTATCAGAGCTACCAAGGTTTGCCTCAACTAAGGGAGGCGGTCACAGACTTTTATAAAACGCGTTATAAAGTTCATATTAGTGCACAAACTGAAGTATTACCATTAATGGGGAGTAAAGAAGGAATTATGCATATTTCTATGGCTTTTCTTAATCCAGGTGATGAGGTTTTGGTACCTAATCCTGGTTACCCAACATATGCTGCTGTCACTAAGCTTCTAGAAGCAAATTCAATTTTATACGATTTAAAGGAAGATAATAATTGGCTGCCAGATTTTATTGCCTTAGAACGCATGGATTTGAGCAAAGTGAAAATAATGTGGATTAATTATCCACATATGCCTACAGGAACTAATGCACCAAACAAATTTTATGATGAAGTTATAGCATTTGGTAAAAGGCACAATATTCTTATTGTAAATGATAATCCTTATAGCTTTGTACTTAATAAAAAGCCAATAAGTATAATGCGTTATAACCATGCTAAAGATGTTTGCTTAGAATTAAATTCATTAAGTAAAACATTTAATATGGCAGGTTGGCGTGTAGGTATGCTGGTAGGCAATTATGATTATATCAATGCGGTTTTAAAAGTGAAAAGTAACATGGATTCTGGGATGTTTTACGGAATTCAAAAAGGAGCTATAGAGGCCTTGAGATGTTCAGACATGTGGTATGTAAGTTTAAATAGTGTTTACGAACAAAGAAGAGAACTAATCTGGAAGTTAGCAGATTGTCTTAATTGCACATACGATAAAGATGCGACAGGTTTATTTGTTTGGGCAAAATTGCCAGCAAAAATGAAATCTGAAGCCTTTACAGATTTAGTGCTAAAAGAGCATTCTATTTTCTTAGCACCAGGAACCGTATTTGGAAGTAATGGAGAGGGATATGTTAGGTTTTCATTATGTGCTTCAGAAGAGATAATAAGAGAAGCAATAGAAAGAGTTAAGTAAGGATGAATAATATTTTTATAATAGGTGTAGGGCTAATTGGCGGAAGTTTTGCTTTAGATATAAAGAAGCAAAATTCGTCTGCTATTATTTATGGTATTGATAAAAATAAATCTCATTTAGATGAAGCTCTAGCATTGGGTGTTATTGATGAGAAAGCAAGTTTTAAAGAATTAGAAAAAGCTGATGTAGTCATTGTAGCGATACCTGTTGATGCCACTTTAAAAGTTTTACCTGAGGTTTTAGATAAGATTTCAGAAAACGCTATTGTATTCGATGCAGGCTCTACTAAAGAAGATATATGTGCTGTAGTAAAAAAGCATCCAAAACGAAGAAATTATTTGGCTGTACATCCTATTGCTGGTACAGAACATTCAGGGCCAAGCGCAGCTATTCATGGTTTATATAGGAATAAAACAAACATAATTTGTGAGGTGGAAGAAACTGCATTCAAACTTCAAGAAAAAGCATTAAAATTATTTTCTCAATTGGGTATGCGTATTCGGTATATGAATCCGAAAGCACACGATAAGCATATAGCTTATGTCTCACATTTATCACATATTAGCGCATTTATGTTAGGCAAAACCGTCATTGAAAAAGAAAAAAATGAGCGCGATATTTTTGATATGGCTGGCAGTGGATTTGAAAGTACAGTGCGTTTAGCAAAAAGCTCACCTGCCATGTGGACACCGATTTTTGAACAAAATAAAACTAACGTTATAGAAACCTTAGATGAGTACATCAATAATCTTAAGCATTTTAAAAAGCTCATGGAAGATGGTGATTTTGACGCAGTCTACAACGAGATGAGAACAACAAATCATATAAAAGATATATTAAACGGAATACAATAAAATAAATCACAAAAAAATTAAAAACTATACTCCTATGTAATGTCAGGTTAAGCAAAGTCTAAACCTGTTTATAAGCGGAATTAAAATTTACAAAAGACTAATAACAAAAAATGGAAAACACAAAAGAAATGAGAACATGGTTGGATGATATGAAATTAGATCATCCACTAGTAATAGCAGGACCATGTAGCGCAGAGACGGAAGAGCAAGTATTAAGAATAGCGCACGAGCTGAAAGATACAGATGTAAATTACTACAGAGCTGGTATTTGGAAGCCAAGAACACGACCTGGAAATTTTGAAGGAGTTGGTGCTTTGGGTTTAAAGTGGTTACAGAAAGTAAAGGCAGAAACAGGTATGAAGACTTGTACTGAAGTGGCAAATAGAAACCATGTAGAGTTAGCACTAGAGTATGATGTAGATTTGTTATGGATTGGAGCACGTTCTACAGTGAGTCCATTTATAATGCAAGAATTGGCTGATGCTTTAAAAGGTACTGATAAAATTGTATTGGTAAAAAATCCTGTAAATCCAGATTTGGCATTATGGTTAGGAGGTATCGAACGTTTATATACAGCAGGGATTAAAAATTTAGGAGCCATCCACAGAGGGTTTTCTACTTACGAAAAGACGAAATATAGAAATATACCAGAATGGCAATTAGCTATTGAGTTTCAAAATAAATTTCCGGATTTGCCATTAATCAATGATCCATCTCACATTACAGGAAAACGCGATATGGTTTTTGATGTATCTCAAACCGCTTTAGACCTTAATTTCGATGGTTTAATGATAGAAACGCATTTCGATCCAGATAATGCATGGAGTGATGCTGCTCAGCAAGTAACACCAGAGACTTTAATTCAGATGATGAAAGATTTGAAAATTAGAAAAGAATCTGATCCTGAAGCAGAGTATAATACAGAACTTAATAACTTAAGAGCTCAGATTGATGTAGTAGATAACCAAATCATTGACCTTTTAGGTAAGCGTATGAAAGTAGCTGATGGTATTGGGACACTTAAAAAGCAAAAGAATGTTGCTGTATTACAAAGTAAACGTTGGAACGAGATTTTAGGTAAAATGGTATTAGAAGGTGAAGAAAGAGGACTAAGTGAAGAATTTATTTTACGCATGTTTAAAGCGATTCACCAAGAATCGATTAATCATCAAAATAAAATAATTAGTCATTAGAAATAGAAATTACTAAAAAAGGCTCGCAATTTGCGAGCCTTTTTCTATTCTGTAATTAGGTTTTAAAGATTTCTCTTAAATGTATATCTCGTAATAAAGATTCCTTTTCCATCTCCTTTTCCACCAACACTTTCAACTCCAGTATTTATAAAAGCTAAATCCCAACCCTCTGCAATCATTGAATTAACTTTAGACGTCATGATAGCATCATTAGCTGCAATATTTTGAAAACGAATACCTCCTAAATTATAGAAATTTAATAGTTTAGTTTCTTCGTAGTCCTTAATGCGTATGTCGCCTCTTTTAGATTTATTTTTTTCATCTTTATCCTTTTCACCAGATCTTGTAGTTGTGTACTCTTTATAATCTTTAACCTCATTTGCAGATATCATACGAGATCTACCAAGTCCATTAGGTACAACAGACTCAATAACGGTTACTACTTTATACTCAACTTGTGCAACAGATTTTCTATCATTAGAATCGTCTTTGTTAATAAAAGAAAATGAAACTAGACCAACAGCAATAGCTGCAATAAATAAGATTTTTTTTTTCATGATAATTGTTTTAAGTTTTATGTCATTAAAGTAAAGACTTTTTTAGTTAAAAATTGTTACTTTGTTATGACTAATTTTTATGAATGACAGGAACAGTATATAAATCTACAGGCAGTTGGTACACTGTTAAAACACTGAATGGTAAATTCTACGAATGCAGAATTAAAGGTAAGTTTAGATTAGAAGGCATAAAAAGTACAAATCCAATCGCTGTTGGTGATCGTGTAGAGTTTGAATTAGAGACTAAGAATAATACTGAAACAGGAGTTATTCATCGTATTGATGAACGTAAAAACTACATTGTTAGAAAGTCGGTTAATCTTTCTAAACAAACGCATATTATTGCTTCTAATATAGACCAAGTATTTCTGCTAGTAACTATAGATAATCCACCAACATTTACAACATTTATAGATCGATTTTTAGTTACCGCAGAAGCTTATTCTATTAAGACTATTCTTCTATTTAATAAGATAGATGCTTACGCTGAAGAAACGCTGTTAGAAGTGAAATATTTAGCGAGTATCTATAGAGAAATAGGTTATGAATGTATTGGGATTTCAGCAAAAACAGGTGAAAGTATAGATAAGGTAAAAGCATTGATGTTAAATAAGGTAAGTATGTTTGCCGGCCACTCTGGTGTTGGTAAATCTACTTTGGTAAATGCTATAGAGCCTTCACTAGAATTAAAAACGAAGGAGATTTCAGAACAGCACATGCAAGGCCAACATACCACTACTTTTGCAGAGATGTTCGATTTAAGTTTTAATGCTAAAATTATAGATACACCAGGAATTAAGGGTTTTGGAGTTGTAAATATGGAGCGCGAAGAAGTAGGAGATTATTTCCCTGAATTTTTTGCTTTAAAACAAGATTGTAAGTTTAATAATTGTTTACACCTCAAAGAGCCAAAGTGTGCTGTAAAAGAGGCTTTAGACAATAACGGGCTATCCTATTCTAGGTATAGAAGTTATATTCAAATTTTAGAGGGTGAAGATGAACACTATAGAACTGATAATTGGGATAACGAATGAGAGTAGTAATACAAAGAGTTTCTGAAGCTTCAGTAGTCATAGATAATAGAGAAGTCGCATCCATAGAAAAGGGATTACTTGTGTTATTAGGAATAGTCAATGAAGATGCTCAAGATGATATCGATTGGTTATGCAAAAAAATAATAAACCTCAGAATTTTCCCTGACGAAAATAAGGTGATGAATACATCATTATTAAATGCTGGCGGAGATATAATTCTGGTCAGTCAATTTACACTTCACGCAAGTACTAAAAAAGGAAATCGCCCGAGTTATATAAAAGCTGCTAAGTCAGATATTGCTATTCCGCTTTATGAAAAGTTTATAAGTCAACTTGAAACTGAATTGGGTAAGTCAATTCAAACAGGAGAATTTGGGGCGGACATGAAGGTCCAATTAATTAACGACGGACCAGTTACCATAATTATTGATTCTAAAAATAAAGAATAAAATGAATATTAAAAATGCACAAAAAGATGTAGATAATTGGATTAAAGAGCATGGAGTACGTTACTTTAATGAGTTAACTAATATGGCTCAACTGACAGAAGAAGTTGGAGAAGTTGCAAGAATAATAGCCAGACGTTATGGGGAACAAAGTGAAAAGGAAAGCGATAAAGGGAAAGATCTTGGTGAAGAATTAGCCGATGTTATGTTTGTGGTATTATGTTTGGCAAATCAAACGGGAATTGATTTGCAAGATGCATTTGATAAAAAAATGACTAAAAAAGCAAAACGCGACCACGATAGACATCATAATAACGAGAAATTAAAGTAATTTTATTCCCGTTAAAACGGGATATTTTTTTATATGGATTTACAAATTTTAAAATCATCAATAGATAAGGTTCAATCAGAGATTCATATAACTGGGTCTAAGAGCGAATCTAACCGATTATTACTGTTAAAGGCGCTATATCCTGGGATTGTTATAGAAAACTTGTCTAATTCTGATGATTCAGTTTTAATGCAAAAGGCGTTAGAGTCTCAAGATAATATAGTAGATATTCATCATGCTGGTACTGCGATGCGATTTTTAACTGCTTATTTTGCTATGCAAGAAAATCGTGAGGTAATTTTAACAGGTTCTTCTAGAATGAAAGAGCGCCCAATTAAAATATTAGTAGACGCTTTAAGAAGTTTGGGCGCTAAAATAGATTATGTTGAAAACGAAGGCTTTCCTCCACTGAAAATTACAGGTAAAAAACTTAAGAAATCACAAGTAAATTTAAAAGCTAACGTCAGCAGCCAGTATATTTCTGCATTGTTATTAGTTGCTTCTAAGTTAGAGAATGGTTTAGAGATAAATTTAGAAGGAAAAATTACATCAGTCCCATATATAAACATGACGCTGAGTTTATTAAAAGAAGTTGGTGTTAAAACACGATTTATTGGTAACACTATAAAGGTAGAACCAAATACTTCAATCTTAAAATCGAAAACATTGACTGTTGAGTCAGACTGGTCATCAGTTTCTTATTTTTACAGCGTCATTGCTTTATGTGCAATAGGAACCGAGCTCATATTAAGTTCGTATAAAAAGAATTCGTTACAAGGAGATTCGGTATTAGCAGAACTTTATGGAGATTTCGGTGTACAGACCACGTTTTACCAAAATTCAATAACACTTAAGAAAACATCACAAATCAATCTCGAAACTAAAATAGAGTTTGATTTGAGTGATGCGCCAGATATAGCTCAAACCATTGCTGTTACTGCTTTTGGTTTGGGTTTAGAATGCTACTTAATAGGACTGCATACATTAAAGATTAAAGAGACAGATCGATTAGTAGCATTAAAAATAGAACTGGAGAAGCTGGGCGCTGAAGTTATAATAACAGAAGCAACTTTACATTTAAAGAAATCGAAACTTATTAATCCTAACATATCAATAGCGACTTATAAGGACCATAGAATGGCAATGGCATTTGCACCATTGGGCTTTAAAACATCATTACTTATTCAAAATGCAGATGTTGTGAGTAAATCTTACCCTCAGTTTTGGGAAGATTTTAAAGCAATAGGATTTAAATTAAAATAAAAGGCTATTTACTTGACAAGGCCTATGTTGAGATTGTATATTTGCGACTTGTAAAAAAATAAAATATATAGATGAAATTATCACACTTTAGTTTTGACCTTCCAGAAGAATTATTAGCAGAACATCCAGCAGAGCATAGAGATGAATCTAGATTGATGGTACTTGATAGAGAAAAACAAACTATTGAACACAAGCAATTTAAAGACATTATAGATTATTTTCAGGAAGATGATGTGATGATTCTTAATAACACTAAAGTATTTCCAGCTAGATTATTTGGGAATAAAGAAAAAACTGGTGCAAGAATAGAGGTTTTTTTACTAAGAGAACTTAATCAAGATCAGCGCCTATGGGATGTATTAGTAGATCCAGCTCGTAAAATAAGAATAGGGAATAAACTATACTTTGGAGAGGATGAGACTCTAGTGGCTGAGGTTATAGATAACACAACATCAAGAGGTCGTACATTACGTTTTCTTTATGATGGCTCTTACACGGATTTTAGACGTAAATTAACTGATCTTGGAGAAACACCACTACCAAAATATATTAAAAGAGATGTAGAACCAGAAGACGAAGATCGTTACCAAACTATTTTTGCTAAAAATGAAGGGGCAGTTGCCGCACCAACAGCTGGTTTGCATTTTTCTAAGCATTTATTAAAACGTTTAGAAATTAAAGGTGTTGAAATGGCTGAGGTAACTTTACATGTCGGTTTAGGGACATTTAACCCAGTTGAGGTTGAAGATTTATCTAAACACAAAATGGATAGTGAAGAGATTGTAATTACAGAACAAGCAGCTGCAATTGTAAATAAAGGTTTAGAAAACAAAAGACGTATATGTGCGGTAGGTACAACTTCAATGCGAACTATTGAGAGTTCTGTATCATCAAATGGAAGATTAAATGATTATGATGGATGGACAAATAAATTTATTTTTCCGCCATATGACTTTAGTATAGCTAACTGCATGATTACAAATTTTCATACTCCAAAATCAACTTTATTAATGATGGTATCCGCTTTTGCGGGCCATGACTTTATGAAAAAAGCATATGAAGAAGCTGTTAAAGAGAAATATAAATTCTACTCTTACGGGGACGCAATGCTAATCATATAATTTTAAATTGAATACTTAAAAAATAGCCTCTTCATTGAGGCTTTTTTTATGGATAGATTATACCAACTCAATTAAGTACTTTTGTATTAAATGGAATTGAAAAAGAAAGACATACGCGCTTTAACAAAAGAGCAACTTAGAGAATTCTTTGTAAAACAAGGGGATAAAGCTTTTAGGGGTAATCAAGTATACGAATGGTTGTGGCAAAAATCGGCTCATAGTTTTGAGGACATGACGAATGTTTCTTTAGAAACGCGTCAGATGCTTCAAGATAATTTTGTGATTAATCATATTAAAGTCGATCAGATGCAACGAAGTTCTGATGGAACTATTAAAAATGCAGTGCGTTTACATGATGATTTAATTGTAGAATCTGTCTTAATTCCTACAACCACTCGTACCACAGCTTGTGTGTCATCGCAAGTTGGATGCAGTTTAGATTGTAAATTTTGTGCCACTGCAAGATTGAAACGTATGCGTAACCTTAATCCAGATGAGATTTACGATCAGGTGGTTGCCATAGATAATGAAAGTAGACTATATCATAACAGACCATTAAGTAATATTGTGTTTATGGGTATGGGAGAGCCACTTATGAATTATAATAACGTACTTAAAGCCATTGATAAAATAACCTCTCCAGAAGGCTTAGGTATGTCTCCAAAGCGCATTGTGGTGTCAACATCGGGTGTGCCCAAGATGATTAAGAAGATGGCAGATGATGAAGTGAAATTTAAACTTGCCGTCTCGTTACATTCTGCGATAGATGACGTTCGTACATCTATTATGCCATTTAATGCAACATTTCCTTTAGAAAATTTGCGAGAAGCATTGCAGTATTGGTATGCAAAAACAAAGAATAGAATTACTTATGAGTATGTTGTCTGGGACGGTATTAATGATAAAAGAAAAGATGTAGATGCATTAGTGGAATTCTGCAAATTTGCTCCAAGTAAGGTAAACATTATTGAATATAATCCAATCGATGATGGTGAATTTCAGCAAGCACATTCAAAAGCTATAGATATGTATGTTAGTGTGCTCGAAGCAAATAATATCACAGTAACTGTTAGGCGAAGTAGAGGGAAAGATATTGATGCTGCTTGTGGACAATTAGCAAATAAAAGTTAGAATAAAAAAAGCGGCTAAAAGCCGCTTTTTTTATTCTAACATAAATAGTAATTAATTTTTAACGAATTTTATTGATTTAACGTTTCCATTAGCAAATACTTTCGCTATATAAACACCATCATTTAATTCTGCTACATCAATTGACGCGCTGTTATTTGTTAATGTTTTAGATATGACGTTCTGCCCTAATAGAGAATAAATCTCAATATTAGACATGGCAATATTAGATGATTCTACATATAGTTTTTTTGATATTTTACTATAATTATGAGTAAAAGAGTTTTGTGAAAATTGATCTATTGATAACTCTTCATCATTAATTCTTACGTTATCAATAAAACCATCACCTGCAAAATTATCATGAACAAATCTTATTCCTGTAAAATCAAGATCACTTAAATTTACGGATTGAGCAATTTGTACATCATCTAAAAAATAAGTAATATTAGAACCTGTAATTTCGGCTCTTACATTATACCATGTATTCACATTCCATGTTGCGGCATCTATAAAAGCGTCGCCTGCAGCATTCACAACTCTTACGTTTCCTTGAAAATTAAAATCAATAAAAAACACAAAAAAGGAGTCTCCCATTGCATCAAGACCTGTAACACCAAATCTAAAATCAGAGCTATTAGCATCTTGTTGATTGATAAAAATATCATAAGATACAACAGCAGTTGTATAATCTACTGGTGCAGCCAGATCATAAAATCCACCAATAATTGGACCTCCAGTTTGTCCACCAAATGCAGGGTCTACTGATGTTTTTAAAGAAAATGTTCCGTTAGTAGCTTGCTCATCAGAGATGTTTTGATTCACGACATTGCAACCAGCTCCACATCCGGTTGTTACCCAACCGCTTTGGGCATTAATATCACCTAAAGCAAAGCCTTCACCAGCTTCAAAAGATATTGTTTGTTGAGGGAAGATATACATACTTATTGCTAAGAACGTAATCAATAAAGTAATTTTTTTCATGTTTTTAGTATTTAGATTAATCGAATTAAAGTTACTAATAATAGTGTTTTGTTTATGTTAAATATTGATAATTACGTTTTTAAGAATATAAAGTCGTTATAATTCGTAATTTTGCAATTCTGTACTACATAAATGAAGATAACCGAACAAATAAAACAACCTATAGCCTACGAAATGGAGCTTTTTGAGCAAAAGTTTCAACTCTCAATGGCAAGTAAGGTCGCACTTCTAAATAGAATAACGCATTATATAGTTAATCGTAAAGGAAAACAGATGCGGCCAATGTTTGTTTTTTTAGTTGCAAAAATGATGAATAATGGTGAGGTTAGTGAGCGCACTTACAGAGGTGCTTCGGTTATAGAGTTAATTCATACAGCAACCTTAGTACACGATGATGTTGTTGATGATAGTAACAGAAGAAGAGGTTTCTTTTCTATCAATGCACTTTGGAAAAATAAAATAGCCGTTCTCATTGGTGATTATTTGTTGTCTAAAGGTTTATTACTTTCTATAGATAATAATGATTTTGACTTGCTTAAGATTATTTCAGTAGCCGTGCGAGAAATGAGTGAAGGAGAGTTACTACAGATTGAAAAAGCGAGACAACTCGATATTACTGAAGATATATACTATGATATTATCCGCCAAAAAACAGCGACCTTAATTGCAGCTTGCTGTAGCTTGGGAGCAGCCTCAGTAAAACCAAATTCAACAGATGTTGAAACAATGCGCAAGTTTGGTGAGCTTATAGGCATGGCATTTCAAATTAAGGATGATCTATTTGATTATGGCAATGAAGCTATTGGTAAGCCAACAGGAATTGATATTAAGGAACAAAAAATGACCCTTCCTCTTATTTATGTATTAAATAATACATCGAAGAAAGAAAAATCATGGCTTATTAATTCTGTTAAGAATTATAATAAAGATAAGAAACGCGTAAAAGAAGTTATCTCTTTTGTAAAAACTAATGGAGGATTGGATTATGCCGTATCAAAAATGAAAGCATTTCAAGAAGAAGCTCTTAATCTTTTAAAAAAATATCCCGAATCGCCATACAAATCTTCACTTAAGTTAATGGTTGATTATGTAATTGACAGAAAAAAATAATTTATAAAACACTAAAAAACAGTCTTTTGTAAATTATTTGTAATATTTTTTATTCTTCAGGCAACCCTTGGAAACAATATAGCGTCTTTATAAATAGAAGCGCAATTGTAAAAAAAGAAATGAAAGTTATACAACTTCATAAAAACGAAACTAAACTTATACAAAGAGCAGCGAACAATAATCGTGAGGCGCAACATGTATTGTATGAATTGCATGCGCCAAAAATGTTGAGTGTATGCAGATATTACATTAAGGATGTGTACCAGGCTGAAGAGGTAATGTTGAATGGCTTTTTTAAAGTTTTTAAATACTTAAAATCATTCAAAAATAAAGGAAGTTTTGAAGGTTGGATAAGACGAATTATGGTAAGAGAGGCCATATCATTTTTAAGACAGAAAAAGAATATAGAATTTGCAACAGAAGATGAATATCTAGAACACGATTATTCAAATAATATTAAAACAAATATTGAAGTGGCTGAAATACAGCAACTCATAGATAGTTTACCAGAAGGTTATAGAATGGTGTTTGTTATGTATGCAATAGAAGGCTATAAACATAATGAAATAGGCGAGTTATTAAAAATATCTGAAGGTACTTCAAAGTCGCAACTGTTTAAAGCGAGGCAGATGCTTCAAAAGAAATTTAAAGAATTAAATAAGAGCAATTATGGCACCAATTAAATTCGAAGAAAAATTAAAAGATAAACTCGAAAAACGTAGCTTATCACCATCAAGCGATGGTTGGATGAAATTATCTGAGCGTTTAGATGCAGAAGAAAAAAAGTCTAAAAACCCATGGTTTTGGTGGATAGGTATTGCTGCTGGCGTTATAATTATGTTGGGTATAGCTGTGCAGAGTTTTAGTGATAAAGATGTACAGTCTGACACCCAGAAATTGGTAGAAGAGGAAATAATAGAAAATAAAATTTATGATAAAGTGCCAACTATTAAAAAAACTGAAACTATAGAGTTAGCTGTTGAAGATGAGCAAATTAAAGTTGAGGAACGAAGAGGTAATGGTAAAAAACAGCCCCAAATCATTAAGAATAAAGTAGTAACATCTAAAGTTGTAGAAGAAGCAATACAATTAACAGATAATACTAAAAGGGAAGAGGTTAAGAGGACCGAAACAAAAAATGATATTACTAATGAGCAACAAAATTTAATACAGGAGTCTGTCATTAAAACAGAAGCTGTAACAGCTGCTCTTAAAGAATTTAAAACTGAAAATAGAATGGTCACTGACAAAGAGGTAGATTCTTTATTAAAGCTGGCTAGTAAAGAGCTTTTTAAAAGTAAATTACAAAGAGAGACTTCTAAAACAGTTGATGCCAACACATTGTTATTAAGTGTAGAGGATGAAATGGGGCAATCTTTTAGAAGCAAAGTTTTCGATGCCCTTAGAGATAGTTTTGAGACGGTGAAAACCGCAGTTGCAGAACGCAATAATTAAGAGAGATAGTTAATCTTAGAATGAATGATGTTTAGTCATTTTAAAAATCTAGAATCAAATTAAGTAAATATAAATCATCAAAAAACAAACAGTTATGAACACAATTACAAGATTAGTAGTATATGCTATTGTAGCATTAAGTATTAATGCAATACAAGGACAGAATAAAGAGGTAGACTCTCTTAGAAAAATTGATGTAGACAAAAAAATCATTTCGCTAGAAACTGATAGAGATAAGATTATAGATGAGGAGAAGGATATACTGAAGCATAAAATATTTTTAATAAATAAGCGGTTAGATGAAAAACAAATTACAGCCGAAACGGCAGAAAATCTTAAAAAGGAAGCTGCAAAAACTGCTGCACTTAATATCGATATCAGAACAGAGATTATTAATGGAAAAATAGCATTATTACAAAGAAATGGATATGATGCTTATCAATATATGAGGGATGACGATGACTCAGCAACTTTGATAATTGGATCAAAAGGTGTACATATAGATTTTGGTAGTGATCGCAAAGAAAACAAAAAGCCAAAATTTGACAGAAGAACTTTTGGTGAGAATGTCTCTGCAATAGGATTTAACAACACATTAATAGATGGACAAAGTATAAATGACTCACCATATAAGTTAGGCGGTTCAGGTTTTCTAGAATGGGGCTACACGTTAAATACAAGGATTTTTAAAACTACTAATTTTTGGAGATTAAAATATGGTTTCTCTGTACAATGGAATAAGTTAGATATTAAGGATAATCAATTTTTCGTCAACACAGATGGTGATGTTGCTTTAGAGGAGTTTCCATTCGAGTATAATAAAGCTAAATTTAGAACCACTAACCTAGTAGTCCCATTGCACTTTGAATTTGGACCGTCTAAAAAGATTGAAAAAGAGAATTATTTCCGTTATTCTAAAATTAGACAAGTAAAAATAGGCCTAGGAGGTTATGCAGGTGTTAACTTAGGTAGTATGCAAAAAGTTAAGTACAAAGAAGATGGAAATCGAATTAAAAACAAACAACGTGGTGGTTTCGAGGTAAGTCCTTTCGTTTATGGTCTTAGCGGTTATGTAGGAATAGGTGAAGTAGCTTTATATGTTAAATATGATTTAAACCCATTGTTTAAGAATCAGTCCATAGAACAGAATAATATTTCTTTTGGTATCCGATTTGATACTTTATAAAGTGATTAATTTTTGAGTGTTAAAAGCCTTAATCTATAATTTGGATTGAGGCTTTTTATTTACTTTATTTCTTACACGATAAAGTAAAGTTAATTTAGAGTATTAATTTTTAATACAAATAGTTTACCTTAAATTTACAAACATGGCATTCTTGCATCGTTAGGAATCCACGAAAATTCTAGAAATATTAATAAATATAGATTCCCGCTTTCGCAGGAAAAAAAGAAAAATTGATTTCACAAAACACCATAGCACAAGTATTTGAAACCGCTCGCGTTGAGGAGGTGATTGGTGATTTTGTTCAACTAAAAAAATCGGGTAGTAGCTTTAAAGGTCTAAGCCCTTTTAGTGAAGAGCGAACACCAAGTTTTATGGTATCTCCAGTAAAACAAATTTGGAAAGATTTTTCAACAGGTAAGGGTGGTAATGCTGTCAGTTTTTTAATGGAACATGAGCATTTTACCTATCCTGAAGCGATTAAATATTTAGCTAAAAAGTATAATATTGAAATAGAGGAAACTGAGCGAACGGATGAAGAAAAGGCGCAAGCAGATACAAGAGAAAGTTTGTATTTAGTGAGCGAATATGCAAATTCTTATTTTCAAAAAATACTACATAATACAGACCAAGGAATGGCTATTGGTCTAAGCTATTTTAAAGAAAGAGGATTTTCTGAGGAGACCATTAAGAAGTTTCAACTTGGTTACTCACTAGACGAGTGGCAAGCTTTTACAGATGATGCATTAGGGAAAGGGTATAATATTGATTTTCTTGCTCAAACAGGCTTAACTATTGTAAAAGGAGATAAACGCTTCGATCGATTTAAAGGTAGAGTAATGTTCCCTATTCATAGTATGAGTGGGCGAATTTTGGGTTATGGAGGACGTATTCTAACAAATGATAAGAAAGCGGCAAAATATCTTAATTCACCAGAGAGTGAGATTTATCATAAGAGTAAAGTGCTTTACGGATTGTACTATGCAAAACAAAGTATAGCGAAGGAAGATAATTGTTACTTGGTAGAAGGTTATACGGATGTAATTCAATTACATCAAACGGGTTTGAAGAATGTTGTGTCATCATCTGGTACAGCATTAACACCAGATCAAATAAGATTAGTTAATAGACTTACTAATAATATTACGGTACTTTTCGATGGTGATGCCGCAGGTATTAGAGCTTCTATTCGTGGTATAGATTTAATTTTAGAGCAAGGTATGAATGTTAAGGTTTGTACTTTTCCAGATGGTGAAGATCCAGACAGTTTTGCTAAATCAAATACTTTAGAAGAAGTAACAACTTATCTTAATAATAACTCAAAAGATTTTATTCAATTTAAAGCGTCACTTTTAGTTAAAGAAGCAAATAATGATCCTATTAAGAAAGCAGAGACTATTAGAGAAATTGTAAATAGTATTGCTAAAATACCAGATTCTATAAAACGTGAAGTTTACATACAAGAGTGCGCTCGAATTATGGATATCAGTGAAAATGTACTATTTAGTACGTTGGCACAAATTAATAAAAAGGATATTCAAGACGCTAATAAAAAACTGAAGCAAGAACAAAAAGCTTTTGAAGTAGTTAAGAATATTGAACAACCTAAGCAAAAAATCGATATTCAGTACGAATTGGAGCGAAAAATTATTGAAATTTTGATGCTTTATGGTGACAAAACTGAGGAATTTGAGGATTTAATTTTGAAAGAAGATGAAGCTTCAGGTGAACTTCTTTTAGAACCAACAAAGCATGAAGCTCGAGTTTTTGAAAAAATATATCTAGATCTTCAGGAAGATGAAATGATGTTTACAAATGAAAAATTTAGAGCGCTTTATTATTCAATAATTGATAAGTTAAACCAAGATGAAAATTTTTCAACTAAAGATTTTATTAATCAATTAGATCAAGAATCAGCGAGTGAAGTAACGAGTATTTTAATGGAAGACGAGAAATACAATTTACACGATTGGGAGCGTAACCAAATCATTCCTAAAGAAAAAGAGCATGCTATAGCTCAATTAGTCAGTCAAACGATACTGAGTTTGCGCTGTTACCTAATTGATCAAAAAGTTGCAGAATACAAAGATGAAACACTTAAAGAAAATGTCGACACCAGATCTATAATTGAAGATGTTAAGGACTACGTTGGTCTAAAAATGCTTTTATCGCGTAAACTAGGTAAAGTGATAGGTGGTTAATTAGGTCAAATTATGATGCTTAGCCTGGTGAATTAAATCTACGATATTAGTCACATTTAGCTTCTTAAATAGTCGCGCTTTGTAAGTACTAACTGTTTTCTCATTAATATCTAATTCTTCAGCAATTTCTTTGTTTTTCCTGCCTATAGAAAGGAGTTTTAAAACTTCTACTTCTCGAGTAGAGAGTTTTTTAAACAAACGACTTCTACTTTTACGAGTGTCTTCATAGCGCAAATGTTTATCCATTTTTTCGCTTAGAGATATTTCTCCATTATGAATTTTTCTGATAGCAGCCTCTAGGGTGTCTACGTCGGCAGTTTTATTAAGGTAACCAGAAGCACCTGCTTTAAGAGTACTAATTGCATAGATCTCTTCGGGCTGATGACTAAACATTAAAACATTTACTTCTGTATTTTCCTTTTTAATCGCTCTTAATGCTGTAATACCATTAAGTTCTGGTAAATCAACTTCAGATATAATAACGTCAACTTTGTGACGCCTTACAAATTCGAAAATTTCTATACCGCTATTTAATTTACCGACAACATTAAAGTCAGGTTTATTATTTAAAAATAATTCTAATCCAGTTCTTACAATAGGATGACTGTCAACAATCAAAATTCGTATCATGACAATTGCTTTTTGGTTATGTTAGGCTTATAACTGAGTTAGCTTATGCAAATAAGGAGTTCGTTGAACAAAAATAACTAAAAATCAAACAGTCAGTGCTATTTTTTCGATAAACTACAATAATTATCTTAAAATTTTAGGAATTTCACAAATAGGTATAGGTATCATCTTGTGTTTGTTTGATGAATTGTACCTCATAAATATTTCAAAAGCATCACGTTTTCGGCCTTTAAAGTCCTCAATAGATTTACCTTCATCTAACATTTGCATAGCCCATTCTAGTTCTGGGTAGGTTGCTCCAATTTGATCTTCATCACTACGCGCATCACCAAATAAGCCATCACTTGGCGCAGCTTTTATAATAGATTTGGGAACTTCTAAATAGTTTCCAATTTCATAAACTTCAGATTTTAAGAGATCGGCAATAGGACTTAAATCAACACCACCATCACCATATTTGGTGTAAAAACCAACACCAAAGTCTTCTACCTTATTTCCAGTTCCTGCAACTAATAGTCCCAATAAACCAGCGTGGTAATAAAGTGTAGTCATTCTTAATCTTGCCCTTGTATTGGCCAATGCCATATCAACGGTATCTTGTTTTCCTTCTAAACTTACTTCAGTTTTAAATTCTTCAAAAACAGGTGTAAGGTCTACGCGCGTATCTCTAACATTAGGAAATCGCTTTTTTAACTGTGTAATATGTTCTTGAGCCCTTGTTACATGACTTGCAGCTTGGTGTATTGGCATCTCTATACATAAAAGTTCTAGCCCAGTTTTGGCACAAAGTGTAGAGGTGACAGCAGAATCTATTCCGCCAGAAATACCAATAACAAAACCATTAACTCCAGCTTTTGTAGCATAATCTTTTAACCAATTTACGATATGGTTGACAACCTTTTCTGTTTGCATAATATTTAAAATTTAAAACAAAGAAGTGTACCTTTGTACAACAAAAATAAAGGAATCGTGTTAGGATTAAAAATGTTTTGTAAAATGCCGATAAGAATTCACATATTATTAGTATTCGGTCTGTTTTTTGTGTCTTGTGATAATGATTCTAAGATAGAGACTGAAATTTCTAAAATTGACAGCAACTTTATTGTTGAACGCTTTGATAAAGCATTCTTAGACGCTGAGCCAAAAGACTTGCCAAAACTTAAAGCGGCTTTTCCATTTTTGTTCTCTAAACATGTGCCAGATTCTATTTGGGTTAATAGGGTTAAAGATAGTTTACAAAACGAGTTACTTAATGAGGTCCAAAAGACTTTTCTTGATTTTAGTGAAACTAAAGAAGGTTTGCGTGGCTTATTTAAGCATTTAAAGTATTATGATAAAACTTTTAGTATGCCTAGAGTAATTACACTAACAAATGATGTCGATTACAGAAATAAAAACATTGTGACGGATTCCTTAGTATTGATAGCTTTAGATAATTATTTGGGTAGTGCGCATATGTTCTATCAAAACATTCCGAAGTACTTGAGTGCTAATATGCGAAAAAGTCAAATTATATCTGATGTTGCCGAAGGATATGCAAAGAAATATGTATTTCAAACTGAACGTAAGAGGCTAATTGATGAAATGATATATTTTGGGAAATTACTTTATTTTAAAGATGTAATGATTCCGTTTGAGTCTGATTCTGAAAAAATTGGCTACACAGAAACACAATTAAAATGGGCAGAAGCTAATGAAGTACCAATTTGGAGTTATTTTATTGAAAAAGAATTTTTATATAGCACAGACAATAAACTTCCAAATCGTTTTATAGCTGATGCGCCTTTTTCTAAATTTTATTTAGAATTTGATAACGAATCCCCAGGGAGACTTGGCCAATATATTGGCTGGCAAATTGTAAAAGCTTACGCCAAGAATACGGATGAAGATGTAATGACTATTTTACACAAAGAACCACAAGAAATTTTTAAAAAATCTAAATTTAAACCAAAGAAATAATGGCTAAAACCATAAAGTCTAAGATAGAATTGAATGTTGAGCTCGATGAAAATCGTGTGCCTGAAAAGTTAACCTGGTCTGCGCAAGACGGAGGTGTTGATAATGAAGAAGCTAAAGCTGTAATGCTATCGGTTTGGGATAGTAATGCTCAAGAAACTTTAAAAATAGATTTATGGACCAAGGATATGCCTGTAGACGAAATGAAACTATTTTTTCATCAAACTTTAGTCACTATGAGCGACACATTTATGCGTGCAACTCAAGATGAAAAAATGACTGCTACCATGAAAGACTTTTGCGATTACTTCGCTGATAAGTTAGAATTAAAGAAATAGTATTAATCTCAAAAACTTGTATCGTAAAAAGGTGTTGTATTGAAAAAATCTACATTTTGTGCGTTTGCATAATCTGAATTTCTCATTTTAAATCTCATAAATTTAGACGTATCATAAACTTCCCATATTGTAAGTTTATTACGACGTCCTGCCTTTGTTTTTAGATCTATTTTGTTTTGTTCTATCATACGCTCTACAATTTCTCGTTCACCTAATCTCATTATTTTACTAGAACTATGACCCTTGTTTATATGGTTAACAATCCAGTAAAAACGGACAGTTCTCTTAGGTAAATTAATTTGCTCTGTGTTTCCTTTGTTCTGGGTTAATGAAACAACTTGTTCAACAACAGTGGCTTGTTTTGGTGTGGTATTAACATTAGCATGATCAAAATATGCGTTAATAAAAGGTTGATGCCTAATTAAAGTGATTAAAACAAGCTTGCCAGGAAGTTTTACTTCAGTTACAAAACGACCTACTGGAATGTTATGAAGCGGAATTTTAATTTTATGATTGCTAACAAGAAATTCTTTGTCAAACTGTGAGTTGAAAATTTGAACCTTAAAAATCGTTTCGTCACTCTCAAGAATCAAACTATCTCCAGTTTTGTTTAGACTGTGATTAAGTCCTTTAGCTCTATAATCTATGTTTTGTATTAAAGTAGATTTTTGGCCATAAGTGCATATAGCAAAAAATAATAAAAGTATCGTAACTCCTTTATTCATAATAAGTAGGTTTTAGTTTTGGGAAACTATATAAATACTAGTTTTTGGGTCTAGTAATTACAAGATCAAAACTAAATACAATACTTATTAAGCCGTTATAAATTAGTTGTGACGCTGATTTTAAAGTTAAATTACAATGTGTTACGACATAATACCTATTATAATGACAAATGGCTAATTTTAAGTTAAGGGTTAAAGAAGTAAATTATAACCTCATTTGAAATGTAGTATTTAGATAAGTTTTAAAGTTAGGTTGAAGATTCTGCTTTAAAATAAGATTGGTCCAAGCTAACCGTTCACGATTAATAATTTCTAATTCCCATACGCAAGGGGCTAATCCGTTTCCAGAAATTTTTTCAAATTCTTTTAAATTGTCATAATTTGTTTTAAATATGTGAGTGTTAAGCATATTACCGCCAACCCACCAATTAATAAGAGAGAATATACCTTCTGTTCCTTCATGAATAATTAAAAATCCCACATGATCATGTTTAGAATTAAAGTCGTTTTTAAGTTCTAACCATTTAGGTAATTTCTCTTTAACATTTCTATAGAACTTAGTGTTACTATTTAGATCATCTTTAGTTATGATGTATATTTTTATAAACCAGTCTCCAGTTTTATAAAGCTCTTTAAATTTTATTAGCCTTGGTTTATAATCTTCCATTTATTACTTAAATATTTGTTTGACCCTTCACTAAGAAATCTTGAAAACTTTTATTTTTTTTGATTATTTAAACTCTTTTTTAAATAGCATCATCATAACATGATCATAATAAATACCATTAACTTTAAGAAAATGTTTTTGAATGCCATATTGCATAAAACCCAGTTTAGTATAAAGCTTTTTTGCACTTGTATTCGAGGCAATTGCATCAATCTCTATTAGTTCAATATCATTAATTTGAAATGCTTCTTCTATGGTCGCTTTTACAATGCTATAACCAATTTGTTGTCCTTGATAATTTGGTTTAACATAAACTTGAATTATTCTTCCTTTATGTGCAACTTTTGTTCTGTTATATCTATTAAAACCTGAAAATCCAATTAAAGAACCTTTGCTAAAGGCACCAATCATAAAATTATTAGTATCCGCATTTGTGATAGAATCATGAAAAAAGAGTTTTTCTTTTTCTTTTTCGTCATCATAATTAGCAGTAAAGTGCATTGGGTAATTTTTTAAACATTGCAATCTTAATTCTCGATAAGAATTTAAGTCAATAGGTTTGAGTTTTCGAATTACTATGTCCAATTTTACTACTAATTTTTATTTCATTTGATAAACAATTTTTCCATCGAATATGGTTATCACTACTTTAGTGTTCAGTACCTGATCCTCTGGTACTGTCATTAAATCTTGATTATAAATTGTAAAATCTGCCAGTTTACCAGCCGTTATTGAACCCTTTATATCTTCTTCAAAAGCTCCATAGGCTGCATCCAATGTATAAGATTTTAGGGCTTGTGCTCTAGTCATTTTTTGTTCAGGTTCATAGCCTCCTTCAGGCATACCTTTTAAGGTTTTTCTACTCACACTAGCATAAAAACTTGCTATTGGGTTTACGGGCTCTACAGGTACATCAGTACCATTTACAATTGGTACTCCGCTTTGCAGTAAATCTTGCCACATATAGGCTCCTTCTTTTATTCGCTTTTCTCCAAGTCGATCAATAGCCCATGGTCTATCGGAAGACATATGAACGGCTTGCATGGCCGGAATAACCTTTAGCTCAGCAAAACGAGGAATATCTTCTGGATGTAAATGTTGCGCGTGTTCTATTCTAAATCTATGATCTTTACTCGATTCTGGATGAGCTTTAAGTGCGACCTCATAACGATCTAATATCTCTCTATTAGCTCTGTCTCCAATTGCATGAGCACATACTTGAAATCCATTTTCTAACCCACTCAAAGCTGTCTCTTGAACAAACTCCATAGGCAGAGTTTCATGACCAAAATGATCAGGTCGGTCTGAGTAAGGTTCTAATAGCCATGCTCCACGAGAGCCTAAAGCGCCATCACAATTTAATTTTACAGACCTTATTGTAAATAAATAATCTTCATCTATCATGATGCCTTTTTCGTACCAATTATTTAATAAATCTTTATCCCAACCTGTTAGCATTGCATAAATTCTCGTGTTCATTTTGCCTTCAGACTTCATTTTTTTATAAAGCTCTATGGTCTCTTTTGGTATACCAGCATCATGGAAACTTGTTATACCATTTTTATGGCAAGCCTTAACTGCAAGTTCAAACGCTTTTATGTCTGTCTCTGTTGTTTTTTCAGGAATATGTTTTGTAATCAAAGTCTGTGCGCGTTCATTAAAAACACCAGTAGGTTTACCAGAAGGATCTACTAACACTTCACCACCTTCTACTTCATATTTTCTAACACCATCTAAAGCTAAATTTTGCAAACCAGCTATTTCCATAGCTTTTGCATTGGCAAAACCAGCGTGTCCACTGGCATGCCTTAAATACACTGGGTTGTCTGGTGAAATCATACTAAGTAGATGATGTGTTTGGAAACCATGCACAGTTTCTGCAGGCATGCTATCCCATTTACTTTGATGCCAACCTCGTCCTGTAATCCATTCTCCAGGTTCAGCATTTTTTACGCGCTCTGCTACTGCATCAACAATAGACTGATAGCTTGTTGTGCTCATTAGATCTAGGTTAAGTTCGTTGTAACCCAATCCCATAAAATGACCATGTCCTTCAATAAGACCAGGTGTCATTGTTTTTCCTTCTAAATTTAAAATTTCAGTTTGCTCATTTTTGTATACTTCCGCTTCTTCTAAAGTGCCAGCAAATAAAATTTTGTTGCCTTTAATCGCAACAGCTTCAACAGTTGCCGATGTGGAATCAACAGTATAAATTGTTCCACCATGTATAAGCATAGTTGCAGAATCTTTTTGAGGATTTGAGCAGGAATAAACAAAGAAGAATAAAGCAGTAATTAAAGGGGTAATAAATTTTAATTTCATAGAGGTTAATTTTAGAGCATTAAATTACAAATAATTAACCTATGGTATATTTAAAATAGCAATCAAAAAATCGTTCTTACATATTTTTTTATTGATTTTTAATATCTAAGGAAATTTTGCGTTTCCAATAGAACTAAAATACGGGGTTGTATTAAATAAAGATGATGTAGTTGAAAAAACATACTCTGGGTTGGCAACTTGCTTTTCCATAAATTTTGCAGTATCATAAACCTCCCAAACAGTAAGTTTATTAAACTTACCTTGTTCAGTATTTACTTCTACTTTATTTTTTTGAATCATTTTTAAAAGCTCTTTGGTAGAGACCAGTTTCATGGATTTATAAGAATTACTGCCGCTATTACTTTCTTGAATAGCCCAATAGAATTTTTCGACATTAGCTTTACTTTTTTTCGATTTCCAATTTAGTAATGACGAAACTCCTTGTTTTTTAGGTTGAGGAGTCGTAACAATATTGTCTTCTTTTGTCTCATTTGTAATTTCATCAAAATCCTTATGTCTTAATAAGGTCATAATTATGCGTTTGTCAACTAATTTTGCTTGTACCACAAGCCTTCCAAGTGGAGTGTCATTTAATGCTATTTTAGCTTTTGTACTATCTATATTAATGGACTTTGTGTAATCTTGATTAAAAATTTCAACGCTATAAATGGTTTTTTTACTTTCAAGGATAAGCGTATCTCCTTCTTTATTTAAATTGTGTTTTAACTCGTTAGCCCTAAAGTTTTTATTTTGTAATAAGGTTGACTTTTGACCGTATAAACCAAATGATAAAATAATAAAAAAGAGTAAAAAATAACTTTTAAACATTCTAATGGATTAATTAAATGTTACTCGTAAATTGAGGAATAGTAACATTAATTTGTAATTTTTTCTAAATTAAAAGAAATATTAGTCCAGTTTATTTTTTACGGCTAATGAGCTTAGCTCTTCGATTAAATGCACAAAAATCTAACTTTTAATTTTTTTTCAGTAAACAAATTCTTTAATCGTATTTAAGGCTGTTGTAAACTAACGGTGTCGCTGTAATAAGGTTCGCTGTTGAATAAATCAGATTTATGAGAATAAATATAATTTGGGTTTATGGTTTGATTTTTCATAAATTGAGTAGTGTTATATACCTCCCAAACGGTTAGCTCATTTAGTTTTCCAGAGACACTATTACGTTCTATTTTATTTTTCTTTATCATCTTGTCTACTGATGCTTGGTCCATTAATTTCATTGTTTTACTAGATCCAAGTTTATTATTGGTTTGATGTATGATCCAATAGAATTTTCTTTTCTTTATTTGGTCTTTAGTTTTACCTCTAGATAAAAGGTTTTCAATACGCATATTTGGTTGCGTTTTTACAGTTTTCAAGTTTTCGTCGAGCATCATACCTTTTCTCTTTACAATGGGTTCATCATTTAAAGTGTTGGTTGCATAATATGAATTTTCTATATCAGTATGTCTAATTAGATTCATCAGAACGACTTTATCTTCTAGTCTAACTTCAATATCAAATTTTCCTACAGGTAAATCAGTAATTACAATTCTTGTTTCAGATGCTTCAATTTTTTCAACTTTTTCGAAGTCTTCATTAAAAATATCAACTTGCAAAATATGCTGTTTACAGGATAAAATTAAACTGTCTCTAGTGCTATTTAGTGTATGTTTTAGTTCTTTTACTTTTGGGTTAAAGTTTTTCAATAAAGTGAAGTTTTGTCCATAACTATTAACGGTCAAAAATAAGAGTAATAATGCGCAGATGTTTCTATACATGATATTTGCGTTTAAATTAGAGGGCTAGAAATATTCTATGTATTCTAAGTAAAATTAAGTTGTAATTGTTTACCAGCTATATTAATAGGATGTTTTGCGATTTTCGTGGATAAGTCACTGACATCAACGATATATGGTAAAAAAATAAGATTTAAAATACTAGTTTTTTGACTATATTCAACTCTATTTTGATTAATTTAGCTTATGCGAAAAATACTATTCGGTGTCATAATTACCTTAATTGTTTTATTTACTTTTAAATATTGTGGAGATAAACAAGAAGAGAAGATTGTGTTAAAAGAAAACACTGCTTTAATACAAGAACAAATTAAAAATGTTGGTAAACTTGTAGTTACAGAAGGTCATTTTAGCGAAGTATTTACTTATAAAAATTCTAAAGCCGTTTTTGGAGATTTATTGGAAGCTAAAAAACAAGCCATAGTTATTGTTAATGCAGATGTCACTATTGCGTACGATTTAAATGAAATCGAATATGAAATTGATGAGTTAACTCAGACACTACGAATAACAAGTCTTCCAGAAGAAGAAATAAAAATCAGCCCAGATTTTGAATATTATGATATTAAGGCTGATTTTTTAAATCAGTTTGAAGCAAAAGACTACAACGAAATAAAAGAAACAGTTAATACATCTTTAATGAAAAAGATTGAAGCTTCAGATTTAAAATCTAATGCGCAAAACCGATTAATAAGTGAGCTATCAAAATTCTTTATTCTAACCAACTCTTTAGGTTGGACTCTAGAATACAATAAAACTCCAGTTGAATCTTTAGAGATCTTGCAGACCTTGAAGTTATAGTTTAGATTGCAAACTTACCCAGCCACCACCATTAATAGCATCAACATTTTTAAGTGTTAAAAATTTGGCTGCTTTGGCAGAACGCACTCCACTTGCACAACATGCAATAATTGGTTTGTTTAGTTTTTTTACTTCGTCGACTCGATTTTTTAATTCGTTTAATGGAATATGAACTGATTTTTCAATATGCCCTGCGTCCCATTCACGTTGCGATCTTACATCTATAATTACAGCACCACTTTTTATATAATCATCTACTTGTTGCTTCTTAGCTCCAAAAATAAAATCAAAAAATCCCATAGCTTCTTTTTTGCTTAAATTTACGAATAATATTAGAGCTCAGTTTTTGAAAATAGAAACACGTAAGGAAGAAATCATTAGAGTTGCAGCCAAGCTTTTTAAAAGTAAAGGCTATAGTGCTGTAACTATGAGAGATTTGGCAAAAGCTATGGATATAAAAGCAGCCAGTCTGTACAACCATATTAGTTCCAAACAGGCTATTTTACAAGACATAGTAATTGCTATTGCTGAAGATTTTACAACTGGTATGCAGAAAATCATGGATAGTGATACAACTTCTATTGGTAGATTAGAGCAAGTTATTGGTTTACACGTAAAAATTGCAACAGAGAATGCAGATGGACTAGCGGCACTAAATACTGATTGGATGCATTTGGAGAATAAACTAGAGTATTATCTAAAACTCAGAAATGATTATGAAGCTAACTATCTTAGAATTATTGAAGCTGGTATTGCTAATAACGAACTAAAATCTGTAAAGCCAGATGTGTTAATGTTTTCGATGCTTTCTACCTTACGTTCGCTTTATTTATGGTTGCCAAAAAAAGAAATTGTAAATCAGCAAGAGTTGACAGAAAGTTTATCTCAAATCCTCATAAAAGGAATTAACAAATAGTTTGCATTTTATTTTATAACTTTGCTCAATAAACTAACAAGTGTTAGTTTGTGATTAGTATAAAATTTATGGCCGATTTTCATAACTTAAGAATAGCAGATATCTACAAAGAAACAGATGATACATCTGTAATTACCTTTGATGTTCCTGATGAATTACAAGAAGAATTTGCATTTCACCAAGGGCAGCATTTAACATTGAAGGCAGATATCAATGATGAGGATGTTCGTCGTTCATATTCTTTGTGTTCAAGTCCAATCGATAAGCAATGGAAAGTTGCAGTAAAGCAAATCCCCGGTGGTAAATTTTCAACCTTTGTCAATGAAGACCTAAAAACAGGAGATACTTTAGAGGTTATGGCACCGAGCGGTGTTTTTGGTGTAGAGTGCCAGCCTGAAAAAGCTAAAAATTATTTATTCTTTGCAGCTGGTAGTGGTATTACACCTGTACTATCAATGGTAAAAACACATTTAGAAGCCGAACCAAATTCTACTTGTAAACTCTTCTATGTTAATAAGACAGCAAAATCTATTATCTTTAAGGAAGAGCTAGAGCAACTGAGAAATACCTATTTTGGAAGATTCGAAATCTATTACTTCTTAACAAAAGAGAAAAGAGATATCGAATTATTTAATGGCCGTTTTGATGAAGAGAAAATGAAGGTTTTGACCAAAACTTTTATTGATATTCCGGATACCAATGAGGTGTTTTTATGTGGACCAGAGAAGATGATAAACTTTGTAAGTGACTATTTAGTTGATGCAGGTTTGTCAAAAGATTTAGTCCATTTCGAATTATTCGTCAAAGGATTGTCTGAAGAAGATATCAAACGCGCAGAGCGTTTAGCACAGCAAAATGTTGAAGGAACGGAAGTAACTATTGTAGATGGAGGAAAAGAATTCTTATTCACCATGACCAAAGAGTTTGATAATATCTTGGATGCAGCACTAGATGCAGGAGCAGATTTACCATTTGCATGTAAAGGTGGAGTTTGCAGTACCTGTAAATGTGAGGTTAAAGAGGGTGAAGTTGAAATGAAAATCAACTACGCTTTAGATGAAAAAGAAGTAAGTCAAAATCTGGTATTAAGTTGTCAGGCAGTGCCAACAACTGATAAGGTTGTTGTAGATTTTGATGTTTAAAATATATTGAAAAAGAAAAATTAACTCGCTTGTGGTCAAAAGCCAACAGCTAAAAGCTAAAAACAATGAGTGAAGAACAAATTAGAAGTTTAGAAAGACAATTTGATGAGCGTATCGCTCGAGACGAAAAAATCGAGCCAAAAGATTGGATGCCAGAAAAGTATCGTAAAACGCACATTCGTCAAATGTCGCAACACGCACATTCCGAAATTGTAGGGATGTTACCAGAAGGAAACTGGATTACAAGAGCACCTTCGTTAAGACGTAAAGTTGCTTTATTAGCAAAAGTACAAGATGAAGCAGGTCATGGATTATACTTGTATTCTGCGACAGAAACTTTAGGTATTTCTCGTGAAGAAATGTATGAGCAATTACATACAGGAAAAGCAAAGTATTCTTCAATATTTAATTACCCAACAATCACTTGGGCAGATATGGGTGCTATCGGATGGTTGGTTGATGGTGCAGCGATTATTAATCAAGTACCATTGTGTAATACGTCATACGGACCATATGCTAGAGCCATGATTCGTGTGTGTAAAGAAGAAAGTTTTCACCAACGTCAAGGTTTTGAAATCATGATGAAATTAGCCAACGGAACACCTGAGCAAAAAGATATGGCGCAAGATGCTTTGAACAGATGGTGGTGGCCAAGCTTAATGATGTTAGGACCAACCGATGATGTTTCAGTTCACACTGAGCAATCTATGAAATGGAAGTTAAAGCGTAAATCTAACGACGATTTACGTCAGCAGTTCATTGACCAAACAGTTCCACAAGCAGAATTAATTGGATTAACAATTCCAGACCCAGATTTAAAATGGAATGAAGAACGAGGCAGTTATGATTTCGGTGAAATTGACTGGGATGAGTTTTGGCAAGTTGTGAAAGGTCATGGGCCAATGAATAAAGAACGTATGAAAGCTAGAGTTGGTGCGTGGGAACGTGGTGAATGGGTCAGAGATGCAGCAATGGCACACGCAGAGAAAAAAGCTGAAAGAAAACAAAAACAAGCAATATAAATTTCCTGTAAGGTTTTTAAAACCTTATAGATATATTCAAAAGATATGGGAGATAAAAAGAATTGGCCACTTTGGGAGATTTTCGTCCGAAGTAAAAACGGATTAGAACACAGGCATTGTGGTAGTTTACATGCTGCGGATTCTGATATGGCGCTCGAAAATGCACGCGATGTATACACAAGACGAAACGAAGGCGTGAGTATTTGGGTAGTAGAATCAATGCATATTACTGCGTCTAACCCTGAGAACAATGGTGAACTATTTGAGCCAGCACAAGATAAGGTATATCGCCACCCAACTTTTTATGATTTACCAGACGAAGTAAAACACATGTAATGAAAAACGAAAACTTATACAATTACATATTAGGTATTGCAGACAATAGTTTAATTCTTGGACAAAGAATGGGCGAGCTTTGCGGACATGGACCAAGTTTGGAGACAGACATCGCATGTACCAATATCTCATTAGATTTATTTGGGCAAGTACGTAGTTATTTTCAATATGCGAGTAAGATTGCTGGAGATGGAAGAACAGAAGATGATATTGCAATGCTTCGTAAGGAACGCGAATACAAGAATGTATTATTGGTAGAACAACCAAATACAAGCTTTGCATATACTCTTGGACGACAATTTTTATTTGATGTGTATCATTTGGCATTTTTAAAAGAGCTTCAGAAAAGTACAGATTTAACATTATCAGCAATTGCAAATAAATGCGTGAAAGAGGTGAGTTATCACGAACGTTTTTCCTCGGATTGGATTAAGCGCTTAGGTGATGGTACCGATGAGAGTAAAGAAAAGATGCAAGAAGCAATCAATGATTTATGGGCTTACACTGATGAGTTATTTCATCAAACAGATGCCGATAAAGCGGTCGTTTCTCAAAGAATTGGAGTAGATGTGACAAAACTTAAAGATGCTTATTATAGTCAAGTTTCTCAAGTGCTAGAGGAAGCAACATTGCAAGTGCCGGAATCTAAATACTTTCAAAAAGGTGGAAAGCAAGGAATTCATACTGAACATTTAGGATATTTATTAAGCGATTTACAATACATGCAGCGTACATATCCTAATATGGAATGGTAGTATGATAAGTACGGAACAAAATATAGACGAGAGATTACTGTCAATACTGGAACAGGTTTCAGACCCTGAAATTCCAGTTTTGTCTATCATGGACATGGGTGTTGTGCGTTCTGCTATTTTTGTTAACGGTCTTGTGAAAGTTGAAATCACACCAACTTATAGCGGCTGTCCTGCAATGGATGTCATTGGTGATGATATTAAAAAAGCATTAAAAGAATCTGGATATGAATCTGAAATTGATTTAATTTTATATCCAGCTTGGACAACAGATTGGATTACACCAAGAGGTCGTAAAGCGTTAGAAGATTACGGAATAGCAGCGCCTTTAGAAGCAGAAGCAGACAAAGATGTGTTGTTAGAAGGAAAACGATTGGTAAAGTGTACTAATTGCGCATCAAAAAATACAAGATTAGTAAGTCAGTTTGGTTCCACAGCATGCAAAGCACAGTTTCAATGCGATGATTGCCAAGAACCTTTTGATTATTTTAAGTGTTTGAAATGATTGTCATTCCTGCGAAGGCAGGAATCCACAAATAAAGAAAAATATGAATAAAAGCATTCAGCTTAAAATTGAAAATAAAGTAGCACACATTACGCTAAATAGACCAGAAGTATTTAATAGCTTCAATCGAGAGATGGCTTTAAGTCTTCAATCTATTTTAGACAATTGTGAGGTAGATTCAGAAGTTAGAGCAATTGTACTAACAGGAAATGGAAAAGCCTTTTGTGCTGGTCAAGATTTAAAAGAAGTTACGGATCCAGAGTTAAATCCTGGATTTAAAAAAATATTAGAAGAACACTACAATCCTATCATTACAAGAATACGTTCCATTAAAAAACCAATTATTGGAGCTGTAAATGGTGTTGCTGCAGGTGCTGGAGCAAATATTGCCTTAGCTTGTGATATTGTTGTTGCGCATGAAAAGGTGAGTTTTATTCAAGCCTTTAGTTTAATTGGTTTAGTCCCAGATAGTGCTGGAACCTTCTTTTTACCGCGTTTAATAGGCTTTCAGAAAGCACAAGCCTTAGCGATGTTAGGTGATAAGATTTCAGCAGAAGAAGCCGAAAAAATGGGAATGATTTATAAATCTGTTCCTCTCGAAGAATTTGAGGAAACGATCTCTAAATTGGCAATTAAGTTGGCCAATATGCCAACTAAGGCCTTAGGTTTAATTAAAGAATTATTTAATAAGTCAATGACTAATACTCTAGAAGACCAATTGGCTTTAGAGTCTAAGTTACAAATTGAAGCAGCAAGTAGTAATGATTATGCAGAAGGCGTTGCAGCATTTATAGAAAAACGAAAACCAAATTTCAAAGGCAACTAATTGACTAAAGAAACCCTCATAGAAGTTCATAATAGAATAAAGCCATTTATTCACAAAACACCTGTATTAAGTTCAAGCTTGATAAATGAAATGGTAGGTGCCAATATTGTGTTTAAATGTGAGAACTTTCAAAAAATGGGAGCCTTTAAAATGCGTGGAGCAGCCAATGCAATTCTATCGCTTTCAGAAGAAGAAAGACAACGTGGAGTGGTAACACATTCTTCAGGAAATTTTGCACAAGCCGTATCATTAGCAGCTCAGAAATTAGATGTAAAGGCGTATATCGTAATGCCAGAAAATGCACCTCAGGTTAAAAAGAATGGTGTAAAAACTTACGAAGGTGAAATCATAGAATGTGAATCTACACCTCAAGCTAGAGAAGCAACGGCAAATAAAATAAAAGAAGAAAAAGGAGCATCTTTTTTGCATCCATCAAATCAAGATGAGGTGATTTATGGCAACAGTACAGCTGCTATGGAATTGCTTGAGGAATATCCAGAATTAGACGTAATTTTAACACCAGTTGGTGGAGGAGGTCTTATTGCAGGTACTGCTTTAGCTGCCCACTATTTTTCTAACAATTGTAAAGTCATAGGTGGCGAGCCAATGGAAGCAGATGATGCGTATCGCTCATTGATTTCTGGTCAAATAGAAACAAATGATAGTTTCCATACCGTTGCAGATGGCTTAAGAACACATTTAGGTGATCGTAATTTTCCGATTATTCAAAAGCATGTCGATAAGATTATCCGTGTTGAAGAAGACGAAATTGTAAATGCAATGCAACTCATTTGGGAACGAATGAAGATTATTATAGAGCCTTCATGCGCTGTGCCTTTTGCAGCAGTTTTGAAGAATAAAGAAGAATTTAAAAATAAAAACGTCGGAATCATTTTTTCTGGCGGTAATGTAGACGTTAAAAATTTACCGTTTTAATATAAAACTATGAACGTAGGAATTATAGGTTCAGGAACAATGGGAAGTGGTATTGCACAAGTTGCTGCGACTGCTGGTTGTAAAGTAAAATTATACGATACTAATCAATCGGCTTTAGATAAAGCTAAAGCAAGTCTTGAGAAAATCTTAAATCGATTAATCGAAAAAGGAAGAATTGATACTACTGAAAAAAATAGAATTCAGTCAAACCTTAGTTATGTCGATAACTTAAAAGATTTATCTGATTCTAATTTAACAATTGAAGCGATTATAGAAAATCTAGATATTAAGAAAAAGGTGTTTTCAGAATTAGAAAGTTATGTTGCTGATGATTGCATCATAGCATCAAACACCTCTAGTTTATCAATTGCATCTATAGCAGCATCTTTAGAAAAACCAGAACGCTGTGTTGGAATTCATTTTTTCAATCCAGCGCCTTTAATGAAACTGGTTGAGGTGATTCCTGCAATTCAAACATCTGAAGCTGTCCTTCAGAAGTCCATTGATACGATTTCAGACTGGAAAAAAGTAGTCGCAGTTGCTAAAGACACACCAGGCTTTATTGTCAATCGTGTGGCAAGACCATTTTATGGTGAAGCTTTAAGAATCTATGAAGAAGGTATTGCAGATTTTGCAACTATCGATTGGAGTTTAAAAACTATTGGAGGCTTTAGAATGGGACCATTTGAATTAATGGATTTCATCGGAAATGATGTCAATTACACAGTGACCGAAACCGTGTTTACTGCTTTCTATTTCGATCCAAGATACAAACCAGCATTTACACAGAAGCGTTTTTCTGAAGCAGGTTATTTAGGGCGTAAATCCGGAAAAGGGTATTATGACTATGATGACAACGGAAGGATAATTGGAAGCCTAGATGTCACCTCGAGCGCAGTCGAGAGGTCTCTGGCTGAAAAAATATTCAATCGTGTTTTAGTGATGTTGATTAATGAAGCTGCAGATGCCTTATTTTTAAATATAGCTTCAGCAGAAGATATCGATAATGCCATGACTAAAGGTGTTAACTATCCTAAAGGGCTATTAGCTTGGGCAGACGAAATTGGAATTAGCAAATGTGTTGATGCTTTAGATAGATTGTATGACGAGTACCATGAAGACAGATACCGTTGCAGTCCATTATTGCGTAAAATGAATAGAGAACATAAAGTATTTTTTTAAATGAAAGGCGAACAAATTCCATATAAAATGTTGAGTCAAGATGCCTTCAGTCAATGGTTGGGTATTGAAATTTTAGAATGTGAGATTGGTCGCTGTAAGTTAGGCATGACGATTAGAAAAGATATGCTTAATAGCATGAATAAAGCTCATGGTGGAATCAGTTATTCGTTGGCAGATACAGCATTTGGATTTGCCGCAAATACACATGGGAAGTATGCGGTTTCAATAGAGACTAGTATTAATCATATTGAGGCATTAGATGAAGGTGATGAGTTGGTGGCAGAATCTGTGATTGAAAAAGTAAATAATAAATTAGGATTCAATATCGTCCAAGTAAAGCGCGGTGATGAATTAGTTGCACTTTTTAAGGGTGTAGTTTATAGAACTCAAAAAGATTGGGAAGAATGAAAGAAGCATACATAATAGATGGAATAAGAACACCAATAGGAAATTATAAAGGCACCTTATCCGCTGTTCGTACAGACGATTTAGGAGCGTTAGTTATTGCGGAAGTTGTAAAACGTAACCCAAACATCCCAAAAGAAGCATATGATGATGTCATTATGGGTTGTGCAAACCAAGCAGGTGAAGATAACCGAAATGTCGCACGTATGTCATCTTTATTAGCAGGATTATCATTTACAGTGCCTGGTGAAACAGTCAACCGTTTGTGTAGTTCAGGATTATCAGCAATTATTCATGCAAATCGTGCTATAAAAGCAGGAGATGGAGACGTTTTTATTTCTGGTGGAGTCGAGAATATGACAAGAGGACCATACGTTATGGCAAAACCATCAACAGCATTTGGAGGTGATTCTAAAATGTACGATTCTACATTTGGCTGGCGTTTTGTGAACCCTAAAATGCACAAATTGTACGGAACTGACGGCATGGGTGTTACGGCAGAAAATCTAGTTGAGAAGTATAATATCTCTCGAGAAGATCAAGATAAGTTTGCGTATTGGAGCCAAATGAAAGCAACCAAAGCCCAAGAAAAGGGTCGTTTAGCAAAAGAAATCGTGACTGTAGAAATACCACAACGGAAAAAAGATCCAATTCAATTTTCAAAAGATGAATTTGTTAAGCCAAATACATCGTTAGAAGTTTTAGGGAAATTAAGAGCAGCATTCAAGAAAGAAGGAGGAAGTGTAACAGCAGGAAATTCATCAGGATTAAATGATGGTGCAGCAGCTACAATAATCGCTTCAGAAGATGCTGTAAAAAAGTATAATTTAAAACCATTGGCCAGAATTGTAAGTTCTGCTGTGGTTGGTGTAGAACCAAGAATAATGGGAATTGGTCCTGTGCAAGCATCAAATAAAGCACTAGAAAAAGCTGGATTAACTATGGATGATATAGATATCATAGAGTTAAATGAAGCATTTGCTGCACAAGCCTTAGCATGCACTAGAGCTTGGGGAATTGCAGATGATGATCCAAGATTAAATCCAAATGGAGGTTCGATTGCTATTGGTCATCCATTGGGTGTAACAGGAGCGCGAATAGCGTATTCAGCAGCTTTAGAATTACATGAACAGAATAAAAGATATGCATTGGTAACAATGTGTATTGGTGTTGGTCAAGGTTATGCAGCAATTATAGAACGCGTTTAATTATGGAAAAAATACAACATTACGTTCAAGGCAATTGGACTACAGGAAAAGAAGAAGGAACGCCAATATTAGACGCTGTCTCAGGTGAAGCATTCACAAGCGTTGCTATAGAAGGATTAGATATTCCTGAAATTCTAAACTACGGACGCACCAAAGGAGGCGAAGTACTTCGTAAAATGACATTTCAAGAGCGTGGAAACATGCTTAAAAGTTTAGCGTTATATCTTACCAAAAGAAAAAATGCGTTCTATGATTTAAGTTATAGAACTGGTGCTACTAAAGTTGATAGTTGGATTGATATTGAAGGAGGATTCGGTAACTTATTTGCTAATGCATCCTTAAGAAAATTATTCCCAAATCAACCCTATCATGTAGAAGGAGATGCCATTGATTTATCCCGTGGAGGACGTTTTATGGCACATCATATTATGGTGCCTAAAAAAGGAGTTGCAGTACATATCAACGCCTTCAATTTCCCAGTATGGGGAATGTTAGAAAAATGTGCAGTGAATTGGATGGCTGGAGTGCCAGCTGTAGTCTTACCTGCACCTTCATCGTCATATTTAGCAGAAGCAGTAGCTAAAGAAATTATTGCTTCAGGTATTTTACCTGAAGGAGCGCTTCAAATTATAAACGGAACAGTTAAAACAATTTTAGATACAGTTGAATCTCAAGATGTAGTAACCTTTACAGGTTCTGCACAAACAGGTCGCTTGCTAAAAGCGCATCCAAGATTAATTCAAGAATCTGTACCATTCACTATGGAAGCCGATTCATTAAATGCATCAATTTTAGGGGAAGATGCAGTGCCTGGAACACCAGAATTTGACTTATTTATCAAAGAAGTCAGAAAAGAAATGACGGTTAAAGCTGGTCAAAAATGTACGGCGATAAGGCGAATCATAGTACCAGAGAACTTAGTTGAAGATGTTCAAATTTCATTAGAAAAAGCATTAGATAAAGTAACAATTGGTGATCCAAGACTTAAAGAAGTTAGAATGGGTTCTTTAGTAAGTCGACAGCAAGTACAAGCGGTGAGAAATTCAGTTAACGATTTAGCTAAAGAAGCTCAAATCGTCTATGGTGATTTGGATAAAATTGAAACCATTGGAGCTGATGCTAAAAAAGGGGCTTTTATTAGTCCGATTCTATTAAGAGCAGATCATCCTTTTCAAAATACTGTAATCCATGAACGTGAAGCATTTGGTCCAGTGAGTACCATTATGCCATATAAAAGTTTAGACGAAGCTATTACACTTGCTCAAATGGGTAAAGGATCATTGGTATCTTCAATTGCAACTAACGATGATAAAATTGCTAAAGACTATGTGGTCAATGCGGCATCTCATCATGGTCGTATTTTAGTACTCAATAGAGAAAGCGCTAAAGAAAGTACAGGACATGGTTCGCCATTACCTTATTTAGTGCATGGTGGTCCTGGACGCGCTGGTGGAGGTGAAGAAATGGGAGGTATGCGTGGTATCAAACACTATTTACAACGTACAGCAATTCAAGGGTCACCAACAACGATTACAGAGATTACTGGTATTTACCAACAGAATGCAAAATATAAGGAAGCAGAACAGCATCCTTTTAAATACCATTGGGAAGACATTGAGACTGGAATATCTATGAAAACCCATAAGCGTACCATAACAGATACTGATATTATTGGTTTTGCAAATATTACTTGGGATCATTTCTATGCACACACAGATATTACATCCTTAGATGGAAGTATTTTCGAAAAAAGAACAGCACATGGTTATTTTATAATTTCGGCTGCAGCAGGATTATTTGTGCATCCAAATAAAGGACCAGTATCTGCAAATTATGGATTAGAAGAATGTAGATTCCTTCGTCCATTATATCATAATGATACCATTTATGTACGATTAACATGTAAACAAAAAATTGATCGTGATGTAGCTTCGGCTGAGCATCCAAGTGGCATTGTAAAATGGTTTGCAGAAATCTTTGATGCTGATGACGAATTAGTGGCATTAGCGACCGTATTGACTATGGTTCAGAAGAAGCAAGAAACATTTATAGAGATGACTACTGAAAAAATTGAGGAATGTTTAAGTCAGCTTTCAGAAGACACAAAACCACAATGGGGAATTATGACGCCTCAACACATGCTAGAGCATTTAGAATATACCTATAAAATTGCATCAGGTGAAATTCAAGATTTTGAAATTTCAACACCAGAAAAGATTTTGGAGAAAGTAAAAAACAGTTTGTGGAACTATAATAAGTTTCCTCAAAATTCTCAGTTTCCTTTGTTAGAAAAGGACACGCTAGATGAATTAAAACATGAAGATTTTGCAACAGCGCTTGAGAAATTTAAAGTACAACGTGAAGCTTATTTAGAATATTTTAAAGAACATCCAGATGCCACATTATCTAATATGGTATTTGGCGAATTAAATAGATATGAGTGGTATTTAATGGAGCGAAAGCATTTAAATCATCACTTTGAACAATTTGGATTAATATAACATGACAAAACCATACGTTAAACAAACGATAGAAAACGAAGTAGGTTACATAGAATTTTTTCATCCTGCACATAATTCTCTACCAGGAGATATACTAGCAAAATTGGCTAATACTATTAGTGAAGCTGGGGAAAATGATGCTATTAAAGTGATAGTTCTGAAGAGTGGTGGAGACCGCACGTTTTGTGCAGGTGCAAGCTTTAAAGAATTAATTAATATCAATGATGCTGAGACAGGAAAAGTGTTCTTTTCAGGTTTCGCAAACGTTATTAATGCCATGCGTAAATGTCCCAAATTTATCATAGGACGTATCCAAGGAAAAACCGTTGGTGGTGGAGTAGGATTGGCGGCTTCTACCGATTATTGCATGGGAACAAAATTCGCAGCCATTAAGTTAAGTGAATTAAATATCGGAATTGGACCTTTTGTTGTTGGACCAGCCATTGAACGTAAAATGGGATTAAGTGCTATGTCGCAAATTGCCATTGATGCTAATTCTTTTTATCCTGCAGAATGGGCTAAACAAAAAGGCTTATTTACGCATGTTTATGAAAGTACTGAAGAACTTGATGAAGCTGTTAAAACAACTGCAGAGCATTTATGTACTTACAATACGGAAGCCATGTTAGAAATGAAAAAAGTATTTTGGAAGGGTACAGAGGATTGGGACGAACTTTTAGCAGAAAGAGCCCAAACAAGTGGACGATTAGTATTGTCAGAGTTTACAAAGGAGAAATTAAAAGGTTTTAAATAAAATGATATACAGTTTCAAAGGATTTACACCAGTTGTTCACGAAAGTAGTTTTGTGCATCCTTTAGCCGCAGTAACGGGAAATGTTATTATTGGTAAAAACTGTTATGTAGGTCCTGGAGCTGCAATTCGTGGTGATTGGGGACAGATTATTTTAGAAGATGGTGTTAATGTGCAAGAGAACTGTACAGTACATATGTTTCCTGGTAAATCAATTACACTAAAAGAAAGTTCGCATGTTGGACATGGAGCTATTATTCATGGTGCAAATTTGGGTAGAAATTGCCTTATTGGTATGAATACAGTTATAATGGATGATGCTGAAATTGGTGATGAATCTATTATTGGAGCAATGGCTTTTGTAAAAGCTGAGACTATAATTCCAAAACGCAGTTTGGTTGTTGGTAATCCAGCAAAAGTTGTTAAACAAGTGAGTGACGAAATGATAGCTTGGAAAACAAAAGGCACTGGGCTTTATCAGCAATTGCCTGCTGATTGCCATGAATCGTTAAAGGCAGTTGAGCCACTTAGAGAAGTGCCGGAGGAAATGAAAGTTCAGGATGATGTTTATAAAACCCTAAGAGAGACTTTTAAAAAGTAATTATATTAAATCCTACTTAAATCAATCTCATTAGTTTCTTTTCCGGTAGATAGGGTTATCAAACTTTGAACATTTCCTAAATAGGGTAGCAGTGTTAATTTAGACATAATGAAAGTTTCATAAGCTTCAATGTCTTCAACGACTAATTTTAGTAGGTAATCAAAATTTCCACTTACACGATGACATTCTACAATCTCAGGAAAATTATTAATTTCTTTTACAAATTTTTCTAAATAGCTTCGAGTATGACCTTGTAAAGTGATACCAATAAAAACGGTTAGTTTTAATCCTATTTTTTTATTGTCTAAAACAGCAACATACTTTTTAATATAACCCTCTTGTTCTAATTTTTTAATACGTTCAAAAACAGGGGACGTCGTCATTCCTAGCTCTGTAGCTATGCTTTTTGTTGTACGATTACTGTCTTTTTGCAGTAAAGCGAGTATTTGAGTGTCTATTTTGTCAAGACTATGAGCCATAAGAATATTATATTTTTAATCACTGTAAAATTAAGCATAAAAAGAATATAAAACTTTTTTATTATTCTTTTACAGAATGAAATTCTTATTATGATTATTTTTAAAGTTAATTAAGGTTGAAAAATTCTATATAACTTATCTTTATTTCTAAATTAACTAGAGGTAAATTGAAAGAATTTCAACTTAAGATGCCCAAAATGGGAGAAAGTATAACCGAAGGAACAATCATCAATTGGTTGGTTTCCGAAGGAGATTCATTTGAAGAAGGTGATATTATCATAGAAGTCGCAACAGATAAGGTTGATAACGAGGTTCCAGCTCCCGCTTCAGGGACTTTAGTTAAAACTATTTTTCAGGCCAAAGATGTCGTTCCTGTTGGAGAAGTTATTGCCTTACTAGAAGTTTCTGATGCAGTTAAAACATCTAAGACGGAAAAATCATCTAGTTCTAAGGTAATCAAAGAAAAAGCGAAACCGAAAACTCAGAAATCAACTGAAAAACCATTGACTTCAACGTCGTTTTCTACCTCAAATTCAAACACATTCTTTTCGCCTTTAATTATTTCAATAGCAAAAGAACAGCATATAAGTTTTGAAGAACTAGCCCGAATTCCAGCAACTGGAAACGATGGGAGATTACGTAAAAGTGATTTATTTCAATATATAGAAGAGGGACGACCTTATAAATTTGCACAACCCATTACTAAAGACCCAACGGTATATCGTATACCGCAATTGACATTTGAAAAAGGAAAAGGGAAAATTGTAGAAATGGACCGTATGCGTCAGATGATTGCTGACCATATGGTCTATTCTAAGCACACGTCACCACATGTGACGGCTTACGTAGAGGCAGATTTAACGAATATGGTTAATTGGAGAAACGCTAATAAAGTGGCTTTCCAAGAAAAGCATGGGGAGCGTTTAACATTCACACCTTTATTTGTTGAGGCTGTAGCAAAAGCAGTTAAGGATTTCCCGAATATTAATGCATCAGTTGATGGGAATAATATCATAATTAAAGAAGATATTAATATTGGTATGGCAACTGCTCTACCAAGTGGAAACTTAATTGTGCCTGTCGTTAAAAATGCAGATGCTAAAGATTTAAAAGCTTTAGCTACCAATGTCAATGAGCTTGCTCAAAAAGCAAGAGAAAATAAGTTGTCTGGTGATGACATAAAAGGAAGCACGTTTACTATTTCTAATGTAGGAACCTTTGGAAGTGTTATGGGAACACCAATCATCAATCAACCAGAGGTAGCTATTCTCGCATTAGGAATAATAAAGAAACGACCAGAAGTTATCGAAACTGAAAACGGAGATGAAATCGCTATTAGAAGTATGATGTACTTATCGCTTTCTTTTGATCATCGTGTCGTTGATGGCTTTTTAGGCGGAAGTTTTGTGCGAAGAGTTGCTGATTATTTTGAACAATTTGATACCAACAGAAAAATATAAAGATTTGTCATTCTGAACGTGTTTCAGGATCTCATAAACCTAAAATATGAGTTACAATATAAATATTACCAAAGTAGAAAAATCTAGAGTAGATGCTTTAGATTTTAACAACATTCCATTAGGAACCACATTCACAGATCATATGTTTATTTGTGATTTTGAAAATGGAGAATGGGTAAATCCAAGAATTGTTCCTATGGGAATGATCCCAACGCATCCAGCAGCTATGGCACTACATTATGGTCAGGCTATATTCGAAGGCATGAAGGCTTATAAGGATAGTAAAGGTGAACCAATGCTGTTTAGACCAGAGGATAATGCTAAGCGTATGAATTTGAGTGCTGATCGTATGGGAATGCCAAAAGTATCAGAAGATTTATTTGTTGATGGACTCAAAGAATTAGTCGGTTTAGAACATAATTGGATTCCGCCAAAGGATGGAAGCGCATTATATTTGAGACCATTTATGTATGCAGATGAGCCATTTATTGGTATGAGAGCAGCTACACATTATAAGTTTATTATTATGGCTTCACCAGCTGGACCATTTTTTAGTAAGCGTATAAGGTTATGGGCAGAAAAACAATATATAAGAGCTGCACATGGAGGAACAGGTGAAGCAAAAGCTGCTGGAAATTACGCAGCTGCAATTCGACCTACAGAACTAGCAAAATCAAAAGGTTACGACCAAGTATTATGGTTAGATGCTGCTGAACATAAATACATTCAAGAAGTGGGTACGATGAATATCTTCTTCAAAATTAAAGGAGAGTTTATTACCCCAGAATTGGATGGGTCAGTTTTGCATGGCATAACGCGAGCTAGTGTAATTGAAATGCTTAAGGCTATGAATTATAAGGTGACTGAGCGCAAAATTACTATTGATGAAATAAAAGAAGCTTCAGCGAACGGAACTTTAGAAGAGGCCTTTGGTACAGGAACGGCTGTGGGTATTGCATATATTCAAGAAATAGGTATTGAAGGTGAAACCATTCATGTATCTGATGAAAGTCCTATAGGTTTAGAAGTTAATGATACTTTAAATGCTATTAAAACAGGTCAGCTAGAAGATAAATTTGGATGGATGACTAAAGTGGAAAAGGAATTAGTATAAATGAAAAAAGAAATACTAAAGAAAGCATTTTCAAAGCTTTGCACTGCCAAGGCTATGACTGAATTATACGAAGCCAATTTTAAGCAGGTTTCCAAGTATGTTCATGCAACCTCTCGTGGTCATGAAGCTATTCAAATTGCTTTAGGCTTACAGTTATTACCACAAGATTATGCATTTCCATATTACAGAGATGATGCGATGTTATTATCATTTGGCTTAGAGCCTTATGATTTAATGTTGCAATTGTTAGCAAAGAAAGACGATCCCTTTTCTGCAGGAAGAAGTTATTATTCGCATCCCAGTTTAAAGGATGACGATAAACCTAAAATCCCACATCAATCTTCTGCAACTGGTATGCAAGCGATTCCTGCAACAGGTGTTGCTATGGGAATGCAATACAAAGAATTACAAGGACTTGACGACCTCTCGACTGCGCTCGAGGAGACAAATACTGTCCGTTCGAGCGCAGTCGAGAACTCTTTAAAACCAATAACGGTTTGTAGTCTAGGTGACGCTTCAGTAACAGAAGGAGAAATCGCAGAAGCTTTTCAGATGGCAGCCTTAAAACAAATGCCAATTCTATATTTAGTTCAAGATAATGGTTGGGATATTTCGGCTAATGAAGCCGAAACTAGAGCGCAGAATGCAGCAGAATATGCAGCAGGATTTCACGGTTTAGAAGCCATCTCAATAGATGGAGCAAACTTTAAAGAAAGTTATGAAGCTTTAGAAAAGGTAATTGCTACTATACGTAAAGAACGACGACCATTTTTAGTTCATGCTAAAGTTCCATTATTAAATCATCATACGTCTGGAGTACGGATGGAATGGTATAGGGATGATTTGGACGAAGCACGTTCTAGAGATCCTTACCCAGTACTTAAGCAACAATTACTTGAAGGAGGTTTTTCTGAAAAGGAAATAGAAACTATAGAAAGTTCTGCAATAGAAAAAGTTCAATCTGATTTTGGAAGAGCCTTAAAAGCAGAAGACCCAAAGCCAGAAGATTTATTCACAAACGATTTTGTACCAACTCCAATAACAGAAGAAAAAGGAATACGTGAACCAGAAGGTGCTGAAAAAGTAGTGATGGTTGATTGTGCTTTATTCGCAGTTGAAGAACTGATGAAAGAGCATAAAGAATGTTTGTTGTATGGACAAGATGTTGGAGGACGCTTAGGTGGAGTATTTAGAGAAGCGGCTACATTAGCACAAAAATTTGGTGACGATCGCGTTTTTAATACACCAATACAAGAAGCGTTTATCGTTGGTTCTACTGTTGGTATGTCAGCGGTTGGATTGAAACCAATAGTTGAAGTTCAGTTCGCCGATTATATTTGGCCAGGCTTAAATCAATTATTTACAGAGGTTAGTAGAAGTTGTTATCTCTCTAACGGAAAATGGCCAGTGAGTATGATTTTAAGAGTACCAATTGGTGCTTATGGGAGTGGTGGACCTTACCATTCTTCTTCTGTCGAAAGTGTGGTAACTAATATTCGAGGTATTAAAATTGCCTATCCAAGTAACGGAGCAGATTTAAAAGGTTTGATGAAAGCTGCGTATCACGACCCCAATCCCGTGGTGATTTTAGAACATAAAGGTTTGTACTGGTCTAAAGTGCCAGGGACTCAAGGAGCAACTTCTGTTGAACCAAGTGAAGACTATGTCTTACCACTTGGAAAGGCTTGGGTTTTACAAGAAATCTGGAAACAAGAAAATGTAGAAACACTTACCATTGTAACTTATGGTATGGGAGTACATTGGGCAATCAATGCTTCAGAAGAAATGGGTATGCAAGACCAAATTGAAGTTATTGATTTGCGTACACTTTACCCATTAGATGAAAACACAATTATGAAGTCTGTTAAGAAAACAGGTAAATGTTTAGTGGTAACTGAAGAACCATCTAATAATAGTTTTGCCAACGCATTGGCAGGGAAAATCCAAGAAGAGTGCTTCAAACATCTCGATGCACCAGTACTGACTATTGGTAGTGAGAACATGCCAGCAATTCCATTAAATTCAACATTGGAGCAAACAATGATTCCTTCAACGGAAAAGGTGAAAGTGAAAATTGAGGCTTTAATTAATTATTAGACATTTTCTGTATATTTAAGAAGATTTAAAATCAATTAAATGCTAACCAAAAAGCGATACTCAGTCTTAGACATGGTGCTATGGACCAGAGGTGAGACACTCATATATCTTCTTTATGCTGGGATTATAACAATTCTTTACAAAGTTTTAGGATTCACATTTTTAAATGTACCATGGACACCTGTAGCACTTATTGGTACAGCAGTAGCATTTTTAGTAGGTTTTCAGAACAACTCGGCATACGGTCGTATTTGGGAGGCTCGGATGATTTGGGGAGCCATTGTTAATACATCACGTACTTGGGGAATGAAAATTCAAGATATGGTTTCTAATGAGTATTGTGATGAGCCGATCTCTGATGATGAATTAAAAAATCATAAGAAGGTCCTCATTTACAGGCATATTGCGTGGATGACTGCTTTGCGGTACGCCATGCGTCAAAAGAAAAGTTGGGAGACACAACATCAATCAAAAACAAATAGAGAGTGGAGTAATATGATTCATACTCCTGAAGAGGTTTCAACCCTAGATGATAATCTAATGATGTATTTGTCTGAAGAAGAACGTTTATACGTATTGTCAAAAGGGAATAAACAAACAGCACTTTTATATTTACAATCTAAGCACATAAGACGACTAAAGGAGAAAGGTGTTATTTGGGAGTTTGCTTTTCTTGAGTTAGAAAATGTATTGGAGTCTCTTTTAACACACCAAGGTAAATCAGAACGTATCAAAAATTTTCCTTATCCTAGACAATATGCGAGCTTAGGACTTTATTTAACTAGAGTTTTTACAATACTAATTCCATTTGGGTTAATTCCAGAATTTGCAGAAATCGGTGATACTATGGTGAATGACTTTTATATAGTCGGTAAATATTTTATTTGGATTGCCATACCTTTTTGTGCAATAGTCTCTTGGGCGTTTCATACCATGGAACGTTTAGCTAGAACTGGTGAGAATCCTTTTGAAGGAGGGCCTAATGATGTTCCAATTTCAACAATTGCTAGAGGAATAGAAATTGATTTGAGGCAAATGTTAGATGAGGATTCTAGTGAAATTCCTAGTCAGTTTCCTGAAGAAAAGAATGTTCAGATGTAAACAATAAAAAAGCCTATCTAAAAGATAGATAGGCTTCATTCTAAAAGATTTAAAGTATATAATTATATAACTTTTACATTTACTGCATTTAATCCTTTTTTACCTTCTGTTAAATCGAATTCAACATTGTCACCTTCTCTTACTTCATCAACTAAACCAGAAATGTGTACAAAATGCTCTTTTCCGCTTCCTTCTTCTGTTATGAATCCAAAACCTTTAGAGTCATTAAAAAATTTTACTGTACCAGTACTCATATTATAATATATTTAATTAAGTGCCAAAGGTAGTCTAATTAGTTGAATATCAATCATTTTGATGTCTTTATTTAAAAGAGGTGATAAAGGAGGTTAACTATCTAACTGTTAGCTCTTAATCTTAACAATAAGGTTTGTTAAATCGGATACTCTGATAAAGGTTTAGTGAATTTTTCTGGATCTGCAGCTAAGTGATACCTCGGATCGTCGATGTCTTCTATAATAACTTTTTCAAATTTTGGGCTGGCTTTTCGTAGTAATATTTTACAATCTTCACTTAAATGTTTAAGTTTAATTGATTTGCCTTCTGCTTCATATTTTTCGACTAAGTTGTAAATAGCTTCTAAAGCCGAATGATCACTTACTCGAGATTCTACAAAATCTATTTCTACATTATCAGGATCATTTTTAGCATCGAACTTAGCGTTAAAATTCTGTATAGATCCAAAGAATAAAGGTCCCCAGATTTCGTATGTTTTTGTTCCGTTTTCTTGCATACGTTTACGTGCTCGAATCATTGTTGCATTTTTCCAAGCAAAGACTAAGGCAGAAATAATAACACCAGCAATTACGGCTACAGCTAAATCTTTCCATACTGTTATAGCAGAAACTGCAATTAATACAATTGCATCTGAAATAGGAATCTTTCTTATAATTCTAAAACTAGACCAAGCAAAAGTGCCAATTACAACCATAAACATAACACCGACTAATGCAGCAATGGGTATTTGTTCTATTAATGGAGCACCGAATAAGACAAAGCAGAGTAATGCTATTGCTGCAACTGCCCCAGATAATCGACCTCGTCCTCCAGAATCAACGTTAATGATTGATTGACCAATCATAGCGCAGCCTCCCATACCACCAAAAAAACCATTTAACATATTTGCTCCACCTTGCGCTATACATTCTCTATTTCCGCTACCTCTTGTTTCTGTCATTTCATCAATAAGATTCAACGTCATTAATGATTCTATTAGACCAACTGCAGCTAGAATAAATGCTGTTGATAGAATTAATCCCCAATGCCCAGATAAGGTTCCGAAAAAGCCAAATATTTGATCTTGAAATGTAGGTAATCCTCCTTCTAACCCTTTGCCACCACCATCAGCAATAAAAGAACCAACTGTGCTCATTTCTATACCTCCTAAAATTGTAATACCAGCAACGACTATAATAGCGATTAAGGCTGCAGGAATCTTTTTTGTGAGTTTAGGTAGACCGTACATAATTCCCATTGTTAAACCAATGAATCCCATCATTTTCCAGAATGCTTGATTTGAGAATAATGAAGAAAACCAATCAGAAGTATTTGACCAAATGGAAATATCTTTTGGAACTGCATTTGGAAACAATCCAAGTTGAGAAAGGAAAATAACAATAGCTAAACCATTGACAAAACCCATCATTACTGGATGCGGAATCAAACGGACAAATTTTCCTAGTTTAAAGAGACCTGCTAAAATTTGTATACCACCAACAAATAATAATGTGATGAATAACCATTGTAAGCCTAAGTTTTCAATTGGTGCATCAAGTGCTAAGCCAACTTCATTACCTTTTTGAATCAAATGTACCATAACTACAGCCATTGCTCCAGTTGCCCCAGAGATCATTCCTGGTCTACCACCAAACAAAGCTGTAACAATACCCATCATAAAAGCACCATAAAGTCCAACAAGTGGGTCAACACCCGCAACAAATGCAAATGCGACAGCTTCAGGCACTAATGCAAGAGCAACAGTTAGTCCAGAAAGGATATCATTCTTTGGGTTTTGAGTAAAGTTTTTTCTAGTAGTTTGGCCTAATATCATAATACTTATCCTTAAAAGTCGGCAAATATATAGTATTTAGAATTAACCTTTAGGTTTAGTATTAAACTAAAAAAGCACTAAAAAAATTAGTGCTTTGAATTTTTAAATGCTAAGATTTATTTCGCTGGAGGAAATTGTTCCATAGTTTTTGATACGAATTCTTTAATTCTGGCTTCTTTCTTGTCTACATTTCTCGTAACAAGATGTCCAGTACCAGAACCTTGCCATATCAGCTCTTTTTTATTAGCATCAACTAAATCAATATAGAGCATACCTTCAGTTCTAGTGGAAACTTGGTTACCGCCTCCCCAGCCTAATCCTGGGCCCCATCCCCAACCCCATCGGTTGAAACCTCCCCATCCCCAAGCACCAGCTCCCCAAGCATTGTTGTAGATGTCTACACGTTGGTTTGCTTTAGTGAAAATGCTAACAAGCATATCCGGATTTTCTGATTTGGTCATTCCCTTGGCCATTAATTCTGACTCAATAGCGCGGAGTATTCTTCGTTTATCGATGTCATTAATTTCTGCTTTATCAATACCTGGCTTAAAAAAAGCGAAGGTTTTGTATTGTTCAAAATTTGCTTGCTGATCATAATCTGCTGCAACTCTTACAGAACTGCATGAAGATAAAAGCATTACTAGCATTAAAGCGGGTGTGAGTTTGAGTAATTTTTTCATATAGCTATTATTTAAATGGTTTCTAATAAACTTTCATCTACTGTGTTTGGTAATGTTACTTTTAAATTTGGTTCATTTTCCATAGCGCGTTTTATTGCGAAAATTGCCCCTTCATTTCTGGCCCAACTTCTTCTGGAAATACCATTATTAACATCCCAAAACAACATTTGCTTTAAACGTTTAGATGATTCTTTAGTACCATCAAGAACCATACCAAAACCACCATTTATTACTTCTCCCCAGCCAACACCGCCTCCATTGTGTATACTCACCCATGTTGCACCCCTAAAACTATCACCTATAACATTGTGTATAGCCATATCTGCGGTAAAACGAGACCCGTCATAGATGTTACTTGTTTCTCTGTATGGCGAGTCTGTTCCTGAAACGTCATGATGATCTCGCCCAAGAATGATCGTGTTAATTTCATTATTAGCAATGGCATTATTAAATGCTTGTGCGATTTTCATTCGCCCTTCAGCATCTGCATATAAAATTCGGGCTTGAGATCCTACAACTAAATTATTATCCTGAGCTCCTTTAATCCATTTAATGTTATCAGCCATTTGTTGCTGAATTTCTTTTGGTGAATCTTTCATTATTTTTTCTAGTACTGTACAAGCAATCTCATCAGTTTTTGCCAAATCCTCTGGCTTACCTGAAGCACAAACCCATCTAAAAGGACCAAAACCATAATCAAAACACATTGGTCCCATAATATCTTGAACATAGCTAGGGTATTTAAACTCGCGACCTATTGTTGGGTTATCGGACATTACATCTGCACCTGCACGAGAAGCTTCTAATAAAAAGGCATTACCATAATCGAAAAAATAAGTACCTTTTGCAGTATGCTTATTAATTGCTTTTGTGTGTCGACGTAAGGTTTCTTTTACCTTTGCTTTAAATAATTCCGGTTGATTAGCCATTAAAGTATTTGCTTCTTCATAGGATAATTCTGTCGGATAGTAGCCTCCAGCCCATGGGTTGTGCAATGAGGTTTGGTCACTCCCTAAATCTACATGAATATTGGCTTCGTCAAATTTTTCCCATACATCAACTATGTTTCCTAAGTAAGCAATTGAAATGACTTCCTCTTCAGCTTTTGCTTTTTTTACTCGTGACACAAGTTCATTTAAGTCTGTGATTTTTTCATCTATCCAACCTTGATCTAATCTTATTTGTGTAATTTTTGGATTAACCTCTGCGCAAACCGTAATACATCCAGCAATGTTTCCTGCTTTTGGCTGTGCGCCAGACATACCTCCAAGTCCTGAGGTTACAAATAGATTACCTTTAGGTTCTTTTCCTATTTTCCTAAACCCATTAAGAACAGTTATTGTCGTCCCATGCACAATGCCTTGAGGGCCTATATACATGTAACTACCTGCAGTCATCTGTCCATATTGAGTAACACCTAGTGCATTAAATTTTTCCCAATCATCTGGTTTAGAATAATTAGGAATCATCATACCATTAGTGACCACAACTCTTGGTGCTTCCTTATGAGATGGAAATAAACCCATAGGATGACCAGAGTATATTACTAAGGTTTGTTCTTCGTTCATCTCCGCTAAATATTTCATTGTTATTCTATATTGCGCCCAATTTGAGAATACACCTCCATTACCACCATAAGTAATAAGTTCGTGAGGGTGCTGTGCAACAGCATAGTCTAAATTATTCTGAATCATCAGCATTATAGCTGCTGCTTGTTTTGATTTAGCAGGATAGTCATCAATTGGTCTTGCATACATTTTATAGTCTGGTCTAAGACGATACATGTAGATGCGACCATAAGTGGCTAATTCGTTTTTAAATTCTGGTAATAAAACGGAATGATGTTTATTATCGAAATAACGTAATGCATTTCTAAGTGCCAATTTTTCTTCTTCTTGAGACAAAATTGTTTTACGCTTAGGCGCATGATTTATCGAAGAATCGTAAGCTTTTTGCTGAGGTAATATATTCGGAATACCTTCTAATATTTGGTCTTTAAATGTCATTTTACAGTTAGTTTAGATTAATACTTATTCTTTTAAATAAGCTTAATCTATGGGTAGCGAATATCCACACGATGGTGTGTGTTTTTAACCTTTACTTTATAAGTCATTAAAAAAGTGTCCAATTTTATTTTTTTTGAGAATTCGTTTTTTTATTAAAGCCGTAAGGACAATGTCTGCATCCACTTTCGCAGCAGTAACCACGTTTTAAATGGTATTGTTCTGTAAAACAACGGTAACCTTCTGGTGTTAAGTAGTAATCGTCATCCTCTATGGGCACATATTTTTTCATCTTTAACAAAGATAATGTAAATTGGATTGATTTTTGAATACAATAAATTGTGATTTTAATTTCAAAATATATTGTACCGAGAGGTTATATTGGTTTAACAATATTTCCTTTTATGTTTTTAAAGTATAAAGCTTTAAAGGAGAATATGATTTTAGTTAATCATGAGAAAATTCACTTGAGGCAACAGCTAGAGTTATTAATTATTCCATTTTTTATTATCTATAGTATCGAGTTTTTAATAAGGTTTATACATTGCAGAAAATGGAGTTTAGCTTACAAAAATATTTCATTTGAAAGAGAAGCTTACGAGAATGAAAACGATTTAGGCTTTCTTCAAAAAAAATCATTTTGGAGTTTTATACAGTATTTTTGAAATGTCAATGCAGAATTCTCTAACCTCTTTAGTTCAACAGATTTTGTTGAAAAACGAAAAAAATGTTCAGCTTTATATAAAGCGTGAAGATTTGATTCATCCTTTTATATCAGGAAATAAATATCGAAAACTTAAATACAACATTAAGAAGGCTAAAAGTATAAATAAAGCAAAAATTTTAACTTTTGGAGGTGCATATTCTAATCATATTGCTGCAACTGCTTGGGCAGGTAAAGAATCTGGTCTCGCAACTATTGGAGTAATAAGAGGTGAGGAATTGGAAAAGCGAATTAATGAAAACCCGACTTTGAGTTTTGCGCAATCTTGTGGAATGCAGTTTCTTTTTATTACACGTGAAGAATACCGAAATAAATCTAATCTGGAATTTATAGAAATTTTAAAATCAAAATTTGGCGACTTTTATTTAATTCCTGAAGGAGGAACAAACGAACTAGCGGTAAAAGGATGTGAAGAAATACTTAATGACGACGATTCTATATTTAATTTTATTTGCACCTGTGTTGGCACAGGTGGTACTATTTCAGGATTAATTAATACTTCAGAAAAACATCAAAAAATATTAGGCTTTCCTGCTTTAAAAGGTGATTTTTTACAAGAAGATATTCGTAAATTTGCAAAACAAGATAATTGGAGGCTTATATTGCAATATCATTTTGGTGGATATGGTAAAATAAACACAGAATTAATAACGTTTATAAATAGTTTTAAAAATAAATATGATATTCCTTTGGACCCAATATATACTGGAAAAATGATGTTTGGAATATGCGATCTGATAGCTAAGAATTATTTTCCAGAAAATTCAAAAGTATTAATAATTCATACAGGCGGCTTACAAGGTATATCTGGTATGAATTTAAGATTGAAAAGAAAAAATTTACCATTAATTGAAGAATGAACATAAGATTTCATCATATAGTTTTACTTTTTGTAACCCTAGCTTTTAGTTGCGGTCCAAAAAAAGGGATTGTTACGAAAAAGAAAGAGGAAAAGAATAAAACAGAAACCGTTAAAGTAAGGGAAAATACTACCACCTCTAAAGTTGATGACAATAAGAAAGTAAAAACAACCAAACCGCCTTCATCTACTGATAATTATATTTTAACATACGCCTCTATTGCAAAAGATGAGATGCGTAAATCTAAAATACCCGCAAGTATAACATTAGCCCAAGGTATACTTGAGTCTGGTTCGGGACGCGGTCGACTAGCTGTAAAGGCGAACAATCACTTCGGTATAAAATGCCACGGTTGGAAAGGTGCTAAAATTTACCATGACGACGATGCTGCTCAAGAATGTTTTAGAAAATATAAAATAGCGCAATCCTCTTATGAGGATCATTCAGATTTTTTAACAGGCAGAAAGCGTTATGCAAAGCTTTTTAAGTTAAAATCTAGTGATTATAAAGGTTGGGCCAGAGGTTTAAAAGCTGCAGGTTACGCCACGGATAGAAAATATCCGCAGAAACTTATTAGTCTAATAGAGCGCTACAAGCTTTATGAATATGACGAAGAAGTATTAGGGAATAGTAATACCGAATTGGTAAGGGTTAATAGTGGTGTAGTTAGGTATACAATCGAAAAAGGTGATACGTTGTATGCTCTAGCTAAGCGCTATGGTACTAGTGTGGAGCGAATTAAAGATTTAAATAATATGACTTCTAATGACCTGGTTATAGGTGAAGAAATCATGATTCCGAATTAATATTATGTTATATCAAAGAAGTAGTGCTTTGTTTAAAGAAGCACAACAAGTTATACCAGGAGGTGTAAACTCTCCTGTTAGAGCATTTAAAGCAGTTGGAGGTACTCCTATTTTTGCAAAATCGGCAAAAGGAGCTTATGTTTTCGATGAAGATGGAAATCGTTTTATTGATTACATAAATTCTTGGGGACCAATGCTACTTGGGCATGCATATCCGCCTGTTGTAGATGCTGTGGTCGACAAGGCAAAAGCAGGAACATCATTTGGAATGCCTACTGCGTTAGAAACCGAAATAGCAGAATTGGCTATTTCAATGGTGCCAAACATTGATAAAATTCGTTTCGTTAATTCTGGGACAGAAGCATGTATGAGTGCTATTAGATTGGCTCGTGGTTTTACTAAGAGAGATAAGATTATAAAATTTGCTGGTTGTTATCATGGTCATAGTGATTCTTTCCTTATAGCTGCAGGTAGTGGTGCAATAACTTTTGGTACGCCGAATAGTCCTGGTGTAACAAAGGGAACGGCAAAGGATACTTTGCTAGCGAGTTATAATGATATTTCTAATGTAGAATCTTTAGTTAAAGCTAATAGTAATGAAGTTGCGGCTATAATTGTAGAGCCTGTAGCTGGTAATATGGGATGTATTCCGCCAAGGGATGGATTCCTTGAAGGTTTGAGAACTATTTGTGATGCGCACGGTATTTTATTAATTTTTGATGAAGTTATGACTGGTTTTAGATTAGCAAAAGGTGGTGTACAAGAGCTAAGTAAAGTTAATGCGGATATTGTGTGTTTTGGAAAAGTAGTTGGAGGTGGACTGCCTGTTGGAGCTTTTGCAGCAAGAAATGAAATTATGAATCATTTAGCTCCTTTAGGGCCAGTATATCAAGCGGGTACGCTAAGTGGCAATCCTTTGGCTATGGCCGCTGGTTTAGCAATGCTAAAATCCATTAAATCGGATAAAGGATTAATGAGTCGGTTAGAAGAGAAAACAAAATATTTGCATCATGGAATTACGGATGCTTTAAATAAAAATAACGTCACTCATACTATTAATAGAATTGGATCTATGATTTCTGTTCATTTTACACAAGAACAAGTAGTTGATTTTGAATCAGCTGCTAAAGGAAATAATGAAACTTTCAAGAAATTCTTTCACGGTATGTTAGATCGAGGGATTTATATTGCGCCTAGTGCTTTCGAAACATGGTTTATAACAGATGCACTTACTTATCAAGATTTAAATGAAACCATTTCGGCGGTAGAGGAGATTGCTAAAGATTTATAACAAAAAAAGCTTCGCAAACGCGAAGCTTTATTATTTGAAACTATAATATTGTTATTCTTCTGAAAACGTAAGGTAACGCTCAAATTGCTCGTCATTTAAAATAGCTTTCATTTTTGTTTCTAATAAGGTGTTAATCTTGCCAACAGCAGCTTCTTTTACAACTTTAGCCGTTTTTAAATCTAAAGTAGCTTGTGTATATTCTTGCACTGCTAAGTAAACTTTATCTCTTTGGTCGTTATCAAATTTTATAAACTTTCTAAGCGCTTCTGTTTTTTCTGCTGCTATAGCGTTAACTTCTGATTTGTTATTTTGAGCCATTGCAGATTCTGTTCCTAAAAACATTGCAAATACAAACAAACAGAGTGTGATGATTTTTTTCATTTCGGATTTTTTAATTAATTGGCTCTAAAGTAATAATTTTATTTAATTAAATAAAAAAGTATCGACGAATCGATACTTTTTAGTTTAATCTTCTAGGTTTAATCTCGTTTTTTACCCCTTTTAGATCTATTCTGTCGCTTAGAAGGCTTCATTTTCTCGAACTTAGCGTATTGCTCTGGTGTTAATATAGTTTTCATTTGACGCTTCATGGCTATTGCTTTGTCTAGCTTATTGTTTTGCATTTCAAGACGTTCTTCTCTTGAAGGTCTTTCCTTTTCTGATTTATCTGCTTTGCGCTCTTCCCTCATTTTTTGCATATCCTTAGCTTCCGCCAAAATAATATTATGTACTTGTTTTTGTTGACTTTCACTTAAATCTAGGTGTAGCGTTAATTTTTTAGATTTAAGATCTGCAATATCTTTAGGTGACATATCTCTTAGGTTTTGAGCCATTTCTTTACGTTCTTTTTTACCTCTTCTTTCTTGCTGTGCCATCCCATTTATTGTAAATAGAGCTAAAGCAACAATTACTAATTTTTTCATTTTATATTGTTTTATGTTTCGCTAATTAAGACCTCAACAATTCTAATTGGTTTAAATCGAAAACTATTTTTAACAGAATAATTAACATTTATTGTTTTTGTATAAGCTTCAAAGTTGTTTTATACAAATCACCTTTATTAATTTTTTGTTTTAACCAGGCGTAAAAACTAATAACAAAAATGTCTTCTTTATTTGCAGTATTACGCTCAAAGGCTTCCTCTACATCTGTTTTAAAGGTCTTGCTGGTTAGGTAATTATGGTTTTTATAGATTTTCTCTGCGAGATTTAAGAATTTTAGAATTCTTGTTTGTCCAATTTGTTTTAAATAGTTACTGTAACTGCGCTTAAAGCTTCTTAATCTTGAGATTAATAATGCATCAGATTCTAATTCTATATATAGTAAAATCTCGGCAACATTTTTTTTAATTACCCAATCTATACTGGCTTTTTCTATATACCACTGATCTGTATGGTAAAATTTAGACAGAACGGACTTTGCTTTTAGTAATTGACCTTTTTGAAAGTAGAACATTAAAAGTGATAAATGTAAATCTAAGAGTGATTCAATATCATTATGCTTTTTTTTTAAAATAGTTTCTGCTAACGATATGGCCTTATCTTGATTGTCTGTATAGTTGTGATTGAGCGCTTCAACTAATGTTTTCTTAAGTATAAATTCCTTAAAATATACCCCTTTTTTTAGAAGCATTAAATCTTCCATCTCCTTTAAATAGTTTAATGAAGACGTGAATTTTTTGTTTCTAAAGAGTGTGTTTGCAATTATATATGAGATATAAATTTGATAATATAATTGTTTGTTTGTCTCTTTTTTTCTTTTTAGAATCTCATAACTTTTTAGTACAAAGCTTTCGATTTCGTAATATCTATTAGTTACAAGAGCTGAGATATTTGCTATTGCTAAAATTTGATACAATGATTTAAATGATAGAGATTCGTTTAGTTCTATGTCAGTAGATTTGAGAATGTCATTAAGTTCTATTTCAAAATTTATGATTTTGCTTTCGTGGCTTATTGAATTTAAAACAGTTTTTAATTTTGCATAGACGATATTCAATTGATCTTCTAATTGGTGTTTGTTCTGATTTTCTTTTTGTTTACGAATAAGATCTTCAAGATTTATTTTTGGATAGTTAGGTGCGTACTGAATTTTGGTATGGTAGATTTCGTTGAGAATAGGGTATAAAAGATTTTCATCTGCTAAATACTCGGCTTTATCTAATATTTTATAAGCGACTTGGTAGTTTTTTTGGATAAGGAATGTCCGAGATGCTAATATGTATTTAATGATTTGCATATCTATAGAGTTTTCATCCTCTAGATTTTTATTAGCTGTAAAATCTATTAAGGATTGAAAAAGTCGTTTTCTAAGAGCATGGTAAGCATTACTGTTTTTAGTTTGATATAATTGGTTACAGATTGCTTTAGAGTCTAATGTAGATTTAGATAATAGTTTAAATAAATCAATGTTTTTTGCGTCTTTGCGCTTATTCTTTTTTTGAAGATAAGTGATGAATTTTTGCTCATCATCTAGATTTAGGGTGCCAATTATTGAATCTAATGCAATCATTTAGTCGTCATTAATTAATTTATAAAGGTTATAATACATGTAATATATAAAAATAAGAGTATAATATATCGTCAGTATTAGGGTTTTGTTTGTTTTAATAGATTTTAGTTTTGTTGCAGATTTGTTCTGTAATCATTAAAACAAAATATTATGAATTATCAAACTACTGTATCCTTAAAGGATGACGAAAAAGTAAAAGTGAAGAGCAAGGACAAACAAATTTATAACCACAAACCAACTCCTGCATTTATTGGTGCCTCCTGGACAGCATTATTGATCGGTATGGTTTCTTATTGCGTTGGACTTTGGAATGCCACTATGGAGCTTAATGAAAAAGGGTATTATTTTACAATATTACTGTTTGGACTTTTTTCTGTAATATCCGTTCAGAAGGCGGTAAGGGACAAGTTAGAAGATATACAGGTAACAGATATGTACTATGGGATTAGTTGGTTTACTTCAATAGCAGCCATTACACTATTAGTAATTGGTCTATGGAATGCGGACTTAGAATTAAGTGAAAAAGGATTTTACGCTATGTCATTTACTTTAAGCCTTTTTGCTGCAATTGCAGTACAAAAGAATACTAGAGATGTAGCATATATTGATAATAAAATAGAAGCTAAAGACGACTAAAACTAGTTTTGATGATGGTTAGTTAGTAACCTAAAGCCTCGCAGAATGGTTTAGAGCTGCGAGGTTTTAAAATTTTTATAATATGAAACATTCAAAATTAGAAATCATAATTTTTGGTTTAACAATTATAAGTTCATTATTCTTTTTATTCCTTTTTTTAAATTTCACTTATCTAAAGTTAGATTTTGTTCTGATAGGCGTATTTCAAGAGTTATTGTCAATTCCATTTATGTTGCTTCAGCCAATTCTATTTATAATTTTGATTTTGAAATTGTTTAAAAAGGATGAGAAGTTATCTTTTATTTTATGGGTTTCTATGCTCATTTTAATGTTTTCTATATCTGCAATTATCTGTAGTTTTTTGAATTTAGGATAAAATTGAAATTTGCTATGTCAAATAAATTAACAAAATACTTAACGGATTTTTCGAGCTTTAAGCTAACACGACCAATCTCTGACAAAGTTAGGTTGTTAGAAATTATTGGTGTAGTACTCACAGGAATTGGAAAATTCGTTTTTATGGATTATCTCAATTGGCGATTGCCTTTTGTTGTTTTTGCAATTATAATTTGGTCATTCTATGTTTTTTATCGTTACAAAAAAGACAGGAATGTACTTAAAGATTGGGGTTTTCGTAGAGATAATTTTAAGATTGTATTTAGATTGATTTTACCATTTTCTGTACTTTCTATAGTTTCTTTTTTTATGATAGGGTATATTCAAGGAACAATCAATATGACTTGGCATATTATCCCATTGTTAATTACATATCCCATTTGGGGAATTGTTCAGCAGTTTTTAACCATAGGTTTGTTGGCTGGTAACTTAAAAGACCTTAAGAGAGTAAAGCTTAAAAACAGTATAATTATACTATTAACAGCCGTATTTTTCTCATTAGTGCACTTTCCCTCTTTATGGTTAATGTCTGGGACATTTATCTTGGCTTTGTTTTATGGCTACGTGTATTTAAAAGCAAAGAATATTTATGTTCTTGGTTTGCTGCATGGTTGGCTTGGAGCTTTATTTTATTATACGGTTCTTAATCAAGATCCATTTTTGGATATATTTTTAAAATACATCTAGTATTCATTTTTTACTATCTTGTATAACTAACATTTATTTATGGCATACTGGATCTCGACAGCACTCTTAATTTTGGCAATTTACGTTGGCATTAGTATTGCTTTGTATTATCTGCAAGATTACATGTTATTTAAGCCAGAAAAGTTGCCTAAAGATTTTCAGTTTGATTATGAAAATCAGGAAACAAAGGAATATAATTTAGAAACTAGAGATGGTGCAATAATTAATGGTTTACGATTTTTTCCTAAAGGAGAGAGTAAGGGCGTTGTGTTATATCTCAAAGGAAATTCTAAAAGTATTAAAGGTTGGGGAAAATTTGCTGTAGACTTTACAAGACATGGGTATAATGTTTTAATGGTGGATTATCGTGGCTTTGGAAAAAGCACTGGAAAACGGTCTCAAAAGGCTATAAAACGAGATTTACAATTAGTCTATAATGAGATTAAGAAATTGACCACAGAAGATCGCATTATTCTCTATGGACGTTCGTTGGGTTCTGGTTTTGCGACAAAGTTAGCCTCGATGAATCATCCAAAAAAACTTATTTTGGATGCTCCATATTACAGCTTAACTAAAGTTACAGCGCGTTATGCACCTTTTATGCCTTTGTCATTATTGTTAAAATACCCGTTGCCAACCTATAAGTGGTTAAAATATGTGCAATGTCCAATTCACATTATTCATGGGACGCACGATAAGTTGATCCCTTATAAATCGAGTGTAAAGTTATCTCAGATTAATCCAAAGCTCACAAAATTGCATACAGTTATAGGAGGTGGTCATAAGAATTTGAATAATTTTGAATCTTATCACACCATGTTAGATGAAATATTAAATAACCAACCAAAAACTATTGACTTAGAAACAACAAGTATTAATGTCATTCACTCTTCAAAAACGTCTAAAAATAAGGCTTAAAAAGCTATTTCTAATTGTTATTGGTTTATATGTTATGATAGGATCTGCTCTTTACTTTTTTCAAGAAAAATTAATGTTTTTCCCTACAACGTTAGAACAAGATTTTAAATATCAATTCGATTATCCTTTTGAAGAGTTATTTCTTAAACCTGAAGTTGATGTTACCATAAATGCCGTCCATTTTAAAGCTAAAAACCCAAAGGGAGTTATCCTTTATTTTCATGGTAATGCTGGAGATTTGAGTCGTTGGGGAAACATTACAACTTATTTTGTAGAGAAGAATTACGATGTTTTAGTAATGGATTACAGAACATACGGAAAGAGTATTGGCAAACTAAGCGAGGCTACTTTTTATAAGGATGCTCAGTTTTGTTATGATTATTTGCTAAAACACTATTCTGAAAAAGATATCACTTTATATGGAAGATCACTGGGTACAGGTATAGCCTCTTATTTAGCTTCAAAAAATAAATCTAAGCAGCTTGTTTTAGAAACACCGTATTTTAGTATTTTAGATGTCGCTAAGCATCGTTTTCCAATTTTTCCTGTAAAACAACTTTTAAAATATCATTTTCCAACGTTTCAATACTTACCAAAAGTTAGGTGTCCTATAACTATTATTCATGGCACTGAAGATGGAGTTGTACCCTACGCTTCGGCTAAGAAATTAGAAGACTTAAAACTCGAAAACTTAAACTTTGTTACTGTAAAAGGTGGTGGCCATAATGATTTAATTAATTATGAAGCTTACCAAAGTACTATTCATGACTGTTTAAAATAACCAGACTTTAAAAGTAAAATAGTTTTATATATCATGTACAAAATTGGCACGCCAGTAACAAGTATCAAAACCAAGAGTACAATAGATAGTTTAAAACCTATAAAAGGAATTTTGCCAACACTACTAAATATTTCGGTTTCTCTCATCATAAAGTAACAGCTTATAACAGATAATGCGCAAAAAAAGCTAATTAGAAATACTTGCGATATAGAATAAGTACCAGTATTATAATCCTTGTAAACAATCAATATGGTGATAATTATGCCTAGAGCCATTGAAGATATTAGCGTCGTCATAATGTCTTTTTTGTTTTGATAATTAACACTAAAGCGTCTCTGTCTAGATAAGCAGTCTGTACAAAATTCTGGATTATTATATATGCAGGTGTGGCACATACCACGTTTACAGCTTTTACATTTTTTTTGTAAAAAAAGATTGGGATGTGTATGGCAGAAATAAAGTGCTTTTTGGTTGTGATTATCCATATGTACCAATATAAAATAAAAAAGGCTTCAAATTAATTTGAAGCCTTTTTAAATATATTGATTCTATTTTTATTTTGGATCTAAAATAAGTTTGACGCGTTCAACTGCATCTGCTATATGTATTCTACTCATAGCATCTCCACCACGTGCATTTCTTAATTGCGATCGTAAAGATTTTAGTTCAGCTCTAACGACTGCTCTAATATCAGACTGACTCACATTTACAGAAGTTCCTCCAAAGAATCGTCTAAATTGTGCTGGTATAGATGGTTGCTCGTTATTCATTATAAATTCTAAACGCTCTATGTATGCTCGTTGTAGATTACGCCTGTAGATATCTATTTTCTTACCTGTACGTAATTCACTAAATAAACCGCGTCGTACATCTTTCATCATGTCGTAAAGGCCATATGCATCAGATCCGTTTAGTGTTTCGTTTTCTAGCATACGTTGCATTCTACCAAAATCTAACATGTTGTTTAATGTTCTTGTTTGGATACCTCTAACACGTTCAATACTTCCTGCACTTTCAATTTTATTAAAGATATTTTCATCTAGCATCCAAGATGGAGTAGTAAATAATTGGTCTTGAATAAATTTCATAGCCTTTTTCTGGTGATCCTTAGCAACATGTGTATAAACAGCTCCTTCTTGGTCGTATGTTTTATATATTTCATAAACACCTCCTACGTTAGAAGCTACATGCCCCATGTATCTATTAAACTGGCTAAGTACTTGTCCGTACATAGTACCTAAATCACTGTAATTTTTACCATCTTCAGCTGTCCATTCAATTAAGTTTGGTACAATACGCTTAAGATTTTTAATTCCATATTCAGATGCTAAAACAGCATCATCACCTAAATCTTCTGTCTGAGAACTTGGATCTATAACACCAAATTGTTGTCTTCCGAAACGATACATTGGATCACCAGCATGCTTTAATATCCAACTATCTAAAGTTTTCTTCTCATCTTCTGCAGTTTTAGCATCTAATATTGGTCTGTAACCCCATTCTATGGCATATTTATCATAGATACCAATGTTTGGCATTAAGGCTACACCTTCATCACCAGGTTGCGCTACATAATTAAAACGTGCATAATCCATAATAGACGGTGCAGTACCATATTTTGCTGTAAATTCAGCATCTCTTAATTTTTCAACAGGGTAAGCAACACTACTTCCCATATTGTGTGGTAAACCTAAAGTATGACCAACTTCGTGCGCAGATACAAAACGAATTAAACGTCCCATAACTTCATCCTTAAAAGCAACACCTCTTGCATCTGGATTAATAGCAGCAGTCTGCACAAAGAACCAGTTGCGTAATAATGTCATTACATTATGGTACCAATTAATATCACTTTCTAAAATTTCACCAGATCGTGGATCACTAACGTGAGGTCCATTTGCATTAGGTATTGGCGAAGCTAAATAACGTACAACAGAGTAGCGCGCATCTTCTGGGCTCCATTCTGGATCTTCCTCTTTTGTAGGTGGCTCTTTAGCAATAATGGCTTCTTTAAAACCTGCTGCCTCAAAAGCAACTTGCCAATCTTCAATACCTTGCTTAATATATTTTTTCCATTGGTCTGGAGTTGCTCTATCTACGTAGTACACAATTTGTTTTTTCGGTACTACAAGTTCACCTCGTTTAAATTTCTCGATATCTTCATCTCTTACTTCTAATCTCCAACGGTCTAAATAAGTAACGCGTTTACTTTCTTGCGCACTTAATCCATAATCTGTTGTACCACTTGTAAACCATCCTACACGCTGATCGAAAATACGACGTTGCATAGGTACTTTTGGTAATAATATCATTGAGTTATTAATCTCTAAAGAGATAGCACCAGTATTTGAGTTAGAAGGTGGTCGCCCTGCTGAATATGTCTTAACAGTGCGAGACTCTACATTAGTTGGATATGATTTTATACTTTCTATATAAGAAAGTTGACCGTCTAAACGTGTAATTCTATATTGCTGTCTCCTTCCTTGTGGGTAACCAAAAGGCTTAACATCTTTCTCAAATAAAGAAGTAACATCTATAACTGTATTCATAGAATCCTTACTAAATGCTTTAATTGGAAATGTTGCAATTACAGGTTCAAAATTAGAGTTAACAACTGCCTCGTGCACAGGTAAAGAATCTGCAGCTACAACCTGGTGAGAAACCATGCGTAGTAATACTTTTTTATCTTTTTTCTGCCAGCGTAATACTTGCTCACTTAATTTTCCACCACCAAAACCAAGACCAGAAGCCGTTTTAGCAATACGAGTTACCATTAACATCTCTCTTTCAAAAAGTGTATCCGGTATTTCGTAAAAGTATTTCTCTTCTACCTTATGGACATCGAATAATCCTTTATCAGTTTTAGCCTTTTTAGTTATAACTTTGTTATAAGGCTGAATGTCATTTTTACCAGGTCTTTTTGCTGGTGGTTTGGCCATCGCAGAAGCTGTGCCTCCTTTTTTGGCTGCACTTGCTTTTTTAGCAGTAGAACAAGAAAATGCTAAAAATGCAGAAACTACGAAGAGTAGTTTAATAGATGATTGTTTCAAAATAGTCGGTTTTTATTAAATTTTGATGAAAATACGGATTCTACTAAGAATCTTTCAATACAAGGTCCGACTTTAGTATTTTTTTAACGTGATTCTTAGAGTGTATTGAGATACGATTGAATTAAATCAACCCCTTCTTCATGAATGAGTGTTGTGCCAATAAAAGGCATACTAAAACCAGGATTATAGTCGGAAATCCTAAATGCTATGCTAAAACGTCGCTCAGCTATTTGAGAGTCAGCTAATGGAGTATTATAATCTACTCTTAGTGTAGATTGCGTCTCGCAAAAACCACCATCACTATGGCAATAAGCACAGTTAATATCTATATAGGCGCGTGCTCTAGATTCTAATGAAGCAGATGGGTCTAACCAATTAGGTACAGTCGTAACAGCTGTACTGCTAGTAAGTCCTATAATGTTTTGATTATCGATTAATTGTTGAAGTTGATTACTACCATTAGTGTTAAAATTTAAGTTTCTCAATTTTGGGCCTATTGGTGTCATGTTACCAAAGGTACTGTGGCAAGTAAAACATTGAGAATTTTCAGGGATGATGTAATTGGTGGTATTAGTTTCTCCAGCACTATTAATCCAAGTTACAGGAACCGTACTTCCGTTTAAATCTAAAACGGCGTCTGTTTGTTCATCGTTCCATTTGTAATCACCGCTTTCCCATTCGCCATTTATCTTAATTAATAATCGTGTTTCAATTACCTGCTTTCCTAGGTCTACGTTGCGATCATCAATATTATAATAGAATGTTTTAGCTATTAAGCTACCTTCTGGGAAAATAGGTAACCCATCGCCATTATACTCTAGTTTAGTATCTGGTGGTAATACTATAAAACGCTGTTTGGTAGAATAATCTGCAAAGGAAGGTGAGCTTAATTCATATTCAAAAGCATATGGGGTAACATTTAATTCTCCTAGATTACCGGTAAATAAATTTAATTCTGAAAGATTTGTTCTAAACTCAGCGATTACAGCTGGCTCCGTTACTGAGATCATTGAGTCGTCATTATTACATGATAATAAACCAAACACAAGTATAAGGGCAAAATACTTTTTCATTAGAATGAAATAATTTTTTAATAGCAGCGTGAAAATAGTAAAAATGAATAATATGACAATTTTTTGAATTAAAAGATCTGTCTTTTTGAGGCGTTACATGCTGTTAAGACTAGTTAATAGAAATAGCTTTACTAAGCTTGTGAGTTATTAAGCCACTCTCATAAAGTATATCGTCTGCTTCAATATAAACCTCAATATAAGATGTGTATACTTTTAAAGTGAGCTTCTTAAACTCTTTCGTTTTTACAGATACTTTCCTTTTATCTAATTTGCCTTTAAGTCTGTTATTGTATTCTGTTTTTAGTTCAAATTCACTAGATAAAGAATTAGGATAGGATGTTAGAATAAGATCTACGTAATAGCTTTTTTTATTAAAATCGTAATTAATATTATAATCTATTTGTCTGACTAAAAAGCTAACATCAGCTTTAGATAGCTTATTTTTAAAATATTTAGATGGTAATGAAAATGTTACATTCTTATCTGTAAACTGAAAATCACCTTCGGGTAATAACTCATCATTCATTACATCTTCTAAACCTCTATTTAAAATAGGACGGTAAAATTTATTAATATTAAAAATTGTTTTATTTCGCTCGGAAGCTTTAATGTATTCAAGATATGGAGGAAACGTACAATTACTATTTGGGACTTGTGCGTTAATGGCATCGCAAAGCTGGCTTAATCTAAAACTTCTGTCGTTATCTAGAGTTTCATCTAATTTTAAATTTTGACCTTTATTGAGAGCTTTTATAAAGCGTGTGGTGATGGATAAACTATCGTTATAATTACCATAGGTATGCGTTTGATTTATAAAATTGGCCAACATTTGTTCATCAGACATACCTGCTAATATTTTCATGTAGTAGAAATTATTAGTCATGTTTTCTGGGTTAAACTTATCAAAATCTATAATGGCGTTATAGGCTTTAATATTCCAAGAGTTATTATTCAAAACATTAATTCGTCGATCTCTTTTTTCTGTGTCTTTGTTAAGGGAAAGTATAAAACCAGTATCTAGAAAATCGAAATCAAACTTTCGTTTCGGTATTAATGCAAGACTGTTAAAACTAGCTGAGTTTCTGGGATTAATATTGCGTTGGTGATCGCTATAAAAAATATTATCAGCTGCTTTTTTACTCCAGTCTGCTAAGAAATTAAATTCATTAGGAAGTGTTTTTTCTTCATCCGGACTCATAAAAATTAAGTCTAATCCGTTATAAAAACGTCTAGCAGTTTGGCCAGATACAGTACTATAAGTGGATATAAATAAGAATACAAACAGTACTTTTTTCATAATTATAAATAAAAAATGGATGCTGTTTTATTTAGCATCCATTTTGATTTTATAGTTAAGGTTTAAATCATTTCAACAAATAAACCTTCATCAGTTTTTTCCACCTTCGTTAAACCGTGTTTCCCCAAACCTTTAATGCCTTTATCCCAACCTTTATTACTCAGTCCAGATTGTGACTTTAAGGCAATTAAAGTCATGCGTTTTTCTGATTTTAGAACTTCAAAAATAGCTTTCTCATTATCGCTTAGAGCAATTTGTTTCTTTTCTGGTCGCATCTGCGGAAAGAACAACACTTCTTGTATACTCTGATTGTTAGTTAAGAACATAATTAAACGGTCCATACCAATACCCATTCCAGATGTTGGTGGCATTCCGTATTCTAAGGCACGAAGAAAGTCATGATCTATAAATTCAGTTGCTTCGTCGTCACCTTTTTTAGCCAACTTTAATTGATGCTCAAATCGCTCTCGTTGGTCAATAGGATCATTTAACTCAGAGTAGGCATTAGCTATTTCTTTACCACAAACCATTAGCTCAAAACGTTCAGTCAATTCTGGGTTTTCTCTATGTTCTTTACAAAGGGGACTCATTTCTTTAGGATAGTCTGTTATGAAAGTTGGTTGAATGTAATTACCTTCACATTTTTCTCCAAAAATTTCGTCGATGAGCTTACCTTTACCCATGGTTTCGTCAACCTCAATATGCATACCCTTTGCAGCAGCTCTAATCTCATCTTCAGACTTGTTGTAGATATCAAAACCTGTAAATTCTAATATAGAATCGCGCATAGTTATACGCTTATATGGTGCTTTAAAGTTGATGTTGTGCTCTCCAAAAGTTGCTTCAGAAGTTCCGTTTACAGCTTTAGCACAATGTTCTAACAATTGCTCACAGAAATCCATCATCCAATTGTAATCCTTGTAAGATACATAGATTTCCATAGCTGTAAATTCAGGATTATGCGTTCTGTCCATACCTTCATTTCTGAAGTTTTTAGAAAACTCATAAACACCATCAAATCCGCCAACGATTAATCGCTTTAAATACAACTCATTAGCAATTCTCATGTAAAGAGGAATGTCTAAACTGTTGTGATGTGTTATAAATGGTCGTGCCGCAGCTCCACCAGGAATTGGTTGTAAAACTGGTGTTTCTACTTCAAAATAACCTGCATCATTAAAAAATTGCCGCATTGCATTAAACAACTTTGTCCGCTTTATAAAAACGTCTTTTACATGTGGATTTACCGCTAAATCAGCATAGCGCTGTCTGTAACGTTGTTCAGGGTCCGTAAATGCATCATAAGTTACACCGTCTTTTTGTTTAGGAATAGGCAACGGTTTTAAAGCTTTACTTAGTAATTTAAATGCCTTAACCATTACTGTTTTTTCACCAACCTTAGTTGTAAAAAGCTCTCCTTCAATACCTACAAAATCCCCTAGATCCAGTAATTTTTTAAAGACATCATTGTACATAGTTTTATCTTCACTTGTACATATTTCATCTCTATTAAAATAAACTTGAATGCGTCCCTCGCTATCTTGTAATTGCGCAAAAGATGCTTTTCCTTGAACATTAATAGCCATAAGACGACCTGCGATAATTACGCTTTTACCCTCTTCAAAATTAGATGTTATCTGTTTAGAAGTATGATTTACGGGATATAAATCTGCTGGGTATGGATTAATACCTAAAGCACGTAATTTTTCTAACTTTTCGCGTCTTACTCGTTCTTGTTCTGAAAGTTGCATTTATCTTATTTTAGAAGTGCAAAATTAAACTATTTAGAAAAATTAGAGAACTACTTTTTAGTTAGATTTAATAAGCTTTAAATTTTCTTTAAGATCTTTATCTTCTGGATGTATTTTTATGGCGTCCTTTAACACTTTTATGGCCTTTACTTTATTACCCATTACACCCAGAGTATTAGCTAAACTAATAAAACTTCTAGGTTGATCAGGAAATAATTCTGTATTTAAAAAAAGGACAGCAATAGCTTCTTCCTTTCTGTCAGTTCCAAAAAGAATGCGACCATACGTATTTAGTTCATACATGCTAGACACCTTTTCTTTAAAGTTTCTTAATAATTTTTTGTGCTTTCTTTTTAACCCTTTCAAACCTCGTTTGTTAAGAATATTGTCAACTTCAGTGACAATTTGATAGTTTGATTTGTAATTATTAACTGAAATTATATTCTGAATATCTTCTTCGAACGTTTTAATTGGGTGTTCTACAATGCGATTAACTTCTGTTCCGTTTTTATAAAAGATTACTGTTGGTACGCGATGTATGTTTAAGCCTTTTTCTTCGTGCTGTGGACTTTGCTTGTACATACCAGCTTGGCGACTGACAGCAACCACCGTTAATTGATCCATTGGGAAATTACTAGCCTCTAATACTTTATATAATTTAGGAACTTCTGCTTTACTATCACCACACCAAGTACCCATAAATAGTGTGATTCTATAATTTTTTAGCTCTGCCGCTATAGCATTTGAAATGCCTGAATTTGGCTGATAATCTTTGTAATTTTTAGTAAACCAGGATGCGTAATTTTCGCCTTCTAGTCCGTTTTTGTCGATTTTGCCAAGTAAGTAAGGAGATTGCCCTTCTGGAGTTATTTCTTGGTTTATAGATTGCGCATTTATTTGAATTGTGAGTATAAGTGTGACTACAACTGTTGTAATATTTGTTTTCATTGTGATGATTTTGAGATTGAAATTTGACTCTAAAACTTAAATATTTGTCATTCTGAAAGCGTTTCAGAATCTTAACTTTAATACGGTAAAGCCTTTAGATTTAAAATATCTTCAGAATGACAAAATGGAATGATAGACTTACTTAGACGTTACAATATTCCCTTTTATCTTAAGGATTTTATTGCCACCTTCTGCATTAGAAGTTACAGTGATTGTTTTAGTAAATGAGCCAAGTCTTTTGGTGTCGTATTTGATATTTAAAACTCCAGATTCTCCTGGCATAATTGGTGCTTTAGAATAACTTGGCACTGTGCAACCACAAGTTGTTTTAACTTTTGTGATTAATAAAGGCGCATCTCCCGTATTGGTAAACGAAAAGATTCTCATCCCATCCGAGTTTTGCACAATGGTTCCGTAATCAACAATTTCGGTTTTGAATTTGAGAATCGCCATTTTAGTATCTGTTGTTTCATATTCCGTTGGTGCTGCATTAAAAAAACTTAGTGTAAATACTAAAAGAATTACCATGTTAAATGTTCGTTTCATAATAAATATTTTAAATGATTAATAATGAAGCAAACATCATGGTTAACGATGTGAAATTTATAAAAGTAAGGTTGGAAATGGGTACTAGTACCTAGGTTGAATTTTTCAACTATTTAACAAACAGGGATTTAGCGTCGTCTCTAGATTGCACATTTAATTTTTTGTAGATGTTATTAGTGTGAGTTTTTACCGTACTGACACTTAGAAAAAGTGATTCTGCAATGTCTTTATTAGTTTTATCTTGTAGAATATGATTTAAAACGACTTGTTCTTGTTTAGATAATTTTGCTTTTAAATCTCGTGTTTTAGAGGTCTTCTTTTTCCAGTTTCTGAATAATAAAAAGCCATTCAATAAAAAAGAAAACACCAAAATAGAGTAAAGGTATACAGTCCAGTTTGAAGTATCGGAATTTCCACTAGATGACGCAAGCATATACTTATCTGCTTCTAATTCATTAATGTATTGCTTTGTGTACGGTGCGTTTGGGTAGGTATTCTCTAAACGTGTTTTAAGATTATCGTAATACGTATTTTCTTTTAAATCTTCTACGTAATAACTGTGCAAATCACTACTTCTATTAGAAAGATAGGTGTAGATAGAAAGTTCTGCCAAGGGTTCGTTTATAGCTTCTCCATAGGCCTGTAATGCTTTAAACCATTTTTTGTTATTGAGTTTACGATTGGCTTCACTTCTTACTTCTCCATAGGCAAATCGCATTTCATTTTTTAAAGAATCAATTTTTATGAAGGCATTGGCTTTAGGATTATTGGACTCTACTTTGCAAAATATTTGATTTCCGAAAGAAAAGGGAAGATTAAGTGTATCTGTATTTTTAGCAATAAATAATAATTCTTCACTATCAGTGCAATGCCCATTAAAATGGTTAAAATCTTTTTTGTTTTCCGAACACCTATCTACATGTATGCGATAGATACGGTTTTCCGAATCTAGCATATCTCCTTTAAACTCAAAGAATCCGGTATTGTCAGCTGTAGTTTTAGCAATAATTTGTTCAGAATATACACCAGACATTTTACGATAATCTTCAACTATAGAAAGGTATACTGAGTTCTTGTCTTCATCTGGGTTTACATAACCCGAAAACGAATATTGGGCTTCACAGTATACTGTAAACCCTAGAAATATTATTAAAACTCTTAATCGCATAAAACGAAACTACATAATTTTCACTTATTTTAAACTAGAAATGCTATTAAAACTGTAACAATTTTAACATAACAACGACAGATAAATACATCAAATCATCAAACGAAATTATGAGTATCTGGCGTGTTATATTGTCTATTATTTGTCCTCCTTTAGCTGTTTTGGATAAAGGTTGTGGATCTATTGTTATTACATTTTTATTGTGGCTCTGTGGTTGGGTTCCAGGCGTTATTGCAGCGCTTGTAATTCTTAATAATCCTGACCGATAAATCCTTACCTTTGTACTTTAAATAATTAATAAAGTACAAATGAAAAAAATTATCCTATTATTTGCTTTGACTTGTTTTTTAACAAGTTGTAATGTGACGGAGTCTATTGTTTTTAACGATAATGGTTCTGGTGAGTTTTTAGTGACCTATGAGATGGGTGACGCAGTTACAGCAATGACTGAAGCTATGGGAGGTAAAAAGTCGGATGCTGAAAAGAAAGAAAAGGGTGAAGTAATGGATACGACTATGGTTTTTGCCGAAATTATGGAAACTTATAAGGATAGTATCTCAGCACTTCCTGAAGAAAAGCGTCTAGCTATGGAGGCTGTAAAAGATATGTTTATGACTATGAAAATGGATGAGGATGCTGGTGTTATGGATCTAGGTGTTGGAATGAAATTTAATTCTATTGAGGATTTAAAAAATATACAAGAAAAAATAAAAAAAGCACAAAGTTTAAATGGTCAAAGTGGACAGGTGGACGCATTAAAAGGAGGATCGCCAATAGGTAAATTTATGGGTGATGATGATAACAATGTATCTTATGTTATGACAGATAAGGGTTTCTCTAGAATAACTGAAGCACAGGTGTTAGAGGAAGGCGCTGAGTCCATGGAAGAACTATTTGATCCGTCTAATGAAGGCGACAAAGAAATGATGGATTATTTTGAAGAGGCCTATTACAATGTAAGATTAACGTTTCCTAAAGCTGTTAAATCTATCTCTGTAGAAGGTGCTGAGTTTTCAAAGGATAGAAAAACAGTAACTTATAGGGCTAATTGGATAGAATATATTAAAAATCCTATGCTATTAGATGTTAATGTGAAGTTTGTAGATGAATAAAACTATTAAGCTCCAAGATTTAGGATCTAGAGATTTTAAGGATACTTGGGACTACCAAGAGACGCTTTTTAAATCTATCTTAGACACTAAGATTAAGAATAGGCGTGAAGCAGCTGGCTTAGAAACTGACAACCATTTTTTGTTTGTAGAACATCCTCATGTGTATACGCTAGGTAAAAGTGGTGATCTTTCTAACCTTTTACTTTCTGAAGCGCAATTAGCCGAAAAAGGGGCCACATTTTATAAGATTAATAGAGGTGGAGATATTACCTATCATGGTCCTGGACAAATTGTAGGTTACCCAATTTTAGATTTAGATAATTTTTTTACTGATATCCATAAATACCTTCGTTTTTTAGAAGAGATTATTATTCTAACACTTGCCGAGTATGGCTTAAAAACGGAACGAAGTCCTGGCGAAACAGGTGTTTGGTTAGATGTTGGTACGCCATTTGCACGCAAAATTTGCGCCATGGGAGTTAGAGCAAGTCGTTGGGTTACAATGCATGGTTTTGCTTTAAATGTGAATGCAGATTTAGGTTATTTTGATAATATTATCCCTTGTGGAATACGAGGAAAAGCAGTAACGACTTTAAATAACGAATTAGGTTTAGATAAGGTCGATGAAGAAGAGGTTAAAGAAAAGCTTTTGAAGCATTTTGCATTGCTTTTTGACGCCGAGTTTGTTTAATTGACATATAAATTGGACTGAAATAGTTAATAATCTGTCAGACAATTAATCTGTTGATTTTTAATTAAAAATATTATAAAACAAAGGAATAAAAATTGCTGCTAATAGACCTGAGAAAGTCCAGATTGGTAAATTCTTTTTTGTTTTAAATTGTTTGTAGGTTTCCTTATTATCTTTAGATAAGTCGTTTTCATCAACTGATGAATTACATCTTACACATTCATATTTAGTCCAATATTTATAAGTAAAAATAGGAATGTATAGGATGTAAAAATATTTCAGGTATTTATCTACAAAAGTTTGCCCTCTATGCTTACAATTATGGCAAATAATATCTTGAGGTCTTTTAGAGTCATATTTTATTGGAGCACTTCCCAGATTTATAAGAAACATATGTTAGTAATAAAATTTTATGAATCTAAAGTTATAAAAAATCTAAGCCTCTTCATTAAAAAACACCTTATAAAAGTGCATTTTTTTCTCATCGTCGTAACCACGTTCTAGATATTCTGCAGAGGCATCTGGTGCATCAACATCTAGTTTTATTTGTATGTTAGTATCTAGTTTTATCTCAGTTTTAATCTTTTGTTTTTGTTTTTTAAGTACAACTTCTGAGACGTCAAATTGGTTTCTAATTAACACCTTATTTTCAGATTCATAGTTCTTTTTATAATCTTCAAATAGCTGAATATGATCTTCTTCATCAAAGACCTCTTCTTTAAAAGTTTCAATGTTTATAATTTCATTTTCTTTGAAGAAATCTACCGTATTTGCTAAAAAATTACTCTGTGCTTGTCCGCCAAAATTAGGTTGTAAAACCTCTTTAGAAAACTCTCTGCAAAGCTCAATACAATTCTTAGTATGTTGGTTAGAATCATCAGGGTAAACAATATTTAAGAAACTTTTAATCCAGTATTGCGTATCGTAAGTATTGTTATCTACACTGAAGACAATTTTACCTTCCATATCGGAGGTGTTTAAGATTAAACAGCCTTTGTCTACCTTCTTTGCCTGTATTCCTTTTTGCACAAAAATATCATAATTACCAGCCTCTAAATAGGTCTGAAAAAACTCTGTTTTATTTTCAATTTTATAGATGCCAATAGCGTCAGTAAAATAGTCCTCGTATTGCACGTTCTCAAAATGACAAATAAGTACATCTCCTGTTTTTATTTGTGCAGAATTACTTTGCTCGTAAAGATGATTTAAGATGTGTTTAGAAACCTCTACAAATTCCGCTTCATCTTTAAAAAGTTGCTCGCTGTAGGTGTTAATTTCATTAAGTCCTACATCACTATGGTGATGAAAGCGGTAACTCTCTGCAACACTTACAAAAGGTCTTAAAAGGTAAGGTAATATTAAGTTATAGGTTGCTTCATCAAAATCTACAGTAGCATCTGAAAATGCGTTTTTTGTATCATTAAATTTATTGCCAACTTTATGAATAATACAATTTTTTATTGATGCTTTTTGACGTTTTATCATGGTGAAGAAATAATCATTTATTACACTTACAATATTACGAAATGAACTGTTGTGAAAATAAGAAAACGCCAAAATAAATTTGGCGTTTTCAGAATTGAGGACTTAGATTTGGTTATCGTTATATTTTCACAAATTCTACGCGTCTATTTTGTGCTTTTCCGTCTGTTGTTTTGTTATCTCCAATAGGTTGGGTTTCTCCTTTTCCATCTGTGCTTAAACGGTCTGCAGAAATTTTATAAATTGTAATTAAAACCTCTTTTACGGCTGCTGCTCTTGACTTCGATAACTGGAGGTTGGTGGCGTCTGTACCATCAGAATCTGTATGGCCAATGATATTAAGTCTTATGCTTTCATCTTGCATTAATACTTGAGAAATCTGTCGTACAATTCCAAGAGATTGTGGCTGTATATTTGCAGACCCAGAATCGAATAAAATACCATTGGTTGAGATCTTGCCCTCTCGCATTAGTTTACGTCTCAAATCTTCACCACCTTCAGCTACTTTTAAGTTAGACATAAACAAACGCTCTTTTCCTTCTTCCTTAAAACCAGTAATATGAAATTTTATTGCTTTTAAAGGTGAATTTATGCCTACCATTTTAGGAATATCGATACACTTTTTCTCATTTACCCAAACTCTAAAACGTTCTTTATTTACGGCTATAGAAATGTGCGGTTTATTGAGTACTGCTTTTCTAATGTCTGCTTTAACGTTATTGGTAATTGTGTTTTCGTTATTAATTCTGTTTCTTACCCGAAAATTGGATACGATATATTGTACAAAAGGAATTTCAACTTTAGCAAAGTCTTTACCGGTTCTAAATTGGTTATTATCTTCTAATTTTACTTCTAAATGTGCTGCGCTAGAGGTTTTACCATCAACTCCCAATGCAACAAGGTCGAACTCAATAGTGTAATTCTCTGGAAGCTCTCTTGGTAGGTTAGGAATGAAATATGTATTGTAACCTTGCTTAAACTCGAACCATCTTCCAGGAACTTTATTAAGTGTTACTACTTCTCCAGATCCGTTAGTATTCCACTTTGAAGGAAAATCTCCGATAAAATCAGTAGCGAAATCATCAAAAAATATTAGCTTGTCACCAGGAACAAAATCATATTTGCTATAAACTTCTAATCCATCAGAAACATTAGAAACTTCTTCTTCACTAGAGTCATTTGATTCATTAGTGGTTTTAGAATTATTACTTGCGTCAGATTCTTCATTTGTATCGTCTTTGTGAGAAGTGTTATCTTCATTATCATCTTTCGTGTCTCGTTCGCGTTCTCCTAACAATAACTCTTTTGCAGTTTTTAGGCTGTATTTAAGTGCTTTTTTTGCTCTATTAATTTGAAGTGTAGCTTTTCCTTGTTTTAGCATTCCTGCACCATCTAAGTCATCTAAAATGTCTGGCGCACTATCAGTTAAACCAGAAATATCCTCTAAAGCGTCTTCTAAAACATCAATATCTTCATCTTCTAATGGTGTGCCAGCCTCTGCATAGCCGTCATATCTATAAACTTTGTCATATAAATCGAAAGACTCCCTAACAAAGTTATCTACACTAGATATGCCAACTCTACTTTTTGGTCGTTTTAATTTTTTTGTTTGGGCTTGAAGGTTTGGAATAATTAAGCAGATAAGGCAAAAAGAAATAATAATTCTTTTTAAATATGAAGACTTTTTCATTTTAAGTAATTGATTAATAGCTCTATAAAATTAAGAATAACTATTGATACTAAAAAACGAAATATATGTTTTGTATTTAATATAGTTTATAAACTGATACAGTTTTACTATCAGCTTGCGTGATGAGTTCTAGACCTTTCTCATTATCGAGTTTTTGTAAAACTGCAGAAGACGTTCCAAAAACTGGGAAATTTTGGATTGATTTTGCTTGGCTATCAAATAAATAAACTTTTTTCGATTGTAAATCTGTTACTGATACATAAATTTTATCATTGAGGTAGAAAATCTTTGGTTCGGTATAATCACCATAATCCAAATCTACTGATCTCGACTTAATATTCAGCTTATTTTCGGTAAGAGCTACTAGAGTTTTGCTTGTGCTTACAATGCTATGTGTTTTCGGTAAGTTAAGATTTACGTAAGTTAATTTACCTTTAGTGTCAAATTGCACTAGTTGACCAAGAGTATTGGTAGTTGTAAATTTATTTTTGTACAGATAGATAGCGTTACCTGAGAAGTTGATTTTTTCTTTTATAAGTATCCTGTCGTTGCCCTTTCTATTTAAAATTTTTAAGGTCTCACCTGCAGCAAAAGCGATATAATCTTTACTTGCTATTCTAAAATGCCTAGGTTGTGTGTCTATTTTGGAGTTATTATTTTTGTATTTAAAACCACTTACAATTTTTCCTTTAACATTATACATTAATAGGTTTTTACCTTGAGTAACCAATAACCTATAATCTTTACGCTTATCGTAATCAAAAACAGAAAGCGGCTGCGTAATTTTATCATTAAATTTTAAAGGAAAATTATTAATGTCATTACCGCTTCTATCTAAAACATACAATCTATTTGAGGTAGTAAAAGCAAGTTGCAGTTTTCCGTTTTTATAAGTGTCAATTTGTTCAATACTACCAAGTATTTTTCCATGTAATTGTTTTTTCCAAAGAATATTACCTGAGTTAGATATAACATAAAGAACATTGTCTACATCTTGTACCGCAATATCATGTGCTTTAGTAATGTGATTTTTTATTGTTTGTGGCGCAGAAAGAATTTCTTTATCAATTGAAACTGTAAATGCTTCTGAAACGGTATTTGAAATTGCTCGCTTCTTAAACTTTTGAATAATTCCGTTTGCATGAGCATAATTATCTTCGTAGATAAATTGTACTGCATTAGCGTTGTAACTGGTTACATTTTTACCAAGAATTTGAGATAGACCTTCAGAATTTTTAAAGATAAATAGAGATGCTTCATTGCTAAGATTATCACTTATGTTTTCGAAAGCATTTGAATTTGAAAGGGTATTTCTGTTTAGAGCATTAGTTACTATAAACTTTAGTGTTTCGACACTATTTGAGAATACAATAAAATCATTATAGGCCAAAAAGAACTTTGCATCATCATATTTTATTAATGGATCCAATCGTACTTTAAAAAAATCAGAACGCTCAAACTGATATATGTCAAAGTCTTTATAAGTAGAAAACACTGTTTTGTCTTCAATCGATTCCAATACTAAATCCGGATCGAGCGTATGTAGTAAAATAGCATTATCAATTAAAGCAATTTCAGTTGTAAAATTTAAAAACGTTGTTGTACTATCGACAATTTCATTTGTTAATTGTCTTCTGTTTCTATCAAATATCGAAAAATCATGGAATGTAATACTAGTTAATGACTGCGTATTATATGGTGCTATGGCTAATGTGTTTGTTTTTTGTGGTACCGTATTTTTGAAACAATCTATGTTAAATTGAACAGAGTCATTAGAGGTAATTATACCATTATAGCTTATTTTGTTGTTGCTGTAATTTAGATCTAACACTGTAAATTCGTTTAAGTTAAAATCAGTATTAGATAATAACAGCTTTGAATAATCAGGTTCTTTAGATTTAAAGATGACAGAAGTTATTGATTGGCCATTGGTTGTTTCAATGAGTTTAGTGATTTTATTATTTTCATCTTTGGAATCTAAATTTTTTAGTACTTCTAAATTGTTTGAACTAGCAGAAACTTTACCTAAAGTTTTCTGGTAAAAGGTAAAAGAATCAATTTGAATCTTGTTTATATTAAAGTTTACAAGAGATTCAGAACTATGGTTTGGTATAGAGTCTGCAATAAAAAGTGTTGAATCATTCGCTGCAAGAATTAGATAGTCTTTATTCTTCTCATTCAAAAAGGAAATATAAATTGGAGAAGTTGTATTTAAGTTTTTAAGAAGAGTTGAAACCGAATTTATCTCCTTATTATATATGTTAGAAATAAGGCCATCATTTTCAAGACTATTAATAAAATCATTTAGCTCATTTACTATTAGAACTGAATTTGTATTTGAAGGGATTAGTGTAAAAGGAAGATTAATTTTATCATAGTCTTTTTGACAGGTGTATAGCAGTATAAATGTGGCTAACAAAAAAACGAGTCGTTTCATTAAAAAAAATTTATGTGCAAATATAAAAAGTTAAATATCTAAACGGTATTGCTCTGGTAATAATCTAAAAGACTTTCTGTGGTATTTTGTTATTCCATGTTTTTTAATTGCCTCCCTATGCTCTTTGGTTGGGTAGCCTTTATTTTGTTTCCAATTATACATAGGGAATTCATCATGGATTTTATCCATATAAATATCTCTATAAGTTTTTGCCAGTACAGATGCTCCTGCAATACTCAGGTATTTACTATCACCTTTAACAATTGTTTTGTAAGGGATAGATTTTAGAGGTTTAAATTTATTACCGTCAACTATTATATAGTTAGGTGTTGTGCTTAAACTCATTATGGAGTGATGCATTGCCTTAATGGATGCGTTTAAAATATTAATAGTGTCAATTTCAGATTCAAAAATGTGTTCTACGGCAAAGGCAATGGCTTCAGACTCAATAATAGGTTGTAATAACAATCTCTTTTTTTCTGAAAGCTGTTTAGAATCATTAAGTATGTTGTTATGAAACGTCTTAGGTAATATTAAAGCAGCAGCAGTTACCGGACCAGCTAAGCAACCTCGGCCAGCTTCATCCGTACCGCACTCTAAATCATAATTTGAGTAACATAGTTTGAGTCCCAAATGATTAAATTTTAATCAAAGTTAAAAATTTAACGCAACCCTTTTGTTTTTTTTGCATCTACTTATTGAGTGAAATGTTGTAAAACCTAAGAAAATGAAATGTCCTAGCATATTATGGTATTAGTAAATGCGTTAACATTTTTTTGGCAAAAACACTTGCTTATTTAATATTTAATTAAGATGTTTGCAACTAGACTAACTCAAATAATTGTTTTATGAAATTAAAGTTAACATGGTTATTAACGCTTTTTATGGCGTTCGTGATGCAATTTTCTTTTGCACAAGAGAAAACTGTCACAGGTACAGTTACAACAGCGGATGATGGTTTACCACTTCCAGGAGCTAGTGTAATTGTAAAAGGCACCTCTAGAGGTGAACAAACAGATTTTGATGGTAAGTATACTATTAAGGTCAATTCAGGAGATGTTTTAGTATTCTCTTATGTAGGTATGAAAAATGCCCAAAAAACTGTTGGATCAAGTAATACATATAATGTATCTCTTGAACTTGACAATGCTTTAGACGAAGTAGTTGTTGTAGGTTACCAAACACAGAGTAAAGCTACTTCTAAAGTATCTTCTGTTAGAGTAACAGCAGAAACTATTGAAAATCGTCCTAACGCAAGTTTTGTTCAGACATTATCTGGACAAGTAGCAGGATTAAATATTACTACGAGTTCTGGTCAGCCAGGTGGTAATTCATTAGTTCAGTTACGTGGTGTTTCTTCTATTAATGGTAATACAGAGCCTCTATTTATTATAGATGGCGCGCCAGTAGATGAAGATAACTTTAGATCTTTAAACCCACAAGATATTGCTTCTATTGATGTTTTAAAAGATGCAGGTGCAACAGCTATCTACGGAAATCGTGGTGCAAATGGTGTAATTGTTATTAAAACGCGTACAGGTAATTTTGAACAAGGTTTAACTGTAGGTTACAACGGATTTGTTTCATTTAGTACATTACAAGATAATGATTACAATGCAATGAGTTCTCAACAATTGTTGACTTACGAAAGATCAAGAGGTAATGGTGCTGGTGCTGGTAACAGTAGTGGTGCATTTAACCCAGGAAACGGTACACCGTTAACAGATGCGCAAATTGCAGCTGCTCCAAACTTTAGTTGGACAGATTTCTTTTTCCGTACTGGTATTTCTCAAAATCACACGCTTTCATTATCTAGTGGTAGTGAAAAAGCAACGCAGTTCACATCTTTTGGATTTAGTGATACACAAGGTATCTTAGAAGATAGTGATTTAAAACGTTTTAATTTACGTTCAAATGTAACTGGTAAAAGTGCAAATGATAAATTTAATTATGGTACAAACTTAACAGTTAACTATTCTAAGTCTAACGAGCCAAACAGTATTGGTTCAGGAGCTATTAATAGAAATTACGTATTAGGAGCATTTATTTCTGTACCTTATATCACTGATGCTGATTATACTAATGGTGCGGATTTATTAAATCCACTTTCTTTTACTAACACTCCATTATTCTTATTAGATAGGTTAAGAACTTATACAAGATTTGAAGAAGAGGTTAAGATTGTAGGTAGTGCTAATTTTAACTACAAACTTACAGATTGGCTTTCAGCTAACTTAGTAATGTCTGCTGATTACCAAAGTGAGTCATTAACTAGAGCAGAAGCTCCAGATTCATTTAACGCAATACTATTTGGTGGTGCTGAGAATCCTACTTCAGGTTTCCAACAACAATTTAGTACACGTGCATTCTCTTACAACCAAGTAACATCATTAAACGCTTCTAAAACTTATGGGAAGCATACAGTGGATGTTGGTTTATATACAGAATATTTTAAAGCACACTTTAGACAATTTGGTTATTTCGCGAATGGTTTAGATCCAAGAACGTTCTCACCTGGTGATGGTAGTGCTTTAATATCTCAAGCTAATGGCTTATTTAATGATGAAGCTAGTGCTGAAATCTTAAATGCTGGTTTATTTTCTTACTTTGCTAGTGTAGACTACGATTTTGATCAAAAATATGGTATTGGTGGTACTTTCAGAAGAGATGCTTCTTACCGTTTTGCTGGTTCTAATAGATGGGCATCTTTTTACTCAGTTTCTGCACGTTGGAATATTTCTAACGAGGCTTTCATGGAAGATTCAGCAATTAACAATCTTAAGTTAAGAGCTTCTTATGGTACTGCTGGTAACCAAGATATTGTTGGTGGTGGTTTATTTGGAGGTCCTGACCTTACAGAAGATTTCTTTACAACAACAGGTGGTTATGGTAATGCTAACTCAATTGCTCTAGCGCAATTTGGTAACCGTGATCTTAAATGGGAAACAGTAGCTCAATTAAACATTGGTCTTGACTTTGGTGTTTGGAATAATAGATTAAGAGGTGCTTTCGATGTATACGAAAGAAAGACAGAAGATCTTTTCCAAGCAACTCCTATTTCAGCTGTAGCTGGTGTAACTGCTCAGAATGCAAATACTGGTTTACTTTTCAACAGAGGTGCTGATGCACAGATTTCTTATGATGTATTCCAAGGAGATTTCAGAATGACAGTAGGTGTTGTAGCTAACTACAATAAAACTGAACTACAAGAAGTTCCGAATCCAGAAGGAGAAATTATTGGTTTAGGTAGAAATGGTGGAATATTCGGTGAATATTTTACTTTAAGATATGCAGGTGTTAATCCAGCAAATGGTAATTTACTTTATCTTGATGCGAATGGTAATGTTACAGAGAACCCAGATGCTGATAACGATAGAGTTTGGTTAGACAAGAATATTGTTCCAGAATGGAATGGTAGTTTTAATTTAGATCTTGATTATAAAGGGTTCTTCTTTTCAACACAATGGAATTATATGATTGGAGTTGATAGATTCGATAATGATTATAATGATTTAATCGATCCTACAGCTGTTGGTCAGTTTAATTTGTCTGCAGATTTATTTAGAGCTTGGGCTCAGCCAGGAGATGTTACAGATATTCCTAGCCCAACTGCTTCTAACTTAAATTCTTTTGGAGATTCAGATAGATTCTTAAAAAGTGCAGATTTCTTAAGATTAAGATTTGCTAGTTTAGGTTATAACTTCTCTAAGAAGGCATTAGAAGGAACAGGTTTCTCTACAGCAAGAGTATTTGTTAATGGTGAAAACATATTAACTTTTACAGAATGGAGAGGTTTTGATCCAGAAACAAGAAGTAATGGTTCTAGACAATATCCTACACCAAGAACATTCGCTGTTGGATTTGAATTAGGATTTTAAAAAAATATAAATTAGATATGAAAAACATGAATAGAATATTATGTGTTATGCTTGTAGTTTTATTTGCAAGTTGTAACGACGCAATAGACATTAGACAAGTTGGTCGTTTAGATGCCGCTAACTCGTTTCAGTCAGTTGAAGATCTTAATGGCGGTTTGTTAGCTGTGTATAATCAATGGGATTTAACTCCTGAGATTGCTTTATCATCAAATTTTACAGATGAGTTAGCAATTGGGTTCGATAGTGGTGGACAAGGTTTCGCATTATACGATTTCGTTTTAAACGCAGGTAGTGGTGCTGCATCAGACTTTTGGGTAAGAAACTTTAGAGTTAATAACAGAGCTACAATCCTTATTGAAGCTGCAGGTAATGTAACACCAGATGCTAGCGAGCAAGATGATTACAATAACATTTTGGCTCAAGCACACTTTATACGTGCTTATGCTAATTTTGAAATGTTAGTATATTTTAGTCCAGATCCTAGAGATGATTCTGCTATGGCCGTGCCAGTAATTGATTTTATTGCACCATTAACTATACAGCCTAGAAGAAATACTGTTGGTGAATTAATGACTTTTATTAATGATGATTTAGCATTAGCTAGCTCATTAAGTACAGTACAGTCAGATCCTACATTTGTTTCTAGAGATGCAATTACAGCTTTTAGAGCTAGAATAGCATTAACAAGAGGTGATTACCCTACTGCAGGAACACTTGCTAATCAGTTATTAGCAAATTATCCTATAGCAGATAGAGCGCAATATGAAAATATGTTCTTAGATGCTGACAATACTGAAATAATTTTTAAATTAGAAAGAGTGTTGAACGATTCTTATGACGGACAAGGAGCTACTGGTGCTGTTTCAGCTGGTGGTTGGGCCGGAGCTAGATTTGCATTCGTAAGTGCAACATTAGCTGGTTCACCTTATTTTGAAATGGATAGAAGTGTATTTGATTTATTAGATCCTGCTGATATTCGTTTTGATGTAAATGTTTCTACAACTTCGGTTATTAGTCCAGATTATCCAAATGATCCAGATCCTATAAATAATGATATTTTAGTTATTCAGAAGTATCCTGGTTCAGATGGTCGTCCATTAATGAATGATTTAAAAGTATTTAGATCTTCTGAGATGTTATTAATCGCTGCTGAAGCAAGAGCTGCAGCAAATGATTTTCCTGGTACAGCTGCTTTAATTAAGCAATTACGTGATGCACGTTTTGGATCTGCACAACCTCTAGATACTTATGCTTCTCAACAGGCAGCCTTTGCGGCAGTATTACAAGAGCGTAAGATCGAGCTTGTTTATGAAGGTCACAGATATAAAGATTTAAAAAGATTAGGTACAGCTGCTGGTGTAGGTATCGACAGAGACCCAATTGCATGTGGTCTTCAGAGTGGTGCTTGTACTTTAGCTGCTAGTGATTTTAGATTTACTTTACCAATACCAATTGTAGAAATTAATGCAAACCCTGGTATAGGTGCAGAACAAAACCCTGGCTATTAATAAAAAACAAAATTAATTATGAAAAATATATTTAAACTATTTTTAACCTTAACTCTTGTTTTTTCTTTCACTAGTTGTGAGGAAGACTTAGTTATATTTGATGCTGATAATGGTCAGACTGCGCTTTCTTTTGCAAGTAGTGCGGTAACTGTTGGTGTTTGTGAGCCTACTGTTGATTTAACAGTAGAATCTACAACGCAGTCTAGTAGCGATAGAACTTATAGTATTACAGTAAATGCTGCTTCTACAGCGGTGCCAGCTGAATATACAATAGGTAACTCTGTTACTATTCCTGCAGGTCAACACTTAGGTACAATACCTGTAACTGTTGATTTTGCTCAAGTACCAATAGGTGAAAACAGAGAACTAATTTTAGATTTAGTTGCTTCTGATGGAGCAGTAATAAACACGAGAGGAACTACAACGTATAGTTATACTTCTGCATGTACACTTAACGAAGTTGTTGTAGATTTAAATTTCGACCAGTTTCCTGAGGAAATGGCTTATTTAATTTTCGATACTAATAGTGGTGCTTTAGTTGATGCTAGTTTTAATGCATCTGGTGCTCCTGCTTTTGGAACATTCGATGGTTTAACAAGTTTCTCAAAAACATTATGTTTACCAGATGGTGACTATCAAGTTCAATTTTTAGATTCTTGGGGTGATGGTAATACTGGTAATGCAAATGGTTCTTATGGATTAATAAGTGCTACTTGTGCTGGAAACACTGATATATTTACACCTGTTGTAGATGGTGGTTTCGGTGCTACTGGTTCTCAATTAGGAACAGCGCCTTTTATTGTAAACTTTACGCTATAATTAGTAGATAACTACTATTTTATATATAAAGCAGCCTCTTTTAGAGGCTGCTTTTTTTTGTATATATATCAAATATTGTACTAACAACTAACTGTTGTTAGTATTTGTGATTTTTTGTATATTCGTGTGCTTTGAAAAAAATATTATGAAAAATCTATTAAATTTATGTGTATTAGCGTTATCCGTAACGTTTTCTTTTGCTCAGACCACAATGTCTAAAGAGCAGTTTTCTCAACTAAATAAAAATCAACAAGATGTATATCTTAGGATAAAGGTGACAGACTCACTCAGAACTTTAAGAGTAAATAATTATTTAGCTCAGAATGAGAATAGAACTAAAACGTTTTTAAACGAAACAGGTAAGACTTTTGTTATGTACGACATAGTTGAAGGTAAACCAATTTACAGAACCACTGACAATACCAATGCAGCTATTGCAACTGGCACAAACCACTTACAAGTAGGTGGAAGTTTGGGTTTAGATTTAGACGGTTCTGGTTTAACAGTTGGCGTATGGGATGGAGGACCTGTGCAAGATACTCATACCGAGTTTATGGACCCTGCAGGTTCTACTTCTAGGGTTGCAATAATTGAAAATACAAGAACAGATGGCAGTATGGGCTTTAGTTCTCACGGAACACATGTTGCTGGTACCATTTCAGCACGTGGTGTTTTACCAGCTGCAAAAGGTATGGCTACTAATGTGTCAGTTAAATCTTATAATTTTAACAACGATACTCCAGAAATGGTTTTAGCTGTTGCTGATTTAGCTAACCCTATAATCTTATCAAACCATTCTTACGGTATCCCAGCTGAGAATGTTGAGCCTTGGTGGAAAGGTGCATACAGTTCAGGTGCTTTTGAAGTAGATGATATTGCAAAAGCTAACCCACAATATTTAATAGTTGCTTCAGCGGGTAATTCAGGTAATTATGTATATGAGGGAGGCCTTTTTGCCAATTCCGATAAATTAACAGGCGACAAGACGGCGAAAAACACATTAGTAATAGCCAATGCTAATCCATCTATTGATGCGTTCACTAACCAAGTAACTTTAGATATTAATTCTAGTAGCAGTCAAGGACCTACTGATGATCTACGTATTAAGCCAGATTTAGCGGGTGATGGTACGGCTCTTCGTTCTACTGAGGTTGTTGATACTTACAGTTTAAAGTCAGGAACATCTATGGCAGCGCCTAATGTAACTGGTTCGTTAGCACTTTTGCAGCAATACTATAATCAATTAAATGGTGTTTATATGCTCTCGTCTACTCTCAAAGGATTAGTTTGCCATACTGCAACTGACGACCCACTGCGTATTGGGCCAGATCATGTATTTGGATGGGGTATGTTAAATGCAAAAGCTGCTGCTGAAGTTATTACAGGAAGTCAAACGCGTTCTTCTATAATTGAAGAGTTGACTTTAAATAATAATCAAAGTTATAGTTTTAATTTTACAGCTCAAGCAGGTGATAAATTAAAGGCAACAATTTGTTGGACTGATGTACCAGGTGGTATCTTATCTGGTGAGGATAATTTAAATAATCCTAGCCCTCGACTGATTAATGATTTAGATCTGAGATTAACAAAGGACGGTACAACTTATTTCCCTTGGAAATTGGATTATGATTCATCATTTGGTTTTTCAAACTCTAAAGCGGATAATAATGTCGATAATATTGAAGTAATAGAAATCGATGCACCTGCATCTGGCACGTATACCTTAACAGTTAACCATAAAGGCACTTTAAGCGGCGCTGGTCCTTTTGATCCGTTAGAACAGGATTACTCATTGATAGTTTCAGGAAACAGTCTTGTTTTGGGTGTGGATGATAATGATTTTTCCAATTCACTTGATATCTACCCTAACCCAACAAAAGGTGAATTTACAATTAGTTTTCAATCTAATTTAAATGATGCTAATAATCAGGTAGACATAGATATTTATGATATTAGAGGCAGGTTAGTATACAATAATGATTTTATTAATTCTTCTGTTATTTTTAAACAAGCAATCACTTTAAATAATTTAAAGTCTGGAGTTTATATTATAAATATAAAAGAAGGTAATAGACAAACTTCGAGAAAACTTATAATTGAATAATTGTTGGATAATTACTTAAAATTTTAAAGGCCAACAATTATTGTTGGTCTTTTTTATTAAGTAATTTGTAATTCACTTCGTTAAAACAATATTTTATAGTTTAATTTGTTTAGAAATTAGGATTTAATAAATGAAACAAAAAAGTATCATAATTATATTGTGCCTATTAATTTCTATACAGCTCACAGCTCAAATTGAAATTGATAAGAATATTAACAATAATAGGTTAAATTCTAACGAACAAGATACCTCTTTAGTTAAACGTTCTAAAGGTTTTAAAGAATTGGCGACAATAGATATGTATTTGTTGTTTAATTTTGATAAAGACACGACAGCAGTAGATACAACGCTAACTATTAGAAAAGACTATAAATTTAATTATCTACAAAAAGATAATTTTGGTTTAATGCCATTTGCCAATATCGGGCAGTCATATAATACTTTAAGTTTTAATCCATCTTCAAATAAAACAAAACCTTTATTTGGGTCAAGAGCTCGTCATTTTAATTATTTTGAAGAAGAAGATATAAATTATTATGAAGTACCGACTCCGTGGACAAGACTAACATATAAAACGGCTTTTGAGCAAGGACAAATGCTCGATGCTTTTTTTACGGTCAACCTGTCTAGACAATTTAATTTTTCTATCGCTTATAAAGGTTTAAGGTCGCTTGGTAATTATCAAAATACTCTTACAAGTTCAGGTAATTTTCGTTTTACTTCAAGTTATAGTAGTAAGAACAAAAGGTATAGAGCAAAAGGACATATTGTTATGCAGGATATTTTAAACCAAGAAAATGGTGGATTAAAAGACGAAGATATAGTTAACTTTCAATCTGGTGATGAGGAGTTTATTGATAGGTCAGTTTTTGATCCTAATTTAGAAAATGCAGAAAATATACTTAGAGGTAAACGTTTTTTTCTTAATCATTCTTTTGATATAATTAAGCAAAGCGATTCTTTAAGCAATAATCAGTTGTCAGTTGTTAATAAAATCTCATTAGAGGATAAATTTTTTCAATTTTATCAAACTTCCGCTACAACTGATTTCTTTGGTGAAACCTTTAATGATGACATTAATGATAAAGTTAAATTAGAGAACTTTAAAACCTCTTTAGGTTTAAACTACGTTAATAATATTTTAGGAGAATTAATGTTTGCGTTAAACTACACGAATATTAATTATGGTTACAACAGTATTATATTGTTTACGGATGAAATTATCCCAAATAGAATAAAGACAAGTTTTATTGGGGTTGAAGCGGCATATTACAAAAATTATAAAGGTTTTAGTATTCAAGGTAAAGGTGGCCTGAATATTTCTGATGAGTTTTCTGGTAATTATTTGAGTGGAACTATTAAAATGAAATTGATGGATGATTTACTTTTATCTAGTTCAATTAATCTAAACTCAAGATTGCCAAATTTCAATCTTTTACTTTATCAAAGCGATTACATCAATTACAATTGGTATAATTTAGATAATTTTGAAAATATAAACACTCAGCAATTAAGCTTTAGTATCAAATCGAAAAAGTTTTTTAACGCGGATTTAGATATTTCAAACATTGCGAATTATACTTTTTTTAATTCTGATGGTGATACAGATAAGATCATAGTTAAACCTGAACAGTATTCTGAGTCAATCCAGTATTTAAGATTGAAATTAAATAAAGAATTTAGGATAGGAAATTTTGCGCTAGATAATACTATTATGTACCAAAATGTCATAAGTGATGATGATGTGTTAAATGTTCCAACTATAATTTCTAGAAATACCTTTTATTATTCTAATGAAATTTTTAAAAAAGCAATGACTTTGCAAGCAGGAATAACTCTAAATTATTTCACAAAATATAGAATGAATGGATACGATCCTTTACTAGCCGAATTTTACACTCAAAATGAAACTGAGCTAGGAGGGTTTCCTAGACTAGACTTTTTTGTTAATGCAAAGATTAGACAAACTAGAATATTTTTAAAAGCAGAACACTTTAACTCGTCTTTTACTGGTTATGATTACTTTGCGGCACCAAACAATCCTTATAGAGATTTTACTATTCGTTTTGGTATTGTTTGGGATTTCTTTTTATAATATTTTACCTCAGTTAGCATATTCAAAATAATAATGTTCTTTATTTATTTAGTTAGAAGGGTTTTAGGGATAAACTCATAAATAAAATTAAGAAAGTAGTTGTGGGATTAAAAATGAGTTATATATTTGCAC
>NZ_JBHZTH010000004.1:0-288564 GCF_046545555.1 Winogradskyella sp. PE311 | reverse complement strand
TAGCAGAAGACTCATCATCTGTACACTCGATAGTTACATCAGCAGGTGCTGTGATAGTAGGTGGTGTTGTATCTTCAACAGTAATGGTTTGCGTCGCAGAAGCTGTATTCCCACAATCATCTGTTACGGTAAAAGTTCTTAAAACTACTAGTGGGCAATTATTAGAACTTGTAGTAATATCTATATATGTTATACTTTGAATTGAAGCATCATCAGAAGCAATATATTCAGAGTTGGTTGCAAAAGAAGACTGAATATCACCAGATTGAGACTCTGAATAATTAAATATTAAATTAACGTCATCAGAGGTAATATCTAACGTTGAGCACCCCTCTATTATAAAAGCATTAGGAACTGAAATCGTTGGATCTTCAGTATCGTCAGTATCGATATTTACATTTAATGTAAAAGTACAATTGTTTGCATCTGTGACTAATACAGTATAAGAATCGTCTGATAGGTTTTCAAAAAACCCACTTGATTGAGTATTTACACCATTATTAACACTATAAGTATATGGAGCAGTGCCACCAGATCCTTCAATAACAAAACTTCCCGTACTGCTACCAGAACAATCCACATTCTCAATACTACTAACGCTGGCATTTAATGGATCAGTAGGCTCAGTTATAATAATCTCGTCAGTTATTTCACAATTGTTGGCATCTGTAATAGTGACAATATATGTCCCTGCTATGAGATTATTAAGATCTTCATCTGTAGAATTATTGTTCCATAAAACTGTATAAGGTCCTGTACCACCAGATATGGTTAAATCTATAGTACCTGTATTATCACCATTACATAAAATTTGAGTAGCAGATATTGAAGACTCTAAATCTTCTGTTGGCTGATTTAAAGTAAATGTTTCATTAATAGAACAACCAGTAGTATCTGTTATTGTCACCGTATAATCGCCAGCATATAAACTGTCGATATCCTCTGAAGTGGCTGAATTACTCCATGAAATAGTATATGGAGGATATCCACCTGAAACAGTGATATCTATAGCACCTGTATTTTCACCTTTACACAAAATATCAGTTGTTGTACCAATTAATTCAAGTGGTGTTAATAAGACAGGGTTGCTGCTATATGCAGTGGTACAACCGATTAATTTATTTCTAACTAATAGGTTATAAGTACCTTGATTAAGGTCATTAAATATTGGAGAATCTTGATAAACTCCATCATTTAATGAATACTCGAACTCAGACCCTAAAGGACTATCTACTGTAACAATAAAATCATCGTACGAAGATCCACAACTGATTGTAAAAGCAGGGTCAGGTGGTAAATCAATAAAAGTCATAGTTACATTACCAGTATCACAAACACTGCTATTGGGAGCAGGTAAACAGACTTCATATGAGAAGTTAACATCTCCTATATATCCTGTTGAAGGAATGTATTCATAAGTTCCATTTGAATTTAAAGTAAATGATTGACCTGCCGGTGTTGGTCCACTCACTAGGGTGTAAGTCGAATTATCCGGTACATTTGTATCATTAGACAAATCACCATTAAAAGTTTCATTTAAACATCTTGTTGATTCCTGATCTTCTGCATATTTCTGTAAAATAAAAAATTTGCCATCACCATGATCTCGAGTAGCAGCAATAAATTCAATTTTTGTAATCTTTGATCCTGTTGGGGCAATATCATTTAAATAGAAGAGCGCAATCCCAACAGTTTGTCCATTTTCATTACAACGACCAGAGTGCCAATAATCTGAACCTGGCAATGGTGGAGCATAAGTACAGCCAGTATAATTACCAACATTTCTTACAAAAGTTGCTCCGAGTTTTTCTTCAGGTCCACCACCTGCAGGAGTTCCCCAAACTTCTAGATAAAAGCAATTATTTGCTCCTCTTTCTGTAACTGCTAATACAGCATCAGCATTAGAAGGTATGGATGGACTATAAAAAATTGTTTGTTTCTGTGCGTCGGTATTTAGTGCAGCAATTGAGTCTGAACAGATATTACGCCCATTAGGATTTGCCGTAAAATAATGATTTAAGTTTTTATCTTGAAATGCAGCTGTAGCATCTGTAATCCAATTTGCCCCACTACTATTACCAGGAAGATTAGGGCCATTAAGCTTTATTCTATTTGATGCAGGCCCATCTGGACCTAGCCGTGTCATTTCATAACTTGTAGGCACAACAAATGTGTTGTACTCTAATCCGCTAATAGTAATTGACTTAATAGTAGCCGAACTATTTAAATTTGCTCCTTGAGTATCTTCCCACTGAAACGATACATCTGTCTGTATAGAAGATGCCTGCGAGTTTGCTTGCGCTAAAAGCAGATTTGGTATAATAAGTACAAGAGCTATTATTATAGCTTTAGTTATATTTACCATAGAAACATAATTGTATTTATTTCTCATATTATACATAATAACTATAATGTCTACGATGTTGTTAAAGCACTAATATTTTAAACTACAATTTTTGTAGTAAAACCTATTGAAGATTTAACAGCATTGTTATTTGTTTTTTTGCTAAAAAGAGGGAAGTACAATTAACGTAAATGTAATATAGAATGGATTAATATATTTTAGATTTGGGGTCATTTACATTAATTTTACACGAAACAAAAGAACTTATAACTTAAATCATAAACAAACATTCGAGTTAAAGCGGCAATTTAATCGTTAAAACGGAAATAAGCAACATTTTGTCGAAAAAATTTGCATTTAATCGATATTTTATGAAAAAAATCATCTTAGTAAGACACGGAAAATCCTCATGGGAACATAACGTAAGTGACGAAGAAAGACCTTTAAAATCAAGAGGTAAGTCTGATGCTAAACGCGTTGCAACCCATTATATTCTCAATAATAGCGTGCCAGAAAGAATTTTCTCGAGTTCGGCCAAAAGAGCCCTAGAAACTTGTAAAATATTTATAAATCGGTTTAAATTATCAGAAAATTCTGAAATCATAGTGAGTGATTTATATGATTTTGGAGGTGAGAATGTGATATCATTTATTAAAAAATTACCAGATAATATTAATGAAATTATGATATTTGGTCATAATCACGCATTTACATCAATAACCAATTTATATGGAGATAGCTCTATTTTAAATTTACCAACGGCTGGTTTGGTAAAGCTTAAATTTGAAATTGATAAATGGGAAGAACTTAAACAAGGAACTACTGAACTTATAATTATTCCAAAGGAATTAAAAGAATGACAAAAGACAAAAACGTTTATATAAATAGAGAATTAAGTTGGTTGCAATTTAATGCAAGAGTATTACAAGAAGCCGCTGATGAGAACGTACCTTTGATAGAGCGTTTACGATTCCTAGGAATATTTTCTAATAATCTAGATGAGTTTTTTAAAGTACGCTATGCAACAGTTAAACGCATTGACGAAGCTGGTAAAGGAGCTAAGAGTGAATTAGGTGGTATTAAAGCAAGTGAACTTTTAGAAGAAATTACAAAAATTGTAATTGAGCAACAAAGTGAAAGTCTCGAAATTTTACAATCAATTACAACTCAACTAGAAGAAGAAAATATTCATATTATTACAGAGACTGCTATTGATAGTGAACAGGAAGTTTTTTTGAAAAACTACTTTTACCAAGAAATCAGTCCTGCATTGGTCGTTATTATACTTAATGAAGATATTGACCTTCCAGAACTTAAAGATAGTGCAGCTTATTTAACAGTTAAAATGTCTAACTCTGATGTTGATCAATATGCGCTTATTGAGATATCTAAAGCAATGGATCGTTTTGTTGTTTTACCTAGCAGAAATAATACGAACTATATTATAATGTTAGACGATGTTCTGCGCTACTGCTTAAATGATATATTTAATATTTTTAATTACGACACCATATCTGCTCATATGATTAAAATAACCAGAGATGGTGAGCTAGATTTTGATAGTGACTTAAGTAAAAGTTTTATTGATAAGTTATCAGAAAGTGTAAAGGATAGACAAAGTGGCGATCCTGTGCGCTTTGTATATGATAAAAATATTGATAAAAAAACACTTAGTTTTCTTCTAGAGCGCATGGAAATAGAGTCTACAGACAGTATAATACCAGGCGGGCGTTATCATAATAGAAGAGATTATATGGATTTTCCTAGTCTTGGAAGAACTGATTTGCTTTATTCTAAAATAAAACCCCTACCAGTTAAAGGACTTAGTTTTGAGGAAAGTATTTTTAAAACTATCGCAAATAAGGACTTTTTGGTTTATACACCTTATCATACCTTTTCTTATATCGTAAAATTTTTAAGAGAAGCGGCATTAGATCCAAAGGTTAAAACAATAAAAATTACAATTTATAGACTTGCACAAATATCTCACGTAGCTAGTTCTCTTATAAATGCTGCTAAAAATGGTAAAAAAGTTACTGTATCTATAGAGCTTAGAGCGCGATTTGATGAGGAGGCAAACATTAATTATGCAGAGCAAATGCAAGATGCAGGTGTAAAAATGCTTTTTGGTGTTCCTGGATTAAAAGTGCATTGTAAGATGTGTGTAATTGAGAGAGAGGAGAAAGATAAATTAGTGCGCTATGGTTTTATAAGTACAGGAAATTTTAATGAGTCTACGGCAAAAATTTATACTGATTTTACATTATTAACAGCCAATTCAAAAATATTAAAAGACGTAAATAAGGTTTTTAACTTTTTTGAGGTGAATTATAAGGTGAATAGATATAAGCACATAATTACGTCACCACATTATACAAAATCAAAATTATTTGCACTCATTGACAACGAAATAACTAATGCTAAAAGCGGTAAAAATGCATTCATTAAATTGAAAATGAATAGCATAAGTAGTTATAAAATGATTGACAAACTATATGAAGCTAGTAGAGCAGGTGTTAAAGTGCAAATGATAGTAAGAGGCCTTTGTTGTCTGGTTCCTGGAGTTAAAGGCATGAGCGAAAATATTGAAATTATTAGTATTATAGACAAATTCTTAGAGCATACAAGGTTATACATATTTTCTAACAATGATGATCCAAAAATTTATATTTCATCAGCAGATTGGATGACCAGGAATATTGATAATAGAGTAGAAGTTAGTTGCCCAGTATATGATGAAGATATAAAGCAAGAGTTACAACAATTATATGATATCTGTTGGAATGATAATGTGAAAGCGCGCATTATTAATAAAGACCAGGATAATAAATATGTTAATAATGATAAGAAAATGATAAGAGCGCAATACGATACTTATAAATATTATATAAACAAACTAGAAGGATAGTATGCTGAAGATTCAGAAATATGCAGCAATAGATATAGGATCTAATGCTGTAAGATTATTAATATCTAATATTATTGAGCAAGATGATGAGCCTGTAATATTTAAAAAAAATTCGTTAGTACGTGTGCCGATTAGATTGGGTTCTGATGTATTCCTAAATGGAGAAATATCAGAATATAATCAGAATAGAATGGTTGATACAATGACTGCATTTAGTTTAATAATGAAATCTCATGGTATAGTCCGTTACAAAGCGTGTGCAACATCGGCTATGCGAGAAGCAAAAAACAGTGCTCCACTTGTTGATATGATTTCAAAAAAATGTAATATTAAAATTGATATTATTGATGGTGAAGAAGAAGCGGCAATAATTGCAGAGACAGATTTGCATAGATTTATTGACCCTAATAAAACATATTTGTATGTAGATGTGGGAGGTGGTAGTACTGAATTTTCTATTATTAACAATGGAGTAAAAATTAAATCAAAATCTTTTAAAATAGGTACGGTAAGACTCTTAAATGATATCGTAAAAAATGAAACATGGCGAGAATTAGAGCAATGGGTTAAAGAAAATACAAAAGAATATTATAAAATAGAGCTCATCGGTTCTGGTGGTAATATCAATAAGATTTTTAAGATTTCTGGTAAAGATGCTGGCAAGCCATTGACCTATTTTTATTTAACTAGTTACTATAAAATGCTTCAGAACTATTCTTACGAAGAGCGTATTACTAAATTAAACCTTAACCAAGATAGAGCTGATGTAATTATACCAGCAACTCGTATATATTTATCTGCAATGAAGTGGAGTGGGGCGAAAGATATCTATGTTCCAAAAATTGGTTTATCCGACGGTATTATAAAAAGTATTTACCACGAAACTGTATCGAGTATTTTAGTCTAATTTTAGCAATTTTGTACTTTTTATATATCTTTGACTAATAATTAGTTTAAAGAAATGCTAATACCTCAAATTGAATATTATGAAAAAACAATTACTAATACTGCTTTTTATAAGCGCTGCATCATTCAGTTTCTCACAAGACATACAATATGGAGTTAGAGGAGCTTTAAATGTCTCTAATTTAGATTTTGAACCAGCACCAAATTTTGTCAATCAACACCGTAATGGTTTCGCTTTTGCTGGTTTTGTTGATTTTAATTTATCTGAAAATATAACCTTAACTACTGAACTTCAGTGGTCCGCCGAAGGTGGTAAAGATGAGGATATAAGAGCTGATTATTTACAATTGCCTATCCTATTAAAGCTATCTGTTACAGACCGTTTATCTTTTGGCGCAGGTCCGCAAATTGCATTAAAGACTTGGGAAAATGAAGACTTATTTAATACGCTAGCATTTTCTGGTGTTATAGGAGCAGAATATATGATTACAAGCGAGTTGTTTGTAGATGCTCGCTTTTCTTATGGCTTGTCAAATATACTAAATGAAGATATCACATCTTTTGAGGCGAAAAACCATGTAATGCAGTTTGGTTTTGGAATAAAGATTTAGAAAAAGGAAAATATATATTAAAAAAAGCCTCAACATCAGTTGAGGCTTTTTTTATCCATGAATTGATTCTTTATTGCTTAATCCTTTCATAATTTCTGCTTCAAACTCGAGTAATTGTTGCCATTTTTTATCAACTTCATTTCGATCACCATATTTTCTTGCAAAATTTAAAAACATCGTATAGTGGCCAGCTTCACTAATCATCAATTTTCTATAAAATTTAGCTAGTTTTTTATCTTCTAATTCTTCCGAAAGTAGTCTAAAACGTTCACAACTTCTGGCTTCTATTAAGGCTGCATATAAGAGGCGATGAACCAATTGAGTGGTTCTACTTCCTCCTTTTGGAAAAAACTGTATTAGAGCTATTACATAATCATCCTTACGATCTCTGCCAAGTATCCAACCTTTTTCTAAGATAAGATCATAAACCATTTTAAAGTGACTCATTTCTTCATTCACCAACTCTATCATTTCTTCAACCAGTTCTGTGTATTCAGGAAAGCTTATAATTAATGAAATTGCTGTACTAGCCGCTTTTTGTTCGCAATAGGCGTGATCTATTAATATATCTTTAATATTTTTTTCGACAATATTAACCCATCTTGGGTCTGTCGGAAGTTTAAGACCTAACATTTTAATTTATTTTAGTTGTAATAAAACTACTATTCCCGTATTTATCAATTTTTAAAGTATACCAATCGATAATGTCTTTCTCAGGTATAGCATAACCTAAATCTATTAATACGTAGTCTTCAGAAATATAATCTTTTAATTGAATTGATTTTAAAATAGCTAGTTTTTCAAAATTCTTGTTTAAAGAGTTTTTAATACCTTTAGAATTATTTCCTAATAATGTGTTTATTTTTGATTTATCAAAAGATTCATTAAAGATAGAATGGCCTTCTTTCTCAATTAAAATATCGAATTTGTATTGCCTATAGTGATTTTGATAATTTATAGTATCTATTATTTTGGTTATCAGTACAGTATTTTCCATATCAGAATAGGTTTTTATTCTTATCCGATATCCATTACTTAACAAAGTATCTACTTCGTGTTCCGTATATGTTTCAGGTTGGTAAACATCCTTTTGAATAGTAATATTTTTCTTAAATTCTGCTATATCCTCATTTAAAGCTTGTCTTTGGGTTTTCCTCCCTTCACAGCTTGTAAAACCTATAATTAATATAAAAAGTAATACTATTAATCTCATTTCAGTTAAATGTCTAATCCAAATGTTCTTTTAAGCAATTCTATATTTGGGTTTTTCTCTTTTAGTTTTTCGTACTTTTCTAGAGGAGTAAATGCATATTTTTTAGCGATTTCTTCATTAACAGTAATATCTAACTTTAAGTCGTAATTAAGAAGTTTTTTCTTCAAAAAAGCCATTAGAGGAAACTCAGCGCGTTCTAATTCAATTTTATTAGTATTATTTGAATACGTTAAATAGATAGTTGTACCTTCTAATTTTGGTGCGTCCATCTGTAGAATAGATGCCATAATTTTTTCACCTTTTTTATCCATCTGCTCGGTATAAATTTTCCATGCTTGGTTCAAGGCTTCTTGTGTCACAGGTTCTTTTGGCAAATCGTCTTCATCAATGACAACATCCATTTGACGAATTAAATGTTCTTTTTTCTCTCTAATACTTTTCAGTGATAGTCCGGATGTTGACTTTTTTCCTTTATCTATACTTATTTTAGGTGCAGTAATTGCTGTACTTACAACCGATATGGTTTCTTTAGAAGAAATGTCTTCTGTCTCAGAAACAGAAGTAAACGTTTTTTTTGTTTTAACTTTTTGTTTATTTATAGTAATTGGAGTAATGCCTTTAGCTGTAAAATATGAAGGTGGTATTATGAAGTGCTTATTGTTTTTTTTTTCTCCATCAAAAGTGATAGAGGCAAGTTGCATAAGTGTTAACTCAACGAGTAAGCGTTGGTTCTTACTAGTTTTGTATTTTAAGTCGCAATCATTTGCTAATTGTATACCTTTCATCAAAAAGCTGTTTGATGTTTTCTTGCATTGTTCTATGTATTTTACTTTAGTATCGTCACCGACTTCTAATAACTCTATTGTAGCAGGATTTTTACACACCATTAGGTCTCTAAAATGAGAAGCTAATCCTGCAATGTAATGGTGTCCATCAAAACCTTTAGATAATATAGAATTGAATTGCACAAGCAATTCAGGTATCTTATTTTCTAGTATAAAATCAGTACTTGTGAAATATGTTTCGTAGTCTAATACGTTTAAGTTTTCTGTAACAGCTTGTCGAGTTAAGTTTTTTCCAGAAAAGCTTACTACTCTATCAAAAATAGAAAGAGCATCTCTCATTGCACCATCAGCCTTTTGAGCAATAATATGAAGTGCATCGTCTTCAGCAATTACTTCTTGTTCTTTGGCGATGTATTTTAGGTAGTCTTTGGCGTCTGTAACAGTGATACGCTTAAAATCAAATATTTGACAACGTGATAAAATAGTAGGAATTATTTTATGTTTCTCTGTTGTTGCCAATATAAATATGCAGTGTTTAGGTGGCTCTTCTAATGTCTTTAAAAATGCATTAAAGGCGGCTTGAGACAGCATGTGCACTTCATCAATAATATAAACTTTATACTTACCAACTTGCGGAGGAATCCTTACCTGGTCTGTTAAACTTCTTATATCATCAACAGAATTATTTGATGCAGCATCTAACTCAAATATGTTAAAGGCAAAATCTTCGTCCTCACTCGTATTACCATCACTATTTATCATTTTAGCTAGGATCCTTGCACACGTTGTTTTACCAACTCCGCGAGGGCCTGTAAATAATAAAGCTTGCGCTAAATGGTTATTCTCAATTGCATTTAGTAGTGTATTAGTAATAGCTTGCTGACCTACAACATCCTTAAAGGTTTGTGGTCTGTATTTGCGTGCTGATACTACAAAATGTTCCATTGAAAACTTACTGAATTACAAATTTAAGAATTACCTCTGAATAGCCATTTTTGAAGGCTTAAATTTAATATGAGTTATTAACAATTTCATTACTTTTGCCTTAAGTAATTCGCCTTATCGATTCTAAATTTATTTAGGGTAGGAAAGTCCGAACACCATAGTGCAATCATAATGGTTAACAGCCATCAACCGCGAGGTTAGGAAAAGTGCAACAGAAAGTATGTACAGGTAATGCTGTAGTGAAACCAGGTAAACTCTATGAGGTGCAATGTCATGTATACTAACGTTTGAGCGTACACGCGCGATTGTTAGAGGGTAGGCAGCTAAAGCTTATTGGTAACAGTAAGTGCAGATAAATGATAGGGGCTTTTTTTTTCTAGAAATTATTTCCTGAAAAGAAAATGTACAGAATTCGGCTTATAGATTTACTTAAATAAACGTGCCTTTTGAATTTTCAAGAGGCATTGTTTTTTTATTCAGTTTCTAAATCGAAAAAACTAAACATATTACCTCCATAGCTTTTTGAATAGGAGTAATGTTCTAAATGACTTAAACTAGTATGCTTAGAATGCTCAACAATTAATAAACCATCAGCTTCTAATAATTGATTTTGAAATATTAATTCTGGAATTTTTGAAAAGGTATCTATATCAAAATTATAAGGTGGGTCGGCAAATATTATAGTATGCTTTTGTTTTGATTTTTCAAGAAATTTAAAAACATCACTTTTTATAGTACTTATAGGCATTTCAAAAGCTTCTGATGTCTCGTTAATAAATCTGATACAACCGTAGTTATCATCAACTGAAATAATTTGTTGCGTGCCTCTGGAGGCAAATTCATAACTAATATTACCTGTTCCTGAAAATAAATCTAAAACCGAAATATCATCAAAGTAGTATAGGTTATTTAAAATATTAAACAACGCCTCCTTTGCCATGTCTGTTGTAGGGCGAACGGGTAATTTTTTTGGTGCAGTTATTCTTCTGCCTTTAAATTGACCAGATATTATGCGCATTAAAAAGCGTTAAGAATTAGGTAATAAGAGTGTAAATTATCTTTTTTTATTGTGTCTGTAAAACTATAGTTAATATTTATATCTATAAACTCGATGTGCCTTACATAGGTGTACAATATATTATAAATATCATCTTCTTTACTTATCGATCCGCTGAGTTTAACTTTAGCGGTTTCAGAGTCTAATGCAAGTTGTTCAAAAACAAATAAAACATAATATATAAAGTCTTCCTTGCTATGATATTCAAAAACGTTTGATAATTGCAATTTTTCTTCATTAAAAACTAACAGTTCAAATGTAGCAGTATTAACATTTATGTAAACTACTGGACCTTCCGAGATATCGCTTTTTTGAAGTATAGAATCTATTAATAACGTTGAAGAATGTTTGTAAATAAATTCACCAAAAGTTTCAAAAATGTAGTTGTTAATATTTACGTAGGGTATATAAACATTAATACTATTATTAATGGCTATACTATCGTGCGTAATAAAATCTGTTTTAAGGATTTTAGCATTGAATTTTAAATAATCAACCTTCTGATTTTCATCATAATACTCTTTAGGTACTATGGTAGTTAACTCATTTTGGTGTATTACAGTAACAGCATTAAAGTTATCGGAAAAACTGGTATTACTGCTCAGTTCTTTTTTAAGACGATTAAGGGTTTCAAATGGTGTTAATTTATTTTCAAAGGCTATAGATGTAAGAACTTCGATAGTGTTATTAGACCTATTTAAAATACAAAAAGAAAGTCCATTCAAATTAACTTGAATGGACAACTCTTTAATATTATTTTTTTTCAAAATTATTCTTTAGTTGAAAGATCTTTACCCCAATTTCCACTGGTGTTTACTTCTTCCATAGAACCTATTTTTACTGAAGGACCTTTAACACCAGCAATAGAAAATGCCTGTCTTTCCTTTTCTATTAAGTATGCTTCTTGGTCAAATAAAACTATTGCTTTATCAACGCTTGCTTCAAAAACAGGGATATCATCTAACTTTCCTGCTTGTAATTTAAACTTAGCACCTTCTTTGCCAACTCCTACATCAGCCATAGTTTTATAACGTGTATCACCCTTAAAAATAGAATCTTTAACGGTATAATAACTTAACGTATCAATAAGTGTTAAAGTCATCATAGTTTCAACACCACCAAAAGCTTTAGTTTTAACTTCATCTAAAACTAAAGTATCTCTTCTTTGTGTAATTGGTACTTGACCATTTTCTACAAAATCAATTAGCTTTGTGAAATCTCCTGCATATTCGCCGTTTACATCTTTATAAGCCAACTGAGAATCTCTAATATCTACAAGACGATTGATTACATTTTTGTATCGTTCAACCTTTAATTGATTAAACTTAATTTCTTTATAAACAGACATAAATGTGATATATCCTAAAAATATAATTAACGCCCAAAGTACTATGTTTATAACAGGTTTTAATTTTTTAGGAACAAATTTGTCAATTAACCAAACAATTCCAATGGTTAATAATATAATAAGTACAAGAATAATAATTACTTTCATATATATGTTTATTAATTAGGTCTCTCGCAAATCTACAATTTTTTTTTGTTCGCAAAAACTATACGAAACAAAAATCATTAAAATATAAGAAGCAAATAAGATAAATGATTAGAAAATAGAGAATAATGCTATCTTGCTTCATATTAATTTTCTATGATTACTAATGCGTCTGCATTTTACACACTGTTAAAATCTAAATTTCCGTTTCAGCCAACATCTAAACAAGATATGGTATTGATGCAGTTATCTCAATTTCTATTTGACAAATCTTCAAATTCCATTTACCTACTTAAAGGTTACGCTGGTACTGGTAAAACGAGTATAATAGGAACCGTTGTTTCTAATTTATGGCAAGCAAAAAAAAGCGCTGTTTTATTGGCTCCAACAGGAAGGGCTGCTAAAGTAATCTCCAACTATTCTAAAAAGGAAGCCTTCACTATTCATAAAAAAATATATTTCCCTAAAAAGGATAAAGGTGGTGGCGTAAAGTTTGTTATGCAACCTAATAAACATAGAAACACCATTTTTATAGTAGACGAAGCGTCAATGATTCCCGACGTAGCATCAGACTCTAAACTATTTGAAAATGGCTCCCTATTAGACGATTTAATGCAGTATGTATATTCTGGTCATCAATGCAAATTATTGCTTATTGGCGATAAGGCTCAGTTGCCTCCAGTAAAATCTGATTTAAGTCCAGCTTTAGATGCTAATAAGCTTAGTTTAAATTACAATAAAGATGTTTCGGGATTAGAACTCGATGAAGTGGTTAGGCAAGAACAAGACTCCGGAATTTTACAAAACGCTACTGAACTTAGAGCTGTTTTAGAAACCAGCTTCTATGATAGTTTTAAATTTAATTTGCATGGATACAAGGATATCGTTCGGCTAGTTGATGGCTACGAAATAATGGATGCTATTAATGACGCATATAGCAATGAAGGTTATGAGGAAACGGCAATTATAGTTAGAAGTAATAAACGTGCCAATGCTTATAACCAGCAAATTCGTCAACGTATTTTGTTTAACGAAAGTGAATTGTCTGCTGGTGATTATTTAATGGTTGTGAAGAATAATTATTTCTGGATAAAACCAACAACAGAAGCTGGTTTTATTGCAAATGGTGATATTATAGAAGTTCTCGAAATTTTTAGTATTAAAGAATTATATGGCTTTAGGTTTGCAGAGGTTAAAGCAACAATGGTAGATTATCCTCGCATGCCAGCCTTTGAAACGGTTTTATTATTAGACACGATTAATGTAGAAAGTGCATCTTTAAGCTATGAAGAGTCAAACCGTTTATACCAAGAGGTATCAAAGGATTTTGAAGAGGAAAAGTCTAATTACAAAAGATTCCTTGGTGTTAAAAACAATAAATTTTTTAATGCATTACAAGTGAAATTTTCTTATGCAATTACATGTCATAAATCGCAAGGAGGGCAATGGAATACTATTTTTGTAGAACAACCTTATTTACCGAATGGAATGGATAAGGACTATATAAGATGGTTATATACAGCAATTACTAGAGCTAAAGAGAAGTTGTATCTTATTGGTTTTAAAGGTGATATGTTTGTAGAAGAGAATATTTAAAGACAGAATTTTTGCATGAGTCAAAATCTAAAAACTCACAAATGGAAATAACGTTAGACACTATTTTAAGTATATTTTTAGGCGTTGGATTAGCAGCCTCTGTTGGTTTCAGAGTCTTTTTACCTTTATTTGCTCTAAGCTTAGCATCATATTTTAATGTTTGGGAACTCAATGAATCGTGGGTTTGGATTGGCAGTACTACTGCACTTATCACATTAGGAATTGCGACTATAGTTGAAATAGCTGCATATTATATACCGTTTATTGATAATATTTTAGATGCTCTTGCTATACCCTTGGCAACTATTGCTGGTACTGCAGTTATGGTGTCAACAATTGCAGATTTAAGTCCAGTAATTACTTGGGCTTTAGCCATAATCGCAGGTGGTGGTACTGCTGCCGCAATTAAAAGTTCAGCAGGAGCGACAAGATTAGGATCAACAATGTCCACTGCTGGTTTTGCTAATCCAATAATTTCCACAGTAGAGACTGGTACTTCAATTATTATGGCAGTAGTATCTATCTTTTTGCCAATAGTGGCTATGATTTTAGTTTTATTGATATTCTATGTTGTTTTTAGACTTTACAAAAAGTTAAATTCCAGGTCGTCAAAATCATCTTAAAACCTTATTTTTGATAACATACAAAGTAGATATATGAAGATCATTTCAATGATACCTGCGCGATACAGCGCATCTCGTTTCCCTGGTAAATTGATGAAGAATTTAGCAGGTAAATCTGTAATTCTAAGAACTTATGAAGCTACTGTTGCCACTCAACTTTTTAGTGAAGTTTATGTAGTTACAGATAGTAAGATAATTTATAATGAAATTGTGGATAATGGTGGAAAGGCCATAATGAGTAAAAAAGAACACGAATCTGGTAGTGATAGAATAGCAGAAGCAGTTGCAAATTTAGATTGTGATATTGTTGTTAATGTGCAAGGTGATGAGCCATTTACTGAAAAAGAAAGTTTAAAAAAAGTTTTAGATGTATTTTTAGATGATAATGATAGAGGAATAGACTTAGCGTCTTTAATGGTAGAAATTAAAGATTGGGATGAGATAAACAACCCTAATACAGTTAAAGTTATTGTAGATCAAAATAACTTTGCCTTATATTTTTCTCGAAGCCCGATTCCATTTCCTAGAGATAAGGAAGTAGCCACACGTTATTTTAAGCATAAAGGGATTTATGCCTTTAGAAAAGAAGCTCTTTTAGACTTTACTATTTTACCAATGCAATTTATTGAAGCTACTGAGAAAATAGAATGTATTAGATATTTAGAATATGGTAAACGTATAAAAATGGTAGAAACAGAAGTCCAAGGTGTTGAAATAGATACGCCAGAAGATTTAGAAAGAGCGAAACTCTTGTGGAAATAGATTTTACAAATATAAAAGTCATTGGTTTTGACGCTGACGATACACTTTGGGTAAATGAAACTTATTTTAGGGAAGCGGAAGAAGAAGTAGGTAAATTACTGTCTATTTATGAGACACCTAATAAAATAGATCAGGAGCTTTTTAAAATGGAAATTAAAAATTTACCAACTTACGGCTATGGTATTAAAGGTTTTGTACTATCGATGATAGAATTAGCTATAGAATTGTCTAATGGTTCAGTTTCTAATGATATTATTTCTAAAATGCTCGCAATTGGTAAAGACATGATTAATAAACCTATTGAGCTATTAGTTGGAGTCGAGCAAGTACTTAGCACATTATCAAAAGATTATAAGCTAATTGTTGCTACAAAAGGTGATTTATTAGATCAAGAACGAAAATTAGAGAATTCTGGCTTGTTAAAATATTTTCATCATATTGAAGTATTGAGTGAAAAAGAAGAGAAAAATTACAGTAAGTTATTACAACATTTAGAGATAGAACCATCGGAGTTTTTAATGATAGGAAATTCCTTAAAATCAGACGTATTACCTCTTGTAAATATGGGATCTCAGGCCATTCATATTCCGTTTCACACCACTTGGCAGCATGAAGAAGTTTCGCATAAGGACGGTCATTCTAGTGCATTTAAAACTGTAAAAACGATAACTGACGTCTTAAATATTATATATTGAGAAAACTAGATACTCATACTTGGAATCGGAAACAAATTTTCGATCATTTTAGGCAACTAATAGACCCTTATTTTGGCGTAGTTATACCTTTTGATGTGACTAAAGCTTATCGATTTGCAAAAGAACAAAATGTGAGTTTTTTCGTCAGGTATTTGCATGATTGTATGAAAGCTGTAAATACTATCGAAAATTTTAGACTTAGAATAATTAATGACGATGTTGTTGATTATGAAACTATACATGCTTCTGCTACAATAATGAGGGATGATAAAACTTTTGGATTTTCATTCATAAAGTTTAATGAAGATTTTCAAATATTTAATAAAAATTTTGAAATAGAAAAAGAAAGGATTCAAAATTCAAATGAATTATTCCCGCCAGTTTATAGCGAAGACTGTATTCATTGTTCAGCATTACCTTGGTTTACTTTTACAAGTCAAAAAGAACCATCTTCTGGCAGACAAGCGTCTGTACCAGAAATTGCATTTTCAAAATTTACAAATCAGAATGAAAAATTAATTATGAATGTATCTGTTCATGTTAATCATGCCTTAGTAGATGGGTATCACGTAGGTTTGTTTTCAGAAAAGTTTCAATTTTATTTAAATACTTAGATTATAGACATAGTTTATACAAAGTTTGTTTTTATTTTTGCTAATGATTAGAGAGTAATAAATGATATATAAGAATTATCCGATGGTGTCGAGAGTCGTTTTTGGACGTGGAAGTTTCAATCAACTCGATGAAATTCTTGCTTCTAAACGAAAAGGGCGAAATGCACCATTCATATTTTATGTTGATGATGTTTTTAAAGGTAACCGATGGTTAACTTCAAGAATAACCTTGTCTTATAAAGACAAAATTATTTACATTCCTACCACTGAAGAACCTAAGACTTCTCAAATAGACCAATTAGTTGAGAATATTATTCTTAATTATAATGAATTGCCTTCTGGTATAATTGGTATTGGTGGCGGTATTGTAATGGATGTTGCAAAGGCAGTATCTTTAATGTTAACAAATAAAGGTGAGTCTAAAGATTACCAAGGATGGGATTTAATTAAAAACCCTGCGATTTATCATGTTGGTATTCCAACTATTTCTGGCACAGGTGCTGAAGTTTCTCGTACTACAATTTTAACAGGACCAGATAGAAAATTAGGTATTAATAGTGATTTTACTCCTTTTGATCAAGTTATATTAGATCCAGAATTAACTAAAGACGTACCAAAAGACCAATGGTTTTATACAGGTATGGACTGTTTTGTTCATTGTGTAGAATCTTTAAAGGGTACATATTTAAATGCATTTAGCCAAAGTTATGGTGAGAAGGCATTTGATCTTTGTAAAGAAATTTTTCTCGATGATACCTTAAATTCAGAAGATGCGCGAGATAAACTAATGATGGCCTCTTGGCATGGTGGTATGAGTATAGCCTATTCTCAGGTTGGTGTAGCACATGCAATGAGCTATGGTTTGGGTTATTTACTTGGTGTTAAACACGGTATAGGTAATTGTATTGTATTTGATCACTTACATGAATATTATCCTGAGGGTGTTGCCTTGTTTAAGGCAATGAAGGCTAAGCACAATATAGAGTTGCCACAAGGTATTTGTGCTGATTTGGATGTGCAGCAGATAAATACTATGATAGATGTTGCTTTGAGTCTAGAGCCATTATGGGAAAATGCCATTGGTAAAGACTGGAAAACTAAAGTAACAAGAGAAAAACTGATGACGCTTTACAAAAAGATGTAATATGCGTAGGTTAGCAAAATTTATTTATTTTAAAATATGGGGCTGGAAAATTGTTGGAAACACAAATTTTTCTCAAGATACCATTAAAAAGGCTGTAATTATAGCCGCACCACATACTAGTTGGCATGATTTCTTTATAGGTTTATTTTTGCGCAAAATAACTGCCGTTAAAACTAATTTCATTGGAAAAAAAGAACTTTTTAAGTGGCCTTTAAATTATTATTTTAAGGCAATAGGAGGTAGGCCAATAGACAGAACACCTGGCCAGAATAAAGTTGAAGCAATTGCTAAGTTATTTAAAGATGAGGATGAATTTCGTTTAACATTAGCACCAGAGGGAACCAGAAAAAAAGTTGAAACTTGGAAAACAGGTTTCTATTATATAGCAAAGGAGGCAAATGTCCCAATTATAATGTTTACATTAGATTTTAAAAATAAACAGAATAGAATATCAGAACCCTTCTATACAACAGACGATTTAGAAGCAGATTTTATATTTATGAAAAATTTTTACAAAGGGGTGGAAGGCAAAATACAAGACTACAGTTAGTTTTTGGCATAAAATTTGACTTTTACATGTTGTGATGAAACATACAGTAAACTTTTAAAGTCCCTAAAAAGAAACATTACTTTATAAAAAGCTATCCATGTCCTAACTAGATAGCTTTTTTTCATTTATATATTTATCTAACATATAATTAGTCTGAGTATTGAGTTTAGATTTAAAATATGACGTTCTTCCCATAATCAAACCTTTAAAACCTAGTGCTTGTTTAGCCCAATTATGTAAGTTAAAATGATCTGTATGTCTAATAATAAGTCCGTCTTTAATCTTAAATTCGGCATCAATCTTATTATGAACTTTACGGCCAGTTTTACTAAAAATATAATATGCTTCCCAATGGGCAGAGCCAGTATCACTATTTTCTTTTATGTCCGATGCTATTACTTTAAAGTCTTTTCCTTTTTGAGATTCGCATAACATTTGCCACATTGCCTTTGCTCTATCGCCCTCTAAAACACCAAATGCAGGATCTTCAAAAATAATGTCGTCATGATAGTACGACACCATTTTATCTGCATCTAAGTCTGTAAAAGAATCATAAAACCTTTTTATTATTCTATCCATTTATAATATTATTTATCAAGTTTAAAAAAGCTATGTCTACTGAATAGTCCAATATACTCTTTTCTAATAGAAAAGTTCGGTTTGTTCAATTTTGGTGCCAGCTCTAATACTATTTAAAAAAAGTAAAGATTCATTGAGAAACACTTCCTTTGGTAGCATATTCATACCATGATCTCCATTTTTTAGAGTTACTAGATAATATGGCGCGTTAATTTTTTTTAGATGGTTGGCTATAGCTTTAGATCCATAAAGTTTTAGGTATCCATCTTCATTTAAAGTACAACCATGATGAGAACCAATGTCATATGGGACTAAAGCATCATTAGTACCATGAAAAAATTGAATTGGTACTGAAGATGACTTATCAATGGCGTCCAATGATCTTATAGCACCAGATCTGCTAATAATACCAGCGAATTTAAAATTTTCAGGAAGCATAGCTTTGTTAGTTGTATATACTAAATTTAATATAGATTCCGCTCCAGCGCTGGTACCTGCAATTATTATTTTACTACTATCAACTTTTAATTTCAATTTGTGATCTAAAATAAAATTAATAGCATAGCTAATATCTTCAGATACAGAATCGAAAGCCTTTATTTTATCTTTTGTTTTTGTTTTACAATTTAGCTTTTTATCTCTAGTCAATCTATACGATATTGATATCATAGCATAATTATTATTAACTAATTGATGGGCAAAGTTTACTATATTTTTATCATCGCGTTTACCTGTGTAAAATCCACCACCATGAACATATACAATTAAAGGTAGATTCTCAATAGATTGTTTGGGTCTGTAATAATCAAAAATTAATTCTTCGTTATCTATATCTCTATATTTATATGAAGTTTTAGAAACATTAGTTACTTTATTATTCGATTGCGTTTGTTCGCAATTAATAAAAGAGAAACACAATATTAAAACTAATAATTTCAAAAATGTTCTAATCATTTTAGACTTTAATGCAATCTTTTTATATCCGTTAATTTAGGTGAAAACAAAAAATAAAACCACAACTCTGCATTTTACGTAAATAAAAATGTAGCAAGGTTTTATTTTGTTATAAAGGTAATTAAATGTTTTGGTTGATAGATTTAATTGCTATGAAAGAGAAAAGGCCTCCTAATAAGGAGGCCTTTAATTTATATTAATATTTTTTACTCAAAACATCATAATGTTTTGTCGCCTCTCTCAGCACATTTGAATAACACACAAGTATAAAGGCATGCCTAAAGTAATATTAAAGGGAAATGTTATTGCTAATGCCATTGGTAGATACAAACTAGGATTTGCCTTTGGTGCAGCTAATCGCATAGCCGCAGGCACTGCAATATACGAAGCACTCGCAGCAAGAATTGCAAATAATAATCTGTTACCAACACTTTCTGTAAAAGAAGCACTTACAAAAGCAACTATAACACCATTTATAATAGGAACAATTATCGCAAATACAAGGGCAAACCAACCTTTCTTAAGAAAAGAGCCTAGCTTTTTACCACTTGTAATACCCATATCTAAAAGAAAAACAGCCAAGAACCCTTTAAATAAATCTGTTGTAAATGGTTTAATGCCTTGTGCTTGTTCTTCACTCGCCATAAAGCCAACAACTAAACTTCCTAATATTAAAAGTACGCTTCCGTTGGTTAAAGCGTGTTTTACAACTTTACCCATTGATATTTTAGCAGGATTATCTTTATCATAAATTGAAATTAATAATAACCCAATAATAATAGAAGGAGCTTCCATCAATGCCATAACAGCTACCATATGTCCACCAAAAGAAATTTGTTCCATTTCTAAAAATGAAATTGCCGTAACAAAGGTAACTGCACTAACAGAACCGTATGATGCTGCAATGGCGCCTGCATTAGCAACGCTAAACTTTCGCCTTAATACGTAGTAAGTATAAATTGGGACGGCAACAGCTAATAAAATGCCAAATAAAAGCGACCATAATATTTCTAAATTAAGGTCGCTATGTGCTAATTCTTGTCCTCCTTTAAAACCTATAGAAAGTAATAGATATAGAGAAATAAATTTTGATGAATTGGGAGGAATCTCTAAATCACTCTTAAGTTGAACTGCTATAATACCCAGAAAAAAGAACAAGAGCGCTGGGTTGGTTAAATTATCAACTAACAAATGTAAATCCATAATAGATAATTCTAGATTTTATGGTTGGTTTGTAAGTACTAGATTATTTTTTTGTGAATGTAATTTCTAAAGTACCATTGATAATAACATCATATCCTTCTCTTCTAGCTATGTTTATGTAGTCTTTTGCGATTTGTTTTTCATTCATTAATTCTTTTACTCTACCATTCATGTAGCTTGTGTCAGAATCTTCAAAACCTTCACACATTCTTAAACGTTGCACTTTATGAAAATTGATTTTTTGTTCAATTAAAGCGTTAACAACATGTGAGGCTTCAGAAGGAGTAAATTTTCCTTCTACCAAATTAACTTTTTGTTCAGTCTTAATTACGTTTTGTTCTAATGTTTCAGTCATAATATGTTATTTTATAGATTATTTTTTAATTCCGTTTTCGTTCGATAATTTTATTAATACAATACAAGAAATGATGAATGCACATACGGCGATTCTTTCAGTAAATATGTTATTCGTCATGTAAGAAAGTGCAATTAAACCGCCAAGAGCGATTAGTACAATACTTGCTATCGCTTTAGTTTTTAATTCCCTGTTTGCGGTGTCTTTATTAGCACTAACTTTTCCGTTTAAGGCTTCCATATTAGCCTTTGAGTAATTTTGTCTTAATTGTTCCATGTTAGTTTTTTTTGTTGATGCAAAGTTGAAACAAAAAATTTATTTATTTTTATATATCTTTTTTATGACATACATAAACTTTATTTATGAATTATACTTTACACCAATTACAGATTTTTTTAAAAATAACTCAACTGAAGAGTATTACTAAGGCGTCAGAAGCGTTGTTTCTAAGCCAGCCAGCGGTTTCAATACAACTAAAAAAGTTCCAAGAACAGTTCTCTATTCCATTAACAGAAGTCGTTGGTAGACAATTATATGTTACTGATTTTGGATGGGAAATTGCAGAGGCAGCAGAAAAAATACTTAATGAAGTACAAGCAATTAATTATAAAACATTATCCTTTAAAGGTCAAATTGCAGGACGTTTAAAAATATCTGTAGTTTCCACAGGAAAATATGTGATGCCTTATTTTTTAGCAGATTTTATAAACAAAAATAAAGGTGTTGACTTGGTTATGGATGTTACTAACAAGAGTAGTGTAGTAAGAAGTTTAGAAAAAAATGAAGTTGATTTTGCATTGGTCTCTGTTATCCCAGATCAATTAAATTTAGACCGAGTGCAACTGATGGAAAATAAATTATTTCTTGTAGGTGGTACTAAAGATAAATTTATTAATAAAGTGGCTAAGAAAAAGATTTTCGAAAGTTATCCGATGCTGTATCGAGAGGAAGGTTCTGCTACAAGAAAAGCTATGGAAAATTTTATGGCAAGTCATAATATTTCTACGAGGAAAACAATGGAACTTACCTCTAATGAAGCTCTCAAACAAGCTGTAGTAGCTGGTCTTGGTTATTCTATAATGCCACTTATTGGTATAAAAAATGAATTGAAGAATGATGATTTACAAATTATACCATATAAGGGATTACCTATAGTAACTAACTGGAATTTAGTTTGGCAAAAATCAAAAAAATTATCACCAACGGCATTGGCTTATTTAGAGTTCTTAAAGTCTGAAAAAGATAGAATTATGAAAGAGGATTTTGATTGGTATAAGGCCTATTAAATGCGTTTTACCTTATTAATTATTTTTCTAATTACAGAGTATACAAAGGCATTGGTGCGCGCATAGTAAAACGATATAAAGCAAACAGATACTAAGAATATTAACGCGCCAAAAACTGCTTGCCATGGATTAAGTGTGCGTCCCAGAATTTGATTTAAGCCAAAACCTGTAAAACTTCCATATATAACTATAAAATGAATAACGTAAATGGATAAGGTTTTTTGACCAACCTTTAAAATTAAGGGTTGTTTTATGTAACGTTCCATAAGATAAAATAGAGCGAATAAAACCAACACATTACCTAATCTGGTAAATAGATAATTGAAATTTGCTACTTCATAGAATAACTGAAAATCTAGCATGTAGTAAAGCTTCATAAATAACCATGAGGATTTATGAATTAGTAACATACCAGTGCCAAAGAATCCTAAAACTGTGAATAGTTTAAACTTAGGGTGTTCTAAATATTTATAAAATAAAGTAGCTATAAAACTACCAAAACAGACATAGCCAAACCATGGGATTATTGTAAAAACAGATCCATTGCTTTTAGTCAAATAGTTTGCTAATCCAATTGGGATTTTATCAAATTCTAAAAAGCGATAAAGAGGCGCAGTCATAAAAATAGTAATACCAAGCAGCAACATAAAAACTGAAAATAGTAATGTGGATTTTGATATTAATTTATAAATCAAAACAATTAAAATGAGTGATAATCCTATGGCTTGTAAAACATCAATGATTAAAAAGTAAGTATTAAATTCGCCTATAAGCCATTTAAATAATGGGATACGAAGTGCATAACCAATACCAATAAGCATAAGGCCTCTCAAAAATCCTTTTCGCATACGTTGTTTAATACATCCTGTTTGGTTGGCTTTTATTAGTAAATAAGAAAAAATTAATCCAGAAATAGTAAAAAATGTTGGTGCAGTAATACCTCTAAAGTATTTCCAGCATGTAAATACAATATTGGTCTCATCTCTATACTGCGTATCCATAAGTGTATCTACAAAATGCCCTTGTAGCATCATTAAGATGGCAAATGCTCTTACAGCATCAATGAAATATAAACGTTTGGTATTACTCAATTATTCATTGGTTGATATACAAAGGTAATATTTAGAGATTTAATGATCATACCTGCATATAGACATTCTAATACACTATTAAATTGTAGATTCGTAGTTCTACATTTTCAATTCTCAGTGAAGATGCCCTTAGATAATTAATTCTTTAACGTAAATGCTATGTAGCGTTTATGACATTTTAGGCACGCTTATCTTTAATGATATGAGTCCGTTTTAATGACTTATATCAGACGATAAGCGAAGTTAGTTTTTTGCTGTCTAAAAATCAATAGGTTAACATAGCGTTTATAAATTAATTGTAAACAATTAACCATAAGTTTAATCGGTTTAGTACATTTATAATCTATGGAGTTTCTAAACCAATTACTTAGTGATTTTTCTTCTTTAGCTTGGGGTTTACCATTGCTTATTTTATTGATAGGCGGTGGCTTGTACTTGCTAATTCGTTCTCAATTTTTGCCTTTTCGTTATTTAGGGCATGCCATTAGTGTACTGAGAGGTAAATATGACGACCCAAATGATCCTGGCCAGATTTCTCATTTTCAGGCGTTGACTACAGCTTTATCTGCAACTGTTGGTATGGGTAATATTGCAGGTGTTGCGGTTGCCATTTCTATTGGTGGACCAGGAGCCGTATTTTGGATGTGGATTAGCGCCGTGATTGGTATGTCTACCAAATTTTTCACATCTACATTAGCTATATTATATAGAGGTAAAGATAGTGCTGGAGAGGTACAAGGAGGTCCTATGTATTTTATAACAGAAGGTTTGGGAAAATCTTGGAAACCATTAGCTGTATTTTTTAGTTTTTGTGGTTTACTAGGCGCATTACCAGTCTTTAATGTTAATCAACTTACACAAGCTTTAAATGATATTTTGTTAATACCAAACGGAGTGGACGTTGGTTTAACATCTAATCTTTTCATTGGTATAATTTTAGTGAGTATAACCGCTTTAGTCATTTTAGGTGGTATAAAACGTATTGGTACTGTAGCATCACGTTTGGTACCTAGTATGGTGGTATTATATTTTATACTAGTTATTATAATCCTTGTAACACATAGCGATGTTTTATGGTATTACATAAAACTCATTTTTACTGATGCTTTTTCTGCCAATTATTATCCAAAGGATGATACCTTTTTAGGTGGAGTTTTGGGAGCGTTAATTTTGCATGGTATTAAGCGTGGAGCATTTTCTAATGAAGCTGGTATTGGAACAGCGCCAATGGCACATGGTGCGGCAAAAACGGACGAACCTGTACGAGAAGGTTTGGTCGCTATGCTTGGTCCTGCTATAGACACTTTAATTGTTTGTACACTAACAGCTTTGGCTATTTTAGTAACAGGTGTATGGGAGAGTACAGATAATAATGGCGTGAGTCTTACAGCTTCAGCGTTCGCCGATGTTATGCCTAATTACGGAAAATATGCTTTATTAGTATGTATTGCAGTGTTTAGTATGAGTTCATTGTTTTCGTATTCATATTATGGTACTAAATGTATGTCGTTTCTGTTTGGTGCTGATAAAAAACACTACTATAATTACTTTTATATCTTAAGTATTTTACTTGGTGCCACAACAAGTTTGAGCATGATGATTAACCTCATAGATGGTGTTTTTGCTCTAATGGCGATACCAACTATGATTGCGACTATAATTTTAGCACCTAAAGTTATAGCTGAACTGAAAGCCTATTCCAAACGGTTAAAATCTAATACTAATGAAGACAGATAACGCAAAAGCCTATTGGCGAGAAAACATTAAATACGTTTTAATTTTATTAGCGATTTGGTTTATTGTCTCTTATGGTGCAGGAATTCTGTTTAAAGATGAATTGAATCGTTTTAAAATAGGTGGCTTTAAACTTGGCTTTTGGTTTGCACAACAAGGTTCTATGTATGTGTTTGTAGTACTCATATTTGTATATGTGAGATTAATGAATAAACTCGATAAAAAATACGGTTATGATGAATAAACTATTACTCATAGCCGAAATGGATGTTCAAAATTGGACTTATATTTTAGTCGGTATTACCTTTACGCTGTATATCGGTATTGCGATTTGGTCTAGAGCTGGCTCTACAAAAGAATTTTACGTGGCAGGTGGTGGAGTATCGCCTTTGGCAAACGGAATGGCAACTGCTGCAGATTGGATGAGTGCAGCCTCTTTTATTTCTATGGCTGGTATCATTTCATTCGCTGGTTATGATGGAGCAGTATATCTCATGGGCTGGACAGGTGGTTACGTGTTACTAGCATTATTATTAGCACCATACTTACGTAAGTTCGGAAAGTTTACAGTACCAGATTTTATTGGAGATCGCTATTATTCAAAAACGGCGCGTATAGTAGCTGTATTCTGTGCTTTGCTAGTTTCATTTACCTATGTAGCTGGCCAAATGCGTGGAGTAGGTATTGTATTTTCTAGATTTTTGGAAGTTGATATAAATACAGGTGTCATTATAGGTATGCTTATCGTATTATTTTATGCGGTTCTTGGTGGCATGAAAGGCATCACATATACACAAGTCGCACAATATTGTGTTTTGATATTCGCTTTTATGGTTCCAGCGATTTTTATTTCAATTCAGATGACAGGAAACCCAATTCCGCAACTAGGTTTTGGTGCTGAATTAAGTGATGGATCTGGTACTTATTTACTAGATAAATTAGATGGCCTGAGTACAGAACTTGGCTTTTCAGAATATACAGAAGGTTCTAAGTCTACATTAGATGTATTTGCTATCACTTTAGCCTTAATGGTTGGCACGGCAGGTTTGCCACATGTCATTGTTAGATTTTTCACCGTTAAGCGTGTGAAAGATGCTCGCAAATCTGCAGGAATTGCATTATTACTAATAGTTATTCTTTATACAACCGCACCAGCAGTAGCAGCATTTGCAAGAACGAATATGATCGAAACAGTTTCTGACCAGGCATATGCAGATGTGCCAGAATGGTTTAAGAAATGGGAAACCACAGGATTAATAATCTTTGAAGACAAAAATAAGGATGGACTGATTAACTATGTGGCTGATGCATCTAAAAATGAATTAACGGTCGATAGAGACATCATGGTGTTGGCAAATCCTGAGATTGCTAAACTCCCAAATTGGGTCATTGCTTTAGTTGCAGCTGGTGGATTAGCAGCAGCGCTTTCAACAGCTGCAGGATTATTATTAGTCATTTCATCTTCTGTTTCTCACGATTTAATTAAGAAAATTATTAAGCCTTCCATATCAGAAAAAGGTGAATTAATCGCTGCACGATTGTCTGCTGTCGGAGCAGTTTGTGTTGCTGGTTATTTCGGAATTAACCCTCCAGGTTTTGTAGCTGCAGTAGTCGCATTAGCTTTTGGCTTAGCAGCAGCTTCGTTTTTTCCAGCAATTATTTTGGGTATTTTTTATAAACGCATGAATAAAGAAGGTGCCATTGCCGGAATGATAGTGGGTATTGTGAGCATGCTTTTATATATGATGAAATATAAGTTAGGTTGGTTTGATGATGTTTTACCCAATAAAAGTGAATGGTGGTTCGGAATTTCACCAGAAGGTTTTGGAACTATCGCCATGATGCTTAACTTTATAGTATCAATTGCAATAATGAAATTTACTAAAGCTCCTCCTCAAGAAGTTCAAGATATTGTTGAAGATATAAGGATACCAAGTGGGGCAGGTGAGGCAACACATTAAACAATTAAACGCCTCAACGTATAAACAAATCAACAGTAAAAAAAGATGAGTAATTATCACATAAAACAGTTTGAAGAGTATTTTCAAGTCTATAGAAAGTCTGTTAGAAATCCAGAACAATTTTGGGAAGAAATTGCCGAAGAACATTTTGTTTGGAGGAAAAAATGGGATAATGTTCTAAGCTGGGATTTTAAAAAACCAGAAGTGAAATGGTTTGAAGGAGCGAAACTCAACATTACAGAAAATTGTCTTGATAGGCATTTGCCAACACGAGGAGATAAAACAGCAATTTTATTTGAACCCAATAACCCTAATGAAGATGCTGAACACATTACTTACAAGCAACTCTATGCTCGAGTGTGCAAGTTTGCCAATGTTTTAAAAGAAAAAGGCATTCAGAAAGGGGATCGGGTTTGTATTTATTTACCAATGATCCCAGAACTAGCCATTTCTATTTTGGCATGTGCAAGAATTGGGGCAGTGCACTCAGTTGTGTTTGCTGGTTTTTCTGCAACAGCTTTGTCATCTCGAATTAACGATTGTGATGCTAAAATGGTTATTACTTCAGACGGTTCTTATAGAGGTCCAAAGACGATTGATTTAAAAGGTATTGTAGACGAAGCTTTAAATGATATACCAGGAATACAATCAGTTTTGGTTGCAAAACGCATCAATTCTAATATTAATATGAAAGCGGGTCGTGATTATTGGTTAGACCCCCTTTTAGAAGAAGCATATAGCGATTGCAATGCAGAGCTGATGGATGCAGAAGATCCGCTTTTTATACTATATACATCGGGTTCAACAGGAAAGCCAAAAGGAATGGTGCATTCATCTGCTGGTTACATGGTTTATACAGCGTATACTTTTAAAAATGTTTTTCAATATAGAGATAACGATGTCTATTGGTGTACAGCGGATATTGGCTGGATTACAGGTCATAGCTATATAGTGTATGGACCTTTGGCTAATGGGGCAACAACTGTAATGTTTGAAGGTGTGCCAAGTTATCCGGACTTTGGTCGCTTTTGGGATATTGTAGAAAAGCATAAAGTAACACAGTTTTATACAGCACCAACCGCGATTAGAGCTTTAGCAAAGCAAGGTACAGAACATGTAGAAAAGTATGATTTATCATCTTTAAAAGTATTAGGAACCGTTGGTGAGCCCATTAACGAAGAGGCTTGGCATTGGTACGATGAAAATATTGGTAAAAAGAAAAGTCCAATTGTTGATACTTGGTGGCAAACTGAAACAGGAGGTATTATGATTACGCCAATACCTTTTTCTACACCAACTAAACCCACCTATGCCACATTACCATTTATTGGAATACAACCTGCGCTAATGGACGAAAGTGGAAATGAAATCAATGGCAATCAAGTAGAAGGGCGTTTGTGTATAAAGTTCCCTTGGCCATCAATAGCTCGAACTATTTGGGGAAATCATCAACGTTATAAAGACACCTATTTTTCAGCTTATGACAATATGTATTTTACAGGTGATGGTGCATTACGTGACGAAGTTGGTTATTACAGAATTACAGGTCGTGTAGATGATGTTATTATTGTATCTGGTCATAACTTAGGAACAGCACCAATTGAAGATGCTATAAATGAGCATCCTGCAGTTGCAGAGTCCGCGATTGTTGGCTTTCCTCATGATGTTAAAGGCAATGCCTTATATGGTTATGTAACACTAAAAGACAGTGGAGAAGGACGTAACCATGATAATCTTAGAAAAGAGATCAATCAATTAATTACAGACCGTATTGGGCCAATTGCAAAACTCGATAAAATTCAATTTACGGTTGGTTTGCCTAAAACGAGAAGTGGTAAAATAATGCGTAGAATTTTAAGGAAAATTGCATGTAATGAAACTGATCAGTTAGGTGATACGAGTACACTATTGAATCCTGAAGTTGTTGACGATATTATAAAGAATGTAGTGTAACTTATTAAGACTTTTTTGTTTTATCAGCTTTAGCCTTTTCAACAATTGCTTTTAATTTTGCTTTACGCTGTTCAGTTTTAGATTTTATTTTATTCTTTTTTTGAGCAATAAGTTTGCTGTGCTTGGCTTTGTTTGCGGTATTTTTTTCGCGTCCTTTTTTTGCCATATTATATTTTAATTAATAGTGAGATTTCTTTTTGCACTCGAATAGTCACTTTCCTATCTTCGTGACTAAACTAATAAATATTATGCTTAAAGCAGTTTTATTTGATATGGATGGCGTTATTGTCGATACAGAACCTTTGCATCGCAAGGCTTATCATCAAATGTTTAAAGATGCAAGTATCAATGTAGATTCCGAGCTCTACGAATCTTTTACAGGTCAGTCTACCATAAATATCTGTAAGCGATTAGTGGATCATTTTCAGTTAACTGATACACCAGAACATTTAATGCATTTAAAACGTAAGCATTATAAATATTTATTTGAAAATGATGAAGAACTCGCTTTAATTGATGGAGTTTTTGACCTTATAAAAGATTATCATAGTAATGATATTACTTTAGTTGTTGCTTCATCAGCTTCGATGAATGGTATTAATCAAATCTTTGAACGTTTTAATCTCAATCCATATTTCAAAGGAAAATTTAGTGGAGCTGATTTAAAAAAGTCAAAACCACATCCTGAAATATTTATAAAAGCAGCTGAATTCACGGGTTATAACAGATCAGAATGTATGGTTATAGAAGATTCTACTAATGGTATTAAAGCAGCTCATGCAGCAGGTATATTTTGTACAGCATTTAAAAGCGAACATTCTACAGGACAAGATTATAGTTTGGCCAATATTGTGATTTCGGATTTTAAAGATATCACTTTTACTAAGAAAAGTTCATTTTTTAAATACTAAGCATTAAGGTTAGCCTTCAAAATCAAAATCGTCATTTCCACCATTTCCGCCTCTGCCAGAGCGTTCGTTTTTCTTTAATTGTTGGTTAAATCGATATAAAATTGAAACATTAACTTGTCTTACTCTCCACTGAGATTCACTATATCTTTCAAAGAAATCTGTAGTTGTTGTGGACTGTCTGCGTCTAGAATTGAATAAGTCTCTAACATTTGCAGATATGGTTAGTTTATTTTCAATAAGTTCTTTACTAAACGCTAAATCTACAGTGAATAGTCCTTGCGTATCAGATTGTGCATCTTGTTCTGCACCTCGATAAGAAGCGTTTGTTTGCCAATCTATTTTCCATGGTAAAGTTACTTTTGAACTAAATCTAGCAAACCAACTTGTGTTTTTTGCACTGTAATCTACACCATTAAACTCTCCTTCTGTATCAAATTGAAAAAAGTTAAAACTAGAATTTAAACGCAACCATTTATTCGGGTTATAAAGTATGCCTAATTCTGCACCAGTACGTGCATTATTTGATAGGTTGATAGGTATGGTTCTTATAATATCTATACCATCTGTTGTTTGTTGACCAGTGTTTTCTTGTACACGCTCAAAAGAGCCCGTTTCATATTGATAATATACAGAGGTAGTAAGTGTTAGTTTTTCCCAACGTTTTAGATAACCTATATCAAATGCGCTAGCAAAGGCGGGTTGTAAATTAGGATTTCCTTGAAATATATTTGTTCTACTTGTACGAGATGGAAATGGATTAATAAATCTGCCACGTGGTCTATTAATCCTTCTATTATAGCCTAAAGTTATACTTTCTTCGCTATCAGAATCATCATTACCAAGATTATAAATAAGATTAAGGGTAGGGAATAAGCCTAAATAATTATTATCAAAGGATGTTTGTATTGGGAAGCCGAAAGCCTCGATTAATTCATCATTAGATAAGCGCGAGTCAATCTCTCCTTTTAATTGTGTATGTTCTAGTCTTAAGCCTAAGAGGAATGAAAATTTATTAAATTTAGTACCATATTGAGTATATAAGGCGTTAACATTTTCATCATAGTCAAAAATGTTTGTAATGGTATCATTAACAATTAAATTTCCATTGGAAATATCTTCCTGTTCTAGTCTGTAATCTGTAATCTGATTTTCGAAAGTTCCTCTATAGCCTGCTTCAAATCTTGCACCTTTCCCAATAGGTAATACATAATCAGCTTGTGCTAAAAGTTCGGTTTGATCTTCTATAGTAAATTCTTGCTCTATCTGAAAAGGTTCAGGATTAGTCTGATTTGTCGAAATGAAATCTTCTTTTAAGAATGTAAAACCCTCTTCATCACCCTTTTCAAACTGAAGATCAGCTGTTAATTTATGATCAGAGTCATCATCAAATTCTTTGGAATAATTTATTGAAAGTTGATAACTATTATCTTGTTCTGTCTCCTTTTCTCGTCTTAGTGTTTCTTCTACTATTGCATTATTGTTAAAACGTTCACTAGTATTTAGTGCCAAATCTGCATCACTGCCAAATCGGTAAAAAAGCCCAGCGGTTATTGACGATTTTTCGCTTAAAAAATACTCTATTCCTACGTTGGCATTATAATTTCTATTTAGGCGCTCCACATCTTGATCTTCTCGTATTCTGCGAAACTCTGGTGTAATAATAGCTCCATCAATATTTCTATCGAAATAGTTTATATCGCTAAATCTAAATCTTGGAGAATCAAAATATCTCCAGCCTATATTAGAAAAAAGATTAAATTTTTCAGTTCTAAAATTAATACTAGAATTGAGACCTATATTATCTGGATTACCACCAGTTAGGGTAAAAGAGCCATTAAAACCTAATGTTTCTTTTTGTCTTAATATTATGTTTAGAATACCAGCTGTTCCTTCAGCATCATATCTTGCAGATGGAGATGTAATAACCTCTACGCGCTCGATGGCTTCCGCAGGTAACTGACTTAAAACATTAGTATCACCAAAACCTGCAAGAGCAGAGGGTCTGCCGTTAATTAAAATCCTTACATTACCATTCCCACGAAGACTAATTGCGCCTTCTACATCTACTGATACAGATGGTACATTATTAAGGGCGTCACTTACTGTGCCCCCTGCTGTAGTTAAATCTTTGCCAATATTATATACTTTTTTATCGAGTTTAATTTCTACAGTAGTACTCTCTGCTACTACTGTCACTTCGTTTAAAGTATCGACATCTAAAGCTAAGCTTACTGTACCTAGATTTATAGCTTTATCGATTGTTTTATTAGGGTATTCTTTTGTTTTGTAAGAAATATATTCTACATATATATTATAAGTACCAACAGGTACATCAATACTGAATTTACCTTTTGAATCTGTTATCTCACCAGTTACAACAGAATTATCTGTAATCTTTTTGAAAGTAATAGTAGCATATTCTAATGGAATATTAGAACCTTCTTCCATCACAATTCCCTGAACTTTTACTTCTTTCTGAGCGTTTCCAAGATTAATTAATAATAAAAATAAACAAGAGAAATAAGAAGTAATCTTCATTCGTAGTGGTTTGTATTTTTGTTAGATGAACAAAACTAAACCTACTTAAAATGCTTTAGGTTAATCTTATGTTAAAGGTAAATACTGACTTTTTATAGTGTTATAGGTTATTTCTATCAGTTTTTATTTTTCCTTTTTCGCTTCTTCTTTTTCTTTTTTTGTTCCTTTTCGTCAAATTCTCCTTTTATTAAACCTTTAATTTTTAGCATATCGGCCTCCGATATAAGTTCTGCCAATTCTAAAAAATGAGAATCATCTAATTTTTTTACAGCTTGTTCTCTTTCAAAACTTCTTTCGAATGGTAATTTTAAAACAGCTAATTTCTTATCGAAATAACTGTTTAAATATTGCTTAATTATTTCTTTTTGAAAGTCATCAGCCTCTAGAGTGCTAATAAAATTGGCAATAAACTCTGCCTTACGCTCTTCTATCATACGCTCACGCTTGGCAATTTCCTGATCTGATGGTTGCTGATTAGTTTGTGGTATTTGTCTAGCGCCTCTATTACGACGCATCTGAGCAGAGAGATTAAAGCCTAGAAATAACACAAAAAATAACAAGACTAACTTTTTCATAACTATAAGATATTTAATATTGATTCTGCTGGTCTACCAACCACAGCTTTATTAGAATTAACAACTATTGGACGTTCTATTAACTTAGGATGTTCTATCATAATTTCAATTAATTGTTGATCTGATAATGCTTTATCTTTGTAATTAGATTTCCAAATGGCTTCATTAGTACGCACCAAATTTATAGGTTTAATATCTAACTTTGCCAGTATTGATCTTAGCTGTTCTTGATCTAGATGGTTATCGAGATATTTTACGATCTCAAATTCTTGATTAGAATTTTCTAAAATTGCTAAACCTTCACGCGATTTTCTACACCTAGGATTGTGATATATTGTAATCATAATTTAAATAGAAATTGAATATGTTTTTAAGGCTTCAGTCAATGCTTCTGGTGTTTCAAAATGTATGCCATTAATGCCAAAAGCTTCAGCAGCTTTAATATTTCTTAAATTATCATCAATAAAAATTGAATTTTCAGCTGTTATATTAAAACGCTTTAGCGTAAGCTCGTATACCTCTGGAAATGGTTTTCTAGTTTTCTCTTCTCCTGAGACCAATATGCCTTCAAACCAATGCAAAAAGTGAAAGCGTTTTAGTGCTATTGGAAAAGTCTCATGACTCCAATTAGTTAGCGCAACAACTTTATAATTAGGGTTATCTATTAGACTTTTAAGAATTTGAACAGTGCCTTCTAAAGCTTCTCCAAGCATCTCAACCCATCTGCTATAGTACATTCTAATAAGCTCTTCATATTCAGGAAATAAGGCAATACGATCTTCAGTTGCTTTTTGTAATGGATATCCTGCATCTTGGTTTTCGTTCCAATCCATTGTACAGATATTATCAAAAAACCATTGCATTTTTTGTCTATCACCATTAAAAACATCTAGATAGACATACTCTGGGTTCCAATCGATAAGAACGCCACCAAGATCAAATATAATTGTATCAATCTTCTTCATTTATAAAGCATTTGTATTTTCTTCTTGTTGTCCCATCATCATGAGATAAGCCTTTAGAAAGGGCTCGATATCTCCGTCCATTACATTGTCCACATTTCCTGTTTCGTGAGCAGAACGCACATCTTTAACTAATTTATAAGGGTGCATAACATAGTTTCTAATTTGGCTTCCCCATTCAATTTTCATCTTACCAGCCTCAATATCATCACGTTGAGCCATTTGCTTTTGTAACTCAATTTCGTATAACTGAGATTTAAGCATTTGCATTGCTCGAGTTCTGTTATCTTGTTGAGATCGCGTCTCTGAACATTGAATTTGAATACCAGAAGGCTTATGGAAGAGTTGCACTTTGGTCTCTACTTTATTGACGTTTTGTCCGCCAGCACCACTAGAGCGAGCTGTGGTAATTTCTATATCTGCAGGATTAATTTCTATTTGGATAGAATCATCAACCAATGGGTATACGTATACAGAAGCAAAACTTGTATGTCTTTTGGCATTACTATCAAAAGGAGAAATACGCACTAAACGATGCACTCCATTTTCACCTTTAAGCCAACCGAAGGCAAAATCGCCTTCAATCTCAATAGTTACAGTTTTTATACCTGCAACATCTCCGTCTTGTAGGTTAAGCTCCTTAACTTTAAATCCACTTTTTTCGGCATACATTAGATACATGCGCATAAGCATACTTGCCCAATCACAAGATTCTGTACCCCCTGCACCTGCTGTAATTTGCAAAACAGCGCTTAAACTATCGCCTTCTTCAGAAAGCATATTTTTAAACTCTAATTTTTCAATAGCATTTAGAGTTTTTTCAAAACGTGCCTCAACATTTTCCATTGGCGCCTCATCTTCTTTATAAAACTCGTAGAGCACTTCTAAGTCTTCAAAAAGAGATTTAGCTTCGTTATAATCATTGACCCAACTTTTTTTCTCACGTATAGATTTCATTACCAGTTCGGCGGCTTTAGAATCATTCCAAAAGTTAGGGTCAAAGGTTTGTTCTTCCTCGTTAGCTATTTCTATAAGCTTTGCATCTAAGTCAAAGATATTGTCTAAGTATGTCTAGACGGGAATTAAGATCTTTAATTTGATCTGATGTTATCATAAATTGAAGTAGTTTCTGCAAATATAAGATGCCTCATTAAAGCTCCATAATTTTGAAACAGTTTTTTAGAAATTCCGTAATTTTAAAAACTAATAATTTAGACATGAAAAAATTACTTCTTTTATTCAGTTTTATGTGTTTTAGTTTCCATTTTCAAGCACAAATTTTAAATAAAAAAGATCTAAAAACATATAATGGATATTTTAATTTTTATTATGAAGAGAGTACAGATAAATTGTATCTTAAAGTAGAAAAGTTAAATGATGAATTTCTGTATGTTAACTCATTAGCATCTGGTATTGGAAGTAATGATATAGGTCTAGATAGGGGGCAACTAGGGAGTAAACGGTTAGTTTATTTTAAAAAATCAGGAAATAAATTATTATTAATTCAACCTAATCTTAACTATAGAGCAAATACAGAAAACAACTTAGAACGAAAAAGTATTGAACAAGCATTTGCCAAGTCTGTATTGTTTGGATTTAAAATTTTATCGCATAAAGATGGAAGTTACATTATAGATTTTACTCCATTTTTAATGGAAGATGCGCATGGTGTTTCAAATCGTTTAAAAGGGAGTAAAGAAGGCAGCTATAAGGTAGATAAGTCAAAGAGCGCTTTAGAATTAGAGCGAACTAAGGCTTTTCCTGAAAATGTTGAATTTGAGGCGATGCTTACTTTTAAAGGTCAACCTACTGGTAGAAAACTTAGAAGTGTTGTACCCACCACATCATTAGTTACGGTTGTTCAGCATCATTCCTTTATTAAGTTACCAGATACTAACTATAAACCAAGAGCTTTTGATACTCGGAGTGGTGCAATTTCTATGTCTTATATGGATTATGCAACACCGATACAAGAAGATATTAAAAAACGCTTTATAATTAGGCACCGATTAGAGAAGAAAAACCCAGAAGCTGAAATTAGTGAAGCAGTAGAACCAATTGTTTATTACCTAGATCCAGGAACTCCAGAACCAGTGCGTTCTGCATTGTTAGATGGTGCGCGTTGGTGGAACCAAGCTTATGAAGCTATTGGGTTTAAAGATGCTTTTCAGGTTAAAATGTTACCAGACAACGCAGATCCCATGGATTGTAGATATAATGTTATACAATGGGTACATCGCAGTACAAGAGGCTGGAGTTATGGAGGTAGTGTTGTAGACCCTAGAACTGGCGAAATTATAAAAGGACATGTGAGTTTAGGTAGCTTAAGAATTCGACAGGATTTTATGATTGCTCAAGCCTTAATGAATAAACCTTTTGCAGAAAGCGATACCAACTATCAACCGATGTTAGATATGGCTTTAGCCAGAATTAGACAATTAAGTGCGCATGAGGTAGGTCATACTATAGGTTTTGCTCATAATTTTGCGGCCAGTACTAACAATAGAGCTTCAGTAATGGATTATCCGCATCCGCAAATTGAATTGAATAAAGGTGATATTGACTTTAGTAACGCATATGCTACAGGAATAGGAGATTGGGATAAAGTAACTGTGGCTTATAGTTATTCTGAATTTGATAAAGGTGTCAACGAAAAAGAGGTTTTAAATGCTATCCTCAAGAAGGCTCAAGATGATAAGCTACGATTTATTACAGATTCTGATGCAAGAGCTGCTGGCGGAGCGCATGCTTTAGCGCATTTATGGGATAATGGTAAAACGGCTGAAGAAGAATTAAATGCTGTGTTAGCGTTACGAAAAGTTGCCATACAGAATTTTTCGAAAGATAATATAAAAAGTTACGAGCCTTATTCTGTTTTGGAAGACGTTTTTGTACCGTTGTATTTTTATCATCGCTTTCAGGTGGAAGCTGCTACTAAGGTTATTGGTGGTTTAGATTATAATTATTCTGTAAAAGGTGATGGGCAATTCACAACAAAATCTATTGACAGTAAAACTCAAAAAAACACCTTAGATGCTATTTTAAGAACTATAAATGCTGAAACTTTGGCGATTCCTAAAGAGAAATTAAGCTTGTTTCCACCAAGAGCTTTTGGGTATAGTCGATCCCGTGAGTCTTTTAAAGGTAAAACAGGAGTTGCTTTTGATCCATTAAGTGCTGCAAACACAGCAAGTGATATGACTCTGAAGTATTTGTTACACCCAGAGCGCGCTAACCGCTTGGTGCTTCAAAAGAGTTTAGATGGTAAGCAAATAGGTTTAGAAGAAGTTATAGAGCAATTGATTAATAGTTCTTTTAATATCGATAATAAAGATTCTTATTTATCAGAAATACAACATCAAATTAATGCAAATGTTTTGAAGTATTTAATGAATTTGGCTGTGAATAATCAATCTTATATTCAGGTCAAGGCCATTGCTAATAAGGCGATTAGAGATGTTGCTCAGAAAAATTTTGGCTTAGAAAATATTCAATATCAATACAGTTTAATGGTAAAAGAGTTTTATGAGCATCCAGAAAAGTTTAAACTGGAGAGTTCTCCGAAAATACCAGATGGATCACCAATAGGAAGTGATATTTGTAATTATAACCCAAATTAGAATAAAATAATAACTAAAAAGATTCCTGCCTTTGGAGGAAATTGATATGATTATAGACTTAAGAAGCGATACAGTTACCAAGCCAACAAAAGAAATGCTTGACGCCATGCTAACGGCAGAAATAGGAGATGATGTGTATAAAGAAGATCCGTCAGTTAATGCTTTAGAAAAGCGATTAGCAAAAATGTTTGGAAAGGATGAAGCTTTATTCTTCCCAACAGGAAGTATGGCAAACCAAGCAGCTTTAAAATTGCATACTAATCCCGGTGAACAAGTGATTTGCGATAAATATGCGCATATCTATAACTACGAAGGTGGTGGAGCATCTTTTAATAGTGGGATTTCCTGTAAACTCATCGATGGTCATCGTGGAATGTTTACTGCTGAACAAGCCGAATCTTCAATAAATCCACCTGATTTTTATCACAGTCCACTAACTTCTTTAATTGCTATAGAAAACACAACCAATAAAGGTGGCGGAGCGTGTTGGGAATATGAAGAATTGAGAAAAATAAGACAAGTCGCCACTAACAACAATTTAGGTTATCACTTAGATGGTGCACGCCTATGGAATGCATTAATAGCTAAAGGTGAAAGTCCTGAACAATATGGGGACTTATTTGACACTATTTCTGTTTGTTTAAGTAAGGGTCTAGGTTGTCCTATGGGATCTGTTCTTATCGGAAATAGTAGTATTATGAAAGGAGCGATAAGAGTTCGTAAAATATTAGGCGGTGGAATGCGACAAGTTGGTTTTGCCGCTGCTGCAGGTTTGTATGCTTTAGACCATCATTTTGAGCGTTTATCGGATGATCATATAAAAGCGAAAGAGATTGGTGAAATATTATCTACTTTAAAATATATAAAAAAGGTAGAGCCTATTGAAACTAATATTTTAATTTTTGAACTTAATGATAATGTTGACGAAACTCAGTTCCTAAAAAAACTAGAAAAAAAGGGTATTTATATTATTGGAATGGGTAGTAATAAATTAAGAATAGTGACACATTTAGATTATACTGTTGAGATGCATAAAAAACTACTATTAGAACTAAAATCACTATGACATTTACAGTGAATCCGTGTCACATCAACGATAATATTTAGCCATTATAAACTATTCTTATATTTTCGCAAAAACCCTTAATTAAAGTTAAGTAAATGGATATCCCTCCGTCGAGCATTTCTATTTTAATACCAGATAGCGAAGATCATAAACCTTTAACATTACAGGTTGTGCGTTGTTTATCTATAGAAAAGGATATCACTATATTTTTAATGTCCTCTGTTAAACAGAACTACTTAAAATATTCTAGACATGTAAATCATATATCTTACTACAAAAAGACAAATGATGAAGAATGGGTTAGTGAAATAAATAATCAAGTAGAGCACCATAATATCGATATTATTATGCCAGTTTTCGATAGAGGTATTGAAACACTAATTAGAAATAAAAATTTAGTAAAAGATAAAAATAAGCTTTGTGTTTCACCCAAATTGAGTAATTATAATATTGCGAGGCACAAAGACAGTTTATATTTACATCTAATTAAACACAAACTTCCAACACCAAAAAGCATTATTACTAAAGCAGGTGCATATGAAAGTCTAAAAGAATTAAATTTTCCAGTAATTGCAAAACCTGTAATTGGATTTAGTGGAGGAAATGGAATACAAATTCTTAATTCTAATGAAGATGTAAAAACGTACTGTAAATATGTTAAATATAATTGTAATTCTATTTATCAAAATTATATAAAAGGTTATGATATATGTTGTAACGTTATTTGCGATAATGGTGAAGTTATTGCGCATACTATTCAATGTGTAAAAAGTACTCACAATACCGATTTGGAACCTCAAACAAGTTTTTGTTTTACTAAACAACCTGAATTATTGGAGTTAATTAAAAAATTAATGGTGAGTTTAGATTGGACTGGTGTTGCAAATATAGATTGTAGGTATGATGAAAATTCTAAAGAATTTAAAATAATTGAAGTTAACACTAGATATTGGATAAATATTGATGCTTCTGCAATAGCAAATGTCAATTTCCCATATTTACATTGTTTACTTACTTTAAGTAGAAAAATTTACACTAAGGAATATAAGACAATTCCTTACCTTAATCTCAAAGGCTTAGTAAGAGAGGTTTTTAAGAATCCCTCAATGATATTTAATTATAGTTATTTAAAAAACAATACGTCTCTTGTATTTGTAATTAAAGACCCTATACCTGATTTATGTAGATTTGTCTGGAGGACTAAAAATGTAGTAGTAAAAAAAACTAAGAAACGGCAGAATTAAATTAATACTTCACTTTATTTTTCATTATCTCAACATAAGAATTTCTTTTAATTAATTAAATTTTAAAGAAATTGATTTTATCTAACAAAAGTAATATTATTACTTTCTTACTTATCCTTAGTATTGAGTTCAAGTCACTTTTTATTAAAAAAACTATTTCCAAACAACTGTCTATGATTATGTGTCAATCAAAATCATAAATTAAGTATAATGCTCATTTTATTAAAAAATAAAATTTCATTTAAATATCCTTAGGCACCTGAATAAAACTAAATATCTACTTACAATGGATTGCGTTTTGTTCTAGTATGTTTTTTGAAAAGTTATTAAAACTTAACAATATATTTCTCTAATATTATGCAAATCAAAAAGGAGACTGCTTTACAGCAATCTCCTTTAGATAAATTATTAACACTTAAATATTTATTAGTGTTAGGGGATTCTTAAATTTTACCAGCAGTAGTGGTATGGTACTTCGTATTCACATAATTCTCCACCAAGAGAACTTGTTCCCCCGATTACTTCTAATACACCACGCTTGTAACCAGGTCCTATATTTAGGTTACAATCAGTTCTAAACTTTGTATAGTAGCAGTTACCAACAAATACATAAGCCCACTTACCGATTGTACCATTTTGGTTTGCACCATTAATAGCGATTTCATCGTTAAGACCTACAACATCATCAAATACTTTTACAGCCCAACATGTATTCTCATAACGTTGGTAAACTCTTACTCTGTAGTCATTTGGCCAATTCCATTGTAATGATAAATCAGTTACTTTACCTAAACAATCTTGACACTCAACTTCTGGAGTTGGTATTTCTTTAGCAATTAATAAGGCTTGAACGTTAGCAGGATCTTCAGGAATAAGAAGTACTCCTAATTTCTCTCCACAACCAGGTGTGTAACCTTCACCATTTGCAACTGCATCAAGATAAATAGCATCACCTAAAGCGTTATCAACAGAATCGTTCCATTCACCTGGATTAGGTGTTAAGAAAACAGTAAAGTCGTTATCATAAGGACCTTCAATTAATCTCCAAATAGCATACTGAACATGTCCGTATGTGTATTCTGAACTTTCACTAATATCGATATTATTGATAATCCAATTTACTTTGTCAAAATTTTGCGGATTAGTATATACATCTTCGTAAAGACCACCTTCTAAAATAGCAGTGTCATAACTAGATACTGGCGTGAAATCTAAAAAGTCATCATCAGCACCAAGACTTGGTAATCTATCTGAACAATAAGCTTGTACAACATCACCACCATCTAGAGATACATCAAAGTATCCATTTGTTCCAGGCTTAGCAACTACTTCAATGTTTACTGTTGCGTCAAGTCCTGTGTCTAATAAGTCTGCTGTGCATTCCGCTACAGAATTAAACATTGTACCAGCCATAAATGAAGGTGTAGCTAATTTTTCGCTATCTTCATTAAACATAAGCTCTAAATCTTCTTCTCCATCACCGATAACACTTCCATCAGCTTTAAAGTTTAGTTGAGCTTGTTGAGTTTCCTGAGTAAGATCCTCAGTAGATTCATTTTTTTCGCAAGATGCAAATACAACAAGTATTGCAAGCGTGCATAATTTAAATAATTGTTTCATAATTAAAAATTAGGTTAATAGCATTAATAACGTCACAAATATATATTTTAACATTTTATTGAGTTTTATTTTTAGATGAAATACCAAACTATTAGATATAGATTCTATGAATAACGTTTTGTCGTTATTTTGTGCATTTGTGGGATGTTTTCAACTAAAAAACTTAAAGAAAAGTGCTCTATTAAATTGTACTTAAGACCCTAATTTAAATCACGAAAACGTTGTAGTAGCTAGGTTAAATCCATACCAGGAATATTAGGTATACCCTCCTTAGCAACTGCAGCAATTTCTGACTCATTAATCTGTGTTGCTTTTTCAATTGCCTTGTTAATTGTTAATATGAGATAATCCTCTAACATCTCTTTGTCTGATAACAATTCATCATTAATATCTATTGTTTTTATAGTTCTGTTAGCGGTTATTGTAACTTTTAACTTTTCATCGTTACTGGTTTCATCAATCAAAACTGTATGCAAGCGTTCTTTTGTCGCTTCTACTTTCTTTTGAGCTTCTTTTAATTTGCTCATCATACCCATCATATCTCCAAACATAATTATGTTTTTAAAATTAATACGCAACAAAATTACTAAATTGCCCTTCTTTTTAGATTAATTTTTTCTTAAACAAATGATAAAAAATTCTGAATTAAAACCACCGATTGCTAAGAAAATTCCGCAGGAACTTAAGGCTCATGAAGATTTGCGCGTAGATAATTACTTTTGGATGAAGGATAGGGAACATCCTGAAGTTATAAATTATCTTAATGCAGAGAATGACTATTGTAATGAGCAAATGGCTCATACAAAGATTTTTCAGAAGGAATTGTTTGAAGAAATGAAATCGAGAATTAAGGAAGACGATGCTTCAGTTCCTTATAAGTATAATGGTTACTGGTATATTTCTAAGTTTGAAAAAGGAAAAGACTACCCCATATATACGCGCAGAAAAGATACTTTAGAAAATCCGGAGGAATTGTTATTTGATTGTAATAAAATGGCAAAGGGCCATAGTTATTTTAAATTAGCAGGAATCAGTATTAGCCCAGATAATAATTTAGTTTCCTATGGTATTGATACTACAGGTAGACGTAATTATACGATTTATATAAAGGATTTAAAAACTCATGAGGTTAAATCAGACAGAGTATTAAACACCACAGGCTCTTCCAGTTGGGCAAATGATAATCAAACTCTATTTTATACTAAGAAAGATGAAGTTACTTTAAGAGCTTTTCAAATTTATAAACATCGCTTGGGCGATCAAAGTAAAGATGAGCTTGTTTTTCAAGAAGGTGATGATACGTTCGGCGTAGCTGTATATAAAAGTAAATCTAAAAAGTATATTATAATTGCTTGTTATAGTACATTAACAAATGAGTATCATATTCTCGATGCAAATAATCCCGAAGGAAGATTTAGAATATTTCAACCCAGAATTAGAGGGTTAGAATATAGTATTTCGCATTACGATAATTATTTTTACATTCTTACAAATAAGGATAAAGCCACTAATTTTAAATTAATGCAGACTCCGGAAAATGACACTAAGTCCGAAAGTTGGAGAGAAGTAATTGCTCATCGTAAAGATGTTTTGCTGGAAGGTATTGATATATTTAAAGAGTATTTAGTAATAAGCGAAAGAAGCAATGGCCTAAATCAAATAAGAATAAAACGATGGGATGGAAGTTCTGACTATTATTTGCCATTTGATAATGAAACATATACAACATACACAAGCACAAATGTAGAGTTTGATACAGAAGTTTTGCGTTATGGATACAATGCCATTACAACACCTTCATCTGTGATAGAATTTAATATGCGTACTAAAACTAAAAATATATTAAAAGAGCAAGAGGTTTTAGGCGGTAATTTTGATAAAAACAACTACATATCTGAGCGAATTTGGGCAACGGCAGATGATGGTACTAGGATACCAATGTCAATTGTCTATAGAAAAGGTATTAAAAAAGATGGATCTAACCCTTTATTACAATATGCTTACGGTAGTTACGGATCTACAGTAGACCCTTACTTTTCATCAATAAGACTTAGTCTTTTAGATAGAGGTTTTATATATGTAATTACTCATGTAAGAGGAGGTGAATATCTAGGACGTCAATGGTATGAGGATGGTAAATTATTAAATAAGAAGAATACCTTTTTAGATTTTGTAGCGTGTTCTATTCATTTAATAAAAGAGCGTTATACATCCTCTCAACATTTATATGCAATGGGCGGAAGTGCAGGAGGATTACTTATGGGCGCGATTATTAATATGGCACCAGAATTATATAATGGTATTATTGCAGCTGTTCCATTTGTGGATGTTATTACGACTATGTTAGACGATTCAATTCCTCTTACGACAGGTGAATATGACGAATGGGGAAATCCTAATGATATACTTTATTATAAGTATATAAAGTCATATTCTCCATATGATAACGTACAAAGTAAGGATTATCCTAATATGTTAGTTACTGCTGGTTTTCATGATTCTCAGGTGCAATATTGGGAACCTGCGAAATGGGTTGCTAAATTAAGGGAGATGAAAACAGACACTAATAAATTGTATCTAAAAACTAACATGGATGCAGGTCACGGAGGCGCTTCTGGGAGATTTGAAAGTTTAAAAGAAGATGCAGAAGAATTTGCTTTTCTATTAGATTTAGAAGGTATTTCAATTTAATTCGAAAAAAAGTATTAGTTTTGCGAGGTTTTGGGTTGTAATTTTTTTAAATTTTATACCGATAAATAGCATTTATGGACAAAAACAAAAATGTATTTGATAATGTAATTCAACTTATAGGCAGTACTCCACTTATCAAATTAAACAGAATGACTGCTGACTTTGATGGTGATTTTTATGCTAAAGTAGAAGCATTTAATCCAGGTCATTCTTCTAAAGATAGAATAGCGTTACATATAATCGAAGAAGCTGAACGCCAAGGGATATTAACACCAGGCGACACTATCATAGAAACCACATCTGGTAATACAGGTTTTAGTATTGCTATGGTAAGTATTATTAAAGGTTACGAGTGTATTCTTGCGGTAAGCTCTAAATCTTCAGCAGACAAAATAGATATGTTAAAATCTATGGGTGCTAAGGTTTATGTATGCCCTGCTCATGTAAAGGCTGACGATCCACGTTCGTATTATCAAGTTGCAAAACGTTTGCACGAAGAGAATAAAGGTTCTATCTATATAAATCAGTATTTTAATCAGTTAAATCTCGACGCACACTATAACACAACTGGCCCAGAAATTTGGAACCAAACTAACGGTGAGATAACGCACTTAATAGCTTGCAGCGGAACAGGAGGGACAATTTCTGGTATTGCTAAATATTTGAAAGAGCAAAACCCAAATGTAAAAGTTATTGGTGTTGATGCTTATGGGTCAGTGTTAAAGAAATATCATGAAACTCGAGAGTTTGACGATAAAGAGATTTATCCATATAGAATAGAAGGGTTAGGTAAAAACTTAATTCCAACTGCTACAGATTTCGATTTAATTGATAAATTTATAAAAGTTACTGACGAAGAAAGTGCACATACTGCTAGAGAAATTTCTAATACAGAAGGTCTTTTTGTCGGTTATACCAGTGGTGCAGCTATGCAAGCTATAAAACAATTAGTTGAAGAAGGCGAGTTTAATATTTCTGATAAAATAGTTGTTGTATTTCCAGATCATGGATCGCGTTATATGAGTAAAGTATATAGTGATAAATGGATGGAAGATCAAGGCTTTTTTGATAGTAAGCATGAGGTACATACAACGATAGAATACATAAAATAAAAACGTTTTAAATATACATTTAAGGCCTATCATAACCATATGGTAGGCCTTTTGTATTAAAAATTAGTTGATACTTAGATTAAATAATATTATGCAGTCATAATATTATTAATTAATTTTGCTCTCACTAAGAAAACTAATTAACTAATATTAAGGTCTATATTTCTGTTTATAATGAACAGAAATAAAGATTAATAGCAATTGCAACTTATGAAGGATTTATTTGAAAAGATATACAGAGATAAAGGACCTTTAGGAAAGTGGGCTGCTCAAGCGGAAGGCTATTTTGTTTTTCCGAAACTTGAAGGACAGATTTCCAATAGAATGAAATTTCAAGGCAAAGATGTTATTACTTGGAGTATAAACGATTACTTAGGTTTAGCTAATCATCCAGAAGTTAGAAAGGTTGACGCTGAAGCTGCGGAAGAATATGGATCGGCTTATCCAATGGGTGCACGTATGATGTCTGGTCACACAGATTTGCATGAGCAATTACAGAATCAATTAGCAGAGTTTGTAAGTAAAGAAGCGGCTTATTTATTAAATTTCGGATATCAAGGAATAATGTCTACTATTGATGCCTTGGTTGGTAAGGATGATATTATTGTATACGATGTAGATGCACATGCTTGCATAATTGATGGCGTTCGTTTGCATATGGGTAAACGTTTTACTTATAAGCATAACGATGTTGCGAGTTTAGAGAAAAACCTAGAGCGTGCAACAAAAATGGCAGAACAAACTGGTGGAGGAATTCTAGTAATTTCTGAAGGTGTTTTTGGGATGCGAGGTGAACAAGGTCGTTTAAAAGAAATTGTTGAATTAAAAAAGAAATTCAACTTTAGATTTTTAGTAGATGACGCGCATGGTTTTGGTACTTTAGGTGCTACAGGTGCAGGAGCAGGTGAGGAGCAAGGCGTTCAAGACGATATAGATGTTTACTTTGCAACTTTTGCTAAATCTATGGCCAGTACCGGTGCTTTTATTGCAGCTGATAAAGAAATTATTGACTATTTAAAATATAATTTACGTTCTCAGATGTTTGCTAAGTCATTGCAAATGACCTTAACAAAAGGTGCGTTAAAGCGTTTAGAAATGCTTAAAACAATGCCAGAGTTAAAAAAGAACCTTTGGACAATTGTTGATGCTTTACAATCTGGTTTAAAAGAACGTGGTTTTGATATTGGTACAACTCAAAGTTGTGTTACGCCTGTGTATTTAAAAGGGAGTATACCTGAAGCGATGGCTTTAGTAAGAGATTTACGTGAAAATTATGGAATCTTTTGTTCTATAGTAGTTTATCCGGTTATACCTAAAGGATTAATTCTACTAAGAATGATACCTACTGCTACACATACTTTAGAGGATGTAAGAGAAACTTTAGATGCTTTTGATGCTATTAGAAGCAGATTAGAAAACGGAACTTATAAAAGAATGTCAGCAGCTTTAATTGCTGCTATGGGAGAATAATAATCTTAACATTTTTATTATTTAAAGCCACTAAAAAGTGGCTTTTTTATGCGATGACTTTTTTAAAAGTACAGCGCCTTTTGTGAGTTACTGGTTTAAAATTTTTCCATAATTTATGAATAGCTTCATTATCATCTAATTCTGGGCCTCTAACGCATAGTTCAATCCCTTTGGCATTAAATGTTTGCCAAAATTCTTCAAATATTATAGCGGTTACCCCTTTATTTTGGTACTCTGGTAAAACACCAATAAGGTAAAATGTAACTGTTTTTGCTTTTTTCTTTGCTTTTAACAAATGCATAAAACCAAAAGGGAATAATTTGCCATTCATTTTTTGTAAGGCTTTTGCATAAGATGGTGTAACGATACCAAAGCCAACAAGCTTATCGTCTTTGTCTAATACAAACTTTACATATTCAGGGTTTAAGAACCCTATAAACTTTTTCTTAAAGTATTCGCGCTGTTCTTGGTTAATTTCAACAAATGAAGATAAAACCGAATGTGATTTTGAAAAGACATCAAACATCTCATCGGCATAAGACATTATTTCTTTATTATCTGTAAAGTTTAATGCTCTTAATTGATAACGCTTCTTCACCATGGTTTGGACGCGTGTAAAGAACTCTTGAAGTATATTTTTAAACTCCATTTTGTTCTCAGAATAGGTTTTACCAACTGAATAATTTAATTCTCTAAAATGATCAGCATAATAAGGATGATTATGCCATGTAATCATACTTCCTAGTTCATCAAACCCTTCAGTAAGAATACCTACTTTATCTAAATTAGAAAATCCAACAGGGCCTTCAACATATTCTAAACCTTTACTTTTTCCAATTTGGTGCACCTTATCAAGAAGTAACTTCGTGACTTCAATATTGTCAATAACATCGAACCAGCCAAAACGCATCTTTTTTTCATTTTGGCCATTAACTTCGAGCCAGTTGATAATCGTTGCAATTCGTCCTACAATTTTATTGTTAATGTAAGCTAAAAAATATCTAGCTTCTGCATCTTTAAAAACAGGATTAATGTCTTTGTCTAAAGTTCTAATTTCTTCAGTGATAATTGGTGGTACCCAAGAAGGTGAGCCTTTATATAGTTTAAAAGGAAACTTAACAAATGCTTTTAATTCTTTTTTGGATGTTGCTTCTTTAATTGTAATCATGTAGAGCTTTATATTCCGTCAGAATCAAAATCATCAGTATTTTTCTTCTTGTTTTTTCTTTTCTTTTTAAAGTTTCCGTCATTACCATTTCCATTGTCAATCTTTTTATCTTTATGAAAATCTAAACGATAAGATGCGCCAAAAGCGACGTTAAATACAGACGGTGTATCTTTGGTATTGAAAGCAATATTTGCATCTAGTTGAAAATCTTTTGTCCATAAATACGCTCCTCCAAGCCTAAAGATATTATCAGCATAAAAATCGCTATTAATACCTTGTGCCTCACCAAAAACAACCCATTGAGGTGTAAAAGAATGCGTTAAAGTAAAAACATATTGAAATTCTGAAAACTCAGAACCAATTCTATCTTTTATTAAGTTCATAACAAATACCCAACCACCATTAAAGTTATTTTGGGTAGAAATCATAATTCTTGGACTTATACCTTCAACATCTGGTGCGGTATAAGGATTATTTTTTGAATCAAAATTTGCCCCAGCATATACTGCTACTGCAGGTATTAAAGATTTCCATTGAAATTTTCGATTAGCATGGTAGCTGTAAAGATTAGGTTTAGCTTCTTCCGCATTTTTATAAGGATCGTAAACTAAATATTTTGCACCAATAGTTAAATTTCTAAAATTAGCACGAGAATTTTCTATTGCAATTTGACCTGCATTAAAGGTTTGTGTATCATTTTGATAAATACCGTCTAACTGTAGTTCTAATTGCTCAAAAAGTAAACCATAACGAATTGCGAAATCTAAACCAAATCCAGAAACATCGTATTGTAAAGGTGTATGTTCTTCGTTTACCGTAAATGCACCTAATTCAAATTGTACAATACCAGTTCCTACAGAAAAAGCACTTTCCGATACACCAGGACGATTAGAGTTTATAACTTCTGTGTATTGCGCAAAAGATGAGCTGTAGGTAAGCACAATTAATACAACAAAAAAAGATTTGAGTGTTTGCATTTGGATGTGGTTTAAATTCAAATATATATATTTTATACTTTTTTTAAGGAATTATAACGGATTATAAATATCTATAATTGTATTTTTGATATAGAAATAGTAACAACGATAGAAATAGCTTCGGGAATGGGATTATTAAGAACCATATTAATTATTTTACTTTTTTGGTTTGGCTTTAAAATTTTGGCTCGTTTATTTGCTCCATTTTTTTTGCGTTTTGTAGCTAAGAAAGCCGAGCAGAAGTTTGGCCAACAGTTTGGTGGTTTTCAAAACCAAGCGCAGCAACGCAAGGCACAAAAACAAAGAGAGGGCGAGACCGTTATAGATAAAATGCCCAATCAAAATAAAAAATCTAACGAAAAAGTTGGTGAATATATAGATTACGAAGAGCTGGATTGATTTAGATAAGAAGTAATCACTGTTTTTACCAAAAAAATAACTACTTTTCAGAATCAATTATTAGCAAATTTCATGTCATTTTCTTTTAAACGTTTTTTGCCGCATGTCCTTGTAATATTAGGTTTTGTGGCACTATCATTAGCATATTTTAGTCCTGTTTTACAAGGCAAAAAGATTTTTCAAAGCGATATCATGCACTATATTGGTATGGCAGAGCAACAAAAGGATTTTGCTAAAGAAACTGGCGAAGAAACCTATTGGACCAATAGTGCTTTTGGTGGTATGCCAACCTATCAACTAGGCGCAAAGTATCCTCATAATTATATTAAAAAATTAGATTTAGCATTACGTTTTTTACCTAGACCAGCTGATTATTTATTCTTGTATTTTATTGGCTTTTATATTCTTTTACTTTCGTTAAAGGTTGATTTTAAGCTTGCGGCACTGGGTGCATTAGCATTTGGTTTTTCGACATATCTTATTATTATATTAGGAGTAGGTCATAATTCTAAGGCTCATGCGATTGCCTATATGCCCATGGTTTTAGCTGGAATTCTATTAACTTTTAGAAAAAAATATATTTTAGGATTTTTGCTTACAATAGTTGCATTAGGTTTAGAAATTGTTGCTAATCACTTTCAAATGACCTACTATTTACTTCTTTTAGTTATAGTGCTAGGTTTGGTTTATTTGTTAGATGCTTACAAAAAAAAGCTTTTACCACATTTTTTTAAATCAGTGGGTTTATTGTCCGTAGCTGCTATAATTGCAGTTGGTCTTAATGCCACAAATATTATGGCAACTCAAGAGTATGTTAAGGAAAGTACACGTGGTAAGAGTGAGCTAACTATTAATATAGATGGTTCTGAAAAAGAAGCTTCATCTGGACTTAATAAAGAATACATAACAGAATATAGTTATGGTATTACCGAAACCTTTAATTTATACATACCAAAATTTATGGGTGGCGGAAACTCTGAAAATATTGGTAAAGATTCTGAAACTTACAGGAGTTATGTAAATCTAGGAGCTTCACCTTTAGATGCTTTGGATCTTTCTAAAAATGCGCCTATGTATTGGGGAGATCAACCTATTGTAGAAGCACCTGCTTATGTAGGAGCCGTAATCATTTTTCTTTTTGTATTAGGCTTGTTTTTAGTTAAGGGAAGATTAAAGTGGTGGTTGGTTGCTGGTGTAATCTTATCGTTGCTTTTATCTTATGGCAAAAATTTAGGGTTTTTGACAGATTTCTTTATTGATTACGTGCCTTTATATAACAAATTTAGAGCAGTAAGTTCTATTCAAGTTATTTTAGAGTTATGTATTCCTGTACTAGCAATATTTGCTTTGGTACGTTTATTTAATGATTTTCAAAAAGATGAAGATAAATTAAAAGCGCTCAAATATGCTGTAGCTATTACTGCAGGTTTATGTTTAGTTTTCTTATTATTTAAATCCACATTATTTGATTTTAAAAGTTTAAGAGATGAAGGCATTCCAGAAGCATTAGTAGATGCTTTTATAAGAGACAGAAAGGCCTTATTTACAGCTGATACTATTAGAACCTTAGTTCTCGTCTTACTCTCTGGAGGAACAGTTTATTTCTTCTTAAAGAAGAAGTTATCCGAGAATTTAGTTGTTATTGTATTTACTGTGCTTATTTTATTTGATTTGGTTTCCGTAAATCGAGAGTATGTTAATAATGATAATTTTGTTTCGGCTCTAAATGTAGATAAACCTTACCAAGCTAATCTAGCAGATAAAGAAATCTTAAAGGACAAGGAACATTTCAGAGTTTTAGACATGTCTTCTGAAGGTCAAAGAAAGCCTGGTAGAGCTGCATACTTTCATAATTCATTATTTGGTTATCATGCCGCAAAAATTGGGCGTTATGATGACTTAATGAATTTTCATGTTTATAATAATAACATGAATGTCTTAAATATGCTTAATACTAAATATATTATTGCTGAAGACCAAGGTAGAATATTCCCATATAATAATACTGAAGCTAATGGTAATGCTTGGTTTGTAAGTGAATTAAGACAGTTGACAGATGCAAATTCAGAAATAAAAGCATTAGATAGTTTAGATAATAAAAACGTTGCAATTACTACAATGTCTCATTGGGATAACGAATCACAAGTATCAAAGTTTGTTATTGATTCAACAGCTTCAATTAAATTAAAAGAGTTTAAGCCAAATTATTTAAGCTATGAATCTAATAATACAAATGATGGATTCGCAGTATTTTCTGAGATCTATTATGGTGAAGGCTGGAATGCTTATCTTAATAACGAATTAGCACCTCATATTAGAGTGAATTATGTGTTACGAGGTATGGAAGTACCTAGAGGTAAGCACATTATTGAATTTAAGTTTGAACCACAAGTTGTTGCCACTGGTAGTAAGATTGCTCTTGCGAGTTCTGCTATATTTGGGATACTTTTTTTACTAGGAATATTATATTCTTTTAAAAAGAAAAGTGATTAATTGTCATACCTGTGTAATCAATATTCTAAGTTATACACATTGAAGGAGGTTTCTGTTTTACAGGATTTAAGAAAAAATGATTAAAAGGAAAGTTCTTATCATATGCTATTATTGGCCACCGGCTGGAGGTCCTGGTGTACAGCGTTGGTTGAAGTTTGTAAAGTACTTGCCAATATTTAATGTAGAGCCAATTGTCTATTGTCCAGAAAATCCAAATTACCCTATTATTGATAAGAGTTTAGAGGCTGAAATTCCCGAAGGAGTTACAATTATTAAACAGCCCATTAAAGAACCTTATGGTTTGGCAAGTCTTTTTTCAAAAGGTAGTTCTAAAAAAATAAGTTCTGGGGTTATTTCAAAAGCTAAGAATCAATCTTTAATAGAAAAGATTATGCTTTATATACGTGGAAATTTTTTTATACCAGATGCGCGTAAAAATTGGATAATACCATCAGTGAAATTTCTCTTACCTTATTTAAAAGAGAATAAAATAGACACTATAATTACAACAGGTCCACCACATAGTCTTCATCTTATCGGGTTAGACCTAAAAAAAAGAACAGGTGTTAATTGGTTGGCAGATTTTAGAGATCCATGGACCACGATTGGTTATCATAAGGCTTTAAAATTGAGTAAATCGTCAGAGGCAAAACATAATTATTTAGAATCTAAGGTTTTGAATACCGCAGATCATATCGTTGTAACAAGTAATTATACCAAAAATGAATTCTTAACTAAAACTAAAAAGTCAATTTCTGTTATTACAAATGGTTACGACTCGCATTCTATTAGAGTAGAAGGTAAGGATGAGAAATTTACATTAGCACATATTGGGTCTTTACTTTCTCAGCGTAATCCAAAAATACTATGGGAAATACTTTCAGAATTGATAGCAGAGAATGATGAATTTTCAAAATCCTTTCAATTAAATCTAATTGGTGTAGTTAGCAATGATGTTTTAGAATCTATTTATGATAGTGGATTAAAAGATTATTTAAATATTATGGGTTATGTAAACCATGATGATGCACTTAGGTCTCAAATGAAATCCCAAGTATTACTTTTAATAGAAATAGATTCAGAAGATACTAAAGCAATAATACCGGGTAAAATATTTGAATATTTAATTTCAGAAACGCCTATTCTTGCTATTGGCCCAGATGGATCAGATGTTGAAAAAATTATTAAATCTACTAATACGGGATCATATTTTAATTATAAGAATAAATTAAAGTTAAAGGCCCAGGTTTTAGCCTATTTTAAAGCTCATGTTAGTGGTAACTTAAAAGTTAATGCCATTGGTTTGGATCCATATAGTAGAAAGACACTAACAAAAAATCTAAGCGAATTGATACATCGTTTATAAATATTATTAGCTTAATAGTTGTATTTTGTAAATCATGGGCATCGTATTAAATCAATCCTTTAAGAATACTATAACCACTTACACAGGTTTTGGGATTGGTGCAATTAATACGCTTTTTCTTTATACTAATTTTTTAACCGATGAGTATTTTGGATTGGTAGCATTTTTGTTATCTGCCGCTAATATTATGATGCCTTTTATGGCATTTGGTGTTCATAACGCGATTATTAAATTTTATTCCTCTTTTAAAACAAAGCATACGCTTAATAGCTTTTTAACTTTAATGTTATTCTTGCCATTAGTTTTTATTATACCAACAGTGTTCATTGGCTTAACTTCTTACGAAACTATAGGTAAATTACTCGCTACGCAGAATGAAATAGTTAATACCTATGTTTGGCATATTTTTATTTTGGCTATTACTATGGCCTATTTTGAAATTTTCTTTGCTTGGTCTAAAGTTCATTTACTTACAGTATTTGGTAATACAATGAAAGAGGTGTTTCATCGTATCTGTATAATGGTTTTATTATTTTGTGTATATATCGATTGGTTATCTGTAAATCAATTTGTTTTAGCATTAGTTTGTGTATATGTTTTACGAATGGTTATAATGATGTTGTATTCATTCTCTAAACGTTTTCCAAAATTAGTATTTCAAAAATTAGATAAACAAGTACCCATTCTAAAGTATGCCGGATTGATGATTATTGCAGGCTCTGTAGCTACATTGATTTTAGATATTGACAAGTTTATGATAGGTTTAATGTTAGAAAACATTGAGCAAGTGGCCTATTATAGTGTTGCCATATTTATCGCTACCGTTATTGCTGTGCCTCAACGAGCAATGCATCAAATAATGATGCCATTAACTGCCCAATATTTAAACGAAAATAACAGATCAGCTTTAGAGCATCTATATAAACGTAGCTCCATTAGTTTATTAGTAATAAGTGGCTTTATCTTCCTTTTAATTCTTTTAAATATAAATGAGCTCTATAAAATAATACCTCAGGAGTTTACAGGAGGTCTTTTCGTAGTTATTATGGTAAGTTTAGCTAAGTTATATGATAATAGCTTAGGCAATAACAATGCAATTTTATTTAATAGTGACTATTATAGAATGGTGCTCGCTTTTGGAGTGTTTTTAGCTCTCGTAGCTATTATCTTTAATTATATTTTCATACCAATTTACGGAATAGAAGGTTCTGCATTAGCAACATTTTTGGCAATGGTAATTTACAATACAATAAAAATAATTTTTGTTAAACAGAAGTTTAAGATGCAGCCATTTTCTTGGGCATCTCTAAAGATTGTATTAGTCTTAATTTTTATGTCTTGCCTAATGTACTTTTGGGATTTTCACTTTCATCCAATTGTAAATATTATTTTGAAATCTCTAATAATTGCAACCTTTTACTTTGTGATCATTTACAAACTTAATGTTTCTAAGGATATTTCTAACCTAATACAAAAGCGCCTGAATCTATAGATAATTATAGAAATGAGAACTCCCGTAAGGTGCTCTGAGGCATACGTCTTACGGGAGTTCTACTAACCAACCAAAAAATCATTTTATATTTTATCCTCTTGTACGTCTGGTGTTAGACCTTGTAGATTTTTGATTACTTTTTCTACTTGTATTAGATCTAGACGATACTGAAGATGTCTTTCTTTTATTCTGAACAGTACTTCGTTTATTATTACTCTGCGAGCTTGTTCTATTATATGTACGAGATTTAGTCGCTTTTGGTTTCCTAACCGAAGTATTTTTTGTTCGCTCTACTTTATTAGACACAGAATTTCTGGTTCTGGTCACATTATTATTAGGTGCTCTATTAGTTCTTACTGTACTTGAGCGTGCAGTTCTCGTTGGAGTCGACACTCTGTTGTTAGATCTAGTTTCAGAACGTCTCGTTGTAGACTGTCTGTTATTAGTATTTGCGTTACGATTATTAGCCGAACGCGTTACACTAGTTGAACGTGTAGTTCTTGTCGGAGTCGAAACTCTTGAGTTAGAAATTCTTCGTGTAGAGTTATCAGCGATTCGCGTAGATCGTGTTCTTGTAATTTCCGTATTTCGGCGCGTTACTGATCTTTGTATATTTCGCTCACTTCTATTTCTAGGAGTTTGTGCATATCTCTGGTTAACTCTTGCACTTCGTCTTCCAACAGTGTTGTTACCACGTCTACCATTTAATACATTAAAGTTTCTAACGTTATTTCTATAAGGTCTATAGTATATATGTCTTACAGGTGTATAAAATTGTCTGTATGGGTTTCTATTTATTACACAGAAATTCACATTAGGTACTGCATAGAGCCTGTGCCATGGTCTGTAAACATAACCTCTGTTGAAGTTATTAATAAATCCATCATATCTCCAAAACACATTGTTTCTGTAAAATACATTAAGGCCTCCGATTCTATTGATTCTATTGAATCTGTTATATGTGATAAAAATATCTCCAATTTGATTAACTCTACCATAATAATCATAGAATATTGGTGTATTTTCAATTTGAATTATTGCTCCGAAGCTATCATATTGAACGTAAGGATTATAATCGTAACCTGAGTTAAAGCTTAGTCTAAACCCTGGTGTATTGATACCAACATTGACATCTGGTCCATAGTTTGGTAAATAGAAGTCAAATTGACCATCTCTGTAAACAGAAAATTCAATTCCGGCTTCATTAAATATGAAAGAATTATTATAACCTCTCACATAGTTATTAATTGAAGCATCTGCTTCTAAATTAGTGTTGGTTGTTGTAGCTGTTGCGGTAGTACTAACTAGCACTAAACTTGCAATTATAAACAGTATCCGTTTCATAGTTAAAGGGTTTTAAATTAAATACACTTAGTATTAAGCAAACAGTGTGCCAAAAAAACCAATAATTATATAAATTACTGATATACAATGATTTAAAATCTATTTTTAGAAATTAAAACAACCGTAAATAATTTCTATCTTTAAAGTCTTATTATTTAGATTACCATTATAATATATTGTTTGAGTAATGATCATCTACATTCGTTAGAATTAATAAATATCTTTTCATTTAAATCTTTATTAGTTAAAAATCCCGGAGTTAGTTTTGCTGTAATAGCTATAATAGGGTTTACTTAAAAAACCCTATGTGACTTGGGGAAGCACCTAGGGTTTCTAATTTCCATTAAAGTTCATTTAATGGGCACTCAAAATAATTTTTGTATTAAGATTTTATTTTCTTCTGTTTTTTCAGTTTTCCATTCTTCTTGTAGTAATAAAGATCATCTTCATAATTAGAATGATTATTACTATGATTTTGGTTATAGTCACTAGTTCCACAAAAACTACATCCTTGATTACTTAAGTTCACTGAACCACTTGTTCTAATAATTTCTCCGTATCTGTTATACATAATTCTTAAACCACCAACTTGCTTTAGTTGTGCTCTTCTGTAGCTCATGTAAACTGAACCAACTCTTTTTATTCTACCTCTACTATCATAGTTTATAAATACATTACCAATACGTCTTACTCTTCCTAATCGATCGTGCGTTACTAAAACTCCTCTATTAGAAATGCCGTAAGTATGACTTGGAGCACCAAGTGTTCTATTAATACTTCGTCTACTTCTACTTTTAGAATTCCTATGATAAAAGTTGTTATTGCCTTGATTCGCTGGTAATAATTCTGTATTAAAATCAAAGCTACCATCAGTAAAGATTAAGAATTCTACACCACGTTCTACAAACAAAATTGGTTGTTGAGAACGAAAGCGCTTATTGTTAAAATCTTCCCCAATTAAAACAGCATCTCCTGCTGTTGATCCTGTGGCAGATGTTAATCCTAGTAACACCATTACCAAAAAAAGTACTTGCCTTTTCATAATTTATAGGTTTTTAGATTTGCCAAGTCACTAACTCATTTAGGACTTTTAGCTTGTATTATAAGTCATTAGTATTCAATTAGTGTGCCATCAATTATAATTGATTAATATACAGTGATTTAAGTAGTATTTTTAAAGGTCCTATGTAACAAATTTTAAGGTAAATCTTCGTTTAATTAAGAGACAGTATTATAAATTTCAGTATTTTTAAGCTTGTATAACCACCAATTATGAATAGTAAGAAAGCAAATTGTCAGAATTGTGAAAAACCTTATGAAGAGGGGTTTCAGTTTTGTCCAAATTGCGGACAGAAAACGAACGATGAGCTAACTATTGGTGTATTGTTTTATAACACCATTAGTAATTATTTTTCTTTTGATGCCAGATTTTTAAAAAGCTTTATCCCTTTAATGTTTAGACCAGGCTATTTAGCAAAAGAGTTTGTTAAAGGAAAGCGCTTATTGTTTTTGCATCCAGCACAGATGTATTTGTTTGTTGCAGTTATCTTCTTTTTTATTTTTAATTTTTACGTTAGAGATAGCAGAGCCACTTTGGATGAAGAGATGAAAAGTGTTGTAGAAAATAGAGGTAAACGAAATAATAAAACTTCATTAAATGATAGTATTATAAAAGATTCTATTCAATTAGATAAAATTTTAAGGCCCATTAAAGACAATAAAGAGCTTCTCGGTCTTAATGAAAAAACAATCAAAGAATTAGATTCTTTATCTAAAACAAAAGTGCCAAAGAATAATATAGGAACTTCATACAATTTTAATGAAGCAAAAATAGACTCACTAATTAGCATAGGCGCTGCTGATGAAGAGCTTTATAGAGCTATGGGTATGTCTGATGATGCAGGATACTTTAACCGTAAAATTTATACTCAAGCCCTTAAATTTTACAAGACTATGGGACTTGGACAGGTGTATCAAACTTTTATAGATAGTATTCCTTTGGCTATGTTTTTTTTATTGCCAATTTTTGCATTTATTTTAAAGTTATTCTTTTTTAGGAAAGGAAGGTACTCTCATCATTTGGTATTTAGTTTTTACTATTTTTCTTTTTTATTTACAGTATTTAGTATTGTTTTAGGCACTAATTATTGGATATGGGATATACCAGATTGGATTGATGTATTAATAGGATTATCTACTTTTTTATATCTATTTTTTGCCATTGTTAAATTTTATGGACAAAACTGGTTTTTTAGTTTTGTTAAAACAGGTATGACTACTTTTTTGTTTTTAATGCTAGTACTGCCTTTATCGTTTTTTATATTAGGATTTATAGCATTTTTATTTTATTAGTCTTGCAGCATAGTAAGAAGCGTATAACCTATTAGTTTTCCTTTTTTATTATAAGATTCTGAGCGTACTAAGCCAATATTTTCTGCATACCATTCTTTAGAAGCACTTTTAATACGAACTACCATTTTTGTGCTAATTTTTTGTGAAATTACAACACAGTCAAAACTACCAGCTGGCGTAGTTAACTCTTCGCGATTTTCTACCTCTCGTTCTGTAATATCAATAGTCATATTAAACGAAATAGGACTATCAGTGCCTGCTTTAATAGTTAAATTACCATCCTTTAACTTAGTGCCAGTGGCAGAATCTAATGAAGGTAAGTCTAATTTAGACGCATCAACCTCTAAGGCCATATCCTTATACTGTTTAAGTTGGTTACCGTCCATTTTAAAATCCATATCAATGTCAAAAACACCATCAATACATTTTGCGGTAAATTCACCTTCAAAAACTAGCTTATCTTTTTTGTCATAAGATTTAGAATTAATTGTAAACGTAGCAGAATTCCCTTCTACTATTTTATCAATCACTTCATAACTGGTTTTACCAGTCACTTTGCCTTTACCAGTATAGTTAGTTAATTCCCATTGTGTACCCTTTTTGGTTGGTATGTAAGGTTTGCAGTCATTTTGAGCAAAACCGCCGTTTAATGAGATAAGAAATATTAAAATTGAAGTTAATGTTTTCATTTTGTAAAAAATTGATTAATAGCTAGTTAAATATACAAAATGAAATTGAGCTTCATAATAGAGTTTATTAAAACTTAAATTTATAAATCTTATTAGGTTTCGGCATGCCAAATAGGAATATTTAAAAATTCACTTATAACATAGGCATCACTTATAATGGATTTTAGACTTCCATGATCGATAACGTTAGTTCTTAAGCCATCCTTTAAGACTAAATTAAGCTCAAAACTGCCATAAGATCCATTTTTACTACTTATCGATTCTCCTATAATTTGCAGTGCTACAATAGATTTTAGTGCAATACAATTTTTGGTGTTTAATTTGACTTTATATGCTTTATAATAGTAGCCTAAGTTTTTATTAAATATCCTTGGCTTGAACAGTCTAAAACCAATATATGCACCAGCAAAAGAAAATACTAAACCTATTGCTAGTGTAAAAAAATTTGAAATTGAAGGGGAAGAAAATAAACCCTTATAGTTAACGAAATTAAAAAATACCAAAGCTAAACCAACTATGAAAAAGATGGAAACAAATAAAATCCCTCCAAAGGATGGATTATATCTAATTATGGAGTTGTGACTTTGCTTAAGAACATGTGTTTGAAAATTTGTACCGCCTGAAACTAATGGTGAAGTAGAAACTTGCTTTTTCAATAAAGACTTAGTGAAATCTACATTATCGAGTGATACGAAGGGTGCTACTACTTGTTTTTGTTTCTTTTTTGGAAGTTCCATTCACTATAATTTATCTTCTAAATATTTACCAGTTACAGAATTTTTATTCTTAACAACGTCTTCTGGTGTTCCGTAGGCGACTAAATGGCCTCCATTTTTACCACCTTCTGGCCCTAAATCAATTATATAATCTGCACATTTAATTAAATCAATATTATGCTCAATTACTATAATAGAATGCCCTTTTGCAATTAATGCTTTAAAAGATGTTAATAATTTCTGAATATCATGAAAATGTAAACCAGTAGTTGGTTCATCGAAAATAAAAAGTGAATTATTGCTCTTACTTCCTTTACCTAAAAATGTTGCTAACTTTATTCGTTGTGCTTCTCCGCCAGAGAGAGTAGAGGAGGACTGACCTAATGTAACATATCCTAATCCTACATCCTGAAGTGGTTGCAATTTACCTTGTATTCTTCCTTGCTTAGTAGTTGTAAAGAATTCGATAGCATTATCAATTGTCATATTTAAAACATCATCTATAGATTTACCTTCAAAATTTACTTCTAAAACTTCTTTTTTAAATCGTTTGCCACTGCAAGTATCACATGTTAAATGCACATCGGCCATAAACTGCATTTCTATGGTTACTTCACCTTCACCTTTGCAGGTTTCGCATCGTCCGCCATCAACATTAAAACTGAAATGCTTAGCAGCATAATTTCGGATTTTACTTAGTTTTTGAGATGCAAAGAGTGCTCTTATATCATCATATGCCTTTATGTAGGTTACAGGATTAGATCTAGAGGAACGACCTATTGGATTTTGGTCAACAAACTCAACATTCTGTATATTACTATGATTACCTTTCATTTCAGTAAACTGACCAACCTTATCACTAAAACCTGTTAATTTTTTTTGTATCGCAGGAAATAATATCTTTTTTACTAATGTACTTTTACCACTGCCAGAGACTCCTGTTATAACGGTTAGCATTTCTAAAGGAAATGTAACATCGATATTCTTAAGGTTATTTTCTCGAGCACCTATGATATCAATTTTGTATTTTGAAGTCTTTCGTGTTTTAGGTACTTCAATTTCTAATTGGCCGTTGAGGTATTTAGCTGTTAATGTATCTGAATTTAATATATTTTTAAAATCACCCACAGCTACGACCTCGCCACCAAATGTGCCTGCTTCTGGGCCTATATCAATAATCTCATCAGCAGCTTTCATAATGTCTTCATCATGTTCTACTACAATGACAGTATTTCCTAAATCTCTTAAAGATTTTAATACATCGATTAAACGCTCTGTATCCTTTGGATGAAGACCAATACTGGGTTCATCTAGTATATACATAGATCCAACAAGACTGCTACCAAGTGAAGTTGCTAAATTTATACGTTGACTTTCACCACCAGATAGTGTATTAGATTTTCTATTTAAGGTTAAATAGGTCAATCCAACATTAGAAAGAAACTCTAGTCGTGTATTAATCTCTGTTAATAGACGTTTAGCAATTTTTGTGTCATATGTATTTAGTTTTAAATCTTTAAAAAACGTAGTAAGTTCGTTAAGCGGTAAATCTACTAAGTCAGTTATTGTCGCATTATTAATTTTAACATACGAAGCCTCTTCCCGTAAGCGCTTACCTTTACATACATTACATTTAGTCTTTCCTCGATAGCGAGACAACATAACACGATTTTGAATTTTATACGCTTTGGATTCTAATTCTGAGAAGAAACTATCGAGCCCTTCAAAATATTGGTTGCCTTTCCAAACTAATACTTTGTGTTTATCACTTAACTCAAAGTAGGGTTTGTGAATTGGGAAATCAAATTTGTGAGAATTGTTAACCAATTGATCTCTGTAAAAACTCATGCTTTCACCTCTCCAAGGGAAAATAGCATTTTCATATACTGATAAAGCTGTATTAGGAATTACTAAATCGTTGTCAATACCAATTACATCTCCATAGCCTTCACATTTAGGACAAGCCCCATAAGGATTATTGAAACTAAACAGATGTGCGTTTGGCTCAAGGAAAAGCATATTATCTAATTCAAACTTGTTATTAAATGTTATTAGTTTATTGTCTGCTAGGTTTTCTATAATACATGTGCCTAAGCCTTCAAAAAAGGAAGTTTCAATTGCATCGGCTAAGCGATTTAAAAAATCTTCGTCATGTTTATAGACTATTCGGTCCACAACTAAAAATAAATTTGCATTTGAGTCTATGGCTTGTTTGAGTGCATCATCGATTCTTACGACGTCATCTTTTATTTTAATTCTTGCATATCCTTGTTGCTGTAAGGTTTGCAGTTTATTCTCTATTGTTCTTCCTTCTTCTAAAACAATAGGAGACAAGAGCAATAATTTTGACCCTTCTTTATATTTTGAAATATGATTTATGACATCTGAGACCGAATGTTTTTTTACTTCTTCACCAGAAATTGGTGAGTAAGTTTTACCAATTCGGGCAAATAATAATTTTAGATAATCATAAATTTCTGTTGTGGTGCCAACTGTAGATCGCGGATTTGTAGAATTTACCTTTTGTTCTATTGCAATAGCTGGTGCTATACCTTTAATATAATCTACTTTGGGTTTATTTAACCTTCCTAAAAACTGACGTGCATAACTCGACAGACTCTCAACATAGCGCCTTTGGCCCTCTGCATACAAGGTGTCAAAGGCTAAACTCGACTTACCAGAGCCAGACAACCCTGTAATAACCACTAACTTATTCCTTGGGATCACAACATCAATGTTCTTTAGATTATGCAGTTTTGCACCTTTTATGATGATGTTTTCTTTAGGGTTAACGTCTAAAACAGTAGTGTTCATAGGATATCTTAGTATATAATTTTGCAAAGATACTATAACTATTTCATCTATTAAAGGAACATATTATCCGATAAAATGTTAAATTTTACTAGTTTTCTTTGTTTTTTCGGAATGATTGTTGTTATATTGTCATTATAATCATAAAAAAATTCTGCGTATCGTATAATATTACTTTTAGAAAAGCTATAAACCCCAAGCTAAGAACTATTGTTCTGGCGACTAAGAGTATTATTATGAAAAAAGAACTTATCCAAGACGCAGAGTTGGTTAGCAACTACATTAAAGGTGACGAGAATGCATTAGCAATGCTAATACAGAGGCACAAACAGAAAATTTACAGTTTTATTTATTCTAAAGTATATGATAGAGACATCACAGAGGATGTATTCCAAGATACTTTTATTAAGGTTATTAGAACATTGAAAAGAGGTAAGTATAATGAAGAAGGTAAATTTTTACCTTGGGTAATGCGTATAGCGCATAACCTAGTTATAGATCATTTTAGAAAAAATAGCCGTATGCCTAAATTTGATAATACAGGCGAGTTTAGTATATTTTCAGTATTAAGTGATTCTAGCCTTAATGCAGAAAAAAGCATGATTAAAGATCAAGTAGAATCTGATGTAAGACGCATTATTGAAGAGCTGCCAGAAGATCAAAAGCAAGTGTTACTAATGCGTATGTACCAAGATATGAGCTTTAAAGAAATTTCGGAACGTACGGGAGTAAGTATAAATACGGCATTAGGAAGAATGCGTTATGCGCTAATTAACATGCGTAAAGTAATTGAACAAAACAACATTGTTTTAACAAATTAATACAATAAAGTGTTTTAAGTTGCGTTTTCCGTATATAATAACTTCTAAATTATTAAAATGGAAAAAATTTACTCTAACGCTTCCCCAAAAAATGATAACCTAAAACCAAAAGATGAAACTATAAGTTTCCTGTTGAATTATTCAAAGGCTTTAAGTGTTATAAATTATAATAAATTGAAGTTTGAAGCACTTCTAAATTGATAAAAAATCCTGATGTAAAAGCATCAGGATTTTTTTTCGAATAATAGTTCCTCATAATTATGAGTTGTTATATATTCTTGTTTTAATTTTTTTAGATATTGAATTATCTTAGGTTTGTTGGGATAATTTTCAGACAAGCAATTTTTTATGTTGTCATCGTAAACCGTAAGAATCAAATACCAGTGACCTTCTCTTAAAACATGTGATTTGGAAAAGAGAGGGTCATTGCCGTTTTGTTCACGTTTGGCATCAACAACAATTAATGGCAAATTAAGTGCCTTGTCTTCTATTTCAGTTTCTGAATAAGACAAATAATAATTGTTCCCGTCTAGATTAAATTCAACTTGACTATCTACGTTTAGACCATTAAGTTGATATTTTGTGTCAATATAATTGTAAAATTCATCAGCATCTTTTGGGTCTTTAAAGATAAAAGACGTCTCGTTAGGTAGTTTACGTTTAAACTTTTTAGCCTTAACTACTTTGTAACCCTCTTTTTTAAATTTTGGAGCTATTTTATAAGGAACACAAGATGTAATTAACAATAGTATTAATACAGCAGTAACTCTAGTTTTCATAGTTAAATAGTTTCTTTATTAAATAACAAGAACTATTCCAGAACTCCTTATTTTTTCTTTTTATAGTAATCATCCAAAACAGATTTTCTACCTATGGTTTTGGTGATAATATCCTTGTCTAAATTCCATCCACGAGCTGGTGAGTACTCACGTCCATACCAGATAATTTGAAGATGCAAATCGTTCCAAAGCTCCTTTGGAAACAAACGCTTGGCATCTTTTTCGGTTTGTACAACGTTTTTACCGTTGGTTAAATTCCAACGATACATTAAACGATGAATATGCGTATCTACAGGAAATGCAGGAATCCCAAAAGCTTGAGATAGAACGACTGCAGCAGTCTTATGGCCTACAGCAGGGAGCTCTTCCAAATCCTTATATGTTTTAGGAACTTGGCCATTGTGTTTATCTATTAAAATATGAGATAATCCATGTATGCCTTTACTTTTCATTGGAGATAATCCAACAGGCTTTATAATTTCTCTAATCTCTTCAATACTCATCTTAATCATATCATAAGGGTTATCGGCACGCGCAAATAATAACGGTGTAATTTGATTGACTCGGACATCGGTACTTTGTGCCGACATTAGCACTGCAATTAATAAAGTATATGGGTCTTTATGTTCTAAGGGTATAGGAATTGTTGGATACAATTCTCTTAATGAATTAATTATAAATTGTACTTTATCGAGTTTTTTCATCTTATTAAAATTAAAATAGTAAATTTACAACATTAGATAAGTAACTACTTTACATTTTCCCCTAAAACAAAATGAATTGTAAATAATTTTAACTATTAAATAGCTATACTTGATTAATAGCAGAGTATAATATTAATATTAATAGAAATTCTATTAGACTAACCAATTAGAATTAAATGAAATTAGCTTATGTAACGAATTCCATTAATGGAACAAGTGGTCTTGAACGCATGGTTAGTATACAAACTAACTATTTCTTAGAATATTTTGATTATGAAATTGATTTGATTTTATTAGATCAAAATGAAGATAACTCTGACGGATTTTACCCAATTAATAGTAATATAAATAGATACTACCTAAACTTAAAAAGTAAAGGATGTAAAAATTTATATCAAAAAGCCAAGGGGTTAAACCAAATATTGAATAAAATTGAACCAGATATTGTTGTCGTATGCGATAATGATATTTTCAGTTTATATATTCCTATCTTCATTAATTCTCGATACAAAACTGTATATCAAAGGCATAATGCAAATACTATAAATCTTGATAGAAGAAGAAATACTATTAAAATAAAATTTCTCAATACTATAAAGAAAATTTTAATTAAATATGCAGGTAAAGGATATGATAGGTTTGTTCTCCTTTCAAATTCACATAAGAATGATTGGAAGAGACTAAATAATATAGAGGTTATAGGAAATCCGACTACTATTGATACCAAAGGTCAAAGAGCTATTTTAAAAGAAAAGACTGTGTTGGCAGTAGGGAGGCATGACCCTGTTAAGGGATTTGACATGCTTTTGTTGGCTTGGGCTAAAGTCTTAGATAAAAACCCTGATTGGACTCTAAATATTGTTGGTAAAAAAACTCATGGAATTGATCTAAAAAAAATAGCTAAGGATTTAGGTATATTGAATAAAGTCATTTTTAAAGAATATACTAACGATGTCTCGAAGTTATACTTAGAGTCTTCAATATTAGTTTGTAGTTCAATATTAGAAGGGCTTCCTTTAGTAATAATAGAAGCTATGTCTTTTGGCTTACCAGTGGTATCTTTCGACTGTAATTATGGACCACGTGATTTAATTACTGATTCAGAAGATGGTATAATTGTTCCTCAAAATAACATAGATAAGCTCTCAGAATCATTAAATTATTTAATCGATAATGAAGATATTAGATTTAGATATGGCCAAAATGCACAGAATAATATTCAAAGGTACTCTATGGAAAATATAATGTCTAAATGGAAACATTTATTCGAAGAATTAATGAAAGAATAGATTAATTTCTTTAATTGCTTAAATCTAATTGTATCTTTACTTAAAACAAAGATTTTTCAAAATGACGCATTTAAAGGTAGGCGATAAAGCACCAAATTTCACATCAGAAGATCAAGACGGTAAAACAATTACGTTAGAAGATTATAAAGGAAAAAAGTTAGTAATCTTCTTTTATCCAAAAGCCAGCACTCCAGGTTGTACAGCGGAAGCTTGTAATTTAAATGATAATTATGATCGTTTTAAATCTAATGGTTATGATATTTTAGGTGTTAGTGCAGATAGCGCGAAGCGTCAAGCTAATTTTAAAAATAAGTACGGATTTCAATATCCGTTATTGGCAGATGAGGACAAATCTGTAATTGAAGCTTTTGGTGTATGGGGACCTAAGAAATTTATGGGAAAAGAATATGATGGTATCCATAGAACAACATTTGTTATAGATGAAAATGGTATTTTAGAAGACGTTATTTTAAAAGTAAAGACAAAAGCACATACGGATCAAATTTTAATTGATTAGCAACTATATGTTATAAAAAAAGCGACCAAATGGTCGCTTTTTTATTTGTATTAAGATTTAGTTTTTATGCATGACCTCTTCTGCCTCACATCCAAATAAACATTTTTCTTTTATTAAGCGTGCAACACCTTCTGGTAACATGGCTTCCCATCCATCATCACCATTTGCAATCATTTTTAGTACAGTTCTGGAGAAAACAGATAAGTTAGACGCATCAAAATCTGTTATATCTACAACCTTTCCGTTGTATTTAAAGAACTTGTAAAGTTCTTTCATACGTGGGTGAACTTTCAAATTCTCACTATTAGTGAGGCTTCCGTCTTTATTTTGCATTGGATATAAATAAACACGTAAGTCTTTGTAAAATAACTTTCCGAATGCTTCTAGAATACCACCACTTAAATGACGATAATATTTCTCGTCGAATATATCTACTAAATTATTTACACCCATGGCTAATCCCATGCGCGCTCTTGAGTATTGTGAGAAGTATTCAACGAGTTTATAATACTCTTGAAAGTTAGAAATTAATACCGTCTGGCCTAGAGAGCATAGTAGTTTCGCACGATCCATAAAATCTTGCTCATCAATCTTTCCTTCAGCTCTTAAATTAGATAGAGTTATTTCAAAAATAACTTGAGTTTTCTCTTTATCTACTTTATTTTCCTTTATGAACATTTCGTATGATTTCTCAAACATGTCCATATTCACCTTTGTTACTGGTCTAAAGCTACCTCTTAGCGTTAAAATGTTCTTTTTATATAATACGCGAGCAGGTAAGACATTATTACCATCTGGCGCAAACATTACGGCATCAGTCATATTGTTTTTCACCAATTGCAGACTCATAAGGCGATTATCTACATCCTTAAAGACTGGACCTGAGAAATTAATAGTGTCAATTTCTAATTGATCTTTATCTAAATGGTCATATAGATAGCGTAATAACTTACGTGGCTGATTGTATTTGTAAAAAGCACCATAAATTAAGTTTGTTCCTAATTTACCTAATGTTTCTTGTTGTAACCTGGCATCAGTTTCTTTAAAACGTATATGAAGTACAATGTCGTTATACGCTTCATCTGGTCCAACTTGATATTTAATGCCAACCCAACCATGACCCTTATATTTCTTTGCAAAATCAATAGTAGCTACAGTGTTTGCATAAGAGAAGAAAATTTTATTAGGATTATTGTCTCTTGTTATACGTTGCTCCATCAAACCAACTTCATGATTTAACATCTTTCTAAGTCTAGCTTCGGTAACATAGCGCTTATCATCTTCAATACCATAAATAGCGTCACTAAAATCTTTATCATAAGCAGACATCGCTTTAGCAATAGTACCAGATGCACCACCTGCTCTAAAAAATTGGCGCACGGTTTCTTGTCCTGCACCAATTTCGGCAAATGTGCCGTAAATATCTTTGTTAAGATTAATACGTAAGGCTTTGTCTTTTAGTGATGGAATATTTTCAAATTCCGTGTCGCCTGTATACGTTATGTCCTTCATAGAGTATGGGTTTACATCTTTGCTGTAAAGGTATCAATTTACCATGGCAAACAAAAAAATAAGCTTATTTTTGTTTTAAACTTAACACTATTGAAAGTAACTTTTTTAGGCACCGGAACTTCACAAGGAATTCCAATTATAGGAAGTAGTCATCCTGTATGTTTAAGTGATAATCCTAAAGATAAAAGGCTTAGAGTGTCCATTCTTGTAGAGTGGGATGATTATAGTTTTGTGGTGGACTGCGGACCAGATTTTAGACAGCAAATGCTACGTGCTAAAGTCTCTAAAATTGATGGAATTATTTTTACACACGAGCATGCAGACCATACTATGGGACTAGACGATATTAGACCTTTTTTCTTTAGACAAGGTGATATTGATTTATATGCACATCAGCGAGTCTTTAGGGCTTTACAAAAACGATTTGACTATATATTTACAACAAAGGCAAAATACCCTGGAGTACCAAGTGTAACTCAATATGAAGTTAAGAATCAGCCTTTTACTGCTGGAAACATAGAGGTGGTTCCAATAGATGGATTACATTATAAGCTTCAAGTTTTTGGTTATAGATTTAAAGATTTCGCTTACCTAACGGACATGAAAACTATTAATGCCTCTGAAGTTGAGAAATTACATAACTTAGATGTTTTAGTTATTAATGCCTTAAGAGAAGAACCTCATATATCTCATTTTAATCTTGAGGAGGCTCTATCATTTATAGAATTAGTTGCGCCTAAGCGTGCTTATTTAACACATATAAGTCACCATTTAGGGTTTCATGATGAAGTACAACAAAAATTACCAAACAACGTTTTTTTAGCATACGATAATTTACAAATCACCATTTAAGATATGAAGAGTAGAATTTTTATGTACTTGTTTATTTTTTCAGTTTTACTGACTATTTTTTTATATGTTAATTCAAAAAGTATACTAGATAAGTACGAGGTAGATATTAAGAAGTATAAAGTTATAATGGCTGAACAAGAAAAGGCTATTGCCACTCTAGAAGAAGAAAATTTTGATTTGAATTACTTTAATATAGATCGAAATGATAATGCTTTAGATTATTTTGTGGAGCAAGGGTATGACACGGATAAACTTATACTTGCAATTAAAGAAGGTTTATATAATATGAATAATTATGAAGGTGATGATCACCCAATTGTGCCTTTTGTTTCAATGACAGACTCTAAGATATTGATTAATAAAGTAAGAATATTAAATCATAAATGGATTGCTGCAAATTTTACGGACGGAGTGCATTGGGGAGAAATTTTCGTAACCTATGATATTGACGAAAATAATGACTTAAAATATAAATTAGTAGAATACTTCATGTATCCAAGATTTAATTAGATATATTGCTCTAACCACGTTTTAAAATCATAGAAATTTTGTGGCGCAACACCATGTCCTACAGGATATTCTTTATAAACGTGATTAATATCTAATTCCTCTAAGAACTCAGGGTTTTTTCTTGCCCAATCAACAGGTATAACTTGATCCATTGATCCGTGAGAACAAAAGAAGTTGAGATGTTCTACTTTATTGTCCTCAATAGTATGAGGTAAAATATCTTTATGGATATAACCACTTAAAGCAACAATATTTTTTACTTTGTGTGGGTAATTCAATGCTACTGCATAACTTAAAATTGTTCCTTGGCTAAATCCTAAAAGTGTAACGTTTTTTGAGTCTACATTATACGTATTACAAGCATAATCTATAAAAGCAGAAATCTTATCTACAGATTGTTTTGCTTGTATGTTGTCATTCCATTTTCCTTTTTCCGCATCAAAATTTATAGCGTACCAAGCATTTCCGTAAGGTTGCATTGGGTATGGTGCTCTTACTGAGATGATAAATAAGTCATCGGGAAGTTCAGCTGCAAAAGAAAATAAATCATTCTCGTCGCTCCCATATCCATGGCACATAATCAATAATGGTGCATTTTCTTGTAATGAAGATGGTCGAGTGATATAATGTAAATCATTCATTTTTACTGCCCTATAGATTTAAATACATTTTGAAAAACACGACCAACTATAGGTATAATATTCAATTTACCAGTAATGGCTCCATAAATTCCATATAAATAAAGGACCGAAAAAAATATCCAAAACGACATACTAACCATCATACTGTCTAAACTACTTACAACATAACCAATCATAATGTATAAAAGGCCTAAACCTAAGGCTTGTCTAATATGAAATGAAGTGAAAGGATTCTTTTTATCATTATTCATAAAAAAAGCTATTAAGGTTCCAAATAAAGTTAAATAGGCAACTAAACCTAGCGTTTTGCCCTCGTCCACAGTATTCTGGTTCATTATTTTAATGTGATTTTGTTATTGGCAATAACTCCATAAGTCAAACCTTTTAATTTTAATCCTAAAAAGGCACTGTTTTTAGATCTTGAAGTTATATGTGATTTGTCGAATGTATAATTAGTATCGGGATTAAATAAAGTTAAATTAGCAATTTCACCTTCGCTTAAAACAGAGCTCGAAACTTTAAACCTTTCTTTACCTTGGGTTAAAAGACCTATTGTTTTCTTTGTTGTAAAAATAGTTTGAAGTGCTCCAAATGCTGATTCCAGGCCTATAGTTCCGTATTTAGCATAATCGAATTCTATTTTCTTATCTTCTATGTCAATTGGATTATGGTCTGTTGTAACCATATCAATAGTACCATCTTTTAAACCTTCTATTAATGCATCACAGTCTTTTTGCGTTCTAAGTGGTGGTAATACTTTAAATCTTGTATCAAAACCTTCTAAATTAGTATCTGTAAGGATTAAATTATGAATAGCTACGCTACAAGTAACATTTAGTTTATTTGCTTTTGCATCTCTAATAAGTTCTACAGACTTTGCTGTAGATATTGTTGGTATGTGTAATTTGCCTTTTGTATAATTTAACAGAAACAAATCTCTTGCAACTTGCAGCGCTTCTGCCAGAGCAGGATTACCTTTAAGACCTAACCTTGTGCTATTTATATGCTCATTAACAACACCAGCACCAGAAATCTTAGATTCTTGTGGAAATGAGCAAACCAAGCCATCAAAACTACTTACATATTGCATCGCAATTTTCATAAGATTAGGATTAGAGATTGGTTTTTGGTAATCGTAGAATGCCACAGCACCTGCATTGGTCATATCAAACAATTCGCCTAATTCTATCCCATCGCTGAGTTTTGTTAAAGCTCCAATAGGGTATAAGCTAGTCGCACAATTTTGAGCTTTAGATTTTACAAATGTAATATCTGCGTAGCTATCAATTACTGGATTTGAATTAGGGTTTAGAGCTACAGCTGTAAAACCAGATTGGGCAGCAGTCATTAAACCATTACTGATAGTTTCACGTTCTTCATATCCAGGTTCACCAAAAGAAACACTGCTATCAAACCAACCTTGTGATATATGAAGATTGTCTAATTTTATTTCTTTGTAATTGTTTGAGTTTGAAATGTTCTTGGAAATCTCGGCAATGCGACCTTTTTCAATTAAAATATCAACCGTTTCATTGTGAAAATCACTTTTAGAATCAACGATGGTTGCAGATTTTATGAGTGCGTTCATTTAAGATATTTTAATAATAATATTTCTATAATTAAAAATACTAGGGCAAAAATAACAAACCATTTCCATAGTGCATTAATATTTGAACTACTTTTTATATCATTAATCGTGGAGGCTAAACTGTTATTAAGTATTTCGGCATTGGTTGTTTGTAAATCGTAGTAGCTAAGCGCACTTTCTGAACGATTATAATTAAAGCTTAAATTTTGAAGGACTTGATCTTTATTTTTCACCTTAAGAATACCTGCTTTATTGGGATAACTTTCCGTTTCTAAAACGACAGATTTACTGAATGTTTTTTGTAATGGAATTACTGAAGATTCTTCAGAAGATAAGGTTAAAATGTCATCCTGTCCCAAAACAGCATTAATTGCTATTGTATTGGGTTGGCCAATTGTGTAATAAAGCTGAGACAGTTTTAAGCTCTGCTTACCAACATTATATAAAACAGGAACTATTAATGGGGAATTCTTAAAGTTAGAATTAGTAGAGTTTAATGCTGATGAAAAAGCAAATAAACCATCGATACCAGTTAAAAATGTACTACCATCTTCATAAGATAATACACTATTAGATTTTGAAGCAAATCGAAATGAAGTCTCGACTTTTGGGTACTGAAAATTAGATACTTTAGAGTAAAATGCATTAGCCAATAATGGATGATTATAGTTAATAGATGTAATGCGTTTATCGGTAGTGTTCTTAGAAGTTAATGGCGAAATTTTAAAATCTTTAAATAATTGATTATATGTATTTAAGGATAATTTACTTGACGGTATTATTAAAACATAACCTCCGTTGTTTTTAAAAGCCTTTAATGCTTCTTGTAGTGCTGTAGAAATAATATCAATTTCATTTAAAATTATTAAATTTTGATCTGGTATTAAATTAAAATTTAGTGCATCAAATGTGTAAGACTTATACTCAAATTCGTCTTCTGTATAGATGCGTTTTAAAAAACCATCATTCGTATTTTGATTAATGCTTAATACCTTAATTTTAGGTTTTGAGTTAATATTAAAGTAGAAAGTATTGTCATATTGTAAACCAGAATCTTCAATAATTAATTTACCATTAACAACTAAATTATTGGTAATTGTAAACGTGGTTTCTGATTTTTCGTTAATATCCACCGCGCTTTTTGCTAAAAGTTCATCATTATTAAATAATGAAATCGTTACATTTTCAATTGCGGCACCTTCATTTGTTAAATTAACAACTAAATCAATGGTTTCGGCTGTAATATTAGAGGCATATAAGCTATCGATACTGACGTTGGAAACCAAGGAGGATTTCGGTTGCACCAATTTAAGCTTTAAAGTACTATCGTTTTCAAAAACTAAAGGTCCATTTTTTTGCTGAAAATCAGAGGCTAAAACTAAGTTTTTTGTAGAATTATTTTCTTGTAAAAATAGTTGTTTGCCTTTAAGGTAAGCCGCATCATAGCTGAGTTGTGTTGTTGAAAATGGCAACTGAATTAATTCATTTCTAAGCGCTTTTAACGTTGTGTTTCTAAACGTTTTATCATTGGTAAATAGGCTTAATGACGCATCCTCAGGAAGCGTTCCAATTATATCCTGAATAGATTCATTTAAGAGCGAGCCATTTTTCCCAGTTGCCTCCATACTGTATGAATTATCGAGATAAATTACAGTCTCTTGTGTTTCATTAAAATCGTCTGTATGAGGTATAAATGGCTGTGCAAATGCTACAATAATAGAAGCTAATAACAACATTCGAGACAAGAGTGTTAGCCATTTTTTTAATTGAGAACTTTTACGCGTTTGTAATTTTACTTTTTTTAAAAATTTAACGTTAGTAAACTGTACTTTCTGAAATTTTCGTAGTTGAAATAGGTGAATAAGAATAGGAATAAAAAGTAAAAATAAAGCGTAAAGTAATTCTGGATTTTTAAACTGCATTCCTGTAGTGTAGGATTATTATTTAGTCAAATATAGAAAATGAATAACGATAACAGTATTTCGGTTTTGAGAAATTTAACAGAAAAAGAAATAATCGGTTATAGATTTCATATAATGTGTATTAAAGTACTGTCTTATATCTTCTTGTTCTTCTGCGTTTGCAACAGTAACAATACTTTGAGGTTCCTTTAGCTCTGCTAGGTAATCAAAACTATAAAGTTCTTGGTCATATATATGTTTCCCAATTTTTTTTATGTTGTCGCAAATCCAAAAGAAGGGAACGTTTTGTTCTAATAATAATTTAGCAACAGTTTTTCCTTTTTTTCCTGCACCCCAAACAGTTAAGGGACGATTGACATCATGGTCTAGTTCTAAAAAATAATGAACTTTAATGTCTAAAAAGTAGTTAATGGCATAATGCTCGTGAGTTCTAGATGTTCTTGTACTATAATCCCTCCAATGCAATAAGACTTTGTCGCAAGGAATACATTTATAATTTGCTCTATAATAACGAAACGTGAGATCATAGTCCTCTGGATAACGGCTTGGATTAAAGCCTCCGCAGGCAATAAAATCGTCTCTGTGCAACATCCAACAAGGTGAAGGGATTACACACTCTTTATAAATTTCAGAATAATTAGTTCCTGTAGCTGTGAGTTTATTTATCCAACGCTCATATCTTGCATAGCCGTCACTCACACCGTCTGCTCTAAAGTATTTAACTTGTCCGACAGCAACATGATTTTTACCATGCGTTATTAAGTTATTAAGAAGTACTTCGTTGCGATTATTAGCCATAATATCATCACTATCCATCCTAGTAATGTAACTACCTTTAGACGCATCAAAACCCGTTCTTAGAGCTTCAATTATGCCATGTCCATTATTTTTATAGAGCTTTATTCTATCGTCTTGCTCGGCATAAGATTGAACAATGTCCAAGGACGAATCTGTAGAACTATCATCTACAAATATAGCTTCCCAATTAGTATAGGATTGATTCCTTATAGAAGAAATACATTCAGCAATAAAGGCTTCGGTATTCTTAAATGGAATTAAAATGCTTATTATTGCTTGAGACATAGCACGAATTTAACAAAACATTTAGATTTTAAGTGGTAACAGGTTGTAGTTTTGTGCGTCAAAGAAAAAATTAAAACTTTTAACATGAAAAATTACATTGCCATCCTTGGTTTAAGTTTAATCATAGTAGGTTGCGGATCTGCTAAACCAAAAGTAGATGATTCTGCAGCAAACAATCCAATTGAAACATCATTAGATCTTACAGCAGTCGTAGATGATAAAGTACCTGTTGTTATTAATCCTGGTCGTTTTACAACAGAAACTGTAACATATAGATTACCAAGAGTTGTACAAGGTACGTATTCTGTAAGTGATTTCGGGAAATATATAGATGATATAAAAGCTTTAGATTACGACGGCAATGAGCTAACTATCAATAATGTAGATACCAATACATGGACCATTGCAGATGCTACAAAATTAGATAAAATCACATATTATGTAAACGATACTTTCGATATTGAAACGAATGGAGGTATTGGAGGTGAGCAGCCGTTTTCGCCTGCTGGTACTAATATTGAAGAAGACAACTACGTATTAAATTTACATGGTTTTATTGGGTATTTCGATTCACTAAAGAATAATCAATATGCGCTAGATGTAACTGCACCAGCAACATTCATTAGAACTTCTGCATTAGAAGATAAAGGAATGAAATCGAGCCCAGATGGCAAGTCGATTACAAGTAGCTATTTTGCACAACGTTATTTTGATATTACAGATAACCCAATGATGTATGGTAAGTTAGATGTTGAAGAGTTTATGGTTGGTGATATTAAAATTGTACTAAGCGTATATTCGCCGAACAAAGTACATACTGCAGCTAGCCAAAAAGAGACAGTATTTAAAATGATGCAAGCTCAGAAAGAATATTTAGGAGACGTAAATAGTACAGCACGATACGATATATACTTATACCTATCTGATGGAACTGATACAGCGCCAAAAGGAATGGGAGCTTTAGAACATCATACATCTACAGTAGTCGTATTACCTGAGTCTTCTAGTAAAGAAGGTTTAGCTTCTTCTATTGTTGATGTTGTTGCACATGAATTTTTTCATATTGTAACTCCACTTTCAGTACACTCTGAAGATGTACATTATTTCGATTATAACAAGCCTACATTTTCTAAACACCTTTGGATGTATGAAGGGGTAACAGAATACTTTGCTCAGCACTTTCAGGTGTATGAAGGTTTGGTAGAGCCAAACACATTTTATAATACTGTAATGCAAAAAATTGCACGATCTAAGAATATGGATGATGCTATGAGCTTTACTATTATGAGTGAAAATGTATTAGATGAGCCTTATGCTTCTAACTACTTTAACGTGTATATGAAAGGTGCATTAATCGGTATGTGTATCGATATTTTAATGCGAAACGAAAGTGATGGCAACAGAAGTATGTTATCATTAATGAAAGAGCTTTCTGCAAAGTACGGACAAGAAAAACCATTTGTAGATGACGATATTATTGCAGAAATTACAGCAATGACTTATCCTAGTATTGGCGAATTTTTAACCACACATGTAGAAGGTGATGTGCCAATTAATTATAATGAGTTTTTTAAAATGGCTGGTTTAACTTTAGGACAAACTGAAGTAGAAACTAATTATATTTTTGCTGGTGGACAAAACATCATTTTTGATGCAGACCAAGAAAAAGGTTTGATTAAGTTTTCACCAATGGCATTAAAGAATTCGTTTTGGGCGTCTCAAGGCGTACAAGCTGATGATATTATCAAAAAAGTGAATGGTGCAGATTTAACATTACAAAATGCCCAACAAGTAATTGGTGGTATGTTCTCATGGCAAGCAGGCCAAGAGTATAGCTTAGACATTGAAAGAAATGGAGAAGCTAAAGTTTTAAAAGGAACATTAGAAAAAGCAACTGCTACTAGCGAATCTTTAGTAGAAGATGAAAATGCTACGGATGCGCAAAAAGCGTTAAGAGCTGCTTGGTTAAAAGGATAGTCTGTAAGACATAAGAATAAAAAGGCCTCCAGTTCGGAGGCCTTTTTTATTAGTACTTTGCAGATTTACCCTTTGGCAATGAGTTACTTATAAAATCTCTCAAATCGTCATTAGCTTTTATTAAATCTTCGTTTCTTAAGTACATCATGTGCCCACTTCTGTAGCCTTTAAAGAACATCCGATCTTTCATCTTTCCGCTTGGGTCGATTTGCCATTGCGAATACTTTGCAGAAAAGTAAGTCGTAGCACCATCATAATAACCAGATTGTGTTAACACTTTTAAATAAGGATTTTGCGCCATGGCTTGTCTAAGATTTTCTCTAGTATTATCGTTAGTTCTATCCCAATTCCCAACATTACCAAACACATTGTATTTTACATCGGTATGAAAGCCCAATTCATTTTTCACATAGTAATTAATAGCTGGTGTAAACGAATGTAACCATGATGTGAGTTCTGCACTATAATCTGGACTTGTACCAGTTTCCACCTTGTCGATACCAATATATCTCGAGTCTAGGCGACCAATAGTTTCGCCTGTTTTATTACGTAACAGTTCTTTCCAGAAATACCGATTAGGTACATCTAAATTTTGTTGTAAAATTACCTTTTCCGAAAGACCAGAGTAGTAACTCATTTTTTTGGCAATGGCTTTCTTTTCAGTATCAGTAATAAATCCACCTTTAGCCAGTGCTGGCATTAAATCATTAACTGCAAATTGTTCAGCTTCTGGTAAAATATCTAATAAGTCTTTAGACTGAAGGGCAGGAGGTAGCATTTTATGATACCAAGCTGCAGCTGTATAATAAGGTAAATTTAAACTCGATGATAATGGTCCGCCAACACGAAGCACTTTATAATCTGCAGGAGATACCATAATAACACCATTAAGATACATCCATTGGCTATTCTGAAGTTCTAATGACAAGCCCATAACACGTGTCCCACCATAACTCTCGCCAATTATGTATTTTGGAGATTCCCAACGATTATAGCGCGTGGTAAATGTGTTCATCCAACTGGCTAAATATGTAATATCTGCATTAACACCAAAGAATAATTTGTCATCTGGCATTTTGCCATCTTTATCGGCAACTTTCCTAGAAAAGCCAGTATTTACTGGATTTATAAATACGATATCCGCAACATCTAAAATAGAGTTGGGATTATCCTTTACTCCATAAGGCTGAATAGGATACCCTTCATCATCGATTTTTAAAATCTTTGGCCCTGTGTAAGCAATATGCATCCAAACCGATGCCGAACCTGGTCCACCATTAAAAGAATAGATAATTGGTCGTTGGTTGCCTTTAGGGGCGTTTGTACGTTTGTAATACGTGTAATACAAGGATGCTATCGTTTTTCCATTAGCATCCCAAACCGGTTGAAAACCTGTTTCTGCACGATAGTTAATCTGTTTTCCTTTAATAGTTACAGAATTATTAGTGACATATGCCGTATCTATTGGGATTTTTAAATCTTGAGAAAAGCTAAGCGTTACAAAGCATACGAGGAGGAGTGCAAATCTAAATTTCATTTTTATAATATTTGGTTGGGTGTTATATACTGTCTTTTTGTGCAAGCCAATCTTCATAAGAAAGCACAGTTTTTGTTGGTTTTGAGTCTCCTTCTAAAAGGCCTATAAATTCTAAATCATGACCATCGGGATCGCTAAAATAAATGGCGACTGCTGGCATCCAAGCAAATACCATTGGCCGTTCTGTACCATCGTTAAGAAAATTCCAGAAGTTTAAGTTGTGCTTTTTTAAGAAGGCAACGGAGTCATTAAGTATCCAATCTGCATCGCATTGAAATGCAAAATGTCTAATATCAATCTCATCTTTTGGTTTTTCCCAAAGACCTAGCATTTGTTGTTTGGGTTTGCCAATCCAAAAAAAAGCGGTACGTCTATCGTCGCGAGTACGGCAAAGTTCTAAGCCTAGCACGTTAGAATAAAAGTCTATAGAGCGCTCAAGGTCTTCTACAAAAAGATGTGTTTCATAAAGTCCGTTGATCATAAGCTTATTTATAATTAGCATTAGCAACTAAAGGTAAGCAATTTTAGAACCCTTCAAAAACTCCCAAACCAAATAAAGCAAAATCATATTTTACAGGGTCGTTTGGGTCTAAACGACGTAAGGCCTTGTCTAATTCTGCTAAGGCTTTACCATCATTTTGCTTACGTTTTAATAGTCCGAGTTTGCGTGCTACGTTACCAGAGTGCACATCTAAAGGACAACTCAATTGCGCTGGTGCTAATGATTTCCAAATACCAAAATCTACACCAGCAGCGTCATTACGTACCATCCAACGCAAATACATATTAATACGTTTGGCAGCCGAGTTTTTTAAGGGATCACTCACATGTTTTTTAGTACGTTCTAAATGTGGCACCTCAAAAAACACCGATTTAAAATGATGAATACTTTGCTGTAAAGAATTTGCCTCAGCATGTTTTGAAAACACACCTTCTAAACCTTTGTGGTTATTATATATATGCTTGAGACTTTTTATAAACTGTTTTAAATCGTCACTATTAAATGTTCTATGTACAAAACCTTCAAAACCATCTAAATCTGCTTCTTGGTGTTGTGTAATAAACTCAAAAGGGGACTGGTCTAATAAATCCATCATCCGTTTGGCATTGGTTATAATGCTCTTACGATTGCCCCAAGCAATAGTGGCTGTTAAAAACCCAGCAATTTCAATGTCTTCTTTTTTAGTAAACTGATGTGATATTTGTATAGGATCACTCTCAATAAATTTTGGATTATTGTAAAGGCTCACCTTTTCGTCTAGGAAATTTTTTAGTTCTTCTTTTTTGAGTTTCAATGTGCTTTTTTTACAAAAATACATTAAGTTATAATTCTTATATTTAGATTCAGAAGACTTATTTTCGATTAAACTATAAAATTTATATGCGTCATTTATTAGTGTTTTTTATTGTCCTTTCTTATATCAATGTTTATGGTCAAACTGATGTTAAAACAGTATTCGAAAATGCAAAAAATGAGTTTAAACGAATAGATACTTTAGATAGAGATGAATATGATAAAATCAATTACACTTCAATACTAAAATCCTTTAAAGAATCCATTAAACTTGAACCTGATAATGCAGAAGCCTTATACTTTTTAGGCTACGTATATAGTAGAATGAATTCGAAAGACGGTAGAAAAATTATTGATTTGAGTGTAGATTTAACTATAAAATCTAGCGAACAATTCGAAAAAATAAATGAGATAACACCAAAGTATTCGGGAGAATTATTATTTCTTGATCCTTATTCTAAGATTTCTGCAGAATGGGGTTCTTTAGGGCTTAAATACCTTTATGAGCAGAAAAAAGATTCTGCGATTTGGGCTTTCAAAGAAGGCAAAAGAAGAGGTGGTTTTAGTAAATACGCACTCAAAACTCACAGAAAAGTTTTAGAGGCTTGTAGTGAAAACTCAGTACTGATATCTTCAGGTGATATGTCGACTTTTCCTTTATATTATCTGCAAACAGTTGAGAATTTTCGTAATGATATATCTTTAGTTGATGTAACTTTATTGAATACAGTGTGGTACCCTAATTTTCTTTCTGTAAATAACATAATTGCGTTTGATATTCCTAAAAAGGAGCTCGAAACTATTGACTACCTAGAATGGCCAGACAAATTAATTAAGATCAGTGATTTTTCTTGGATGCTCAAAGCCAGTTATGAAGGACATCTTCTTAGAGGTGATAGAGTTTTTTTGAGTTTTTTAAAACAAAATAAGTTTAAAAGAGATATTTATTTCACCCTAGGCTTCGATAGAAGTAGCGAATTGAGTTTAAGAGATTACCTAGGTTCAAAAATTGTTGTTAACCAATTAGTGTATTCCGAATTAGAGAATGAGGACTTTGATCAATATAAAAAGTCTATTTCTCGAACATTGAAACTTACTAAATATATAGATTTAAATAATCCTGATGAATTAGCTCAATTAGAATTTTACAGATATAATTTATTAAATCAAATTAGTTATCTTTTAGATGAAAACGATAAGAAAAGAGCTAAACAATTGATAAGTATTTTAGATAAATATGCTCCTGAAAACATTTATCCATATAAATATACTGAAGATTCTGAAAGTCTAGAAAAGTATAGAAATAGACTCTAAGTTTCGATAAACTATTTAACTACTCCAATTTAATAAGCTAAAGGTTTTAAGTTCTTGTTTTTTGAGTTTCAATAGATAGACATTTGGGCACAAAAATAAAGTAACTTTTAGTTAAATTTTCGTAATGTTAGGTATAGATAATCTGCTCTATAAAAACTAACTTCGCTTTACAATTGATATAAGTCATTATAACGGACTCATATCACAACGTTAGCCATTATTAAAAAAACAGAGTGAATCAATGAATAAGTTGATAAATATTGTACAACTAACTGTAAAAAAATTTAAGGCAAATACAATTTCTTTAGTCTTGTTTCTGTACTCTACAATTATGAAGTTGGTAAAACTTATTCAACCATTAATTAATAAAATTAAAGAAAATGCAATTTCTTTACTTTCGTTACTATGTGCTATAATTGCGTTGTATTATTCACAAAAATCTATAGAACTAAGCGTAATGCAATTCAGTAAAAACTCTATTGCATCCGATAGTCTTTTCCAAGTGCAACTTGATAATTCTAAAAGGTTAAATGATAGCCTAATAAGTGAGGTAAGCAAAATTCAAGAAATTAACTCTGAATTACAAAACATTAATAGATTACAATTAAATTCAATTGAGCGTCTTAATATTGCCACAAAAAAAACCTTAGATAATATTATATATTCAGAAAGACCTAATATATCTAATAATGGTTCTCTTAAATTATCCGATATAAATAGTGATGAAAAGTATATTAGACTCGATATTCAGAATATTGGAAAGAGGACTGCAAAATCAATAGCATATAGAAAATATATTATTAGTGAAAGTGGAGAAATAATATATTCAGATACACAAAAAAATAATCCCTTAGACATTTCATTAGAAAGCAACCAAGAATTCGTATTAGGATTTAAGTTCAGAACTAATTTAAAACAAAAAAAATTAAACGATTTTTATTTCTGCTACGAGTTAAGCTATTTAGACTCCAACCTTTCTAAAAAATTCTATTATACTAAATTTACTAAATACAGTTTAAATAAAGCACTTGTAGATAAGCCTCTTTTTTATACGTGCAATACACAAGAAACGATAAAACTACTTGAGATAATTAATACTGATTTGAAAAATAAAAAGGAACGTATCTTTTCAAATAGGTCTGAATAATAAAATAACAATGGCTAACACCGTATAAAATTAATTGCTAGTGCAAGCCTACTTACGAAAATCCTCACGGATTTTCTATTCGGTTTGTATTTGCTAAATTAGTTGCTTAAACACGCAACTAATCTTATACAAACACGTTAAGCGCAGCATAAAATCCTTCTATACGAACAACCTTTTTATTTTAATTTTCAGGAAAATTAAAAGTTGAGTTGTTATATAAATAAACTCAACACTTTAAAGAAGATGAACCAACTAACTCAACTTGCGATTATTATAATATTTAGTATAACTATAACAAGCTGTTCTAGCGATGATAACCAAGAGCCACAGCCTATAACAGTAACAGACATAGACGGTAATGTGTATAATACCATAACCATTGGTGATCAAATTTGGATGCTAGAAAACCTCAAGGTGACTACTTTTAATGATGGTACACCAATTACACCCTACACATTTGCAGAACACGGTAATAATTGGGGAAGTCTAAATAACCAAGAAACCTTTTATCAATGGGCCAACACGGACGATTTAAATGATGTTGTAGATGTTGATATGCCTCTAGATTATTATGGAGCAATGTATAATCATTGGGCAATTGAAAGTGGAAAACTAGCTCCAGAAGGTTGGAGAATACCATCTGCAGAAGATTTTATAACATTAGAAAATTATTTAGCTGCAAATGGCTATGCTGGTAATGAAGCGGTAGCTTTAAAATCAGATTCAGGTTGGTTGACGGCTTCCGGAAACGGAACAAATGCTGCGGAATTTAATGGATTACCAAATGGTTATGTAAATGCATTGGGAGGCCCAACACTCTCCGAAGGAATTTGTACTTGGGCAACAACAAATACAAATGGCTCAACAAGAACTATGGTGCAGTTATTTGATGAAGCGACGATAAGTTATCCATTAAACGCTATTCAAATAGGAGCTGGCATAAGATGCATAAAAATTTAGGTTAGTAAATAGGTTGATTTAGTTAATTAAATGGCAGCTTGTTCCTTGCAGGTTGTCATTTTTATTTCATTCAGTTTTACTTAAAGTGAATCCTTAATTTGTTTGTGTAGTCTCTAATTAATTTCAAAACTTTTAATTCAACTATTCTACTAATTACCTACATTTGCAATCTCTTAAATGAGAGAATTTAAGTTTAACTAAAAGAGATTCCTGCTTTTGCAGGACATATTATGAAAGCAGGCATTGTAGGATTACCAAACGTAGGAAAATCAACTTTATTTAACTGTTTGTCTAACGCTAAAGCACAGAGCGCCAACTTTCCGTTTTGTACTATAGAACCTAATATTGGTGTGGTAAATGTACCAGATCCAAGACTATCTAAGTTAGAGGAATTGGTGAACCCAGAAAAAGTAATACCTGCAACGGTAGAGATTGTAGATATCGCAGGTTTAGTGAAAGGTGCGAGTAAAGGAGAAGGTCTTGGAAATCAGTTCTTAGCTAATATTAGAGAAACCGATGCTATCTTGCACGTACTACGTTGTTTTGATAATGAAAATATTGTCCATGTAGATGGTTCTGTAGACCCAATAAGAGATAAGGAAACGATCGATATGGAGTTGCAGTTAAAAGACTTAGAAACTGCTGAGAAGAAATTAGATAAAGTAAAACGTGCTGCAAAAACGGGTAACAAAGAAGCTCAGAAAGAAGAAGCGGTTTTAATAAATATTAAAGAGAATTTAGAGGCAGGTATTTCTGTGAGAGCAATCTCTTTTTCTGATGAAGATTATGAAGACTATGTAAAACCGTCTCAATTTATTACTGACAAACCTGTTATGTATGTCTGTAATGTTGATGAAGGTGCTGCAACTACTGGAAATACTTATGTAGAAAAGGTGCGTGAAATGGTAAAAGATGAGAACGCAGAAGTTTTAGTTTTAGCTGTCGGTACAGAAGCAGATATTAATGAGTTAGAAGATTACGAAGAACGCCAAATGTTTTTGCAAGATATTGGTTTAGAAGAACCAGGTTCTGCTAAGTTAATCCGTTCGGCATATAAGCTTCTAAATCAACAAACGTATTTTACTGCTGGTGTAAAAGAAGTTAGAGCTTGGACTGTAAATATTGGTGCCACAGGACCACAAGCTGCAGGAGTTATTCATACCGATTTTGAAAAAGGTTTTATTAGAGCAGAAGTTATTGCTTATAATGACTATGTAGAATATGGTAGTGAAAGTAAAGTAAAGGAGGCCGGTAAAATGCGTGTTGAAGGAAAGAATTACATTGTTAAAGATGGTGATGTGATGCATTTCTTGTTTAATGTGTAAATTTCTGTAAAACCAAATGCTTATACAAGCATTGTTGCTATTTTAAACGACTCAATTATATAGAGATAAGATGAAACGTTACATTTTCTTATTTTTTATTTCTACATTTTTTTGTAATGCTCAGATTAATGAGAGCGATTCACTTAAAGTAAAAGGAAGTTTAGCATTAACGGGCTTTTGGCAAAGCGGAAATGTAGAAACCTTGATATTGCGAGGTCGTTCTGATTTTAGTGTGAAACCTTGGAAAAAATGGGTTTTCAAAAACACGAATTCTTATGTTTACCAAGCCTTTGATAAGGATAAGGCTGATTCTGATTTTTTAAGCCTCAATTTCCTTTATTTTAATCCAGAGCAACGTTTCTATCCGCAAGTATTGGGTTTTGTGAGTACTAATTTTAGACGAGAAATCGACCTGAGGTATATCGTTGGTGCAGGTGCAACCTATCAAATAATAAAGCAGAAAGAAAATTGGCTTAAAGCGTCTTTAACATTTGAGTATGAAGAAACTGACTTTAAAAGTAATCAGTTTAATAATTCAGAATTTAATGGATCGCGCTCTATAAATACCTTTAGAGGTACGTTATGGCTTAATGGTAAGTATACTTTGTTTAAGAAAAAGGTTGTTATTAAGCACGAAAGTTATTTTCAGCCGTCTTTAGAACAAGGTGACAATTACCGTTGGCAAGCGGAGCTAACAACAGAGTTTCCACTTTGGAAATTTCTCAGTTTTAATATTAATTACCGTCGTACATTTGAAAGTGTGGTCATTGCAAGCCAAGAAGAAGGGGATCAATTCTTAACGTTTGGCTTTACCGTAAAGAGTTTTTGAAAATAGTATAGCATGCCAACACTAGAAATTAAAACAGTAATTAATGCAGATATAAAAACCTGTTTTGACTTATCACGCGATATTGATTTCCATAAAAAATCGCTCGAACATTCAAATGAGAAAGCCATAGCAGGTAAAACTTCAGGTTTAATTGAACTCGGAGAATGGGTGACTTGGGAAGCCACTCATTTTGGTGTAAAACAGCAATTAACTTCTAAAATTACCGAATTTGATACTCCCAACTATTTTGTAGATGAAATGGTATCAGGTGCATTTAAGTCCTTTAAACACGAACATTTGTTTAGTTATGCTAATAATCAAACCATTATGATTGATAAATTTCATTTTCAATCACCTTTTGGAATTCTAGGTAGATTAGCAAATTCTCTTTTTTTATCTCGATACATGAAGAATTTATTGATAACAAGAAATGGATTTCTTAAGACTAAAGCAGAAGCCATTACCAACCTTGAACATCGTAACTCTTAATTTTTGTGTTTTCTTATTTTAGGAAACAGCTCTAATTTCACGCCATGAAATCTAAGCAAACGTTCATTTACGGAATTTTACTCGGTATTCTTGGTATTGTACTATTTTCGTCTAAAGCCGTCATGGTAAAATTGGCTTATAGATACAATATAGATGCGCTAAGTATGCTTTTATTGAGAATGCTATTTGCATTTCCGTTTTATATAGCAATAGCCTACTTCTACAGAAATGAAAAGAAAGAATCTACTGCACGCAAAGATTATCTATGGCTTATATTTTTCGGGTTTGTTGGTTACTATTTAGCAAGTTATTTCGATTTTGTTGGTCTAACTTATATAAAAGCCAGCTTAGAACGGATTATTCTATTTATCTATCCCACTATTGTCTTACTGTTTAATAAATTGTTTCTAAAGAAAACTATTACAAACAAACAAAAACTAGCAATACTTATCACTTATGTTGGTATTGTAATAACATTTGGTAGTGAAGTTTCAATATCTGGTAATAATGCTTATTTAGGCGGTTTTTTTGTGTTATTGAGTGCTATAACTTATGCTTCATACTTAGTTGGTAGCGGTTGGCTAATTCCAAAGTTTGGTGTCATGCGATTTACAGCATATGCGATGCTCGTATCTTGTGTATGTGTTTTTGTACATTTCGGGATATTTTCTCAAGTTAATCTTTTCAATTTTCCATGGCAAGTGTATGCGCTAGGTCTAGCAATTGCAGTTTTTGCAACCGTAATTCCGTCATTTTTGGTATCATTATCCATTAAATTAATAAATTCTTCAAATTTTGCTGTGGTTGCTGGTATCGGACCAATTTCAACAATTATACTTGCTGTTGTTTTTTTAAATGAAAGTTTAACGGGTCTTCAAATTATTGGAACTATGGTTGTAATTCTAGGCATCTTATTAGTTTCAAAAAGTAAGAAGGTATAGTAAGGCACGAAGTATTTCATCAATTGTAATCTATATCCATTGAATACCAATGTTCTCAACATTTTAAAGACATTATTGTTAATTACTTTACTCAAACCGTATTTCATTTTTTAACGTATAGTCTTATCTTAGCCCTTCACGTAAAAATCCGTATCTATTTCTATGGCAGAACAGTCTAATTATACTGAAGATAATATTCGCTCACTCGATTGGAAAGAACATATCCGAATGCGACCTGGTATGTATATCGGTAAGTTAGGTGATGGATCGTCTCCAGATGATGGTATTTACATTCTGCTTAAAGAGGTTTTAGACAACTCTATAGATGAGTTTGTAATGGGAGCTGGTAAGACCATTGAAATTTCAATACAAGGCGAACGTGTTATAGTCAGAGATTATGGTCGTGGTATTCCTTTGGGTAAGGTTGTAGATGTGGTATCTAAAATGAATACAGGTGGTAAATACGATTCTAAAGCCTTTAAGAAATCTGTAGGATTAAATGGTGTTGGTACAAAAGCGGTAAATGCATTATCTTCCTACTTTAGAGTAGAATCTACGCGAGATGGAAAATCAGCATCTGCGGAGTTTGAACAAGGAAATCTTACTAACAAAGAACAATTAGATGATACCTCTAGGAGAAAAGGAACTAAGGTATCATTTATACCTGATACTGTAATTTTTAAGAACTATAAGTATAGAAGCGAGTACGTTGTAAAAATGCTCAAAAACTATGTGTACTTAAATCCTGGATTAACGATTGTTTTTAATGGTGAAAAGTATTTTAGCGAGAACGGGCTTAAAGATTTATTATCTGAAACGATAAATGAAACGGATTTACTCTATCCAATAATTCATTTAAGAGGCGATGATATTGAAATTGCATTAACGCATAGTAAAACACAATATAGCGAGGAATACCATTCGTTTGTAAATGGACAGAATACTACACAAGGTGGCACGCATTTAGCAGCTTACAGAGAATCTATAGTAAAAGCAGTTAGAGAATTTTATGGTAAAAGCTATGAGGCCTCTGATATAAGGAAATCTATAGTTACTGCGATTGCTATAAAGGTGATGGAACCTGTTTTTGAGAGTCAGACCAAAACAAAACTAGGTTCTACAGATATGGGAGGAGACTTACCAACAGTAAGAACGTATATAAATGATTTTGTTAAACGCTATTTAGACAACTATTTGCATAAGAATCCTGATACGGCAGAGAAAATTCAGCGTAAAATTCTGCAAGCGGAACGTGAGCGTAAGGAATTATCTGGTATTAGAAAATTAGCAAAAGACAGAGCAAAAAAAGCAAGTCTACATAATAAGAAATTGCGCGATTGTCGTGTACATTTTGGTGATACTAAAAAAGACAACTATTTAGATACGACCTTATTTATTACTGAGGGAGATTCGGCTTCTGGTAGTATTACAAAATCGAGAGATGTTAATACGCAAGCTGTTTTCAGCCTAAAAGGGAAACCTTTAAATTCTTATGGGCTTAGTAAAAAAATTGTTTATGAAAATGAGGAATTTAACCTTCTTCAAGCAGCATTAAATATCGAAGAATCCTTGGAAGATTTAAGATATAACAACGTCGTTATTGCAACAGATGCCGATGTCGATGGTATGCACATTAGATTGCTATTAATAACATTCTTTTTACAGTTCTTTCCTGAGGTGATAAAAGAAGGTCACTTATACATCTTGCAAACTCCTTTGTTCAGGGTAAGAAATAAAAAGGAAACCATTTATTGTTATTCTGAAGATGAGCGTAGAGATGCTGTAGAAAAATTAAAACCAAAACCAGAGATTACACGTTTTAAAGGTTTAGGTGAAATATCTCCAGATGAGTTTGTTCATTTTATTGGAGATGATATTAGATTAGATCCTGTAATGTTAGACAAAGACATGTCTATAGAAGAGTTATTATCCTTCTATATGGGTAAAAATACACCAACACGACAGGAGTTTATAATTGATAACCTTAAGGTTGAATTAGATGTTGTTGAATAAAACCAATTTTAAATGAAAGGAGCGGTAAAAGTATTTAATGCAATCACCATAATATTTGTTTTGATTCTAATATTTTGGTTGACGCAACTTAACTATTCTGATTTATCGTTTAAAGAAAATAGTAATGTTTATTTTGGGATAGGATCAGTCAGTTTAATGATTTTTGCGATGCAAATGATTAAAAATTCAATACAAAAAAGAAGTAAATAAAAGAACCCAATAACTACCATTTGAATAAAATTGATTCCTGAGTTTACAGGAATGTCAGAAAAGAGCATGAGCGAAGAACACGAAGAATTAGAAAACATAAATAACGAGCAAGAGCAAGAACCTCAGGAGACCATAACTAAGGTTACAGGCATGTATAAAGAGTGGTTCTTAGATTACGCATCTTATGTAATTTTAGAACGTGCGGTACCAGCTATAGAAGACGGTTTTAAGCCTGTACAACGCCGTATAATGCATTCTATGAAAGACTTAGACGATGGTCGCTATAACAAAGTAGCAAACATTGTTGGTCATACCATGCAATACCATCCGCATGGAGATGCGAGTATTGCAGATGCCATGGTTCAAATAGGTCAAAAAGACTTATTAATAGATACCCAAGGAAACTGGGGAAACATATTAACAGGAGATAGAGCAGCAGCATCTAGATATATCGAAGCACGTTTGTCTAGGTTTGCTTTAGATGTGGTTTACAATCCTAAAATCACTGAGTGGCAAGCCTCTTATGATGGTAGACGTAAAGAACCGATAAATTTACCTGTAATGTTTCCGTTACTGTTAGCGCAAGGTGGAGAAGGTATTGCTGTAGGTTTATCTACTAAAATATTACCTCATAATTTCATTGAACTTATAGATGCTTCAGTAAAACATTTAAAAGGCAAACGCTTTACGATATTGCCAGATTTTCCAACAGCAGGTATTGCCGATTTCACGAATTATAATGATGGTTTACGAGGAGGAAAAGTTCGTGTTAGAGCTAAAATTTCGCAACGCGATAAAAATACGCTTGTCATTACAGAAATTCCTTTTGCAACAACCACATCATCGCTCATAGATTCTATTCTAAAGGCCAATGATAAGGGTAAGATAAAGATTAAAAAGATTGAAGATAATACGGCTGCAAACGTAGAAATTTTAATTCATTTACCATCTGGTTTATCACCAGATAAAACGATTGATGCATTGTATGCGTTTACAAATTGCGAATCGTCTATTTCACCACTCGGTTGTGTTATAGAAGATAATAAGCCTTATTTTGTTGGTGTTTCTGAAATGTTACGTCGCTCAACTGATAACACTGTGCAGTTACTAAAAAGTGAGTTAGAGATACGATTATCAGAATTTCAAGAACAATGGCATTTTGCTTCTTTAGAGCGTATTTTTATTGAAAAACGAATCTATCGCGATATTGAAGAGGAAGAAACCTGGGACGGCGTAATTAATGCTATAGATAAGGGACTTCAGCCACATATAAAACATCTAAAACGTGCTATTACTGTTGAAGATATTACACGTTTAACAGAGATTAGAATTAAACGTATTTCTAAATTTGATATTGATAAGGCACAGCAAAAAATTGATGCTTTAGAAGATCAAATCGCTGAGGTGAAACATCACTTAGCGAATCTTATAGATTATGCGATTGCTTATTTTGAAAGACTCAAAAAAACGTACGGAGAAGGTAAAGAGCGTAAAACAGAAATCAGAGTTTTTGAAGATGTTGATGCTACCAAAGTAGTTATACGTAATACTAAACTTTACGTCAATAGAGAAGAAGGCTTTATTGGCACTTCTTTGCGACGCGACGAGTACGTGTGTGATTGTAGTGATATTGACGATATCATTGTATTTACCAAAGAAGGTAAAATGATGGTGACTAAAGTAGACTCAAAAACTTTTATAGGTAAAAATATTATTCATGTTGCCGTGTTTAAGAAAAAAGATAAGCGCACAGTTTATAATATGATTTATCGCGATGGTAAAGGTGGACCATCTTATGTAAAGCGTTTTGCTGTAACTAGCATGACCAGAGATCGCGAGTACGATTTAACCAATGGTAACAAAGGATCTGCGCTTTGGTACTTCTCTGCAAACCCAAATGGAGAGGCAGAAGTTGTTACTATTATGCTAAGACAAGTTGGAAGTATTAAAAAACTGAAATGGGATTTAGACTTTGCAGATATTCTTATTAAGGGTAGAACGTCTAAGGGTAATTTGGTGACTAAATATTCAATTAAGCGGATAGAACTTAAGGAAAAGGGAGTTTCTACATTAAAACCACGTAAAATATGGTTTGATGATACAGTTCAGCGCCTTAATGTAGATGATAGAGGGGAGTTGATAGGTGAATTTAGAGGTGAAGACCGTTTGCTAGTCATAACGCAAAGTGGATTAGTTAAAACAATTATACCAGAACTCACAACACATTTTGAGAGTGATATGATTGTTTTAGAAAAATGGATTCCTAAAAAACCAATCTCTGCTATTTACTACGACGGTGAAAAAGAACGATATTACGTAAAACGTTTTTTGATAGAACAAGAAGGTAAAGAAGAGTCATTCATATCTGATCATGCAGATTCACAATTAGAAATTGTATCTACCGATTGGAGACCAATGGCAGACGTCGAATTTACTAAAGAACGTGGTAAAGATAGAAAACCAAACTTAGAAGTTAATCTTGAAGAGTTTATTGCAGTAAAAGGCATTACAGCCCTTGGAAATCAGTTAACTAAAGATAAAATAAATCAAGTCAGCTTAATGGATTCATTACCTTATGAAGCACCAGAAGAAGTGCCTGCAGATGAGATAGAAGTTGTCGATGAAGAAACCATTTCATCATCTGATGATGCCTCTAATGCGTCTAAGAAGGAGGTAGGATCTTCCAATATAACATCCGATGAAGATGATGCTGATATAGATGATTCTGGGCAAGCGAGTTTATTTTAGCTTTTCTTTTTAACACGATAATTTAAAAACTCCACAAACAAAGAAAACGCAATTGCGAAATACAAGTAGCCTTTTGGTATGGCTCCAACCGTGTTTCCAAAGAATTCTGTATGCGATAAATGTGCAGCCTCTGTAATTAGCATAAAGCCAATTAGTATTAAGAATGATAACCCTAAGATTTGCATGCTTGGATTACGATCTATAAACTTACGGATTGGGTTGGCGAATCCTATCATTACAGCAATAGAAATGACTACAGCAATAACCATTAGAACGAGGGTGTAGTTTGTGTTTGGGTGCAAACCGTTAGTCATGCCAACAGCAGTAAGTATCGAATCTATAGAAAATATAAAGTCTATAATTAAAATTTGAGTTAAAGCTTGCGATAGCGATTTTATAATTTTTGATTTTACTCCGTCTTCGTCATGTTTTGGACTTTCTACTTTTTCTCTAATCTCTGATGTACTCTTGTAGATTAGAAATAAACCACCAGCAAAGAGAATGATAGCTTGCCAACTAATTGCAATAGTGAGCCAGCTAGATTCAATGGTGTAAAAAGGCGCACTTAAACCCACTAAAAACGAAACAAAGAATAGTAAAACAATACGTTGTACCATCGCTAGTATTAAACCAATATTAGTAGCCTTATTCCGTTGATGCTCGGGTAGTTTATTAGCGGCGATAGATATAAATACTATATTATCTATGCCTAGGATAATTTCTAAAAACGTAAGTGTAATCAATGCCATTATAGCATCAGAACTTAATAAAAAATCTAGCATGTTATTTAGTTGATCTTAGTCGCAACGCCTTGTTCTGTGCGAGTGGGTCTGTTTGGTTTTTTTACTGCGAGTTTATACTCAAACGTGTAAGAATCACTAGAAGTTGTTAGTATTTTCATGTGAATCGCTTCTTTTTCTGAATTATTCTTAGGGTGCAATTTTTTGAGAATAAATTCACAATCATTTATCCATCGAATAGAAGATGTATCTATTTTATCTTCGTAATAATCTATATTTAAGTTCTCAGTTCTTGTGAATTTACCGATTTTTTCTGTCCCATCGACTTTGTAAGTAAACTCGAAATCTCCAGTCTTGTAATCGTTACAGTTACGTTCTATTTCGTAGCAACTAAAAAACAACATTGGTAATATGAGGCAAACAGCACGTTTCATTTTAATAATTTGTACAAAGATAAAAATAGTGTGATTACTTTTAGGGCTTATAGCTCTTAAAAGTGCCGTCTTTATAAAAAACGACAATTTTTTCTATTTGAGAATCAGAATTTGTATTCTTTGAAGCAGGTTCGCTTATAATTTTAGACTCGGTGAAATTTGAATTGGGAGATTCAGAAAGTTTAGGCTCAGATGGGAAATTACCTTTTCCATTCATTAACCAATATAATTCTACTTCAGGATAGGAGTGAAGTACCTTCATTACAAAATCTAAACTCGGTTTGTTTCTACCCGAAAGTATATGTGAAATACTGGAGCGTTGCACACCAACTTTTTCAGCGAAACTTGATGCGGATTCGTTGTAAAAATTAATGACTTTTTGTAGCCGTAATATGAATTCTTGTGAGTTTATCATTGTAAACATGTTATTAGTGTAAATAACGTTACAAAAGTAAACAATAGTATTGTAATTAGGTCCTAATATTAAAAATTAGTATTTTAATGTTTAAATTAAAACATTGATAAATGTTTATAAAATACTGAAATACAATAAAATAAAAACCAAAAATGATTCGTATTGAATATTTTTCAATAGCTGCGAACGGTTCGGGTGTATCATTGTAATATTTTGTTTAATAATGTAACAAATAGGATTATTTTAAGCGTTTACATTTGTAAATTATCAAATGATTACATTTGTAATTCAATTTGTATTGTTAATGAATTTAGAACATTTAAATAGTATTTATTCTTTAGTTAAAACGCCAGAATTGTTTGGACGTTATATTACCAATTCTGATATAGAAAAATGTTTTGTGAGGTTTCCAAAATCTGTAATTTCTACTATCGGAAGTTCAGTAGAAAATAGGTCAATTTACAGTTTAAAATTTGGGACTGGTCCGAAGAAAATTCTATTATGGTCTCAAATGCATGGTAATGAATCTACAACAACAAAGGCACTTTTTGATTGTTTTAATCTATTTATGACAAACAATGCTATACCTAGCACAATTTTAGATGCTTGCACTTTAATGATAATTCCAATATTAAATCCAGATGGTGCTCAGCGTTATACGAGATTAAATGCCAACGAGGTAGACTTAAATAGAGACGCTCAACAACTTACGCAACCGGAAAGTAAAGTTTTGCGGAATACCTATGATGAGTTTAAGCCAGATTACTGTTTTAACCTTCATGGGCAGCGTACAATATATAATGTTGGTGATAGTAAAATATCTTCAAGCTTATCATTTTTGTCTCCATCGCAGGATGAAGAACGAACATTAACTGAGAATAGAAAAATTTCTATGTCTATAATAGCGAAGATTAATGAAATGATGCAATCTGCAGTGCCAGGAGGAATAGCAAGGTACGATGATGGTTTTAACTTAAACTGTGTTGGTGATACGTTTCAAAATATGAATGTGCCAACGTTGTTATATGAAGCGGGTCATTGTCCTAATGATTATGATAGAGAGGTGGTGAGACGATTAATTTTTTGTTCAATTCTAAAAGGTTTAAATACAATAGCATTAGGACGAGATATATTAGATTATAAATCTTACCTCAAAATACCAGAAAATAGAAAACAGTTTTATGATATCATTATCCGTAATGTAAAAATAGAAGGTGAAAATTCGAAGTCCTTAGATTTAGCTATTCAATATGAAGAAAAACTGGTTAATAGTAAAATTGAATTTATTCCTGTTGTAGCTAATATCGCAAAATTAGACCAATTTTATGGGCACAGAGAAATTGATGCTAATAAGGCTTTTGTTGAAAACTCTCAAAACCGAATGCTAAATGTAGGCGACGAAATCGATTTCGTATTCATAAATAATGAAAGAATATCACTAAAACCTTAAAATAACTCAATTTTAATGCGTATTTGTTAATAAAAATCCTTTATTTTTGCATAAAGCTTAAAGAATTCAACAATTATGGCAAAATTTAAATTAGACGAAGTTGACCACCAAATCTTAGATATGCTTATAGATAATACCCGTATTCCTTTTACGGATATTGCTAAAAAGTTATTAATTTCCGCAGGTACAGTGCATGTGCGTGTAAAGAAAATGGAAGAAGCAGGTATTATTAAAGGATCATCATTAACATTAGATTATAAGAAATTAGGATATTCATTTATAGCGTATGTAGGTGTGTTTTTACAGAATACCTCTCAGACTAAATTTGTCTTAGAGCGCATTAATAATATTCCTTATGTGACAGTGGCCCATATTACGACGGGTAAATTTAATATCTTTTGTAAAATTAGAGCTAACGATACCATGCACGCAAAAGAGATTATCTTTATGTTAGATGATATTGAGGGAGTTTACCGAACAGAAACTATGATTTCATTAGAGGAAAGTATCAACGATAAAAAGCGATTGATGCATACCATCTTTAATGAGTTATAAACTAATACTATAAATAGCGATTATGGCCCTTAGTGTTTAGCTGAGGGTCTTTTTATTTAAAACTTTAATTACATGCTTTCAAATACTTTAAATACAGGAGAATTTAATCCTTACTATGCAGTTTATATTGATAAAGCAACTGATGTAGATATTGTAAAGGGTTTAAAGCAGAATTTAGATACTGTAGTGAATTTTTATTCTAACCTTCCTAATGAAAAGCATAGCTATGCCTATGAGGCTGGCAAATGGACAATAAAAGATATTTTATTACATATTATTGATACAGAACGCATATTTTCTTATCGTGCTTTAAGAATTGGAAGGAAAGATACGACCGCAATAGCAGGTTTTGAACAAGATGACTATGTTGCTAATTGTTATGCGGAAAAAAGATCTTTAGAAAGTTTAATTGAAGAATACAAATCTGTTAGACTCGCTACAATTTCACTTTTTAAGAGTTATGAAGACGATGTATTAAGACATATAGGTATGGCTAGTGGCTCACCAGTATCAGTAAGAGCCATAGGTTATATAATTACAGGTCATGAGAACCATCATAATCAAATAATAAAAGAGAGGTATTTCTAACCTATGTAATCTTTAAAAGCTTCAAGAATGATTGTATTATCTACTTCACAGTTTATTTTAGGCTGACCGATAGCTTCTAAAAGAACAAATCTAACCTTGCCATAACTATTTTTCTTATCGTGCTTTAATAGACCTATAATAATTTCGATATCTCTTTCAGTGATTAAAGCCTTAGAGAAGGTTTTTAAAATACTATTTTTAATATCTAAAAATTCCTTAGGCGCCAAACTGCAAATCTTGGTAGAAATGTAGGCTTCTAAAATCATACCTATTGCAATAGCCTCGCCATGCAATAAAGGGGTTTTGTCTGCATTACCTAGAAAATAACTTTCAATGGCATGGCCGAGGGTATGACCAAAATTTAAAATCTTACGTAAGCCCTGTTCTGTAGGATCTTCACTAACCACTTTGTTTTTTATAATAACAGAATCGTATATTAATTGATCTAAATGAGAAATATCTAGGTCTTGTAAATTAGTAAGCGTATCCCAATAGCCTTTATTGTAAATTAATCCATGTTTCAGCATTTCAGCATAACCTGACACCATTTGATTTTGAGGTAATGTACTTAGAAATGAAGTATCTATTAGTACCATACTACCTTCGCTAATAATTCCTATTTGGTTTTTTAAATGACCTAAGTCCACACCAGTTTTACCACCAACTGAAGCATCTACCATCGCTAACAAGGATGTAGGTACATTTATATAATCTATGCCTCTCATGTAAGTGCTAGCAACGAAACCACCTAAATCTGTTACAACACCACCTCCCAAATTAATAAGAAGACTTTTTCTATCTGCATTATAATCTGACAATGCTTCCCATACACCTGTGCATATATCGATAGTTTTATGGTCTTCGCCTTCTGGCATTTCCATAACTTCTACTACGATATCTCCAGACTCTAATTGTGCGAGGAAATTAGGTAAACAATATTCGTGCGTATTGGTATCGACGAGTACAAATATTATTGAAGGATTTGATGTCTTTACATAGTTGTTTAATTCTACATAAACTTCAGAATTAAAGTGAACTATGGCATTTTTGGTAACGATGGATTTCATATGAAAAAAGTCCTAAAATTAATGATGTGAAAATACTTAGTTTTTTTAGAAAATAATACCAAGCAGATTAAATATATTTGCAGTATACAGATGATATTATGATAAATCGTTCACTTTTTGAAAATACGAGCACCGCATTTAGTTTAAAATCAGATTCTGAATTAGAACGTGCTTATTTTTTGTTTAAGATGATTTCTTCTCAACCATTGGTGCGAATAGGAACTGCCGCCACTAACTTTGCTTTAAAAGCAAACTTACCAGTAGAAGGATTAATTCGGTCAACTGTTTTTGACCATTTTTGTGGTGGAGTTAGCGAAGACGATTGTTTACCGGTTATTGATAAACTTTTTACAAAGTCTGTAAGCTCTGTTTTAGATTATTCGGTAGAAGGGAAGGAAGTGGAAAATCAATTTGATAATGCGTTAGAAAAAATTTTAAAGATCATTAATTTTTGTGATGAAAAAGAGGCTATGCCCATAGTTGTATTTAAACCTACGGGTTTTGGTCGTTTTGCATTATATCAAAAGAAGACAGAAGGTATAAAGTTAACTGCAGATGAGAATGACGAGTGGAATAGAATTGTATCTCGATTTGATGCCGTCTGCAGTCTAGCTGAATCAAAAGATGTAGAAGTATTAATTGATGGTGAGGAAAGTTGGATGCAAGATGCTGCTGATGATTTAGTTGAATCAATGATGCGCAAGTATAATAGAGAAAAAACCATAGTTTATAATACATTACAATGTTACAGATGGGATCGCTTGGAGTATCTTAAAGATTTGCATGAAAGAGGTAAAGCAGAAGATTTTAAAATAGGAATGAAGATTGTAAGAGGCGCTTACATGGAAAAAGAGCGCCTTAGAGCAGAAGAAAGAGAATATACTTCGCCAATTTGCGAAAACAAGGCTGCTACCGACGCTAATTTTAATGAAACCCTTGTTTATATCTTAGAAAACCTAAACGATATATCTGTTTTTATAGGAACCCACAATGAGCATAGCTGTTATTTGGCTATGGATTTAATGGAAGAAAAAAAGATTGATAAGCAAGATAATAATGTGTGGTTTGGGCAGTTATACGGCATGAGTGATCATATTAGCTTTAATCTAGCTGCACAAGGTTATAATGTTGCAAAATATATTCCTTTTGGACCTGTTAAAGATGTTATGCCTTATTTAATAAGAAGGGCAGAAGAGAACACTTCTGTTGCCGGGCAGACTAATAGAGAATTAGTCTTACTGAAGTCTGAACGGAAACGCCGTAAAATATAAAAGAAAAGCCTCAACTATTAGAATGAGGCTTTTTTTTATAATATATTTTCAAATGGATTTATTTCCAAAACTGAAACCATTTTTTCTTGTTTGCAGGATCAGTACCATAACCATAACCATAACCGTATCCACCAGTCTTAGATTTTACACCATTTAATAGCATAGTCATATTTGGCAACCTTTTCTCGTCATATAATGTTTGTGCAACATGCACTAGTTTTCGCTTATCTACATTATTTGCACTTACTACATAAACAAATATATCTGCAAAGTGTGATATTAATAATGTATCACTAACCAAGCCAACAGCGGATGTATCAGCAATAATATAATCATATTTGTTTTCAAAATAATCAAAAAGTTCAGTAACCCGATCGCTCATTAATAATTCTGAAGGATTCGGAGGTATTGTACCGGAAGGAATAATATCTAAATATTTATTTTCTTTATGTTTAAAAATCACATCATTGGGCTTGAGCGTTTTATCAGCAATATAATCTGACAAGCCTTTTTCTGGTGTGTCCTTAAATCCTAAATAGTCTAATATTTTTGGAACCCTAATGTCCATTTCTATTAAAAGAACAGATTTACTTGAATACGAAATTGATGTCGCTAAGTTTGTGCTAGTATGAGATTTACCTTCTTGTGCTTTTGTAGAAGTGATAAATATCTTTTTAGCTTTACCTTTAATATTTTTAAGGCTAAAATCAATGTTGGATCTTACAATCCTGAAGGCCTCTGCTTTAGGAGTATAATCCGTCTTTTTAACTAACTTTTCTTTCTTTGACGACTTTGGTATATCTCCTAAGTAAGGGACGTTGAGAACCTCAACAAGATCATTTTTTGAGTAAAGTTTTGTGTCTAATAAGTCAATTAAATATACAAAGCCTATTGGTAATAATAATCCTAGAATTAAAGCCGCTAAATAAGTAATTATAACGTTTGGAGCGATCGGTTTGTATGATGAATGCGCATTATCAATTACTTTTGCATTTGGAGTATACATGCCAAATCTTATTGCAGATTCTTCTCGCTTTTCTAATAAATATAGATAAAGTGATTCTTTTATATCTTGTTGTCTTTGTATACTTCTAAACTTCCTTGCTTTTGTCGGTGCGCTGTATAATTGACCACTAATTCTATTACTTTCAGTATTCAGATTTGTTAAAGTTAATTCAGATGTTTTCTTGATACTCTGTAGCGAACTTTCAAGATTATTTTTTAAAACATTTATTTGATTATTAAGTTGGATAACTACAGGATTTTTATTACTCGAACTTCTTAATAATCTATCTCGTTGCGCTACTAGCTCATTATGACTTTTAATAATCTGTGATGTGTTTGAATCTCCAATACCTACATTAGCGGGTAACATATCACTAATTTTAGTCTCATCTTCTAATTCTTCTTGCAAATAAGAAATCATTTGGATATTAGTAGATGTATTAGAAATTTGTTGATCTAATTGCTTTCGAGTTTGAATATTAATATTTGCTTGAGCGTCAAGAGCCGTAAGATTATTTTGTTTTTGAATTAATTCTGCATTAGACTCCACATCACTCAACTCTCTTGATACTTGTTCTAATCTATTATTAATGAAATCTGAGGTAACCTTGACTACTTCTTCTTTGTCAAAGAGCACATCGCGATTATATTCTAAAATTAATTGATCTAAATAATCAACCGCTTTTTGAGCAACTGTTTCTTTTAACTCTAACTTAATAACACTAGAGCCTTTTTCAGTTGAGATTGCCACACTGTTAGAGTAGTAATTAACTAAATTAGAAACAGGTATGATTACTATTTTAAGATTACTACCAACAACCGGTGCATTTTCGCCAATATTTGGCACAATAACAAACCCTCCATATCTTGTGTCAATTTTATCACCAAAAGCATAGAGTTTACCTTCTGAATCATCTCTTTCTGAAAATGTTTTTTGATTGTCTTTGAATAATAAAAATTCTGTAGATGACTTAATTTTTATATATAAAGCTGCTTTTACTTTATTTATAACAGAATCGCTAGCGAAAAAATTAACTCTAACAGGTGGGTTTTTATAAAGTTCTTGTTCTTTTATTTTCCCTTCTGCATAATAGCGTATATTGAGTTTGAGTGTTTTTATTATTTTTTCTGCAATACCTCGTGATTGAATAACCCTAATCTCATCTTTAATTTTATCCGTTCCACCAGCGAACAAACCATTACTCCCTAAACCCTCTAGGCTTGGTAGTTTTGTAGATTGTTGCTCATCTTGTATTTTTATTGTAGCATTGGCTTTGTATGTATAGGCCGTATATCGCAAATAAGTGAACGCAAGAAGTAAAGCAACAATTACAGATAGAATTATCCATTTCCAATACGAAAGAAATAGTTCTAATACTTGTTTAATATCTTTAGTCGGTGAACTAGCTTTATTTTTCATGAAAAATTAAAAATCAAGTGGTTATTTTACCAAAAAGACTGCAATAATTGTTGTTAAAGTTCCAATGGCAGAAATGAGTACTCCGTTATTTTGGTTATACGTAGAAGAACGAATCCTAGCATTGTTTGGTTCAACATAGATAACATCATTTTGTTGTAAGTAATATACTGGGGAATTAACAGCATTTACTGTTGTTAAATCTACTTTAGCAAATTTCTTTTTACCATCTATTTCTCTTATAAGCAATACATTTTTTCTTTTACCGAAAATTGTTAAATCACCAGCTAAACCTAACGCTTCAAGTAATGTAATTCTTTCATCCTCAATAGTAAAAGTTCCACGATTACTCACTTCTCCAAGAATAGTAATTGTAAAGTTAGCTAATCTTACATTTACAATGGGGTTTGATGCGTATTCAGAAATGCGTTCTACTAAGAAAGCTGTTAGTTCAGTTCTATTTAACCCAGAAACTTTTAATTTACCTAAAACAGGGAAGTTGATGTTTCCGTTATAATCTACTAAATAGGTTTGTACCTGCACAGCTCCTTGTGCACTTGTTACACTACCGCTATTATTAGCTACAACTGGGAGATTAAACGGTTTAACTGTATCGGGATCTAAAGCAGATACATTAATTGTAAGTAAATCATCTGGTTTATATATAATTTGTTTTGGCTCTGACATTAAAACGCCTCCGTCTAAGGGTTCATCCTGAAAATAGACAAGATTTTTTCTCGATCCACAGGACATTAACATTAGTATTGCTAATATTGGTATTATTAAATTACGCGTTTTCATTTTTATTATTTGTGATGGTTAATTATTTTTGAGAATCTAAAACCTCATAAGTTGAGTTATTAGATATATATTCTGGTATTAAGGCCTTTATCGCAGAAACTATTTCTAACGGTTGCGTTAAGGAATTTACAGAAGTTAATGTATTGATTTGATTTTCTGTACTGTCAATATCTATATGCCTTGACTTAGCGATCATTATTTTTTCGTGATATGTTTTCTTAGTGTTTTCTCCATCAGCTAATAGTTCTTCGTAGATTTTTTCACCTGGACGTAACCCCGTTATCTTAATATCAATATCTTCAGGATACCGAAGTCCAGACAGAATAATCATGTTAGTCGCTAAGTTGAATATTTTAATTGGTTCACCCATATCAAATACAAATATTTCACCACCATTACCCATTGCGGCAGCTTCTAATACTAGCTGACAAGCTTCTGGAATTGTCATAAAATAACGCGTAATATCTTTATGTGTAACAGTTAAAGGTCCACCTTTATCAATCTGTTTTTTAAATAACGGAATAACTGAGCCATTAGACCCTAGAACATTTCCAAATCTTGTTGTGATAAATTTAGTATGTCCTTTTCCTTTTAAACAAGTAACATAAAGTTCGGCGATACGTTTGGTAGCTCCCATAACATTTGTTGGGTTAACCGCTTTGTCAGTAGAGATTAGAACAAATTTATCAACACTATGTTTAACAGCAATGTCGGCAACATTTTTAGTTCCTCCAATATTTACACTCACAGCTTCGAAAGGATTATTTTCCATTAAAGGGACGTGCTTATATGCTGCAGCATGAAATACAATTTTTGGTTTGTAGGTGTTAAAAATTTGGTCAATTCTAGTCTTATTTCGTACATCGGCGACAATAGCATCTATATTAGTTAAACCTAGTTGTCTAAATTCTTGCTGAATATCATATAATGCAGACTCTGCATTATCAATTAAAATAAGTTTCTTATAATTATAAAGGGTAACTTTTCTTGCGATTTCACTACCGATTGATCCTGCCGCACCTGTCACTAAGACCACTTTATTATCATATTGGTCTTCTAAATCTGGGTTCTTAATGTTTATAGGATCTCTTCCTAGTAAATCTTCAATTTTGACTTCTTTTATTTGGCCCACACTTAAATCTCCATCAATCCAATTTTGAACAGGTGGCACAATCTTTACTTTTAGGCCTAATGAAAATAAGCTTCCAGTAATTTGTAATAATCTTGATGGGTCAATATTCTGTATTGAAATTATGACGTCTTCTACATCGTGTTTTTTGATAAAATTATTATCTATTTTATCAATCTTAAAAACTTTTACGAGATTAATTTTTTTTCCAATTTTACCTTCATTGTCATCTATAAAGCCAACAACTTTAAAACCATTTTTTGTATCATTTTGTATGGCGTCATAAGTTAACATGCCAGAGTTGCCTGCTCCGAAAATAAGCACATTAGAAGTGGTATTAATATCTTGAGTAACCTGATTGTACAAGGATTTTATAAATAACTTAGCACCTGTAAGAAAGAGAATATTTAATAATAAATGAATATAAATTATAGATCCTGAAATATCAAAAATACTATTTCCGTCAATAAATTTTCTACTTAAAAAGGTGCAACAAATAAGAAGCGTGGCAAGTATGTTAGTTCCTATTATGATATTTAAAATATCTTTAAATCCGGTAAATCTTACAACGCCTTTATAGGAGCCTACAGCGACTAAACTAACTGCTGCTACTACTGCTACATATGGTACCTGCTTTAATAAAACAGAGAATTCAAAATCGAGCTTAAAATTAAATCTAATTAAATACGCAAGAAAGAAGGTCGCTATAATAACACATATATCAAATAATAAGACGAGCCATTGTGATGCATAGCGTTGCGAAATTTTATTTAAAAATTTGACTAACATACTGCAAAATACATATTTATGACAGAAATCACTCTATCTAATTCGTCTTTAGTTAGATTTGATCCGCTAGGTAAGCATAAGCCACGTTCAAATAATTCATCTGATACACCATTTAAATAGCTTGGCGCATCTTTAAAAATGGGTTGTTGATGCATTGGCTTCCATAAAGGTCGCGATTCAATGTTCTCTTTTTCAAAAGCAAATCGCAGTTCCTCTCTTGTTTTCATAGAGTCTAACATAATACATGATAACCAGCGGTTAGAAAAGTGCCCATCTGGCTCCTTTAAAAACTCGACACCTTTTACAGCTTCAAAATGACTTTTATAAAGCTCATGATTAGCTCTACGATTAGCAACATGACTATCTAAGATTGTCATTTGCCCTCTTCCAATTCCTGCCACTATATTAGACATTCTATAGTTATAGCCAATATGTGAATGTTGATAATGTGGTGCATTATCTCTAGCCTGAGTTGCTAAAAATACAGCCTTATCCTTGTGCGACTTTGTTCTCGTAACTAAAGCGCCACCACCAGAAGTCGTTATAATTTTATTTCCGTTAAATGAGAGTATTGATAAATCTCCAAATGTCCCACAATTTTGACCTTTGTAATGACTACCTAAAGACTCAGCGCTATCCTCAATTATTGGAATATCGAATGACTTCGCAACTTTGTGTATTTCATCTACTTTATAAGGCATACCATAAAGGTGAACAGAAATGATAGCTTTGGGTTTTTTACCTTTTGCTATTCTATCTTTTATTGCTATTTCTAGCTGCACAGGACACATGTTCCAGGTTTCCTTTTCACTATCAACAAAGATTGGTGTTGCTCCCTGATATACTATCGGATTAGCAGAAGCAGAAAAAGTCTTACTTTGGCAAATAACTTCGTCTCCATAGCTAACGTCTAAAAGTATAAGACTTAAATGTAAAGCCGAAGTGCCAGATGCTAATGCAGCGACATGCCTGTCTTCGTTAAGATAAGATTGTAAGTCAGTTTCAAAGCCATTGACATTTGGTCCTAAAGGGGCTACCCAATTAGTGTCAAAAGCTTCATTGACAAAACTTTGTTCGTTACCGCTCATGTGTGGCGATGACATCCATATTTTAGGTTTCATAAGCAAAAATTGTTAAGTAATGTAATATTACTATTCAATTTCATGTCTTAGAGGGATTTGGGACACGATTTAAAAATCGGTTTAAATATGCATCAATAAAATGAGATAGCCCAAATAAAGACGACAAAAAGCAAATATTTCGTTGTTAAATGTAAGAGTTGTTTTGAGGTAAGCACTAACTATTTGGATTCAGTGCCCATAAATTCTGGCATATCAGAATCATTAGTACTATAAATATCTTTTCTAGAAATAACCTTATCTATAGTTTTAAAGAAGATTTTAAGATCTAAAGCAAATGATTGATTGTCTACGTAATAATTGTCTAACTCAAATTTTTGTTCCCAAGAGATAGCGTTTCTTCCATTAACTTGTGCCCACCCAGTTATACCAGGAACGACTAAATGTCTCCTTTTTTGTTCTTCGTTATAACGTGGTAAGTACTTTGGAAGTAGTGGTCTAGGTCCTATTAGACTCATGTTACCTTTAAGTATATTAAATAATTGAGGCAGTTCGTCTAAAGAATGTTTTCTGCAAAAATTACCAATTTTAGTTATACGTTTATGACCAGCTAATAATACCCCATTACTGTCTGTTTTATCATTCATGGTCTTTAACTTAATTATAGTAAATACGCTTCCGTCTTTGCCAGTTCGTGGTTGATAAAAAAAAGGCTTACCATTATTAGATATAGTTAAAACTATAATTAAAAACATAAGTAGTGGAAAAACTAAAATTATACCAATTAGAGCTGCTAAAAAATCAAAAATGCGTTTAAAGATGTTTTTATAAATTTTCATGTGTACTACTATGAGGTGAGTGTAATGTTGATTTTAATTAAATAACATTAGATATAAGATTCAATAAGTCTTGGTTAATTATATTTACATCAAAACGTTTTTCGGCATATTTACGACTATTTATTCCCATTTCATTAATCTTCTCTGGGTTTTTTATAAAGTATTCCATAGCCTCTACTAATGGGTCTAGTTTCTGAGGTTCTATTAAGAAACCATTTACACCTTCTTCTACAGATTCTCTGCACCCAACAGAATCGGTTGTGATAATTGGATTTCCGCAAGCACAAGCTTCTAATGTTGTGCGCGGCAAGCCTTCTCTATAATAACTTGGAAGAACAAAAACATCATTTTTATGTAGGTGTTCTTCTATATTTCTTTGTAGTCCATGAAAAACAATAACACTTTTTTCGTGAAGCTCCTTAAGTTCTTCTTGGCTGATGGCAGTAGGTGAAGTTTCAGGAGCTCCAATAAGATGAAACTCTACTTTTGGATACTTTTCTTTTAAGATTTGAGCAGCCTTTAAATACAAGTCAATACCTTTTTCCTTTATAAGTCTTGCAACTAAAAGAAAGCGTACTTTATCTGTTGGGTTTTTTTCTAAAAACTTAAACTGTTTTAGGTTGACACCAGAACCACTTACAAATGCAACAGGTTGCTTCTTTGATATAACATTTCTATCTAAAAACAATTGATAATCGTCCTTATTTTGAAATACGATATATTTATTTTTTCTAATTGATAGTTTATAAAGATTTTCGTTAAATCGTTGTAAAATGCGTGCTTTTGCAGTTAAACCAGTAAACGCAAAACCTAGCCCTGTAATTAAAGAAATAACAGGTGTTTTCGCCATATTTGCTGCCATTGAGCCATAAATAACGGGCTTAACGGTATAAGGGAAAACTAAGTCAATATTATTATTTTTTATAATAGACTTCAATTCTAAAATAGATTTAAAATCATTTATCGGATTTAAACCTGTTCGTTGTAAATTAAATTCTATAATAATAGCGCCTCTATCTTTTAAATCTTTTATGTTTTTTTCAGTGTAATCTGGCGCAGCGGTATACACTTTAAAATTATTGGAAATAAGATGAGATATAAAATCACCTCTAAACCTAACTAATGAAGATGCATGAGATGCAATAAGTAATATTTTTTTTTGTTCTGCCACTTTTAGTTTTGTTTTAGAAAATTAAATTTATACCATTTTTGAAAACAGTAATACGACCAAACTCTAAAAGTACTATCCTTTTTACTATCTAAATGATCATTTACTAATTTTGTTATAAACTCAATATTAAAGATCCCTTGTTTTTTTAGAAGATCTGGTTCAATGTAGCTTTCTAATTCTTTGCGTAAACTTTGTCTTAGCCAATCTCCTGTTGGTGACCCAAAACCACTTTTGCTTTTTTCTAAAAATTCTTCAGGAAATTGATCTCTGAAGGCTTCTTTTAAAATGTGCTTTTTATTCCAGCCTTTCATTAAATAGTTTTCTGGTAGCGTATTGGTAAACTCCCAAAGCGCTTTGTTTAAAAAAGGAGCTCGGCATTCTAATGAAGTTAGCATACTGGTTCTATCTACTTTTGCAAGCATACCACCTTCTAAGCTACAAATTTTATCTACGTGTCTAAAATCTGTTAAACTTTCAATTTTTTGCTTACCAATAATAGCTTTATATTCTTGAAATAAATCGTCTACTTGATAGTCGGATGTAATTATTTCCTTTAATTGATTACTAGTATTAGCTAATGATATAATATCCCAATAAAAATCGCCGTTATAATTAATGGCATTTAATAACTTATTTATTTGAAACTTACGACCTCTTGTGTCATCCTTGTTAATGAGATATTTATTACTCAAACCGGCTATAGTTTTATGCAAACCCTTAGGTACAATGCTTGTGTACTTTTTATTCATTTTGCCGATATAGTATTTGTTGTAACCACCAAATATCTCATCACCACCATCTCCTGTTAAAGCTACAGTGACGTGCTCTCTTGTCTTTTCTGAGAGTAGGTGAGTAGGTAAAGATGCTGTGTCTGAGAATGGCTCATCAAAATTGACAAGAATTTCATGGATGTTATTCTTTAAATCATCTTCATCAATAATAAACTCATGATGATTACTGCCTATCATATCTGCCACAACTCTAGATTTATCAGTCTCGTCATATGAAGCTTTTTTAAATCCGATAGAGAATGTATTAATCTTTTTATCTGTTGCTTGTGACAAACAAAGTGAAACTATTGATGAATCTACACCACCAGATAAAAATGTTCCTAAGCCAACATCAGCAATAGATCTGCTGGCTACACTATTATAAAGTAATTCTTTCGTTTTAGTTTTTGCATCATCAAAAGAGATATTTACCGTCTTTGGTTTTGGTTCTGTGTTTATTTTATGAATTGTGGTGTTATGAGATTCAAAATCATACACCATGTAATGATTTGCTTCTAATTTAAAAATACCATCATAAATAGTGTGAGGAGCAGGAATGTAGGTTAGCCTAAAATATAAGTTTAATCCTTTCTTTGAAATATTAGGAGTAAAATCAATAGTTTTTATAATAGATTTTAATTCAGAAGCCCAAATAAACTCTTTATCAGTGTGCACGTAATACAGAGGCTTCTCTCCAAAAAAATCGCGTGCAACAAATAATTTATTTATTCTTTTGTCGTAAATGCTAAAACCATACATTCCATCTAACCACTGAAACGATTCAACTCCGTATTTTTCATAAGCTTTTAAAATCACTTCCGTGTCACTAGATGTATTAAAAGATACTCCTTCCGACTCTAGTTTTGCTTTAAGCACTTTATAATTATAGATTTCGCCGTTAAAGACTATTACAATTTGCTTATCATCAGAAAAAATTGGTTGTTTACCGCTAGATAAATCAATAATAGAGAGACGTCTCATAGCCATTCCGACAGAAAACTTTTCATTTTCTTCTGAAAACACACCATCTTCATCTGGTCCTCTATGGATGATCAAATCATTCATATTGTTGAGGATAGAATTTATATTATTTTTATTGCGATTGGTCTTGGCTATAATGCCATTAATTCCACACATCTGTTATAGTGTTAATTCTTTATAAATTTATTAAACTTTGTATAAATCGTATCTAAATGATACGCTTTAGCTCTCTGCAAGCTAAGTTGACTAAACTTTTCTCGTTGATCTGGATTCTTATGAAAATAATCTAAGGCTTTGCTTAGGCCAATATGATCATCGTTATTAACTAATAATCCGTATTTGCCAATAAAAAACTCACCATCCTTAATGGTTATTTTTTCATTAGCATTAAGCAACTCAAGCGGTCCAGAAAGACAGTTTGTAGAAACACAAGGAAGCCCAATAGCCATAGCCTCTATCATTGCATTAGGAAAACCCTCTGTAAATGAAGAAAGGACAAAACAGTGGTTGTCTAAAAGATAATCGTTTACATTTTTCACTTTTCCCTTCAATGCTATTTGATCTTGTAATTTAGCTTTTGAAATTTCATCTACTAAATAATCATTTAATTCTCCTCCACCTAGGATAGAAAAATTAAAATTTAGTGCCGAGTGTTTTATGGCTCGTATTACCATAATTTGATTCTTCCTTTTATTCAGTGTACCAGCTGTTATTAATTTTAAAGTATTATTATTAGTATTGAGACTTTTTGGAATTATAGTTTTCTCTGGGATTTCAATAGGATTGTAAATTACTTCCATAGGTATTTTAATACCAAAGTTATCTTTAAGATCACTATTAATATGATGCGAATTTGAAAATAACTTATCACATCTGTTATATAAAATAGGATAGAAGATTTTAGAAATGTAAAATGAAAGTTTGCTAGTAACGTTATCTGAAGGAAATCCTCGTTCACTAACAATAGTCTTTACATTTTTATTAAATGTAGAAACGATTCCGTTAATAAGATTTGGAAATGCAAGAAATGATACTGAAATAGCGATGTTATTTCTTTTTATAAATCTGTAATATTTAATAATGTATTTTACAGAATCAATTGCTTTTGCGTAAAAAGGACGATCTGGTGAATGGTTAGACAAGATTACAATATTAACCTCTTTAGGTACATTAAAATGTAAAACATTATGAAATAGAACCAAGTTAACAGTGTAGTTTTTTACAAGTTCCTTTAAAAGTAGGCTTATAACTTTTTCAGCACCACCACTGCCAAGAGATATACTTAATATTGATATGTTTTTTTTATGATTTGGGGCCATGATTTATTTAAGAATATCTAAGAATAACTGTTCATAATCCTTAATAATTTTTTCTTTATTGAACTTTTTGTAAACACTGTTTCTAACTTGTATTGGGTCGAATATATTAAAGTTATTTAGTTTATTTAAAAATTCCTCTTTATTCTCAACTAAAAATCCATTCACATTATTTGTTACTATTTCTTTTGTTCCACCAGGTGCATTGAAGGCTAATACTGGGGTTCCAACGACACAACTTTCTAGTAGAGCATTTGGAAAACCTTCTACAAAAGAACCCTGTAAAAATATATCATTTTGAGATAAATAATCATTTACTCGATTTGTAAAGGGTATATGCTCAATATTCTCTCTTAAGCCCAGTTCATCTATTTTTTTGAATATAGATTCTTTTAAAGACCCATCTCCTATAATGGTATAAATAAATGGAAAATCTACTTTTGATAAGATTTCTAATAATCGTTCATGCCCTTTGACTTCGGTAAGCCTTCCAACGGTTATAAATCTTCTAATTTTTGAATTCGTTGTATTGTACTTAACATCAGCTAAATTTGATATTGGATTATTAATTATAGAAATTTTATTTATCGGAATATTAAAATTACTTATCATGTCATCAGCCATATCTTTAGATTGACAAATAACCATATCTAAATTCTTATAACCATTAGACATGAAATTAATTGGTGACCATTTTCTTGCTTTTTTTTCATTTTTCCGCTTACTTAAAATTGTGGCCTCCCTACCTATAAATTTAGTATTACGAAAATATGGTGCAATTAAAGACATAGCTGTATTTACATGGGATATGGAACTAACAACTATTTGAGGTTTAACTTTATAAATATGTTTAATAATTGACGGTATCGCAGTAAGAATGCGTGACTTATCTAAATATATTACATCAATATTACTAACATCATAAGCAGTGTCTTTCTCATAACCTGCAATTAATAGTATTGGGTGAAATTTCTTCTTATCAATAAACTGAGACACAAAAGACATAACACGTTCTGCACCACCGGGAACTAATGAAGGTAGTAAAAAAATAATTTTGATTTTAGAAGAATTGCTCATAGTCAAAGAATAATATTTTGAAAAAGCTTAGAACACAAACTATAATTAGGTAGAATAAAACTAGATAAGATTAAAGCAGATATTAATTCTAAATTGCAAGAACAATCTTTATAAATAATTAATTTATCGAAGAATATAATGTTTGTATGTGATAGATTTGTTGAAAATCTAATAGTATTAGGTAGCATGATAGGTTAATTTGGGTTTAAATATGTATCACATATTCAGGGGTAAATATGAGATAAAAGTACATAAATATCAAACTTACTCTTTAAAAGGCGAAAAAAAAACTTTAACTGACCTATAATCGCCTAATTATATATGCTTAATAATTTTTTTGATATCAATTTCTTTAATTTTTTTAGCAGGATTACCCGCTATAAAAGTGTTTTCTTCCTCAAAGCTTTTATTTACAACAGCATTTGCCCCAATTGCAGTATTATTACATATTTTAATATTACCATAGATTTTGGCACCAGGAGCAATGTAAATATTATCTCCTAGTATAGGTGCCTCTATTTGACCTCCTGAAGCACCGATATTTACACACGCGTGCATTCTGCAATTACTACCAATTGTAGCTCTACTATTTATTACAATAGTTCCATAATGTACTATTGATAAACCAGGTCCAAAAATATTTATAGGAATTGAAAAACCTAATTTCAAAGAAATTTTCTTATATAAGTATTTTAAGTATAAAGTATAAACTTTAGACAATAAATTAGATCTACAATTGGTGTAATATTCTAATTTCCGCATTCTTTTTTGAAAAATCCAAATATAATTTGGTGATATGAGTCTTTTTATTTTTTCAGAATTAGAATTATTGTTTATTCCAAGAGCAATTTTATCTCTAGACAAATAATTATGGTAGTCTTTTTTCGATTTAATCATATCAATAAAATAGCCTATTTATTTAAAAGGTAATTGTTTAGTAGATGCGTACTGACTTGTTGACTAACTTTTTTGTGACCGTAACAAGTCCAATGAGTATCATATTCAAAAGTCCAAGTTTTGTCATTGTTAGAATCTAAAACAATTATATTCAATTCTAACTCTTTACACAATTTTATTAATTCTGGATTCGTATTAGGATGAAATACCAAAACCTTTTTTTCCATTGAATAGTTCGAAATAATATGATCTAATAAATCCGAAACATATTTCTTTTTAAAAGTTTTTTTTCGTTTAATTAATTTAGGTTTTTTTGCTCCTTTTGTAAGTGATGATGAATATCTGTTATAAAAATAATAAAGCAATTTCCATGAGTAAAGAATCTTCTTAAATTTCGGAGACTTCATTTTACCATAATCAATTTCTCCGCTTTCTAAATTAATTTGTGTTATATCATTTAGATTATTTATATTTTCAATACTTTCTGTAAAATCGTTATCGTTAACATAGATTAAGGTAATCAAAGGGTCTTTTTCATCCGTTTGCTTGCTGATCTCCATAGCTTCAATAAGAGATACTCCGGAACGAGCTGCTTCTAAAAAGTTAAATTCAGGTAAATATTCTTTAAGTAATACAGACTGATGACAGTCATTTGGATTCATGAAATTCTCAATGTAAGAATCGCCAATTACGGTAATTAAGTTGTCGTAACTTTTTGGTAGAATTCCTGGCCATCCTAATTTATTGATTGTCCATTGGTGATCGCCTCCAACCCAATAACCATTTTGATTTGGTATATATTTCTGAATACCAAATTCATCAATTGTTCTTTGCGGTATATCTGATACAGCATGAGTTGTTCTTACAACGATTTCACCAACAAATATTAATATGAGTGAAAAAAGAATGATATGTTTTATAAGTTTTACCATCTTAATTTTAATAATAAAAAAGCTAATTAAATTATGTAAATAACAAATTCAAATTAATGCTATTATGTAGCATTTGAGATTAGATTTTAGTTTTTAATCTTTAAGCAAATATGTCATAACTTAAGTTAATGTTCAAAATTATTCTTTTAAATGTATCATTATTACTTTAATTAGTATAGATTAAAACTGACCTAAATGATTTTTTAGTCATTTACCTTAAAGTAAATAGTCACTTATTGAATTTGGTCAAAATAAGTGATTTAATTCTTGAATAAAATATCCTGAAACCTGGTACAAATAATAAAAGCAAAATACCATATACAATTGCAACAACAATTGTTACTTGTGTTGCGTATGCAATCCACTTAAACAATGTCAAGTGATCATTACCATATATTAAATACTCAGTTAAAAAATCCGTTATTAATGCTGTAATTACAAATACAAAGATTATTGGAAGCAATCCTTTCCAATATAAATAGATACTTTTTTTGAAACCATACTTATACAAAAAATAGGGTTTCCATAATACAACAAGTAGGAACATACTAATTACGGTTCCAAGCATTATACCAACTATACCATAGAAATAACCAAAAATAAGAGATATTGCTAAATTTAGAAGAGCTTCTGTAATTGCTGCCCAAGTATCAGAATACAGTCCATAAGCATTTTTGAAACGCTCAATAGGTGAGCTAATCTGAATCATAAAGAAATTAGCTATCATTAATAATAGTATAGTATTAGATAGTATATATATATCTTTTTCTAGCCATAATAATATGAATGAATTAATAACGTGATAAATTATGATGCTAAAAAAACCAGCAATAAAAAACTGAATTGCAATTAGCTCCCAAAGAACTTTTTTAATGTTTTTTTCATCATTTTCTGCTATTAAATTACCAACTGCAGATCCTGTACCAGCAAATGCCATTTTCACTAAACCACCAAGTTTCATAAAAATAAGTTGATAGTTACCGAAAAACGCAACGCTTTGGGCATTAATTAAAAAGAAAATAAGAAGATTATCTGTGCCATTTTTAACGAAAGCACTTATTTTATGAAAAAATACTTGTTTAATTTTTTTAATTACTTCTGGATATTCCTTTATAATCTCTTTTTTCTCTAATGAATTAATTATAAGCCATGGATATTCTTTCTTTATTTTATACCTAACAACAATACTGTAAATAATACTGAAAACTAATTCTAATGTAATGTATAAAAAGAAATTTTTAAAATAAAGTGCAACAACAACTTGCAATATAACTCGTATGATATTAAAACTTTGGTAGTACTGTTGAACTATATAGCCTTTTTGATCAGCACCTAATAAGCTAATATGATAATTAACAAAGTAGCTTAATAATACAGAAATTAATAAGGAATAAAAGACATAATATATGAGTAATAAAGAAAAAGGTTGAGTAGAAAATATTAATGGAAAGAAAAGTGATATAATAAAACCTACACCAAATATGATATATCCTATTTTTTTGTAAAGTACTCCAAGTAAGGCAATTATTTTGTTAATCTCTTTATAGTTTTTATCAAATATTGGTTTGTATAAAGTGAAACCAATTGCCGTTCCAATTCCTAATTCTGCTAAATTAAGAAAGCCTAAAATACTTCTTAAAGTTGTTTCGAGCCCAATAAAAGAATCCCCTAAGTTATCCAAAAAGATCTTCCTGGAGAAAAATTGAACTAAGATGGAGAGTATGAAGAAAAAGACACCAACTTTTGCGTTTTTCAATGATTTTGAAACTCTAGACATTTAAATTTATTATTTTCTAATTTATAATTATTGTTTTAGCAAAATTTCTTTATTCCAATACTAAATTAAAGTTTGAGGTGACAATATAATTCTTTTGTACTGAGAACGGCCTAATTTAATAATACAGGTTCATAGTTTTGACAATATTAAAAAAGGAAAATTAGTATCCTTTTATTTCATGTTAACATACTATAATTAACGTCAAAAGTAAACAAGCCAAAGGTTTTACTGTATAAAAAGTACTCTTTAAATAAATTATAGATTATTGATATAATTCAATATCATAGATATTGTTGATAAGGTTGTTATAACTTTTAAATATTGATAGTACCGTGATGAAGAATTAAATATGTTAAATCTTTAATTTCGACATTGGGGATTTTTAATTTGACTTTTGTGAGAAAAGAGTAAGCATGTTAAATGTTTATATCTAAAATCCAAATGTATATTATCTGACGTAAATAAGTAAGAGTAATTACGTTTATTTAATTATATATATTTTCTTACAAAAAAATGTTTTTAATCGAATAATAAAGTATTTAGTCATTGTAACTGATTTGTATTACTTAAATTGCGTTCACCCCAAAGAAATTGATTAATAGCAAAATGACAATGAAACTTCCGATTAACCTACTTATTAATAGACATAATTTATATATATTATTATTTATAACAACAACCTTTTTTGTACAAAATTCCTATGGACAGCAACTAGCATTCCCAAGTGCTAAGGGGTCTGGTGCATATGTTACCGGTGGGAGAGGAGGTATAGTAGTCCATGTTACAAACCTTAATGATAGTGGACCCGGCAGTTTTAGAGCAGCGATGTCTTTACAGGTTCCAAGAACCGTTGTTTTTGATGTAAGTGGGGTAATTACTTTGAATTCTATATTATCATTAGGCTCTAGTAATAGTAATGTTACTATAGCTGGGCAGACAGCTCCGGAAGGAGGAATTACAATTGAGGGTCACCGTTTGTTTTTATCTAGTGTCTCAAATATTATTTGTAGACATATTAGGTTTAAAGGTGGTGCAACCATAAACAACGATTCGGTTTCTGTTGTAGCTGACATACAAAATCAAATATTTGACCATTGTAGTTTTGCCTTTGGCTCGGATGAATGTGCTTCTTGGTATAGTACTTTTGATGGTGCAGAAATAAATAACGTAACAATACAACGATGTTTATTCGGAGAAAGTTCAAAAGGCTCTATAATAGGAAAACAATCTGGCACGACTGGAAACCCACCTACAGTGTCATTTATTTTTAATATGTTTTATAATTCTAATTACAGGTTTCCAAACATTACTGGTGATAATGGTAGATTAGATGTTATTAATAATATTGCTTGGAATGCAGGTAATAGATTAATCCGAGGGAATGGTAGTTTTAATCTTAATCATATTGGTAATTATTGTGATTATGGATCTACAGGAGTAAGAGACGTTAGGTTAAACTTATTTCGGTTTGGAACAATACCCCAAATATATTCAGTAGATAATAAAATTGTTGGTAATCCAGCTTCAGACTTATCAAATGAAATATCTGAAATTAATACAAATAATTCATTAAGCTGGAAATTTTTTCAAGATGGTGGAGGTTTTAGTTATGGAGATCAATTACCAAGTAATTATTTTACCAGTTCAAGATTTACATTGTTAGGAGAGCCTTTTGATATATTAACCGCTGATGATGCTTTTAGTGATGTTGTATCTGATGTTGGATGTAACGCAAGGCTTAATTCGGATGGTAGTTTTAGCGACAATAAAGATATCTTGGATGCCGATTGGATAAGTCAAGTTGAACAAGGTAATTTTGTTGAACAATTGAATACGTCAGAGTATGTAGTTCCAGAAATAATTTCTATAACAAGACCTTCCGAGTTTTATCAGAGTAATCCTCATATACCAGAAAACTGGTTTAATTCTTTCGTGCCTAATGGACAAGATCATAACGATATTTCACCAAATGGCTATACTTGGTTAGAAGAATATTTAAACCAAGTAGATGAACCAGCGGTAGTAATTAATGCTGAGAATGTCACTTTAACCCCAGAAGCCGTAACTCTTAACGTACCTGAGTCGATAATTTTAAATAAAATTTTCACACCAGTTAACACCACCGATAAAAGCGGTTTATGGGAATCTAGCGACCCTTCCATAGCAGTTGTAGATTCTAATGGTCTAGTTACTTCGATTTCAGAAGGTATTACTACTATAAGTTTTATATCTAATGACGGAGGATTTATAGCAGAATCTCAGATCACTGTAACAGATATTCAAATACCGCTGGAGTCAGTCACTGTTTCCCCCAATTCTATTACTCTCGAAGCTGGTGAAGATATTCAATTATTGATGGAGTTATTACCATCAAATACATCTGATATTTTGGGGAATTGGTCTAGTAATAATGAGTTGGTGGCGCAAGTTGATCAAATGGGCTTAGTTACTTCCATAAGTGAAGGAATAGCAACAATTACATATACTGCTGATGATTCAGGAATCAGTGATAGTGCTTCAATTACAGTTATTGATACTTTTTACGGATCATACGATCTATATAATGCTGAAACTGATGTGTTAATTCAAAATATTAACGGGGATTCAGTTATTAATCTAGAAAATCAAGGGAATCAAATTAATTTTAGATGTATACCCTCTGGAGGTGATTCTAATCCCGATGTCGAAAGTGTTAGAGTAACTTGGTCTGGTCCAACGAGTGGTACGTGGATAGAGAGTGTTCCTCTTTATGCAGGTTTACCTGGTGGACATGTTGATCTTGATTTTGAACCTTATACTGTTGAAGATGGAACTTATAATTTCACAATAGAATATTTCAGTGAAAATTCTGCCTCTGGTAATTTGGTAGGATTAGACACCTTTTCATTAACTTTTTTTTTCAGCAATTTACCCAATGCCAATGCTGGTCCAGACCAAGATATTTGCGAAGGGGAAACAATAACTTTAACTGCTTCTGGTGGCGAGAATTTTTTATGGGATTCTGGTGAAACAACGGCATCAATAACGGTTAGTCCATCTGTTAGTACAACATACGCTGTAACTGTTTCTGACAACGACGGAAATAGCGATGAGGATAGTGTTACCGTGACGGTAAATACTATACCAATTGCTGATGCTGGTGAGGACCAAACAATATGTGAAGGTCAATCTATTACTTTAACGGCTAATGGAGGAAACTCATATTTATGGAGTACAGGTGAAACAACTCAATCAATAGATGTTAATCCAATTTCGGACACATTATACAATGTTGAAGTTTTTTCAAATTCTTGCTCTAGCTTAGATAGTATAACTGTTTTTGTAAATGATGCACCAGACATTACATTATCCAATAATACAACAATTGTTGAAGGGGATTCTATTGTACTTGTTGCCAGCGGTGGTGATAATTATGCATGGAGTAATGGGGAATCTTCGTCATCGATAGAGGTAAGCCCATCCCAAACGACAACTTATTCTGTTAGTTCTGCAGGTAATAATGGATGTTCTACAACTTTAGAGGTTGTAGTTTCAGTAGAAGCGCTATATGAGGCTTTTGCAGGTGAAGATGAGAGGGTATGTGAAAATAATGAAATTGAAGTAACGTTAACTGCCAATAATGGGGATTCTTATTTATGGAATACAGGTGAAACTACGCAAAGTATTCTTGTTAATCCCCTTTCTACAACTACTTATTCAGTTACCGTAAATTCTGGTATTCAAGTAGACACGGATGAGGTGACAATTTTTGTAGATCCAAATCCAAATGTAATAATAGCTAATGGTGAGAATGTAGATATCTTAAATGGTGATTTCGTGACGTTATCTGCTTCAGGCGCCAATACTTACTTATGGAATAATGGTGCAACTCAGCCAAATATTGCAGTAAGTCCAACACAGACCACAACTTATGACGTAAGTGGCTTTATTGGTGAATGTAATGATAATAAACAAGTAACAGTTAATGTTATCCCTGAGGTAATAGCAGATGCAGGTGAAGATGTTGAAGTTTGTTTAGGGCAAACAATTGCTCTTACAGCTTCTGGTGGTGACCAGTACGCGTGGAGTACAGGTGAGACAACTCAGACAATAAATGTAACTCCAACTCAAACTACTGAATATACTGTAACAGTTTTCAATGCTTTAGATTTTGATGAAGACTCAGTATTAGTAGAGGTATTAATAGATTGCGAAGAAGATGATAACCCAAGTTCATCAGATGACCCATTAGATTTTTCATTTGATGTATTTCCTAACCCTGCAAATACTTATGTTGATGTAAAACTTTCTGGATCGGTAAATTTAACCAGGGTCTACTTATATGATATAACGGGTAAATTAATTCATTATAAAATGGTTGTTAATGAAAATCTTAGCACGTCTTCTACGACAAGGTTAGATGTAAGTAATTTACAACCAGGAATGTATTATATTAAAATGGTTGATATAAATAATGAAATTTCTAAAAAATTAATTGTTAGATAAGCAAAGTAGATCAATTAAAGTAAATACCCACTACTATAATTAATAGTGGGTATTTACTTTAATAAAAGAATTAATAGAGTAGTTTATTTTCGTTAAATGACATTTAATATTATTTTCAAAGACTATTAAAATAAAATTCAGGTTTGAACTAGTGTTAGTTCCTCTTCTTCCTCTTCTTCTTCTTCTTCCTTTGCCAAGTAAATCTGATACTGTATCCACATAGCTGAAAAAGACACATAATAAAACGTAAAAAAGTTATGATTTGCTAAAAGAAACAGTGAAAGCGCAATTGTTTGCATTATCAAATTTGGCTTTTTATTAAAATAAAACAAGCTCATAACCATTAGATATCCAATATATGAAACAAACAAAAAGAAAGGTAAAATGCCTGCTTCACCTATTACCATTAAATAAGAATTATGGACTCCTAATCCATGTCCTTCTTTTCCTGAGAATGAGCCATAACCATTTCCAATTAATGGAGCCTCAAGTATATCGTCGTAGAATCTAGCCCAAGTATCAGCTCTTGAATCTTCGCTTATCTCTTCTGATGAGACTCCTTCACTACTAACTGCTGCTTTTAATTGATCAAATCTTGGGTTATTAAGCCCTACGACTTCATCAATAAAAAATAATGTACCAATAATCAAAAAGCCTAGGCCAAAAATTCTAATGTTCTTGATACTTATTTTAAGAGAAATTACATTTATTAACAACCAAATGACAATAAAAGTTCTTGAAAAGGTTAATAATCCAGCAAGGGTAAATAAAAATTGGCCAATTAATTTTAAATTAATGTTTTTTAAGCCATAAGTTGTTGCGTAGCCCGTGATACAAATAAAACCAGCCACATTAGCATTTAAATAAAAACCGGCATAACGTCCGAAATCACTAGTAAAGAAAACAGCCTCTAGAGGAACAGTTAATGAGCCAATTAATAAAAAAACATAAAATTCTAAGGTACTAATATGTTTAGCCATTTCGTAAGCGCAAAGCAAATAAATAAAGTATTTAATAGCATCAAACACAAACATAAATGCTGGTCCAACATACCTGAGACTAGAAATTATAAAAAACAAAAGAGATATTATAATAAGCCACCAATTCGGTGCTGTTTTTTTTTCAAAAAAGTAATAAAGTGCTAAAAGTCCTATTGTGGCATAACTTAAAAGTCCACCTACAGTAGATCCATAACTAACTAAAGCTATAGAAGGTAAGTTCAATAATACTAATGCAAAAGTGATATACTTTAATATATTCATTTGACTTTAACTGACATTTTTGTGTTGGTGTATTATCTTGATAAATTAAAAATTAAATACAAATATATTAAAATTGGAAATAGATAAACTCCTGTTGTTCGCCAGTAAAACTGAAAATTAAAACTATAATAAGTAAATAAAATGACCATCGCATTGGTTTATTGATGAAATCTATTTTTGCAATGGCGTACTCACCAGCCCTTCCCAGCCACTCAATAGACATAAAAAATGCAACTAACAGTAATATTGTTGTTGGGAATATAGCCGATTTAGCAAATAAAGTATCAGTAAATATGTTTTGAATATAAAGTAAAGCCTGAGTTACGTTATCTGCTCTAAAGAAAATCCAAGCGATTAATGTAATAAAAAATGTTGTTGCCATTTGAAATAATTCTTTTAACGTTGGTAAGTATTTCCCCTCCGCTACCAAATTAGTATTGACTCTATTCTTATTAAGTAATAATAACGGTAAAAAGTAGATTGCATTTAATGCTCCCCAAACAACAAAGGTCCAATTAGCTCCATGCCAAAACCCACTCACTATGAAAATTATAAAGGTATTTCTAATTTTCATTTTGAGTCCTCCTTTACTACCTCCTAGTGGAATATAAAGATAATCTCTAAACCAAGTAGATAAAGAAATATGCCAACGCCTCCAAAACTCAGCTATATCTCTCGAAAAGTATGGGAAAGCAAAATTTCGTTTTAAATCAAAACCAAATAGTCTAGAAATACCGATAGCAATATCTGAATATCCTGAAAAATCACCATAAATTTGAAAAGCAAAGAAAAAAGCTCCAAGTAATAAAGTGCTGCCAGAATAATCCTCGTAATTATTAAAAATTATATTGGCATATTTAGCACAATTATCTGCTATGACAACTTTTTTAAACATACCCCAAAGTACTTGCCTAAGTCCATCTACCGCTTTTGAGTATTCAAATTTTCTTTTTATGTGGAATTGAGGTAGTAGGTTAGTAGCTCTCTCTATTGGTCCAGCAACTAGTTGTGGGAAAAAACTAACAAATGCCATAAACGCAACAAAATCTTTAGTAGGCTCTAATTTTTTATTATAAACATCTATGGTATAACTCAAAGTTTGAAATGTGTAAAAGCTAATCCCAACTGGTAATATTATGTTAAGTGTATCAACATTTAGTTTGCCACCAAAAAATGTGAATGAATTCACAAGACTATCAACGAAAAAATTATAATATTTAAAAAAACCGAGAAAACCTAGATTTATACATATACTAATCCATAAAAAGAGCTTACGTTTAGACTGTTTTGATTCATTTTTTAATTTTAAACCTATTGTATAGTCTACAATAGAACTAAAAAGGATAAGAAAAAGAAAGCGCCAATCCCACCAACCATAAAAGACATAACTCGATATAGCAATAAGTACATTTTGGCTGTTAATTCGTTTACTACCTATTAGCCAATAAAGAGCAAATACTATGGGTAAAAACAGAAAAAACTCGATAGAATTAAATAGCATAAGAATTTTAATTAAGTTAGTATTTTTCTTTTATAATGTCAATAAGTTGTTTACTGGCCTTTATTGCACCTCGAACATTAGAATGATGATAGTCAGAAAAGTCTTGATCAATATATGTGTAAATATGATTTTTGTAAGAATTTAAATCATAATAAGAGACACCCTTAGCTCTCATCGATGTTTTGAAGTAACTGTTCTCATCATTATTATTAGTCAGTTTCAAACGAGAGGGTGGGTATGGAGTCCTAGTGCATATTAATTTAATATTATTGGATTCTGCCAATTTGTGAATTTTATCAAAAAAATAGTTAAAACGTTTTTGATTGAATATAGTATTATCAAAGTTTGAAATTGGTTTAAAACTATTTATTGCATCGTTGTTCACAATTGTTGTGTCATATAAAAAGCCTCTAATCCATCTCTTATTTAAATTTTTTTTCTTTTTACTTTGAGATAATGCAAAAGTTAGATCTTTTTTAATATAGTTGTTATACTTCATTAGGGGTACAGTATAATTTAAAATACCGTTTTTACCATAACCGTCAATTACTAAATCGAATTTGTTTTTTGTGGATTTAAAGAAAGAAGCGTTAGAAAATATCTGATAAAAATCGTGACTATCGTCTGAAGAAGGCAAGAACAAGTCTAAAATTACAAATTTTGGTTTTTGATAATCTATAACCTCTTTCAAAGCATAATAGGATTCTGCAATGTCTTGTGCAGATGTACCCATATTGTATGACTTTAACTGCAAGCCTTCATCAATTATTTTTGGATTAAAGGCAGTATATGATCGACTAGACCCTAATATAATTATGTCATAGGTATTCTTATTACTATGTATGTCTTCCCATTTTAAATAATTTTTATGGGTTTTATTTTTGATAGCTTTGTAAGCAGGATACTCATAAATGACCAGTATAATTAAATTAATTAATACAAAGAAAAATGCCCCATAAGCGACCTGTCTTAAGAACTTTTTCATTTTGTTAAGTGTTTAGAAATTAAAGCTTCCCATTGCGATGTAACATGCGTATCGATGTACTTCTCAGTGGTTAACAATGCTTTTTTAGAAAATGAATTACGTAAATTTACATCTTCCGTAAGCATTTTTAATTTTTCAACAAATTGCTCTTGATTGTCAACTGGTACCAAAAATCCATTCTCACCATCATTTATCAATTCAGAAGGCCCATAATTACAATCTGTACTTAACGATGGTAGTCCAAAAGTCATAGCTTCTAATAAAACATTTGGGAAGCCTTCTGCTTTTGAGGCAAAGGCGAAAATTGAGGCTTTGTTATAATAATTATGGACATCTTTTATCTGGGATAAAATTTCTACCTTATCTGAAAGATTATTATTTTGAATTAAAGTTTTTATTTTTTCTTTATTTGGTCCATCACCTATTAAAAGTAATTTCCAGTCAGTCAATTCCAATTTATGAAAGGCTAATACTATTTTTTCCTGTCGCTTATCGTTATTTAAAGTCCCTACTGTTAATATGATTTTTTCTCTATTACGATAATCTATTCTTAGTTTAGATAATTTTGAGGCTATTGGGTTTGGTAAAACGGTTATAGACTTAGTTTTTATCATACTATTGTAAATATCCTTAACTTTATTTGTTTGCGCCACTAAGCAATCAGCTTTAGGATAAATAAATTTTCTTAAAAGTAGCCAAAATTTCGGTATATCGTTCTTTAAAGGATCATTACGTTCACTAATAATACTAGGGATATTGTTTGATTTAGCCGCTAAAGTTGCAATAATATTTGCAGACGTAATAAAACCAATTAATAGATCTATTTTGTTTGTCTTTGTGATGTATTTGACTTTTTTATAGATAGAATAATTTAATTTTATTGAATCAAATACCGAGGCCGGTTTATTTAATGCATTTAAGCAGGAAACCACATTAACATCAGTATCAAGCGCATAAAAGGGTTCTGAACTTATAAAGGTTATTATGGTTACATCGAAGTTTTTAACAAGTTCATTACTTAAATTAGTGATAACACGCTCTGCACCACCAGATTTTAGTGCACCAATGACAAAAGCAATTTTCTGTTTTTTATGTGTCATAAATTTTTTTATAATAACTATAAAAAATAAAGCTAAAGCTAATACTCCTTATTTTAATACTTTTACTTTATTTTGAACCTATAAGTTCTCTTCCCCATTTAAATTTCATAATTACGTAACCTAACGAAATTGAAATAAGCATTGACCCTAAGAATGCTATAATAATTCCTATGGTAGGAGATAGGCCTTGTATTATAAGAAATGTAAAATAGACCTTTAAGATAGGTTGATGTATTAGATAAATATAATAACTAGTATGGTTTATTAATTTGGTTAATGGTTTTATTTTTTCAACCGAACTTTTATATTTCTCCACAACTATATTCAAAAAGCCATATACAAAGCATAAAGCTAAAATACTAATAACTAACAATGCTTGTCTATTTGTTATAAGTAGGTATTTATTATCGAGCGTTTGTGCGAAATAAAAATACAAACTAAAGATGGCTAAATGAGCTAGGAATATATATAAAACTTTACCTTTTAAATAATTCAAAATAGTCGATGAATTTTTACTAAAGTAATTTCCTAATAAAAAGAATATAAAATATCTGAATACTCGTCCAATTGGTTGAAGATTATAATATAAAAATAATACAGATATGATATAAAGAAACGAACCTAAAACAATTCCAAAAACTATTTTTTTATTAAGATAATCTTCAAATTTATAATATATCATAAACATAATGAACATCATTAATAAAAACCATAAATGACCACTATCTGTCCATAAATGAGCCAAATAAGAACCAAAATTATTATAATCTAAGAAAAAGTATATATAAATTGGTGCAAGGATGAAATAAGGTACTATTAATCTCCTGGATTTTTTATAAAATAGTGTTTTATAATTTCCATATTTACCATAATTTGATCTCAGAAAGTGATATATATAGCCAGATATAAAAACAAATAATGGCATTGAAAATGTAGAAATGTAACTTCCTAAATAGTCGGCATAGATATTGTATTCAAAATATTGACTAACACCCCAACTTCCTCTATATGGGGAAAATGAGTGCCTTAGGACGACTAGCAATATGCCAACTGCCCTTAAAATATCCATGTGGTTTAAGTCCCTTTTCAAAATAAGAAAATAATAGTTTACAGGTTAGTAACCTTAATAGTTGACATCTATTATGAGTATTATTTAACACTTATAATAGGTGTCTTAGATTATTTATTTCCCTATAGAAGAATATTCAAAACCTATAGCTTCCATTTCTTTTTGATCTAAAATATTTCTACCATCAAAAATAAAAGCTGGTTTTTTCATACCATCGTAAATTTTCTGCCAGTCAAAAGCTTTAAACTCATCCCATTCTGTCATTATTGCTATTGCATGTGCATCTTTAGCAGCCTCATAAGGGTCACTATATGTTTTAACAAGGTCTTTATTTTCTTCTTCTGATCTTGTATTAAGATAGTTAAGATCTAGTTGTGTTCTTTCTTCAGAGACTTTAGGATCGTAAACAGCAATATGTGCTTGTTCACTTAGTAAATGATCTGCAACGTAGATTGCAGCTGACTCACGCGTATCGTTAGTATCTTTCTTAAAAGCCCATCCGAGCATCGCAATTTTTTTACCTGATACAGTATTATATAAAGTGCTAATTAGATTATCCGAAAATCTTCTTTTTTGGTGATCGTTTAAAATAATAACCTGTTCCCAATAATCAGCAACTTCATTTAGTCCATAACTTCTTGCAATATAGACTAGGTTAAGAATATCTTTTTGAAAACAAGAACCACCAAAACCAATAGATGCATTTAAAAATTTAGATCCAATTCTAGAATCCATACCAATTGCTCTTGCTACTTCACCAACATTAGCTTCAGTTTTTTCGCATAATTCTGAGATAGCATTTATAGAAGATATTCTTTGTGCTAAAAAGGCATTTGCAGTTAGTTTAGATAATTCAGAAGACCAAACGTTAGTTCTTAATATTCTGTCTTGCGACACCCAACTACCATAAACATTGGCTAAGCTTTCTATTGCATCTTCAGATTCTCCACCAATTAATACACGATCTGGATTTAATAAATCTTCTATTGCAGTTCCTTCCGCTAAAAATTCTGGATTTGATAAAATGCTATATTTAACACCATTACCTGTATTGTCTAAAATACTTTTTATAGCTTGAGCCGTTCTAACAGGAAGTGTAGACTTTTCTACAACAATCTTATCCGACTTTGCAACCTCTGCGATATTCCTAGCACACAACTCAACATATTTTAAATCTGCGGCCATTCCTTTACCTTTTCCGTAAGTCTTAGTCGGAGTGTTTACTGAAATAAAAATCATTTCAGAGGCATTGATCGCTTTATCTATTTCTGTAGAAAAGAAAAGATTTTTCCCTCTTGTTTCTTTAACGATTTCTGCTAAACCTGGTTCGTATATTGGTAATTTTGAAACGTCTTCGTCATTCCAAGCAGCAATTCGTTCTGCATTGATATCTACGATTGTAACTTTAATATGTGGGTTTTTCTTTGCTATAACTGCCATTGTTGGTCCACCAACATATCCAGCGCCTATGCAACAAATATTTGTAATTTTCATGGTTATAAGTTTATTTGATTCGGGTTCATTTATTATAATCGGGGCAAATTTGTATGAAAAAATCTAATTGCCCGAAATTTTTATACTAACGACTTGTTTTTACGATAAACTCCATTATTTCTCTTATGTGAGCAGAAACTATCGTTATAATCATTCGTCTTTATTAACTGTAATATCCTTTAAACCAATCTATAAAAGATTTCACACCTTCTTTTATAGACGTATTTGGTTGATAGTCATAATCCTTTATTAATTCATCTACATCAGCCCATGTTCTTTCTACATCACCTGGCTGCATTGGCAACATGTTTTTATCTGCGGTTTTATCTAAATTGAATTCAATCTCTTTAATAAAATCTAATAATTTAACAGAGTTGTTGTTTCCTATATTATAGATTTTATAAAGAGCGTTATTGTCTATCCTACTTTGTGGTGATTTTTCAATTATTCTTACTACACCTTCTACAATATCGTCTACATAGGTAAAGTCGCGCTCCATTTTACCATGATTAAAGACTTTTATAGGTCTATCATTTTCAATGGCATCTGTAAACAAAAACATTGCCATATCTGGTCGCCCCCAAGGTCCGTAAACTGTAAAAAATCGTAATCCTGTTGTTGGAATATTAAATAAATGACTGTAAGTATGCGCCATTAATTCATTACTTTTTTTAGTTGCAGCGTATAAACTTATTGGGTGATCTACATTGTCTTCAGTGCCAAAAGGTATTTTCTTGTTTAGACCATAAACGCTTGAACTACTTGCGTAAACAAGATGTTTTATAGTATTGTGTCGGCAGCATTCCAAAATATTAAGAAAGCCTACTAAATTTGAATCTATATAGGTCTCTGGGTTTTCTAGACTATATCTAACACCAGCTTGAGCAGCTAAGTTACATACAATGTCAAATTTTTCATCTTTAAACAGTTTAGGTAGTGCTTCTCTATCTTCAAGATTCATTCTTACGAATGAAAAATTCTCATTATTACTTTTACAGGTCTTATTAAAAACGGTGGCGTCATTTCTATTAATTCCTAGTTCTTCTAATCTCGAATACTTTAAATTAACATCGTAATAATCATTTATGTTGTCTAAACCAACAACCTTATGTCCTTTTTCTAATAGTACTTTGGCTGTAAAAAAACCTATGAAGCCAGCGGCTCCAGTAACTAATACTTTCATATTATATTTTTATTTAAATAGTTCTTTAGATGTAAATTTTAGAGTGACTGATCTAAAATTTAAATCGATTAATTTATATAAGTTAATCCATAACATAGTCAATTGATATCAGTGAAGCTATAGAGTCACAATTTTGAATTTTCAGAGCTATATTACGTTCTTTGTAACTATTATCAATGTGATATATATTACAAGAATCTAAGTCTGTTAAACTTTCAGAGAAATCTACGTTTCCAAATTTTATTAAGTTTTTTATTATGGTAGAATCTAATTTATTAGTAAAAATAAAGGTTGATGCATTGTCTGAATATTTTATTGGTTTAGAACCTATATTTTTTTTGGTTCTCGCATTAGGGCCATAATCGCAAGATGCATCCTTTCCATTTAAAAAAAACATCAGTATAACTAGTCCTATTGCAAAACCGCTAAGATAATAGCCTAAACGTTGAGTGAATTTCATTAAAAATTAAAATATTAAGAGATTAGCATCATTATAATCTAAACCAAACCATTCTGCTACAGACTTGTTTGTAAGAATACCATGGTATAAGTAAAGTCCGTTCTTTAATCCTCGATCAAAACGTAAGGCATTTTCTAAACCACCATATTCTCCAATTTCTAATAGATAAGGTGTGAAAATATTACTAATTGAAACGGATGCTGTTCTAGAATAGCGCGCCGGAATATTAGGCACACCATAATGTATTACACCATTATGCTCAAAAGTAGGATGATCGTGTGTAGTGACTTCACTGGTTTCGAAGCATCCACCCATATCTATACTAACATCAATGATTACCGAACCACGTTTCATATGCTCAACCATTGTTTCTGTCACTACTATGGGAGAACGATTTGTGCCTCTTACTGCTCCGATTGCTACATCGCAGCGCTTTAATGCTTTTAGAAGGTTTTTGGGTTGCATTGTTGACGTATATATTGTACGTCCTAAATTATTTTGAATACGTCTAAGTTTTGTGATTGAACTATCAAATACTTTTACATTTGCTCCGAGACCAATTGCTGATCTTGCTGCAAACTCACCAACGGTTCCAGCACCTAAAATAATGACTTCTGTCGGTGGTACGCCATTGATATTACCCATCATCAATCCATTTCCACCATTTACATTAGATAATAATTCTGAAGCAATTAAAATAGAAGCGGTTCCTGCGATTTCACTTAGTGAACGCACTGCAGGATATGCACCATCTTCATCTTTTATATATTCAAAAGCTAATGCTGTAATTCGTTTTTTTGCTAATGCCTCAAAGTATGATTTACTTTGGGTTTTTATCTGTAAAGCAGATATTAAAATGGTTTGTGGATTAATGAGTGAGATTTCATCTAAAGAAGGCGGTTCTACCTTAAGTATAATAGGGCAGGAGTAAACTTTTGCTGTATCTTTAGTTACCTCTGCACCAGCTTCGCTATAATCTTTGTCTTTAAAATTCGCGCCTTTTCCGGCTCCGGACTCTAATAAAACACGATGTCCGTTTGCAGTTAATGCCGAAACAGCATCTGGCGTTAAACACACACGTTTTTCTTGAAAATGAGTCTCTTTTGGAATTCCAATAAAAAGGTCTCCTTTTTGTTTAAGAATTTCTAGAGTTTCTTCTTGGGGAAGAAGTTGGGCTTTAGTGAAGGGTGATAAAGGTGTACTCATTAATCATTATAATTAGTATAGTAGCTGCAAGATAGTAAAAACACTTACATTAAGTGACGAAAAAAAATATCTCATATTTAAGTTACTAATACCCTATTACTTTATAAAATTGATGGTTAAAAATACTGCTTTACCTTACCCCAAACTGTTTTTGGCTTTATCATAAACTCTTCTTCGAGTTCTTCTAAACTTTTGTTAGCATCATTAATTTTGTTGAACATTTTGGCCCTAATAAGATATATTGAGGGTACAACTACGACTAAAATCGGGAGTAATACAACAAAAGTTCCTTCGTCAAGCTGTCCAGCTTCTGCATTCCAGCTATTCACGGCTTGAAAGGCAAACATAACAATCGGTACTAAAATGGCATGATACCACCAATGACGGCATGTGAAAAACCAAATGATTAATAAAAGAAATGGTATAAATTTACTTGTATATACCCACATGGCATATTGAGCTTCTTCCCAAGCTCCACTTGTATATGTAAATAAAAAAGTGTCCCATACCTTTGTGGCCGGGACACTTTCGTGTAATGAATAAAGTAGAGGAGTAGATACTATAATAGTGGCTAAAATGCTACCAACAATAGCACTCCTACTTAGACTTCTTTTATCCGTTTGGAATGAGTTTTCTAAGTTTTTTTTCGATTTGTGTTGTTGATTGTCCATCAAGGTCAATAATGTTAGTTGCTTCAGCAGTAAATAACATTCCTCCAAAAATCGCAATCGCTAGTACTAATTTTTTAGTTTTCATAATATAAGGGATTTAATTAATTAATTACTACAAAATTATGGTTGATACCCAAGTCGTAGAAATTAATTTTTGTTAAAATCCGATATATTTTGCGTTTTAAATTACGGTTTTTCCGTAATTACAAATCTATTTTTGTGAAATGTGAGTGAAATTTTGTTTAAAATTTCGTTTCTGTCATAGCAATATTTTTGGTTAAATTTTCTGTTTCTATAGTTAATTTGAGGGATCTTGTATTATCGTCTAAGTCAGTTATGGTAATTGCTTGACTGTTTTTTGGTATTATACTTTGAATACGATCTGGCCATTCTATAAATAACCAATGGTCACTGTAAAGATAGTCTTCAACACCAAAATTATAAGCTTCTTCTATAGATTCTATTCTATAAAAATCGAAATGAAAAACTTTATCGTTGGGTATTTTGTATTGATTAACAATAGAGAAGGTTGGGCTGGTAACAATATCCTTACTACCCATAGCCTTAATTAAAGCCTTTACAAAAGTAGTTTTGCCAGAGCCCATTGACCCATTTAATATTACAGTTTTAAACATAAAATTGGACAAAACTTTAGCTGCAATGCAATCAATATCCTTAATGTTGTATGTATACTCTATGGTTTTCACGTGTTCCGTTAGAATTTAAAAGACAATATTAAGTATAAAAAGTGGGATAACCTAGTAAAATATGTATTTCGTCGGATTTTTATGCTTTTAATCCATTAAGGAAGAAATATGCATTATCAGTATTTACATTAATATGGTTATTCTTTGGGGTCTAATACTACAAATGGAATGACCATTTCTTCTAAAGAGACACCACCATGCTGATAAGTATTTCTATAGTAACTTACATAATGATTATAGTTATTTGGATATGCCAAGAACATATCTCCTTTGGCAAATATGAACGAACTACTCATAGACAATGAAGGTAAATGCGCTGATTTAGGATTCTTAACCGCAAAAACATCCTTATCTTGGTAAGTTAAACTTCTACCTGTTTTATAACGCAAGTTTAAACTTGTATCTCTATCTCCAATGACTTTAGAAGGTGAATTTACATTTATTGTCCCATGATCTGTTGTTAGTATAAGCTTAAAACCTAGTTGTTGCGACAGCTGTATCATTTCTAACAACGGAGAGTTTTTAAACCAACTTACTGTTAATGAACGATATGCTTTATCGTTAGAAGCTAGTTCCTTTACCACTTCCATCTCTGTCTTAGAATGGGATAGCATATCTACAAAATTATATACAATCACATTTAAGTCGTTATCTTTGAGTGACCTAAAATTATCTACTAACTTCTTACCTGCTTTTAGATTAGTTATTTTGTGATACTCATGCTTTATATGATTTAGCCCTAAACGCTTTAATTGCTCCCTTAAAAAGTCGCCTTCGTGCATATTTTTACCACCTTCATCCGTATCATTTTTCCAATACTGAGGGAACAATTTTTCCATATCTGCTGGCATTAATCCAGAGAAAATAGCATTACGTGCATATTGTGTGGCAGTAGGTAAAATACTGTAAAAGGATAACTCAGATGCTTTTTTGTAATAATTATTTACAATGGGCTCAAAAGCTTTCCATTGATCGTATCTTAAGTTATCTATTACAATTAATACAGTTGGTTGTTTATCACTAAGCTCAGGCACTACCTTTTCTTTAAATAAGGTATGAGACATTATAGGTGCTTCTGTATTTGGTTGAAACCAATCCTCATAATTTTTTTCTATAAATTTGCCAAACTGCATATTAGCTTCTGTTTTTTGAGATTCTAATATGTCTGTCATCCCGACATCCTCAATGCTTTCTAATTGCAGCTCCCAGTATACAAGTTTCTGGTAAAGCTCTATCCATTCCTCATATGAGTTTACCATAGATAAATCCATAGAAATTTTTCTAAATTCTTGTTGATAATTCGAAGTGGTTTTTTCAGAAATAAGCCTTGAATGATCTAAATTCTTCTTCAGGCTTAATAATATTTGATTGGGATTCACAGGTTTAATTAAATAGTCAGCAATTTTATTGCCAATAGCTTCCTCCATAATATATTCTTCTTCACTTTTAGTGATCATTACAATAGGAAGGTTTGCTCTACGTTCTTTAATCTCATTTAATGTCTCAAGACCAGTAAGACCTGGCATATTTTCGTCTAAGAAAACAATATCAAAATTTGTATCATCAATAATCTCCAAAGCTTCAGTACCACTTTGGCAAGTAGTAACTTGGTATTCTTTCTTTTCTAAAAATAAGATGTGTGGCTTTAATAAATCGATTTCATCGTCAACCCAAAGAATATTTATCATGTTGGTGTATATTTGTTTCTTAATTAATGAATTTTAAGTTTTGCCTAAAAATAATAAGCTCAAAATATTTAACGATCCAATTTACGGATTTATTACTATTCCTAATTCACTAATTTTTGATCTTATTCAGCATAAATATTTTCAAAGACTAAGAAGAATAAGTCAAATGGGCTTATCCTATTTAGTTTATCCAGGTGCTCATCATACCCGTTTTCATCATGCATTAGGTAGTATGCATTTAATGCAAAAAGCTATCAATGTCCTTAGATTTAAAGGAGTTACTATTGCTGAGGATGAAGAAAATGGCCTATTAACAGCTATTTTATTACATGATATTGGTCATGGTCCGTTTTCTCATGCGATGGAGCACAGCATTGTAAAGGCTATTTCTCATGAAGAAATATCCTTGCATTTTATGGAAGAATTGAATAAAGAGTTTAACGGAAGTTTAACGTTAGCTATTTCAATTTTTAAGGGTGAGTATCCAAGAAAGTTTATGTGTCAGCTTATTTCAAGTCAATTAGATATGGATAGAGCTGATTATTTGAAGCGAGATAGTTTTTATACAGGTGTTGCGGAAGGTAACGTAAATAGTGAGCGTTTAATTACCATGTTAAATGTAAAAGATGACAAATTAGTTGTTGAAGAAAAAGGGATATACAGCGTAGAAAAATTTCTAGTTGCACGCAGATTTATGTACTGGCAAGTTTATCTGCATAAAACGGGTTTAGTTGCAGAACAGTTAGTAACTAGAGTTTTAAAACGTGCAAAAGAGTTAATTGAATTAGGAGTAAATTTAAATTGTAGTTCTGCGCTAAGTTATTTTTTGATTAATGGAATAAACTCTAAAAGTTTTGATAATGATACTTTAGCGATTTTTGCAAAATTAGATGATTATGATATTGTTTCTGCCCTAAAAGAGTGGCAATATCATGATGATTTTGTTTTAGGTAATCTTTGTGATATGATTATTAATAGAGATTTACTGAGAATTAAATTTAAAAATAAACCGATTAAAAATTCAGATCTTAAATTACATAGAGATAGTTTAATTAATAAGTATGGTGTAAGTCATCAAGAAGCTGATTACTTTGTTTTTAATGGAAAAGTAAGAAATCAAGGGTATCAAAACACTCAACAACCTATAAATATCCTTTTAAAATCAGGTAAAATTAAAGATATTTTAAAGGCTGCTGATCAATTAAACCTAAAAGCCTTGAGCAAACCAATAACCAAATACTATATATGCTATCCTAAGAAGAAAATGTAATCTTTTTTTCTATTTTTGTAGGAATCAGCGTTTACTTAAAAAATCAATTAATGGAAACATTCATATTCAAAACTTATAAAGTTAGGTATTAAAACGAATGTTACATGTGACCTCTGAAAGGCAATAGATATTAACACATGAAATTTACAGCAGAACAAATCGCAGGCATTTTGGAAGGTACAATTGTTGGTGATCCTAATATAGAAGTTTCTCAACTCTCTAAAATCGAGGAAGGAAAAAAAGGTTCACTTACTTTCTTAGCGAATCCAAAATACAAGTCATTTATATATAAGACTGAGGCATCTATTACTATAGTAAACTCAGATTTTGAATCTGAGGAACCTTTAAAGACCACCTTAATAAAGGTAGAAGATGCTTATGGAGCTTTTACAAAATTATTAGAATATTATAATCAAATAAAACTGAATAAAACAGGAATAGAAAAATCTAGTTTTATCTCGGATTCGGCGAAAATCGGTGAGACTATTTATATTGGTGCATTCACATATATTGGCGATAACGTCATTATTGGAGATAATGTTAAGATATTTCCAAATTCATACATAGGTGATAATGTATCCATAGGAGACAATAGTATAGTTTTTGCAGGAGGTAAGATATATTCAGATTGTATTATTGGTAATAATTGTGTTATTAATTCTGGTGCAATAATAGGCGCTGATGGTTTTGGTTTTGCTCCAAATGAAAAAGGAGAATATTCTAAAGTACCGCAAATTGGTAATGTGATTTTAGAGGATAATGTAGACATTGGCGCTGGTACTACAATAGATAGAGCTACATTAGGTAGTACTATTATTAGAAAAGGAGTAAAATTAGACAATCAAATTCAGATTGCTCACAATGTAGAAATAGGAAAGAATACAGTAATTGCCGCTCAAACTGGTATTGCTGGTTCTACTAAAATAGGTGAGAATTGCCAAATAGGTGGTCAGGTTGGTATCGTTGGTCATATTACTATAGGAAATAATGTTAGAATACAGGCGCAATCTGGAATTGGTAGACATGTTAAAGATAATGAGGTTTTGCAAGGATCACCAGCTTTAACTTATGGTGATTATAATAAATCCTATGTATATTTTAAAAACTTACCTAAGCTAGTTAAAACAATTAATGAATTAGAAAAAAGAGTAGATGGCAATAATTAAAACTGAAATAAAACAAAAAACCATTGAAAAAGAAGTCACTTTAAAGGGAGTTGGTCTTCATACTGGAGCTGATGTTACTTTGGTGTTTAAGCCAGGTTCTGAAAATTCTGGTTTTCTGTTTGAACGTGTTGATTTAGAAGGGAGTCCTAAAATCGAAGCAGATGCAAATTATGTGACAAATACACAACGCGGTACTTGTTTAGAAAGAAATGGGGTCACCATTCAAACATGTGAGCATGTGCTGGCTGCTTTAGTTGGTTTAGATATTGATAATGCTATTATTGAATTAAACGCTTCTGAGCCACCTATAATGGATGGTTCTTCAAAGTTTTTTGTTGAAGCAATAGAAAAAGCTGGTGTAATTGAACAAGACGCCTTTAGAGATGAATATGTTGTAAAGGATGTTGTTTCTTATACCGATGAAGCTACAGGAAGTGAAATTATTTTAATGCCTTCTAACTCATATCAGGTTACGACTATGGTAGATTTTGGGACTAAAGTTTTAGGCACTCAAAATGCAACTATGAATTCAGTTTCAGACTTCAAAACTGAAATTGCATCAGCGAGAACATTTAGTTTTCTTCATGAAATTGAGATGCTTCTAGAACATGGTTTAATTAAAGGTGGTGATTTAAATAATGCAATTGTTTATGTAGATAAAGAATTATCGCCAGAGACAATGGAAAAATTAAGAGTCGCTTTTAATAAAGATAAGATAACTGTAAAACCAAATGGGATTTTAGACAATCTTAATCTTCATCATCCTAACGAAGCTGCAAGACATAAGTTGTTAGATGTTGTTGGTGATTTAGCTTTAATAGGTACGCGAATCAGAGGTAAGGTTATTGCAAATAAACCAGGACACTTTGTAAACACACAATTTGCAAAGAAAATGTCGAAAATTATAAAGAACGAAAGACGAAATAACGTACCTCAAGTAGATTTGAATTCAGCACCATTAATGGATGTCAATCAAATTATGGATATGTTACCACATAGACAGCCTTTTTTATTATTAGATAAGGTATTTGAACTTTCTGACCAGCATGTTATTGGTATGAAAAACGTCACTATGAACGAGGAGTTTTTTAAGGGACATTTTCCGGGACAACCAGTTATGCCAGGTGTCTTAATTGTTGAAGCAATGGCACAAACTGGTGGTATATTAGTATTGAGCACTGTTCCAGACCCTGAAAATTATTTAACATTTTTCATGAAAATGGATAATGTAAAATTCAAACAAAAAGTGGTTCCTGGTGATACATTAATTTTTAAATGCTCATTAATCACACCGATTAGACGTGGTATTTGTCATATGCAAGGTTATGCATATGCTAATGGTAAATTATGTGCAGAAGCTGAACTCATGGCACAAATCTCTAAAGTAAAATAATTAAGAAATGAACCGAACAGAATTTAATATTCAACAAGACGTTCATAAGTTGCGAAACGAAAACATTTTTACCACTTTATCAAAATAAAAATAAGAAAAATGAACCAGCCTTTAGCTTACGTACATCCTGGCGCAAAAATCGCAAAGAATGTAGTTATAGAACCTTTTACAACCATACACAATAATGTGAAAATCGGGGAAGGAACTTGGATTGGAAGTAATGTGACAATTATGGAAGGTGCCCGAATTGGAAAAAATTGTAATATTTTCCCTGGATCTGTTATATCAGCAGTTCCTCAAGATTTAAAATATAATGATGAAGAGACAACTGTAGAAATTGGTAATAACGTAACTATAAGAGAGTGTGTTACCATTAATCGAGGTACAACAGACAAAATGAAAACGGTTATAGGTAATAATTGTCTTATAATGGCTTATTGTCATATTGCACACGATTGTATAGTTGGTAATAATTGTATCTTTTCAAATAATAGTACACTTGCTGGTCATATAACCGTTGGTGATTATGTTGTTTTGGCAGGTATGACTGCTGTACATCAATTTTGCTCTATTGGTAACCATGCTTTTGTAACTGGTGGATCTCTTGTGCGTAAAGACGTACCTCCTTTTGTCAAGGCTGCTAGAGAACCTTTATCTTATGTAGGTATAAATTCAGTTGGCTTAAGAAGAAGAGGTTATACTACAGAAAAGATTAGAGAGATTCAGAATATTTATAGAATTCTTTATCAAAAAAATTACAATAATACACAAGCTTCGGATTTAATAGAAGCAGAAATGGAGGCCACTACAGAACGAGATGAGATTCTTCAATTTATTAAAAACTCACATAGAGGTATAATGAAAGGCTACTTCAAATCGAATTAATTATCAGACTATATAAAATAGAAATAACAGATTAAGTGTTTTTAAAATTGAAAACAATTTAATAACTAAACGAATTAACAAATAAATAGTTTTATGGCAAATACATCAGATATAAGAAACGGATTATGTATAAAGTATAATAACGATATATATAAAATCATTGAATTTCTTCATGTAAAGCCAGGTAAAGGGCCTGCTTTTGTAAGAACTAAAATGAAAAGTGTTACAACAGGTAAAGTACTAGATAACACATTTTCAGCAGGTCACAAGATTGAGGATATACGTGTAGAAACACATAAATTTCAGTTTCTCTATAATGATGGTGAATTTTTCCATTTTATGAATGAAGCAGATTATACTCAAATACGTCTATTAGAGTCAGCATTAGATAGAGCTGATTTAATGAAGGAAGGTCAGGTTGTAACTATTCAAATTAATACTGAAGATGATATGCCATTATCAGTAGATATGCCTGCTACAGTAATTTTAGAAGTTACAGCAACTGAGCCTGGCGTTAAGGGTAATACAGCTACAAATGCAACCAAGCCGGCGACTGTAGAAACCGGAGCAGAGGTTAATGTGCCTTTATTTATAAATGAAGGTGATAAAATTAAAGTAGAAACAGAAAAAGGGACTTATAAAGAGCGTATAAAAGAGTAAATTAATTAAAGAAATTTAGACCTTATAATTTGAAATTCCCACAACCACATTCATTAAAAGAAATAGCAAGCCTATTAGATTGTAAGTTTATTGGCCCAGACGATTTTGAAATTTTGGGTATAAACGAAATACATGTTGTTGAACCCGGTGATATAGTCTTTGTAGATCATCCAAAGTATTATGATAAGGCTTTAAATTCTGATGCTACAATAGTACTTATAAATAAGGAAGTAGTATGCCCTAAGGGAAAAGCATTACTAATTTCTGATGATCCTTTTAGAGATTTTAATAAACTCACAAAACATTTTAAACCATTTCAATCATCAAATATTGCAATTGCCAAAGATGCAATAATTGGAAAAGACACCATTATTCAACCTAATTGTTTCATTGGTAATAATGTAAGTATTGGCGATAATTGTACTATTCATTCTAATGTCAGTATTTATGACGATACGATTATAGGTAATAATGTAACTATTCACGCAGGAACTATAATAGGTGCAAGTGCATTTTATTATAAAAATAGGCCAGAAGGATATGATCAATTAGTATCTGGTGGACGGGTTATTATAAAAAATAATGTTGATATTGGTGCTTTATGCACTGTAGATAGAGGTGTAAGTGGTGACACAACAATAGGAGAAGGCTGTAAATTAGATAATCATATTCAAATAGGACATGATACTGTCTTAGGTACTAAATGCTTAATTGCGGCGCATACGGCTATTGCTGGTTGTGTGGTTGTAGAGGATAACGTTACACTTTGGGGACAAGTTGGAGTTAAAAGTGGAATCACCATTAAAGAAGGAACAACCATTTATGCACAATCTGGTCTCGGACAAACCACTGAAGAAGGAAAAACCTATTTTGGATCACCAGCACAAGAAGCAAGACAGCAATTTAAGCAAATGGCTTACATAAATAAAATACCAGAAATACTAAAAAAATTAAAAAATATATAGATGTCAGCAAAAGAAATAGTTAGGGCTTTCTATAATTCAGATTTAGCAAATGATTCAGGTGTTGTTTCTAAATTTTTTCACCCAGATTGTGAATTACACTGGAGTAGTAGTCAGGGATTTAGTCTTTTGAAGTATAATGATATTGTTAATTTCTTTGAAGGAACCAGAAAGTCCTATCATAGCCTCCGTTTTGAATTTACGCATCTAATAGAAGCTAACAACACAGTTATTACTAGACATACACTTTTGGCTAATACAATTGAAAATCCAGATACAGAAGTTTCATTAGCTCGTTTTTCTGCGATTTGGGAAATAAAAGACAACAAGTTGTATCGAGGTTACGAAATCAGTCAACTTGCAGATGAAAATCATGACAAAGCAATGGATTCCTATGCAAAAAGAAAAGTTTAAAAAGAGGTCGTATTTGACTTTCAAAACTCTTATTTTTGTATCACGAAATTTATAATACTTAAAATCAAAATATCAATGAGCGTTTTAGTTAATAAAAATTCAAATATAATAGTTCAAGGATTTACTGGTAGTGAAGGTACATTTCATGCTGGTCAAATGATTGAGTACGGTACCAATGTAGTTGGTGGTGTAACACCTGGTAAGGGTGGTCAAACTCATTTAGACAAACCAGTTTTTAATACAGTTTCAGAAGCTGTAGAAAAAGTTGGTGCTGATACAACTATTATTTTTGTACCACCAGCATTTGCTGCTGATGCAATTATGGAAGCTGCTGACGCAGGAATTAAGGTAATAATTACGATAACCGAAGGAATTCCTGTTGCAGATATGATAAAGGCTGCTGATTATATTAAAAATAGAGATTGTCGTTTAGTTGGACCAAATTGTCCTGGTGTTATAACTCCAGGTGAAGCTAAAGTTGGTATTATGCCAGGTTTTGTTTTTAAATCAGGAAAGATAGGAATTGTATCTAAATCAGGTACATTAACTTATGAAGCTGCTGACCAAGTGGTAAAGCAAGGATTAGGAATCACAACAGCAATTGGAATAGGTGGTGATCCAATAATTGGAACTACTACAAAAGAAGCGGTGGAATTATTAATAAATGACCCAGAAACAGAAGCTGTTGTTATGATTGGTGAAATAGGAGGTCAATTAGAGGCTGATGCTGCGCATTGGTATAAAGAAAGCGGTAGTAAAAAACCTGTTGTAGGTTTTATTGCTGGTGAAACAGCACCTGCTGGTCGTACAATGGGTCATGCTGGTGCAATAGTAGGTGGAAGTGATGATACTGCACAAGCTAAGAAGAAAATCATGAGAGAATGCGGAATACATGTTGTAGATTCTCCTGCTGAGATAGGAAAGAAAGTAGCTGAAGTATTAGGCTAGACTTACGTTAAAAAAAATAACCCAATTATGTTGGGAATAAACTGTTAAAAACCTTACAAAATCTTGTGAGGTTTTTTTATTTCTTGCAATTTGTAAATGGTATATTTGAATAGGCATTTAGTGCCATTATACGAAACTAACTAACCGAAATTATTTAATATGAAATTACTAGAAGGTAAAACAGCTATCATTACAGGTGCAAGTCGTGGAATTGGTAAAGGTATAGCTCAAGTTTTCGCGCAGCATGGAGCTAATGTCGCATTTACTTATAGCTCGTCAGTTGATGCTGCAAATGCACTAGAGAAAGATCTAAATTCTACTGGAATAAAAGCAAAAGGATATCAAAGTAACGCTGCAAATTTTGAAGAATCTCAAAAGCTAGCTGAAGATGTTTTAGCAGAATTTGGGTCTATTGATATTTTGGTAAATAACGCAGGTATTACTAAAGATAATCTTTTAATGCGAATGGGAGAAGAAGACTTTGATCGCGTAATAGAAGTAAACCTCAAGTCTGTTTTTAATATGACAAAAGCGGTACAACGTACGATGTTAAAGCAACGTAAAGGGTCTATTATTAATATGAGCTCTGTTGTTGGCGTAAAAGGTAACGCAGGCCAAACCAACTATGCTGCCTCTAAAGCGGGTATCATAGGTTTTTCTAAATCTGTGGCCTTAGAGTTAGGTTCTAGAAATATTAGAAGTAATGTTATTGCGCCCGGTTTTATTGAAACCGAAATGACTGCAAAATTAGATGAAGAAACAGTAAAAGGTTGGAGGGCAGGTATACCTCTAAAACGTGGTGGTTCTGCTGAAGATGTTGCCAATGCTTGTGTGTTTTTAGCAAGTGAATTAAGTGCTTATGTTACAGGTCAAACATTAAATGTAGACGGTGGCATGTTAACTTAATATGTAATATCTGAAAATTAGGCCTGTTATGAGTTGAAATTAGATGAATTTAGAAACTTATATATATATAATTATAGCTGCAATTACAGCGCTTTTAGTAGCGCTGTTTCAGTATATGTATAAATCTAAAATAAAGTCTAAACTAAAATATAGTCTTGTAGGTCTTAGAGCAGTATCAATATTAGCAATTTTAATGTTGCTAATTAATCCAAAATTTGAGTCTAAATCATTTTATGATGAAAAGCCTACTTTAGTAGTTGCGGTAGATAACTCAGAATCTGTAGCTTATTTAGAGCAAGGCAAAAATGTGACTAGTTTTTTAGAAGTACTTGAAACTAGTTCGGAAATAAAAGAACGTTTCAATATTCAAAAATATAGTTTTGGCAAATCAGTAAATAAGTTAGATAGTCTAACTTTTAATGAAGGGCAATCCAATATATCAGAAGCCTTAAAACAATTTGGAGAAGTTTACACTAATCAAACGGCTCCGCTATTATTAATAAGTGACGGAAACCAAACCTTTGGGGCCGATTATAGCTTTATAGCAAAATCCATAAAACAGCCTATTTATCCTTTAATACTTGGGGATTCAACTGTATATTCAGATTTAAGTATTAAACAACTTAACGTAAATCGTTATGTCTATTTAAAAAATAAGTTTCCTGTAGAAATTATTGCAAATTATAATGGAATAGCACCCGTTAATACAGAATTAAAAATTTGGTCTGGTAATTCAGTAGTCTTCAGAAAATCACTACAATTTAATGCCTCTAAAACTTCAGAAATTATTTCTACGTCGTTGTTAGCCAATAATATTGGTGTGAAAACATACCGCGTAGAATTGGCACCATTATTAAATGAAAAAAATAATTTTAATAATTTCAAGAATTTTGGAGTAGAGGTAATCGATCAAAAAACTAATGTTGCTATTGTAGCCGAACGTCTTCATCCAGATTTAGGGACTTTAAAAAAATCTATAGAAAGCAATGAGCAAAGAAGTGTAACTATATTAAGCCCAAAGGAATATATTTTAAAAGCCAATGATTATCAATTAGTTATACTATATCAGCCAAATAATAAATTTAAATTAGTCTTAGATGAAGTAAAAGCACAAAGGCGTAATGCTTTTATAGTAACTGGAGCTACAACAGATTACGAGTTTATAAATAACACGCACTTAAAAGTGCTTTGGTCAGTTACAAATCAAACAGAGGATTATCAACCAGAATTAAATAGAAATTACAATACATTTATAATCGATAATTTAGATTTTAATGATTACCCACCTCTTAAATCTGAATTTGGCGGTTTTAATTTTTTGGTACCTCCCGACATAATTCTCTATAAAACTGTCAATGGCATTAATACAGGCGATGCAATGCTTGCGACGTACGCGTTTGATAATATGAAATTTGCTATACTCAATGGAGAAGGAATTTGGAGGTGGAGAGCGCAATCATATCTAAATTCAAACAGCTTTATTGATTTTGATAATTTTATTGGAAAATTAGTCCAGTATTTAAGTTCAAATAAAAAACGTAATCGTATAAATATTGACTATAAATCTTTTTATAATGGTAATGATGCTGTTGTAATAGCTGCCCAATACTTCAATAAAAGTTTTGAGTTTGATAAATCCGCATCGTTATCTATTATCTTAAAAAATAAAGAAAGTAATAGTCGTAGAGAGATTCCTCTTTTATTAAATACTAATAGTTATTCAGTTGATTTAAGCGGCATATCAGCAGGTACTTATGAATTTACTGTTAAACATAATTCTGAGTCTGTATCTGCATCTGGAAGCTTTCAAGTCTTAGAATATAATGTGGAAAAACAATTTTTAAATGCAGATATTGATAAACTTCAATTACTGGCAGAAAACAGTAAAGGCAAAGCCTTTTTTAGTAAAGATTATGATAATTTACTAAGCGATTTACTTTCTGATAATAGATATAAAACCATTCAAAAAAGCACTAAAAATATTGTACCTTTGATAGACTGGTATTATCTTCTAGGAATAATAGCGATAGGTTTATTTTTAGAATGGTTTATTAGAAAATATAACGGATTAATTTAAAAGAAAATAAGATGGAAAAATTACCCAAGGTTGGATTGCCAATATTAATAGGAATAATTATTTTAGTTATTGTAGTTGCAAAATCTGCAGTCACAATAGATTCTGGTGAAGCTGGAGTGCTTTTTAAGACCTTTGGAGATGGTGTTGTTACAGATGAGCCACCAATGGGTGAGGGATTTCATATTGTAGCACCTTGGAATAAAGTTTACATATATGAAGTGCGTCAACAGGAGCTTTTTGAAAAGATGAAAGTGCTGTCGTCTAATGGTTTAGAAATACAGATAGATGCTTCTGCTTGGTACGAGCCAGTTTATGATCAATTAGGGAATTTACACCAATCATTAGGTCAAGGCTATTTACAGCGTGTAATACAACCAGCAATTCGCAGTGCTGCAAGAAGTGTAATTGGTCGCTATACACCAGATGATTTATACTCAACTAAACGTGACGCCATTCAAATTGAAATTTTTGAAGAGACTAAAAAGATTCTTGATAAGCAATACGTTCAATTAAATGAAGTTTTAGTTAGGGATGTTACTTTACCTCCTACAATTAAAGAAGCTATTGAAAGTAAATTAAAACAGGAGCAATCCTCTTTAGAATATGAATTTAAATTGGTTACAGCTGCTAAAGAAGCTGAAAAAGTAATTATAGAAGCTAAAGGTAAAGCTGATGCTAACCGTATATTAAGCGCATCTTTAACGGATAAAATTCTTCAAGATAAAGGTATTGAAGCTACAGTGAAGCTGTCTGAATCAGATAATAGTAAAGTAATTGTTATTGGTTCTGGTGATAGTGGCATGCCAATTATATTAGGTAATCAATAATTTAGAAGTTAAATATTAATAATTTCTTAAAAATCAGTTTTAATCTGAAATTAATTTGGAGTTATAAAGATATTTTACTCACCTTTGTAAAAATAAAATAAGAAATGACATCTATTCAATTACATCATCATTTTCATTTAAGCGCTCAAGCGTGGTGAAAGTGTATTGAATAAAGTATAATATATTTTAAAAACCCGTTTGATATTTCAGATGGGTTTTTTGTTTATAAAAATTTCATTGATTTATCAGACATAAAACAAAAGATTCTCGCTTTCTCGGGAAATATTATGAATAAAATTAAAATTGCAGTTCAAAAATCGGGTCGTCTTCATGATGATTCCATGAAAATTTTAAAAGAAATCGGAATTTCTGTTGATAACGGAAAAGATCAATTAAAAGCATCGGCACGTAACTTTCCTTTAGAAGTATTCTATTTAAGAAATGGAGATATACCTCAATACTTGAGAGATGGTGTTGTAGACGCTGCTATTATTGGCGAAAACGTACTGGTAGAAAAAGGAAGTGACCTTACTATTGTAGAGCGTTTAGGTTTTTCTAAATGTAAAGTATCCATTGCAGTACCAAAATCTTCTAAGGCTAAATCGTTAAAAGATTTATCAGGAAAACGAATTGCTACATCATACCCAAATACTGTAAATCATTTTTTAGATAAAGTAGGAGTTAAAGCGAACTTGCACATAATTAATGGTTCAGTTGAGATTGCGCCAAATATTGGTTTAGCGGATGGCATTTGTGATATCGTTTCTAGTGGAAGTACACTATTTAAAAATGGATTAAAAGAAATAGAAGTTTTGATGAAGTCTGAAGCAGTTTTAGCAACATCACCTAAGATATCTAAAGAAAATCAAGAGCTTGTCAATACACTTCAATTTAGGTTAAAATCTGTGTTAAGAGGTCGTGAAAGTAAGTATGTTTTATTAAATGCACCCAACGATAAGTTAGATGCCATTACCCAAATTCTTCCAGGTATGAATAGTCCAACTATTACACCATTAGCAAAAGAGGGTTGGAGTTCTGTACACTCTGTTTTGAACAAAAATGAATTCTGGAATATGATTGATGAGTTAAAAGCAAATGGAGCAGAAGGAATTTTAGTTTGCCCTATTGAAAATATGGTATTGTAATATGAGACTCATAGAGAATCCAAAGCTAGAAGATTGGTCAGAATTATTACAGAGACCAACAAAGACCGTTGATGATATTGAAGCTATCGTTAATCAGGTATTTGAAGATATTAGAAGTAATGGTGACACTGCAGTAGCAAAATACACGTCTAAGTTTGATAATGTTGACTTAGAATCTAATAGTGTTAGTAAAGCCGAAATTGAAAATGCAATCAAGGCTGTTACAGAAGAATTAAAAGAAGCCATACAATTAGCTAAATCTAATATAGAACGTTTTCATAAGGCACAAAGAACAGAAAAAGTGTCTTTGAGTACTATGGATGGTGTAGAATGTTGGCAAGAAAAGCGACCTATTCAAAAAGTTGGATTATATATTCCTGGTGGAACAGCTCCTTTGTTTTCAACAGTTTTAATGTTGGCAATTCCTGCCCAGATTGCCAATTGCAATGAGATTGTATTATGTACTCCTCCAAATAAAGAAGGAAAAATTGCTAATGAGATTTTATATGCAGCTCAACTCTGCGGTTTAACTAAAATTGTAAAAGTAGGAGGAATTCAAGCCATAGCAGGACTAACTTTTGGAACGGAATCAATTCCTCAAGTATATAAAATTTTTGGACCAGGAAATCAATACGTCACTGTGGCAAAACAATTGGCGACTAAATATGGTGTGGCTATAGATATGCCAGCTGGTCCTAGTGAATTATTGGTAATGGCAGATGAATCTGCAAATGCAGCTTATGTGGCTTCAGATTTGTTGAGTCAGGCTGAGCATGGTTCAGATAGCCAGGTGATATTAGTAACTACCTCTAAATCATTTGCAGAAAATGTAAGTGAAGAAGTACATACGCAACTCGCTGAATTGCCAAGAAAAGAAATGGCAAGTGATGCTATTAAAAATTCTAAATCCATTGTTGTTAGTGATTTTGAAACAGCATTAGATTTAATAGATGCCTATGGCCCAGAACATTTCATAGTTGCAACAAAGAATGATGATTATTTTGTGGAAAATATTGGTAATGCAGGTTCTGTATTTATTGGTAATTATACACCTGAAAGTGCAGGAGATTATGCTTCTGGCACCAATCATACCTTACCAACTAATGGGTTTTCAAAAGCCTATTCTGGTGTTAACTTAGATAGTTTTCAAAAAAGTATGACATTTCAAAAAATATCTCAAGCTGGTATTAAAAACATCGGAAATGCTATAGAATTAATGGCTGAAGCTGAAGGTTTACAAGCTCACAAAAACGCTGTAACATTGAGACTTAAAGATTTAGAGTCATGAATATAGAAAATCTTTTAAGAGAAAATATAAAGAACCTAAAAGCATATTCTTCCGCGAGAGATGAATACAAAGAGGTTACTAATGAGATGGTTTTTATTGACGCCAACGAAAATCCGTTTGAGTCAGATGTCAATCGATATCCAGACCCACAACAGAGCAAAGTAAAGTCGCGTTTGAGTGATTTAAAAAGAATTCCTTCAAATCAAATCCTTTTAGGAAATGGAAGTGACGAAGTTTTAGACCTTATTTTCAGAGCATTTTGCGAACCAAATCAAGATAATGTCATCACATTACCACCGACTTATGGTATGTATTCAGTGTTAGCAAATCTTAATGCTATAAGTATTAAAGAGGTGCTTTTAGATTCGAATTTTGAACCAAATGTTAATCAAATTCTAAAGACTCAAGATCAAAACTCAAAGATTCTATTCTTATGCTCTCCAAATAATCCAACAGCCAATAGTTTTGAAGCTTTAAAAGTTGAAAAATTAATTAAAGAATTTAAAGGCATTGTTGTTATTGACGAAGCTTATATCGATTTCTCAAATCAAGATAGTTGGTTGTCACGACTGAATGAGTTTCAGAATTTAATAGTTACTCAAACCTTATCAAAAGCTTATGGTTTAGCAGGAATTAGACTCGGAATTTGTTATGCTTCCAAAGAAATCATTGCGGTCCTCAATCGTATAAAACCTCCATACAACATCAATGAGTTGACTCAACAAGCAGCTTTAAAACGCCTAAATGCGATTGATACCGTTAATACTGAAGTTAAAATGATTCTTGACCAAAGAACACAGTTGTCAAAAGTCATTGAAGCTATTGATTTTGTAGAAAATGTATATGCGTCTGATGCTAATTTTCTATTAGTAAAAGTTGATGACGCCAATAACCGTTACAGACAATTAATAGAGAAAGGTATTGTTGCTCGTAATAGAACAACTCAGCCTTTATGTGATAATTGTTTGAGGTTTACAGTTGGTACATTAGATGAAAACCAAAAATTAATCGAGACATTAAACCAATTATAATGAAGCCAGTATTATTCATAGACAGGGATGGAACCTTAATAAAGGAACCAGCAGACGAACAAATTGACTCATTTGAGAAGTTAGATTTTTATCCTAAAGTATTTCAATATTTAAGCAAGATTGCTAAGGAATTGAATTTTGAAATCGTTATGATTACCAATCAAGATGGTTTAGGCACAGATGTGTATCCTGAAGATACCTTTTGGCCAGTTCATAATTTCGTTTTAAATACCTTTGAGCAAGAAGGTGTTGTTTTCAAAGAACAATTTATTGATAGAACATTCGCAAAAGATAATGCACCAACGCGCAAGCCAAACACTGGTTTATTAACTAAGTATTTTTCAGAAGACTATGATTTATCAAATTCATTCGTCATAGGTGATCGCTTAACTGATGTTGAATTAGCAAAGAATCTAGGTGCTAAAGGTATTTTTATAAATGACAACACCAATTTAGGTACTGATGAAGTTACAGTAAGCAATTCAGAATTAAACTCATTTATAGCTTTAGAAACAAATGATTGGGAAGTTATTTATAGATTTTTAAAATCTACAGAACGTATTGGAAGTATTGAACGTAATACCAACGAAACAAAAATTAAGATTGAATTAAATCTTGACGGAACAGGAAAAAGCAACATAGAAACTGGGATTGCTTTTTTTGACCATATGTTAGATCAGATATCGCGTCATGGTCAATTAGATTTAAACATTAAAGTAAATGGTGATTTAGAAGTTGATGAGCATCATACTATAGAAGATACTGCGATTGCCTTAGGAGAAGTATTTGCAACGACTTTAGGAAATAAGTTAGGTATAGAACGTTATGGTTTTTGTTTGCCAATGGACGATTGCTTAGCGCAAGTGGCTATTGATTTTGGTGGAAGAAATTGGTTAGTTTGGGATGCAGAATTTAAAAGAGAAATGATTGGTAAAATGCCAACAGAAATGTTTTACCATTTCTTTAAATCCTTTACTGATGGTGCAAAATGCAATTTAAATATTAAAGTAGAAGGTGAGAATGAGCATCATAAAATCGAAGCTATTTTCAAAGCTTTTGCAAAAGCTATAAAAATGGCGGTGAAACAAGATGTAGAAAAAATGATTTTACCATCAACTAAAGGAATGCTCTAATGAAACTGTCAATAGTAAATTACGGAGCTGGTAATATAAAGAGTATTCAATTCGCCTTTCAAAGACTAGGCTATGAAGCTGTTCTTACTGATAATCCAAAAGAGATTAAAACTGCAGATAAAGTTATTTTTCCTGGAGTAGGTGAAGCGAGTTCAGCCATGAAAATGCTTAAAGAAAGTGGTTTAGATACATTAATACCGCAATTAAAACAACCAGTTTTAGGCATATGTTTAGGTATGCAATTAATGTGTAACCATACAGAGGAAGGTAACACCAAAGGACTTGGCATTTTTGATGTTAATGTAAAGCGCTTTTCTAATGCAGTAAAAGTGCCGCAAATGGGTTGGAATACAGTTAAGAATTTAAAATCAGATTTATTTAAAGGGATAATTGAAGGTGACTATATGTATTTAGTGCATAGTTATTATGCAGAAAATTGTAACGAAGCTATAGCAACTTCAGATTATGAATTAGAATATGCATCGGCTTTAGAGAACGATAATTTTTATGGAGTTCAATTTCATCCGGAAAAGAGTAGTAAGGTTGGTGAGAAATTGTTACAAAATTTTTTAGACTTATAACATGAGAATAATACCAGCAATAGATATAATAAATGGTCAATGTGTGCGTCTTACAAAAGGGGATTACGACACTAAAAAGGTATATAATGAAAACCCAGTTGAAGTAGCTAAAGCTTTTGAAGATTCGGGTATAGAGTATTTGCATGTTGTAGATTTAGATGGAGCTAAAGCAAGTCATATCGTAAACTACAACGTTCTTGAAGCTATTGCAACTAAAACAAATCTAAAAATTGATTTTGGAGGTGGTTTAAAATCTAATGAAGATCTAAAAATTGCTTTCGAATCTGGTGCACATCAAATTACAGGTGGAAGTATCGCAGTTAAAAATCCTGAAATTTTTCAAGATTGGATTACTACCTATGGGTCAGATAAAGTTATACTTGGTGCAGATTGTAATAATGAGAAAATAGCGATTTCTGGTTGGCAAGAAGAAAGTGGTTTAGAAGTTATACCTTTTGTTAAAGACTATCAGTCTAAAGGTATTGATTATGTGATTTGTACAGATATATCAAAAGATGGTATGCTAGAAGGCCCTTCATTTGATTTGTATCAAAGAATTCTAAATGAAATGAGTAATATAAAACTTATCGCTTCAGGAGGAATTTCCGCATTTAATGAATTACCTAAGTTAGAAACAATGGGTTGTGAAGGTGTAATTATTGGGAAAGCTATTTATGAAAATAGAATTAGCTTAAAACAATTAGAGAATTTTATATTAAATAATTAATTTGAAGATTGTCATTCCGCACTTGATGCGGAATCCGCTTTGAAACTAAAATAATTAGATTTCTGCCTTCGCAGGAATGACAAAGAATTATGTTAACAAAAAGAATTGTACCATGCCTAGACATCAAAAACGGAAGAACCGTCAAAGGTGTTAACTTTGTAGACCTAAGAGATGCAGGTGACCCTGTTGTTTTAGCTAAGCAATATGCTGAATTAGGAGCAGATGAGTTAGTGTTTCTAGATATTGCAGCTACATTAGAGAATCGTAAAACCATGCACGATATGGTTTTGAGAGTCGCAGAGCAAGTCAATATTCCTTTTACAGTTGGTGGTGGTATTTCTTCTATTGAAGATGTAGACGTCCTTTTACATTGCGGAGCAGATAAAGTGTCTATTAATTCTTCTGCTGTAAAGCGCCCAGATTTAATTAATGAGTTATCTGATAAATTTGGAAGTCAATGTGTCGTAGTTGCTATTGATGCTAAACAAGTAGAAGGTGAGTGGTTAGTCCATTTGGCAGGTGGAACGATTCCGACAGATATAAAATTATTTGATTGGGCCAAAGAAGTCGAAACACGTGGTGCAGGTGAAATCTTATTTACCTCTATGGATCATGATGGTACTAAAAGTGGTTTTGCTAATAAAGCATTGGAAAAACTATCAGAACTCGTCAATATACCAATCATAGCTTCTGGTGGTGCTGGTACAGTGCAACATTTTATGGATACCTTTAAAGAAGGAAAAGCTGATGCTGCTTTAGCTGCAAGTGTTTTTCACTTTGGTGAAATACCTATTTTAGAATTGAAAACAGAATTAAAGAAAAATAATATCGAAGTTAGATTATGAACGTAGATTTCAATAAAAACCCAAATGGCTTAGTGCCAGCTGTAATTCAAGATGCCTCAACCAATAAAGTATTGATGTTAGGTTATATGAATTCTGAAGCTCTAAAGAAGAGTATAGAAACTAAGTTGGTTACTTTTTTTAGTCGAACCAAACAACGTCTTTGGACAAAAGGAGAAGAAAGTGGCAATGTTCTTAATCTTGTTGATATAAAATTGGACTGTGATAGTGATTCTTTATTGATTAAAGTTAATCCTAAAGGACCAACTTGTCATAAAGGTACAGATACTTGTTGGAATGAAGAAAACAAGCAGTCCTATGGATTTATTTCAAAACTAGAAACTACAATCGCTTCAAGAATTGAAAATGCAGATTCAGAAAAGTCGTATGTGGCATCCTTATTTGCAAAGGGTATTAATAAAGTGGCGCAAAAAGTAGGAGAAGAGGCTGTAGAAGTTGTTATTGAGGCTAAAGACAATAATGATGGTTTGTTTTTAGATGAATCTGCAGACCTATTATTTCATTATCTCATGCTATTACAAGCTAAAGGTTTCAGATTAAATAATGTTGTAGATGTTCTAAAAAGTAGAGAAAAAAAGTAAGCTGTTATACTTTTAAAATATAACAGCTTTGTTTACTGGTAAATATTCAGAAAGTTTATTCACCAACAAGAACTATTTTTAAATTAGGATAGTTTTCTTTTAATTCTTTTTCAAGTCCGATAACGTGAGATGCACCAACTAATACAATATTACGCTCTGAGCTTGAGGCGATAACTTGTTCTGCAATGTTTTTTGCCATACGTTGGTTGCGCTCATTCCAGTAGCGTAGTCCTTCAGTACAGCCATCAGTTATAACTTTTGCATATTCAAAAGAACTCATCTTATGCAAACGCTCTAAAGACTTTCTTTTGTTTGTATGATTTCCTAAACCTCTAAATATTGCTGGAAAAATAGAAGAGTTATAGGCTTTTTTATTCAACTTAGATATTATATTATTATTACCGTTTTTTTGACCCTCTTTAGAACATTTTGCCCAAGCATTATGGTATTCTCCATTCGTTTGTTGATCATCCATAGATGTTAATAACTTCATATCTTTTGATAAAGCTAACTTAAAGGTTAAGTCACCATCCTCGTGTCGTGTAGGGCTTTTGGAACCGTTAACTCCATTCTTCTTAATATATGTATAAAACTCATGATTAGCATTATCTCTATTATAAGCAAAAGTGGTAATCATAAAATCTAAATCTTCTGAAGACATTTGCGAAAATGATTTGTTTAATATTGAATTGTATTTTTCTGTATTTGGTACAAATGACTTTTGTATAGAGTCTGATAAATAATAGAATGCTTTATAATTTTTAGACCATCCATCTTTAAGATATTCCCAACTACTGGTATCATTTCCTCTAGGGCTTTCAACATATATAGCTGTAGGATTATAGTTAATAGCTCTTCTTAGCATAGGCTTATAACTCTTTTTAACTATTTTGGGAACGGTATGCATTGTACCTACGATTAAAATTTCCTTTTGTTCTTTTTGAGCATTTAATCCTAATAATGAAATCAATGAAATTAAAATAAATGTGATAATAGTTCTCATAATAAATTGTTTTTTGTTAAACTTTCTTGAAACAAATTTACTTATGGAAATCCTATTAAATCAATAATAACAGTGCTTTGGGGCGAAATGACTTTAGATTGTGGTAGAATGCATGATGTCTTTTACAGACTTAAGGTAAGTTTTTGATATTGGTACTTCAACATCATAATTTAATAAGAGAAAATGTTTTCCGTTATCTGTTTTCCATTGTTGATAATGAAAAGGATTAACCAAATACGAACGATGCGTTCGTATTAAATCGGAAAATTCTTGATCAATTACAGATAGCTTATTTCTTATCAATGTTTTTTTAATTGTTTTCGAAGACACATAAAGAACTTCAATATAATTATCTGAGGATTGAATACATATTATTTCATTTAATTGTAGTCTTAAACCCTCATAATTGCCTTCTCCTTTAATTTCAATTTTTTGATCATCTAAACGTTTTTCATGATATTTCCCAAAGGCAAATCTGGCAATAATAATTATAGGAAGTATAGTGGCAATTGCGGGCAGAAAAATAGATATTAACATATACCCTAAAGTATATGGGTTTTGTTGACCAATCATTACCACATAAAGATAATAGCCTCTAGCTATAACAATTGTTACTATAGAAAATATTAATAGATATAATACCTCATTAAAAACTGTCCAATTTTTATTAAACCTTTTATATAAGTAATATTGAAATGGTAAAAACATGAGGTAACAAAATCCACCTAATAAGCCATAACCTGGTAAAAACACTAATTTCTCGTTAGTATTAAACTCGTTAACGTCTAAAGGTTCTGTGAAAAACAGAAACACAAATATCCATATGGCTAATAATAGGCCTATTATGAGATGGTGTTTTAATAAAGGATCGAATGGGTATTTTTTTTTCAAGATTATATTTTGAATTATAAAAATAAGCATTGCTTTTGGAATCTTCAATAAAATAACGTTCTTGCTACCATGTTTGATAAACGATTTTATTACCTCATAAAAATTCAATATTTAGGCTATCGTTTTCATGGTTGGCAAAAACAGCCAGATGTAAAAACGATTCATCTAATGATTGATAGAACATTAAAGTATATTTTAAAAGATGTGCGTTTTAAAACATTAGGAGCTGGGAGAACGGACGCTATGGTCTCTGCCAACGAAGCAGCTTTAGAATTATTTATTTATAATGAACCTTTAATCGATTTTGACGCATTTTTAAATCTTTTTAATCACAATTTACCACAAGATATTAGGGCGTTATCTATAAAGGAAGTTGATAAAGCGTTTAATATCATACAAGATTCTAAGTTAAAAGAGTATCATTATGTGTTTTCACAAGGAAAAAAAAATCACCCATTTTGCGCACCGATATTAACCACAATACTAGAACCTCTGAATATTTCATTAATGAAAGAAGGTGCCAAATTGTTTGAAGGGTCGCATAATTTTAAAACATATTGTTACAGAGCAACTGATAAAGGTCAGTATTTTAGAACTATTGATTCTTCAGAAATTATTGATAATAACATATATACTGCTAATTTTTTCCCTGAGCATTCGTATGTATTTAAAGTTGTAGGTAAGGGGTTTATGCGTAATCAAATTAGATTAATGTTTGGATGCTTAATTAAATTAGGAAGAGGAGAGGTGACTCTAGATTACATTGAAAACACATTACAACAAGACAGCACTGAAGTTATGGATTACATTGCACCTGCATCGGGTTTAATATTACATTCGGTTAATTTTCAATAAAAAAAGGTACTAACATTAAGTAAGCACCTCTTTTAAGATTGGTTGGTTATATTATTTAATTAAGCCATCCTTTTGCAGTAGAGCTTTTAGAAAAGAAAATTAATAGAACACACACCAGAATAACTAAAACTGGCATTACAATTTGTGCACCAGTCATTTTAACATTGGCAAAAAGATAAAAATGTTGAACAATTGCACCAATAGCAGAAATAACAAAAAGTGGATGTGCCCATTTTTTCCTAATTAATAATGCAATACAGCCTAATGCGCCACAAAACACTGCCAAAGCGAATGCTGCTGTATACCACGCAGGATATTCCATTAAAAATTCTGCTTGTTGTTCTTCGGGTAAAGCAGCGATCATTTCGTCTGTAGCGAAAGCTTTACCTAAGTAGGCCATTACACCTAATCCATTCCATACAAGTGCTAATACACTTACCACCCAAAACCAAATAGGTGGTTTGTTAATTGAATTTGTCATAATAAAGTTGATTTTATTAGTTAGTTATAATTTCAATTTATGAAAAAAATAATAAAGTCTTATTTATTACAAACATCTTAAAACCTAAAAAGGGTAGAAATAATTTATTTCTACCCTTTTTAAATTCGATTATATATAGTTAGCTCACTACATGTAATTTTGGCTCCTTATCAACAAACTTTCCGTTAACAGATTCTCCTAAAATAAGTACTTCTTTAGAACGCTCGTACATTTTTATTGCACGATGCATCTGTAATTTTGTGCCACTATAGAGTTTTACTCCTGATCTTGAGCCTTTGTTTCGGATCTCAATATAGTAACCGTCCTTTAGTTTTGTTGGTCTTGTTGCTGGTCTACCCATAAAATTAGTGTGTGTTTTAAAAGTACTGCATGATAGTAAAAATTCTTACAACTCACAAGTTAATTACAAGAATTATAAATTAAGATACTAACACGTTAAAACCCTTTAACACTTAACGCTTTCTTTAACAAAACTTTTTGTTAATAGAGGTACTGCGTTGTTAAACACTGTTAAACCACTTGACAAAAGTGTATATCGCTATATATTAAGTATAGACGAAATTAATAACAATTAAAATTTTAAAAATAATTATGAGTTACTTGAATATGAATGATGACAAATTATTACCAACTGTGGTAGAGTTAAATACTTTATTAGCCGATTATCACATATATTACCAAAATCTAAGAAATTTTCATTGGAACATTTTAGGTGAAAACTTTTTTGAGTTACATGAAAAATTTGAAGAATTATATACAGATGCTAGAATAAAAATCGATGAAATAGCAGAACGTATATTAACACTAAGATATCATCCGATGAGTAATCTTAAGGATTACTTGGCTACAGCTTCTATAAAAGAAGTTTCATCTAAACAATCTGATAAACAAATGGTAATAGCCATTTTAGATAACCACTCAACACTATTAAAGCAAATGTCTAAAGTTATCAATAAGGCAGAAAATAGTCATGACGAAGGAACTACTGATTTAATTGGCGCTTATATTAGAGAGTTAGAAAAAAGTAGTTGGATGTTAGACGCATTTACAAAAGAAACAACTTCACAATTGAATGAGAGCGTTATCTAGTAATTAGAGTAAATTTTAAATAAAAATTTTAATTAACTAGAAAACAATCAAAACAAATAATGAAAGAACAATTTAGTACAGCATTAGAAAATTTAATTGAAAAATTACAAGGCTGGTTTAATACAACAATAGAATATATTCCAAACTTTATCCTAGCGATATTAGTAATGACAGCATCTTATTTCGCTGCCAAATACATAAGTAGATTAGTAGGAAAGTTAGTTGGTAAAAAAGTAGAACAAGATTCAATTAAAAATGCAATAGCAAGAGTATCTGCTGTTATTGTAGTGGCCTTAGGATTATTTATGGCTCTCGGTGTTATGAATTTAGGAAAAGCGTTAACCTCTTTATTAGCAGGTGCTGGAGTAGTAGGTTTAGCTATCGGTTTAGCACTTCAAGGCACTTTGGCTAACACTTTTGCCGGTCTTATTTTATCGTTCAGAAAGAAGATACAAATAGGGCATTGGGTAGAAACTACGGGTTTTTCGGGAGAAGTTATAGATATAAACCTAAAAGATTTTACACTTAAGGAAGCTGATAATAATTTAGTCGTAATACCTAATAAAACAATTTTAGAAAATCCATTAAAAAATTATTCGCTTACAACAAGAATGAGAGTGTTCTTAGAATGTGGAGTAGGCTACGAGTCGGATCTAGAGTATGTGCAAGACTTAACAAAAAATACTATTGCTAATACTTTTAATCAGGTAGAAACGCCTGACGATGTAGAATTTTATTATACAGAATTTGGGGATAGTTCAATTAACTTCTTATGTCGTTTCTGGATTGATGCAGAAAGTATGCTCGAGAAATTAAAAGCAAAAACTACAGCTATTATAGAAATTAAGAAGGCTTATGATAAAGAAGGAATAAATATCCCTTTCCCAATTAGAACTCTTCAGTTCGATAATAAGTTAAGCGTTAAGTCGCCAGATATTAAAGAAGCTTTTTCTACTAATTAAATTTCATAAAATAATTTAAAATTCAGAATTAATCTGAAACACATTGGTGGTCTGATAATCAGATTTACCATTAATACTAATCATTAAAAAATTTAAAAAAATGTTACGTTGGACAATCACATTTATAATAATTGCAATAATTGCCGGAGTTTTAGGATTTGGCGGAATAGCAGGAGGAGCAGCTACTATAGCTAAAATATGTTTCTTCTTATTCTTAATACTTTTTGTATTGTCTTTATTTAGAGGCTCATCAAAAAAAATCTAGAGACGTGTAATTAATATATTTAATAATTTTAAACATATAAAACAATAAAAATGAAAAAATTCACATACTTATTTATAGCACTATTTAGTTTAAGTTTAATAACTACAAGTTGTAGAGAAGAAAAGTCTACAGGCGACAAAATTGAAGAAGCAGTTGACGAAACTGGCGATGCAATAGAAGATGCGGCAGATGAAGTTGAAGATGCTGTTGATAACTAAAATTAAATTTACATAATCAATTAAAAGCCATCAAAACTGATGGCTTTTTTTTATTTTTATAAAAAAAGAGAATTTATTTAAACTAAAATAATTAATGTCAATAAAAGACATCTTAAAAGTGCTTTTGAAACTTTACTTAAGGATAAAGCCGAAAAAAAACTTCTATTCAGTTAGTGGATTATTAATGGCATTTATTCTAGCCGAATTCAGTAAAATTAACGATTTTTTGCCAAATCTTCTCTCATACTATTTTGAGAAAATCCAAAATAAAATTTTAAAAGAAATTGTTCAGTTACTCATTTCATATTTCCAAACAGATTTTCAATTACTTATTGTTTTATTAGTATTAATAATTTTATTTATATTCTTCTATTTTAGAAATCTGGAATTAAAAAGTTTCATAAAGTTTAATATAAATAGTAAAAACGGTAATTACTATTTAAATTATGAGGTTAAGGGAGTTGAGGCTCAAAAAGATATTAATGTAGATTTATTAATAAATAAAATTTTAAAAAAAACGGATAAACAATTAAAAATTAAAGAGAGTCAACTTAAAATAATAGAGAAAAAAAAGGGTTTATTTAATGAACAATATCAACAATTAGCTGATAGAGTATCTGCTTTAGAAACTAATGATGATGAAATCAGAGTAGAGCTTCTGAAGTATATAGAAAATTTTAATGGTAAAAAAATAACAGAGTATTCAAGAACATACATAAATGCATTAGATAATTTTCTTCATGGAAAAATTGATTTATCGGTTAAATTATTGTCAGAAAATAATATTGCTAACGAAAAAAGTTTAAACTCAAAAAAAAACTTGCTTTTATTAAAGTGCAGAATTCTTCAGTTCGTTGGGAAGTTTGATGAAGTTGATAGTATTTATAAGAGAACATTAAGTTTACTAAACGAAGAAGATTATAAAACTATCATTGAATACGCTGTTTTTTTACACAATCAAAATCAATACTCTAATTCAATTTACTACTATAAGAAAGCAGAATTATTAGCAGATACTCCAGTTAGAAAATCTGAAGTAGCGCATAATCTTGGTATTTTATACAAAGAGAATTACGAATTTAATTTAGCCATGAAACAACTTGGCGTAGCTCTATTAATTAGAGAAAAACAAGTTGAATTTGGCTTAAAAAGTAATATTACATCTTTAATAAATACATTAAATAGTATTGGAAATTTACATGCTAATGACAGCCCACTTATAAACTTTGAGTTAGCGGAATATTATTTTTTACGAGCTATTGAATTATCAAAAAAACTAGTTAAAGATGAATCTACCAAATCTAATGAAGAACTGATTTTTTCATTGTTTAACTACTCAAATTTAACTGCAAAGTCTTTTAAATATGATTATAGTATTAAGACCCTAAAAGATGTTTTAGATTCCATTGATGGTTTGGAAAATTCTTCAACTGAAAAACTTATAAGAGTTAAGGCACTGATTAAGCATAATATCGGTTATTATCATATCGAAAAAAGAAACTTTGCCATTGGTATATCATATTTAGAAGATGCAATTGATATTTTGTTAGAGTTATTTAAAAATAACAGAAAAAGATTTTTCGTAGACTACTCTAAAACTCTACATAATTTAGCTTATGGACAGTCAGAATTAAATCTGTATGAAGACACGAATAAAAATTACCAATTAGCAATAAAAATAATGAAAAGTTTTATGGATAATAAAAATTCAAAGCACCTACTCATTTTAACGAATATATGTAAGGATTACGGGGAATTTTTATTTTCAGAGAGTGGCGAGTGTAGGGAAGGTTTAGTACAATTAGAAAAAAGCTTAGATATAAGTTTGGCATTAGTAAGAAAAAACCCTAGACAATTTTCAATACTTTATGCACAATCATTAGCTTCCTTAGCAAGTTTTCAAACTTTGTGCTTTAAAAATTATCGATTTGCAATTGAATATTACGAAAAAAGTTTAGAGATTTATTATAACCACATTAAACTTACTAGAAATACAAATGCAGTAGATATGAAAATTTGCGATATATGTCACAATATTGCTACATTATATAAGCATTTATATAGTAAAAATCAAGATGAGTCTTACAGAAAACATAGTTTAAGATATCTAGATAAAGTAAAGGCTATACTTGAAAAGTATGATCAAATAGATAAGCCCAATGGTTTTGAAAGAGCTTTAGAAGATTTAAATGATAAATATTCGTATTTTAACTATAAACTATAACCTTTATGAAAACAACTATTCCAAGAGAAACACTAGCGTTTTTTAAAAAGTTATCTAATAATAACAATAGAGATTGGTTTAATGCCCACAAACCAGAGTTTAAAGCTATAGAGGCTAAAGTTAAATCTGCTTATAATCACTTAGGCGAATTAATGAATGCACACGATAAGATTGAGAAAATTAAAATCTTCAGAATATATAGAGATGTTAGATTCTCGAAAAATAAACTTCCATATAAAACGCATTTTGGTGGTTCCTTTGCTAGGCACAAACCAGAACTAAGAGGTGGATACTATTTACACATTCAACCAAACAATGAATCTTTTATTGCAACAGGGTTTTGGAACCCAAACAAAGAAGATCTATTCCGAATTAGAAAAGAATTTGAAATGGATGATAGCGAAATAAGAGCTATTCTTAATAATAAAACTTTTAAATCAACATGGGGAGGTTTTGTTGGTGACGAACTTAAAACTGCACCAAGAGATTTCGACAAACAGCATCCGGCAATAGATCTGATAAAAAGAAAACAATTCATTTTTACTAAAAAGTATTCTGATAAAGAAGTGTTATCAGAAGATTTCTTAAATAAAGTGAATACATCATATAAGATAATAAGACCATATTTTGATTATATGAGCGACGTCCTCACCACCAATCTTAACGGGGAATCTTTACTTTAAACGGCTTTTAATACTTCGTTTACAAATAATTGAACGCTACTGATAAGACGTTCTTTAACAATATTCATTATACGTTTATTTAGTGCAGATGAGTTTTTAATATATAAACTATATTCTTCTGTAGTAAACTGACCTATAACCATACCTTTTACAGAATTTCTAAACTTCATGTCCTTATGCACTGCGTTCTCTATGTAAACTAATTGTTTTGGTAAAGATAAATCGTAGAATACATTCTTTCGCTTAGTAATATAGTTGCTGAAAACTGCTATTAATAAGGAGTGTTGCATCTTTATAATAGGTCTTAAAGTCGCATTTTGAAATAACTCTTCAGAGCCCATATTATCATATACTTTCGCTGAAGCAATTGTTGGTCTTATTGACAGAAGGTCTTTTGTTCTAGAATCCATAATGTTTTTACCTTAATTATATTCTAAATTTAAGTATTAAGTAATCGCATAGAATTGTAAAGAGAATATCTTGTTAACGGTCTTATCAACAAAACCAATTTTCGAATTCAAAAATGTTATAAATTTCAAACCATTCTGAAACAATTAACCTTTATCTTTGAGTAAATTGTTAAGTATGAAATTCGGAAGAGTAGACAATCCGCAAGACATAGATTTTACTTTGCCAGAAGATCATCCTGATACTTTAAAAACACTCAACAAAAATGCGGCTGACAACATAAACGTATTTGTTGGCTGTGCAAAATGGAATAGAGCAGATCTACAAGGCTTTTATCCACGTGGCACTAAAGATGATTTAGAATACTATTCGCGACAGTTTAATGCCATAGAATTAAATGCAACATTCTATAGAATTTTTTCACCAGAACAGTTTTCAAAGTGGTACAGCAAAACACCAGAAAACTTCCGGTTTTTCCCAAAAATGAATCAAGAGGTAAGTCATTGGAAACGACTTAATAAAGATATCAACCCTGTTATAGATAATTATTTAAACAGTGCTATAAATCTAAAAGAAAAACTAGGTTGTATATTTTTACAAATGCATAGTAACTTTTCTCCAAAGGATTTTAATAGAGTTATTGATTTTGCAGAAAGTTGGCCAAGAGAAGTGCCATTAGCAATGGAGTTTAGAAATACTACTTGGTATAATGATACTGGAATTGCTGGGGAATTATATCAACTTTTAGAAGAAAACAATATTTCTAATGTAATTGTAGATACTGCAGGAAGGCGAGACATACTACATATGAGGCTAACTAATTCTAGAGCATTCATTCGCTATGTGGATACTAATCATAATATAGATTATGAAAGATTAGATGATTGGGTACAACGCTTAAAAAAATGGAAAGCTAACGGCATTAATGAGGTTAATTTCTTCATACATCAAAACATAAAAAAAGAATCACCTTTACTTTCGGCGTATTTAATAGAACAATTAAATACCGAAATAGGAACAAATTTAAAAGTACCTATAAAAAGTCAAAATTAAATAAAATGAGATTTCATACAAGAAAATGGGTGAAACCCGAAGATTTAAATCCTAATGGTACACTATTCGGAGGTCAGCTTTTAGCTTGGATTGATGAAGAGGCTGCATTATATACAATTATACAATTAGAGAACTCTAAAATTGTAACCAAATATATGTCTGAAATTAACTTTATGGCATCTGCTAAAAAAGGTGATATTGTAGAGATAGGTATGGAAGTTGTAAAGTTTGGAAAATCTTCATTAACAATGAAATGCGAGGTAAGAAATAAGATGACAAGAGAAACCATCCTAACCGTAGATAACATTATAATGGTAAACCTAGGACCTAACGGCAAACCAAAACCGCATGGCAAAACTCGAGTAGAATTTGTAAGTGAGCGATTAAAGGAAGACGATTAGTTTTTTATGCCCAAAGACAGTTCGTAAATTTCTAAATCAAAATACTTTACAGCAGCTAAAGTGTGATCAAAAATATCACCTAATATATATTCATAGTTTTCCCACCGTTGATCTTTACTAAAGGCGTAAATCTCCATAGGAATTCCTTGTGGTGTAGATTCTAACTGACGTACCATTAAGGTCATATCTTTATTTATTGCGGAGTGATTTTCTATATACGTTTGTAAATATTTCCTAAAAACACCAAAATTGGTCAAATTTCGTCCGTTAATTAAAATCGTTTTATCAATATCATTTTTAATATTGTGCTGCTCAATTTCCGAGTTACGGTCTTCTAAATAGGCAGATACCAATTGAATTTTCTTAAAACGCTTTATATCATCTTCCGTTAGAAACCGAATTGTAGAAGGTTTAATGATTACAGACCGTTTAATGCGTCTACCACCAGAAGCTTTCATTCCTCGCCAGTTTTTAAACGAATCAGAAATTAAAGCGTATGTTGGGATTGTTGTGATCGTTTTATCCCAATTCTGAACTTTAACGGTTGCTAAATTAATTTCAATAACATCACCATCTGCTCCGTATTTCTCAAAAGTAATCCAATCACCAATACGCACCATATCGTTTATAGAAACCTGTATGCTCGCAACAAAACCTAAAATAGTGTCCTTAAATATTAATAATATTACAGCAGACGCAGTTCCTAAAGTAAAAGCAAACTTTATAAAAGTAACACCTGTGAGAATAGAGAAAATACCAAACACCCCTAGTGTCCAAGCAAAAATCATAAACACCTGCATGTATCTATCTACAGGCTTATCTTTATAAGCGTCTAATGTTTTTAGATAGTCTTTAATTGAATTTAATAAGCTTCTAATTATGCGAAGTGTTAAGATAATAGCAATTATTTTTAACGTTTTTTCAATTATATTTTCTGAGTACTCATAATCCGAAAAAACTTGCGGTACAAACTCCACAAGAATTAAAAGCGGAATAATATGAGCCACATTTCTAGGTAGTTTGTTATTAATTAAGATGTCATCAAAATTAGTTTTAGTACGTTTTGCTACACCTGAAGAAAATTTCCAAAGTAAACGTTTAGTGATATAATCAACTATAAAAGCGACTACTACTAATGCAATAAGTAGTCCTAACATATTGATGAGCTTTGCATTATTTACCGTAAACCCGTTTTTAATAAGCAAATCGTATATAAAGTGTCGTATATTATCCATTGGATTTTAAATATTTTCTATCAATATAAAATGTACCAAAAGGAATGATTGAAGCTAATAAAACAATCCACAAAGTTTTTGAATTCCACTTCATATCTTTTGAGATAAAAATTGCGAAGACGATATATGCCATAAAAAGAACGCCATGAGGCATACCTAATAGTTTTACATATTGTGGGTCATTCGCTAAATGCTTTAAAGGTGTCGCAATAAAGAGCAGTAGGATATAAGAAATGCCTTCTAATAAAGCAATAATTCTAAAAACGGACAACAATTTTGGCATGTTACTAATTTTCTGCAAAAATACTCTAGAATTGAATAAAACTAGCTCTTTTTAACAGGATTTAAGAAATAATTTAAAACTCTAATTGTATTAATTATCTTTATCAAATCAATAAAAAATAGACCAACACAAATGAAAAATCTTTTAACCTTAGCACTTTGCTGTTTTTTTATGTTCTCTTGTGCAACAATGAACAAACAAGTAAAGACTAAAAATGCAAAAACAACTCAAATTAAACCGCCAGTACCTAAAAAGAAACAAGGTAAAATTAAAGATTACGGTAAAGTAATTACAAAAGATGCAGTTACTGATAACGGTTTATTCGATGTACATTTAGTAGGTGAGAAGTATTATTACGAAATTCCAATGACGTATTTAAATAAGGATATGCTTTTGGTAACGCGTTTAGCAAAGCTACCAGCTAATTTAGGTGGAGGGTATGTAAATGCAGGAACAAAAACTAATACCAGAATGATTAATTGGGAACGTTTTAAAGATAAAATACTAATAAAAGAAAAATCTTCTAGTGCAGTTGCGGCAGACAGTCTACCGATCAATGTTTCTGTAAGATCAAATAATTATGAGCCAACATTATACGCTTTTGACATTGCAGCATTTTCAAAAGATTCTTCTGCTGTAGTTATCGATGTCACTAATTTTTATAGCTCTGATGTAAAAGCTATAAGTGGTTTAGGTGCACGTTTACGTACAACATATAAGGTTAGAAATTTAGATAAATCTAGAAGTTTCATTAATACAATGAAAAGTTTCCCAGAGAATATAGAGGTTATTCAAGATTTTACTTATAATGCAACAAATCCTCCAGTAAATACGGGCGATCAAACTATTAGTCTACAGGTTAACCAATCAATGATTTTATTGCCAGAAGTACCTATGCAGCCGCGTTATTTTGACGAACGCGTTGGTTGGTTTACACTAAGTCAGTACGATTATAGTAGTGAAGAATTAAAAGCAGATAGAAAGACGTATTTAAGAAGATGGAAATTAATTCCAAAGGATATTGAAGCTTACAAAAGAGGAGAGCTTGTTGAGCCTGTAAAACCAATAGTTTATTATTTAGATCCTGCGACACCTCAAAAGTTTAGATCCTACATGAAAGAAGGTATTGAACTTTGGCAAAAAGCATTTGAAGCTGCAGGCTTTAAAAATGCAATTATTGCAAAAGATCCGCCATCAAAAGAAGAAGATCCAGATTTTAGTCCAGAAGATATTAGATATTCAGTTGTAAGATATGTAGCAAGTACAACACGTAATGCAACTGGTCCGAGTGTGTCTGACCCAAGAAGCGGTGAAATTATTGAAAGTGATATCATATGGTACCACAACCATTTAAGATCCTACAGAAATAGATATATGTTAGAAACTGGTGCTGCGAATCCGTCTGCACGTACTTTAAATACACCTGATGAAGAAATAGGCGAGATGATGAAGATGGTTATTGCTCATGAGGTTGGGCATACTTTAGGGTTACCTCATAATATGAGTGCCAGCTATGCCTATGATGTAGAAAGTTATCGTGATGGAGCTTTTACTCAAAAAAACGGCATTGCTGCTACTATAATGGATTATGCACGTTATAATTATATTGCACAACCTGGTGATACAAATATTCGATTTGTGAGACAATTAGGGCCTTATGATGATTATGCAATTAATTTTGGTTACAGATATATTCCTGGTGCTAATTCAGCCGATGCCGAAAAGGAAACACTCAATAGCTGGGTAATGGAAAAAGCTGGTGACCCAAAATATAAATTTGGAAAGCAAAGTAGCCGTTTCGATCCTACTGCACAAACTGAAGATATTGGTAACAATAGTATAAAAGCAAGTACTTATGGACTTAAAAACTTAAAAATAGTAGCTAAGAACTTACCGAGTTGGACAAGTGATAAAACGAATAATTATGGGGATTTATCAGAATTATATGGCGAAATGCTTGGTGTTTGGAGTCGTTACATAGGCCATGTAGTTACACATGTGGGTGGAGTAGTAGAGGACACCAAAAATCCAACCCAAGGCGGTTCTGTCTATAATCCTGTTGACAAAAGTTATCAAAAAGCAGCAATTCAATGGTTGCATAAAAATGCATTTGAAACACCAAATTGGTTGCTAGATGGTGCTATTCTAAAAAATATTAGTTACGCTGGTTATACGGACCGTATGAGAGGTTTACAAAGCAGACATTTAAATAACTTATTGAACTTTGAACGGATTGGCAGACTTATTGATCATAAAGTTATGGATGCTAAAAACTATTCAGCTTTAGATATGTTAAAAGATGTGCGTATGGGTATTTGGAAAGAATCTAATACTGCATCTAACGTTGCTGTTTTTAGACGTAATTTACAACGTGTATATTTAGATAGAATGATTTACTTAATGACACAAGATTTAGAACCAAGGCGCAGTAGGCAATATTTTAATGTTAATCAATCTGACGTAAGGGCTTTAGTTAGAGGTGAGTTAAATCAGTTAAAAAGTGTATTAAATAATGCCTCAAGACGAGCAATAAATACAGAAACCAAATACCATTATAGAGATTGTATTGAAAGAATAAACAGTATATTAGATCCAAAATAGTAACAATGAAGAATCTTATTTTATTAGTATTATTATTTTCCTTTTCCGCTACTACATATAGTTGTGCGCAAACAAAAGCAACTCAAAAGGAGAAGTTTCAATCAACGTATAATAGTGTGAAGTCAAATGTGAAGTCAAAAGCCTATAAGTTTATTGGCGAAGTTGTATATAGTAACAAGGATAGAACACTTTTAGAAGGAGATAATAACGAAATCACAATAGCAAAAAATGAAGCTTCTGGTTTTATAAAAGCATTAGTTAGTTCAAAAAATGTGGATGTTTCTGGGGTAATAGAAAATTATTTGGTTTCATATGACGATGACAAACAACAAATCTCAATAAAATTTGAAATTAAGAATGACGAATTTTATATAGATATAAAGCCAAATGGTAATGCATTCTTAACATTTAAATCTGGAACTGATTATATTACACAAGTCGGTAAAATAGAAAAGCTTTAGAATAAATTGAATCTGAAATCTTATAAAATTCACATAGTAGGCTCAGGTATATCTGGTCTAATTGCTGCGAAAACTTTGGAAGCCCAAGGCTTTGCTCCAAAAATTATAGAGGCAACAAGTCGCGTAGGAGGTCGCGTTAAAACAGATTTAGTTAATAATTATCAATTAGATCATGGTTTTCAAGTACTGCTAGAAAGTTACCCTGAAGCGAAAAAACATTTAGATTACGAGGTGTTAAGTTTACAAAAATTTAAACCTGGTGCTGTAATTTTTAAAAACGGTAAATCTCAAACTATTGGCGATCCCTTGAGAGATTTTAGTCTTTTTTTTCCCACTTTAAAGGCCACTGTAGGCACATTAAATGATAAACTTAAAATACTAAAACTGAATACATCTTTAAAAAGAAAGTCTATTGAAGATATATTTGAAAGTGAAAATAAGTCAACATTCCAATACTTAAAAGAAAAAGGTTTTTCCGATGGTATAATTTCTGACTTTTTTAAGCCTTTCTTTTCAGGTATTTTTTTAGAACCTAATCTAGAGACCTCTTCTAGGATGTTTGAGTTTGTTTATAAAATGTTCGGTGAAGGGTTAGCCGTTTTGCCCAAGGAAGGAATTGGAGTTATTGCGGAACATTTACTATCTCAACTCAATCAAACAAAAATATTTTATAATTCTAAAGTAAAATCGGTTACTACAAATAATATTACATTAGAAAATGGGGAGCAATTAGATACGGATTACACCATAATAGCAACTGAGCCAAATCTTATCGTGCCAGATTTAGAACGTAATACTGATTCTTGGAAATCGTGTTATAACCTTTATTTCGAAGTTAAAAACAAAGTCATCAAGGGTGCGTTAATAGGGCTAATTTCTGATGCAAATGCAATTATTAATAATATTTGTTATTGTAATAATTCCGGAGTTAATAATTCTTCAGACAAACAATTGTTGTCAGTAACTGTAGTTAAACCTATAAAATTATCAGAAAAGGAGTTAGTTAAGCAAGTAGAATCCGAACTTCAACAATTTTGTAATATTTCTACAAGCAATTTTGTAAAGATGTATCATATAAAAAAGGCACTACCAGATTTAGAGTATTTACGAGCAGACATTGATCCTAAAGACACAAAACTAAAATCAAATATTTTCTTAGCTGGTGATTACCTTCTTAATGGATCTTTAAATGCAGCAATGATTTCTGGAGAAAGAGCTGCGGAAGGCGTTCTAGAAAGCGTAAAAGAGGATAGACTGTTGAAAACTTAAGCTGATAAAATAAATTTTCATCAAAAGAATCTGTATCTTTGTTACAGAATATAGAAAATATCTACACTTAATAATCTTTTCCTGAGATTAAGTTTTTAAAGATGCGACCCAAGAATGTGTTAATTAGTTTTAACTGCTTTGCATTGTAAATATTTTCAGAAATTGCATTTATAAATTTTTAAAATAACGAATGGGTAGATCACAACAGACATTTAGTAAAAGCGAAAAAGAGAAAAAGAGATTAAAAAAGAGAGAGGATAAGCGTAAGAAGATGGAAGCGCGTAAACTCGAAAAAGAAGAAAACGGAACTGGAGGAATTCCTTTAGCTTACGTTGATCATAATGGTAATCTAACAGATACACCGCCAGATCCTTCAATGAAGATAAAGGTTAAGGCCAAGAATATCGTTCTCGGTGTGCCGCAAAAAGAGGATAGCGACGAAGAATGGGATCCAGTAAGAAAAGGAAAAGTGTCATTCTACGATAGTTCTAAAGGTTTCGGTTTTATAATTGACACAGAAACTAATGAAAAACACTTTACGCATGTTAGTGGTATTATTGATGATATTGCTGAAAATGATAAAGTTACTTTTGAATTAGAGAAAGGACAACGTGGTATGAATGCCGTAAAAGTAAAACAAGCTTAATTCTACGTTTCAACAAATATATACAAGCCATTATCTTATTGATAATGGCTTTTTTTTAGCTTAATTCTTATGATCGCAACTATAGAAAAACGTTCTAGTAAATATGTTTTAGGTATGAAAAGCTCCATGCATCACAATGAGTTTGGTAAAATTGTTGAATTATGGAAGCGCTTTATGCCAAACCGTAAGTCAATTATAAATGCAATTAATACTGAATATATAGCGCTTCAAGTATATGATGATTTTAATAATTTTGAATCAGCTTTTGATATTTGGGCTTGTGTCGAAGTTTCAGATGTTAATAATATACCGACAAATATGAAAGCATTTATTATCCCTGAAGGTGAATACGCCAAATTTCTTCATAAAGGAATGGATGCCTCGGCTACTTACCAAAAAATTATGAGAGAATGGTTACCTACTTCTGGTTATATAATAGATGATAGACCACATTTTCAGGTGATGGGGGAGAAGTATAAAAATGGAAGTTCAGACTCGGAAGAGGATTTTTATATACCTGTGAAGCCTAAAAATTAACTCTAAAATCACAGCCCAATTTGTAGTTACTGCAGCCAAAAGCAGCTTTGCCTTTTAAGACTTTACCATTCTTACATTTAGGGCATACATCATCTGCTTTAATAGCTTTTAATGTAGTTTGCTTCGGTTCGAGCTTTAGTTTAAAATTATTATCAAAACGTAATAATCCCTCAATAGAGTTTCCATCAACTTTAAAACTTTTTAAATTTACGGTAGAGCCTTTGCTTAATAATCTCATAAACTGGTTGTCAGAGATCTTCTTATTTCCAAAGCTAAAGGGTAAAGTAAAGTCACAACTCTTGCCATAAAGATTGCATCCATAGGCTGATTTTCCTTTTAAAAGTTCACCAGTTTTACATTTAGGGCAAGAGCTACCCACGAGTTTTTGAGTTTTTATTTTTGATTTGGACTTTAAAACTTTATTTGGCTTATTATTTACGGCAGAAATTCTGGTTTGCACCTTTTCACTCCGTACTTCATATACTAAGGCTTCCACCATACGCTTCATTCCTTTAATAAATGCATTAGCACTAATCTTACCTTTTTCAATATCTTTTAATTGCTTTTCCCATGAGCCAGTAAGTTCAGCGGATTTAAGTAATTCATTTTGAATCGTATCAATTAACTGAACACCTGTTATAGTAGGTATTAATTGCTTTTTATTACGTTTTACGTATTTGCGTCTAAACAGTGTTTCGATAATATTAGCTCTAGTAGAGGGACGGCCAATACCATTTTCTTTCATTAAATCGCGCAACTCATCATTGTCTACCTGTTTTCCAGCTGTTTCCATTGCACGGAGGAGAGAAGCTTCAGTAAATTGATTAGGTGGTTTTGTTTGTTTTTCTAAAAATGAAGGTTCGTGAGGTCCTTTTTCACCTTTTTTAAAAGTTGGTATTAACGATTCTTGCTTCTTATTAGATTTTTCGGTTTCAAACACCACGCGCCAACCTTTAGATAAAATTTCTTTACCTGTAGTCTTAAATTTTACATCAGCTGCCTTTCCTAATACGGTTGTATTAGAAACTTTACAATCCTCATAAAAAACGGCAATAAATCGTTTTACAATAATATCATAAACCTGTTGCTCATTATATTGTAAGTGCGTTTGCATTCCTGTTGGTATAATAGCATGGTGGTCCGTCACTTTTTTATCATTAAATACACGTGTTGACTTTTTAATTTTTTTATCTAAAAGAGGTGATGTAAGTATTTTGTAATCAATAAGTTTTGATAAAATTCCTTTTACTTTAGGATAAACGTCATTTGGTAAAAAAGTAGTATCAACTCTAGGGTAAGTTACTGCCTTTTTTTCATATAATTTTTGAGCAATTTTTAAAGTTTCGTCTGCTGAAAATCCAAATTTTGTATTGCAATAGACCTGTAAACCTGTTAAATCAAAAAGCTTTGGAGCATATTCTGTTCCTTTCTTTTTGGTGATAGAAACAATTTCAAATTCGTGTTCTTTAACCTTATTGGCTAAAATTTCACCATCTTCCATTTTGAGAAAACGTCCCTCTTCATAGCTAAAAAGTGTATCTCTATATAGGGTTTGTAATTCCCAATAGGGCTGTGGCTTAAAATTTTCTATCTCCTTAAATCGATTAACAAGCATCGCCAATGTAGGAGTCTGAACTCGCCCAACAGATAATACCTGTTTATAACCACCATGTTTAACTGTGTATAATCTTGTAGCATTAATGCCTAACAACCAATCACCAATAGACCTTGAAAAGCCTGCATAGTATAGATTATCATAATCTTCAGATGATTTTAAATTATTAAAACCCTCTTTAATGGCTTCAGTTGTTAATGACGATATCCATAAACGTTGAACTTTCCCCTTATAATTTGCCTCATTAATTACCCAACGCTGAATTAATTCTCCTTCTTGCCCAGCATCACCGCAGTTAATAACAACTTCAGCTTTATCGAAAAGACCTTTTACAATTTTAAACTGTTTTTTAATCCCATCATTATTAGAAACTTTAACCTGAAATTTTTCAGGAAGCATAGGCAGATTATTCAAATCCCAACTTTTCCAATAGGGTTTGTAATCTGCTGGTTCATAGAGTGTACATAAATGTCCAAAAGTGTATGTAACGGCGTAGCCATTGCCCTCATAGTAACCGTCATGCCGAGTTGTGGCACCTAATACAGAAGCAATTTCTCTTGCAACACTTGGTTTTTCTGCAATACAGACTTTCAAATTGTAAGTAGTTTAATGAAACTGCAAAGTACAGAAATTTATAATTTTTGAAACGAATTATTTAGAGTTCTAAAATTAACTTTTGGCCAATTCTTAAAGTAGAAGACCTTTTAATTTTATTGGTTCTACAAATAGAATATATAGATGTATTATTTCGTTTAGAAATGCGCGATAACGTATCGCCTTTTCTTACAATATATACTTTTCGTTCTTTTTCTAAACTTGCTAAAGCAGCTTCTTTAGTTTTGTAGAGACTAAGTTTTGTTAATTTTTTCGAGCTATGATGACTTGGTCTTGTCCATTTTTTTGTAACCCAAAGCTCATTAGACCTAATTTTATTTGTGCTATCGAAATTAAATAGATAATCTGGATGTATGTATTCTCCTTTATAACTTGCTACTAAATGTAAATGACTACCTGTAGATCTCCCAGTATTACCTCCTTTACCTAAATATTGGCCCTTTCTTAAAGTGTCATTAGCTTTTACACCGATATGAGATAAATGCGCATATGTTGTTTCCAAACCATTAAAGTGGCGAACCACCACTGTTTTACCGTGGCCACGGCTATAGCGCGCAAAACGCACAATACCACTTAAAATAGAAACAACAGAGTCACCAGTTACTAAATCTATATCTATGCCTTTATGTGCACGTCCTCTTCGCCAACCATAACGTGATGTGATTACTTTTTTATATAAAATAGGTGAAGCATAAAAACTGTCTTTGAAAACTACTTTTATAGGGAATTCTGTAGTAGAATAACGATAAGGATTGTACGCTGTATTATCCCAGTATTCTGATTTTATATCAATAGGAGCCTCGTAAACTCTATTATCAATCGAATTTAGAGGGATCTCAATTTCATCAATCAAGAATGTTTTTTCAGCAGTAGTTGAAACCTTAATTTTAATTGACTTTGATAAGCTGTCGTCTTGCGCTGTAATGATAGAGGGAATGCAAATTAATGCTATGCATAACAGAATGTACTTCATTTATAACATAATTGATTTAAAAATTGAAACGTAAATATAATACTAATATTATTTTCCAAAATAAATATGAATACCTGAAACTATAAGGTCTTGTTAAATCTTTGTAGTTACGAAACATTATTGTTAAGTTATAGTAACAAAAAATTAAGTGAACTATGAGGAAGATACTAATTATACTATTAATTGTAACATTTAACTGTAATAAGAGCATGAACGCGCAAGCTCCAGAAGCTGTGAAAAAGACGTTTAAATCTAAATATCCAAATGAAAACGACCCAGATTGGCATAAAGATAGTCATGGATATTATGAAGCACACTTTAAGATAGATGGTGTTAAATATAGAGCAGATTATAATGCAGATGGCACTTGGGTAGAGACCGAAACAAGTATAGAGAAAAAAGATTTACCTAAAGCTATTAAAGCCATTATTAAAAGTAAGTATGATGACGAATCTATTTCGGAAATTGAAAAGGTAGAAAGTGCTAGTAAAGGATTATTTTATGATGTAGAATTTAAGAGAAAAGGAAAGAACATGGATGTCGAGTTTAAGGCCGATGGTACTATAATTAACTAACAATAAATAGAATAAATAAAAAAAGCATCAATATGAGTTGATGCTTTTTTTATAGATATTTACTTTATAATTAATTTTTCTATACGCTTACTTCCTAATTTATTGTTTAATTCTAATATATAAATACCTGAACTTAAATGCTCAGTTTTTATAACATGCCTCACCTTAATGGTAGATAATTGATTTTTAGTCATTTCTCTTCCTCTTAAGTCATAAAGTATAGCATTAGTATTTTGTAATACTGGGCCTTCTATAACTATAGATTTATTAACGTAATCCGTGAAAATATTTAAATCTTTTATAGATTCTTCTGGTGTAGTTAAGGATTGGTTTTCAAACAACAAATAAAATCTTCCAACACCAGTAATTTCAGCATTAGCGATAAAATTGTAACTATCCTCATTTAAGCGCGTAAACGAATTGTTAGAAGTATCTTCTAAGTACACGTTAATTGCTGACGAAACATCAGATTCATTGATACTTATAGTGATGTTGTCTCCTTGGCTTGCGTTAATCGCTAAAGGAATTCTAGCATTATTTAAGGCATCTCCACTCAATGCTTGAACAGCAAAGTTTGACCCAACACTATTTTCAACTAAATGCGTATGTAATGAGAAGTTGGAATTCGATTGATCAAAAGATGCAGCATCATAGCCTGGATCTAAACCTAGACTTGCATTCGCATTAAAGTATACTTCGGTTGTATAGGTGTTAACCTCTGAAGTCATCATTAGGTTTATGTATCCTAAATGAGAAGTAGAATTTCTACCCTGAATAAAATCATCAGAATTACCCGAAGTTCTCATATTTGGACTAAATGTAATTGATCCACCGCCAGATTTAACTTTAACAAAAAAGCCTTGTCCAGGAGCTATTAATCTATTTGGTGTTAGATTATTATAAATAATCCATCCATCTGAAGCATTTCCGTCATAGCCATAAATAGCTTTATGATTGCTAATGTCTAATTGATCTTCATTTAAAGCGAAGAACGTATCAAAATCCATATAAGAAGGGTATGGGTTTCCAATAAGGTTCCAACCTGCATAAGCACTCGAAGACTCGGTTATAGGGACATTAAATGCTCCACTGCGCAATGTGCCTGAGAAAGTGAATGTACTACCGTCAATAGCATCTTCAGAGGCATCCCTTGCAGCTCTAAATCCTATACCATTTGTTAATGGCGCTGCTGCATCATCAATATCTGAAGTTACATAGGTAAGAAAATCACCTAATGGCTCATCAAAAATTCCGAATAGCTTTTGATCTGTATTTAATGGGTTTTCATAAATATTTGGGTTAGCTGTTGCAAAATCACCAAATATTTCTCCTACAAAAGGTGATGAAATTAAATCATTTTTCGCGGCACTAGCAAATCCATTAACGTGTCTCTTATATGACATTTCTCCAACACTCGCTCCATCTACGATAAGACTAGAGTATTTTGTAGAAATAGATTCTAATACTAAAGAACCATTGTTAGTCAAATCACCATTTACCTTTAAACTTGCACCTTCTTTTATAATAAGTGCTGCGCCATTTGCAATTACTAAATCATTAATATTAAATTGTTCATCTTCATTAATTGTCCAGGTACCATCTGCTATAAGAACATTTTTATTATCTGAAGTTAATGATGGCCCTACATTATTAGACCAAGTGTCATTACAATATACCATAGCTTCGTTTGGTATAGCTATACCACAAGAATTAGTATATGGCAAAAATTGTATTAATGTTGCTTTTGGCGTTGTTAGACTGTCATCAATTAAACCTGTAGATTTACCTCCACGACCTCTTAAATGAACACCTATAACCTCATTAACACCATCACTATAAAGTTCTACTTTTATAGCATCTGCTTGTATTGGTTCTTGTGTTGTTCCATCCCAGGCAAAAATACCGTTATTAATCCAACCTCCTTGTCCATCGTCTAAAATGGTCCATGTATTATTTAAACGGTAACTAATTCTCCACATGGTATTAGGTTGTGGTGCGTCTGCATAAGAACCACCAAAAGTTATGTAATTTATATTCTTTGGATTTGGCCAATTTACTTGCCATTGAAAGGCATCATCTATTGTTGGTGTTCCTAAATTAGTGGTATAATCGAGTCCGTATTCATTAAATTCTGTAGGATCATAATAGTTGCTCACTCTAGGATCATATAATATATCCTCAAATTTACCTCTGCCATTAGTTACTGAACCCGAAAGAGTTGCTGACTTTAATAGGGCTAAATTAGTGCTTTCATCTGGCGAATTAAATGTGCTTTCAGGAGTTTCTAATTGGTTAATCCAAGAAGCTATCATATTTAAAGCGTCAGTATCTACCACTGATTTAGATAGCGGTGGCATCATTACAACCGGGTCTACACTAGCAATCCTATGATATAGTATCGATTTAGAGGCATTCCCTGGAAAAATTATTTCTTCATCAGGACTTACATTTAAAGGACTAAGAATATCAGCATTTAGTATTTCCGTAGCTTCTAAACTATTAAATAATCTTAAATCAAATTGAGCTCTATTGTTATTATCTGTTCTATGACAATATGCGCAGTTTAAATCTAAATAAGATCTTGCCTTTTCATCTAGACTAGCAGACGCATCATAAATTGATTTGCTTGTAAGAATATTTGGTGTATCTGTGTCTGTGATAGATTCACCGATAATACCTAAATGACTTAGTGTAACCAATTGATTACCTGTTAAGCCCGTTGCGTCATAAGTTAAATCCTTATTAAGGAATCGACTTCTTAAACCGAGAGCTCCTTTATTTGCAGAGTTGTGACAACTTGTACATTCTGAGTTAGATGGGAAATGCCATGTTTGTGTTCTTGTACCACCAGAAGTGGTTGTAATGTCTACCGTTTCGTCTAGCGCAACCTCTTGCAAATAGGCTTCAGTTTCTTGGTCGTTCCAATTATAAGTAAGGAAGTAAAACTTTCCATCATCACCAACAATAGAAAAACGCGTTTCGATTTTTTTAGTCACTGATGGATTATTATCGTCTACAGGTAATTCAAAATGTTTAATAATTACAGAACCAACTGGGAATTCCCAATCTCCGTTTTCAGAGTAATCTATACGTTCACCTTCAGTATCGTATGCGCCATCGTTTGGAATGGCTAGCCATCTTTTTTTCAAAGCACCATCTGACCAAAAGGACTCAACAAGTTCATAAGGTATAATACCATCATCTACCTCTAAGGTATTTAAGTTGGTAAATGCACCCGTTTCTGTTAATGTTTGGGGAAAACTATCATAATCTATAGCAGTCGGTGAAATCATTTTATATAGAGTGGTATTTGCACCTGCTTTTAAAATAAAAAGTTCTTTATTATGATCTTCACCAAATGAAATAACATTTGCTGGAGAAAAAATAGCAAGCTGCTCAAAAGACCCATCATCAATATCTACAGTCCACAATTCTTCACCAGAACCATAATCTGCACAAATATATTTACCATATAATTCGGGCATTTCGGATCCTCTATATACGTAACCACCAATTAGACTATTCACATTTGCTCTAGGAAAAGCTAATAATGGCCCTTCATGAGGCATGTCATTTAATAACTCGGAGACACAGCCATTTGGACCATCTGCATAGCCTTCAAAAACTGGCCAACCGTAGTTTTTACCTTTTTCTAATATATTTACTTCCTCATGTTTATTAAGACCTACATCACCAATATAGAATTTGCCGGTTTCAGAATCTTTTGTCATTCTAAAAGGGTTTCTTAATCCTACGCTCCAATATTCTTCAAAATTCGTACCAGCAGCATTTACAAATGGGTTATCATTAGGTATCCAATATTCTACACCAGTAATTTCGTCCGCTTCGCCAACATCTTGTGGTTTTGTTCTAGTAGCAGGATGACTTTTAGTTGGATCTTTATCTACATCTAGACGCAATACACCACCATCTAAATTATTTATAAAATCTTGCGACTTTTTCCAGGCTGTTTGATCTCCAGTTGTTAAATATAAAAATCCGTCATCTCCAAACTCCATGCCACCACCTCTATGCGTTGTGCCATACATTCTATCTTTGATTAATGTGGTTCTACTTCCAGGAATTAGGGCTAGAGTAGAGGGATCAACTTCAAATCGCTCTAATATTAAGAAATTCCCATAATACTGCTCTAAATCACAGTTTTGACCTAGGTACGAATTCGGATAGTCATTACTGTTAGAATCTTCCGTTGTATAAAAGATGTAAAAATAATTATCGCCATTACCGTAATTTGGGTGTATAGCTAAACCTAAAAGTCCACCATCCCATACAAAGCCAACTTCATCAGAGAGATCAACCAAGGTGTTTTTTTGAGTTGTATTCTCATCAGTGCTAATCCAATAAATATTACCATCTAACTGACCAACAACTATTTTATCGTCATTAGGTACAGCTTTAAAAAATACAGGATAAAAAAATGATAAATTAGGATAAGCCACTCTATATGGCTGTACATCTATTGTCGATTCTGACGGAAAAGCATTATTTAAATAAGGTGCTATCGGTTCTGCTGTGGTTAAACCTGAACCAAAGAAATACGGAACAGCACTAAACAAAAGACAACATGATAAAACAAGAATACTAACCTTTAATTTTGAATGATACAACTTTGAGTTTAAAGCTGTTTTAACAGATAAATTTTTCATTTAACAACGATTTGAGTTTCAATTTCATTGCTATAAATGCATTCTATTTGTTAATAAGCTTAAGGATAATCCATAGGTCGAAATCCTTAATAACAAGAAAAGATAAAATGTTAATAGCAACTAATGCTTAAAAGTATACTGGTACTTTGTGTTAATCAAAACTTACAGCTACTAAACATGTATTATCGTTTAAGTGCTTAATTAATGGTGTTTACCCTTTATAAATTAGAGATGAACCTATCTGAAATAGAATCGCAATTCATTTGTGTCAACAGATATTTTATTTAATCCCTTAGCGCTTGGCGAAGCTAAAAAATGCTTTTGATTAATTTTATGAACCATATCAAATAGCTTAATTTTGTAATCTTTAAAAATTCAGACTAAAACTATATATGTCAAAAACAAATCAAGCTATTCTAGAAAAGAAAACAGACAAAGAATTATACGATTATCAGCAAGGTGCTATCAGTCAAATTTTTGAGAAATTTGAGACTGCACCAGATGATTATCATTTGTTGTATCAGTTGCCGACAGGTGGTGGTAAAACCGTTATTTTTTCTGAAATGGTTCGTCAGTACTTAAAGAATCACAACAAAAAAGTATTGGTAATGACGCATAGAGTCGAGCTTTGTAACCAAACTTCGAAAATGCTTACCAGTTTTGGTGTAACCAATAAAGTGGTAAATAGTAAAGCTAATTTAGACGACCAAGCTGAATATTCTTGTTTTGTAGCAATGGTCGAGACTTTAAATAATAGACTAAATGATAACATGTTAGATATTTCTGATGTTGGTTTAGTTATTATTGACGAAGCCCATTACAACTCGTTTACCAAGCTTTTTAAATTTTTCGAAAATTCATTTGTATTAGGTGTAACAGCAACACCTTTAAGTTCTAACAAAGACCTTCCTATGAAGGATAATTATGACGAACTTATTACAGGTGAAACCATAGAAAATTTAATAGAAAACGAGTTTTTAGCTCGTGCAGAAACCTACGCTTACGATATGGGATTAACCTCATTAGAAGTAGGCTCTAATGGTGATTATACAGTGAAATCTTCAGAAGATTTATATTCTAGTCCTGCAATGCTTCAAAAATTAGTAGATGCCTATAAAAAGCATTCAATGGGTAAAAAAGCATTAATCTTTAATAATGGTATTAATACTTCAATAAATGTGTATTACGCTTTTAGAGAAGCAGGTTTACCTATTATGCATTTAGACAATACAGCAACTAAGAAGCAACGAAAACAAATTTTAGAATGGTTTCATGAAACACCAGATGCCATTTTAACTTCGGTAAGTATTTTAACCACAGGATTCGATGAACCTACAATAGATACAATTATTTTAAATAGGGCAACTAAATCTCTAACCTTATACTATCAAATGATTGGTCGTGGCTCGCGTATCCTTAACAGTAAAGCTAAGTTTACAACCATAGATTTAGGAAACAATCTATATAGATTTGGACCTTGGGGAGCGGATTTAGATTGGCAATTAATTTTTAAATCACCAAATTGGTATGCAGATCGTATAAAGAGTGATGAAGTTATTGAAGCCAACTTTAAGCACGATTTAGCAGATGAAATTAAAGAAGAGTTTGCAAAATCTGAAGAAACTTACTTTGATATAAAGCAAACGTATAAAGATGCAGTAGCAAAAGGCGAATCTTCTAAAGTAGTATTAGAACGCTCTATAGAACAGCACGCAAAAATCTGTATTGAGAACAGTGAGGATGTTTATGATGCATTAGGCTTAGCTAAAATGCTTAAGGATGATATTAATATGCGAATAGAAATCTATGCGAAGTGCATTAGTAAGAGCACAGGTAATTTTTTGAAGTGGTTAAAAGATGATTATAAGCAAAAACTCAATTCTTATTTACGTGCTAATTTTGATGAGAAGTTTGAAGAAATTCACGGATTTCCGCCAGAGGAGTAGTGCAATCTATAAAGTAAAGTTACCTTTGCGCTATAAGACTACAGTATGGCAACATTTTCAGAATTAGGTATTCATAAATCCTATGTAAAAGGCTTAAAAGAGCTTAAAATTGTAAACCCAACAGAGATACAGGAAACTGTAATTCCGGTATTATTAAAATCTAAAACCGACTTAATTGGTTTAGCTCAGACAGGTACTGGTAAAACGGCAGCCTTTGGTTTACCTGTTTTGCATCATATTGATAAAAACAATTCTGATGTACAAGCTCTAATTATTGCGCCTACTCGAGAATTGGTACAGCAAATACAGAAGCAGCTTTTTAGATTTACTAAATATATAGATGGAAAAATTTTTGCTGAAGGAGTCTATGGAGGTGAAAAGATTGATAGGCAAATTAAGGCATTGACCAGAACAACGCATATTGTTGTTGCCACACCAGGACGTCTACTCGATTTAATAGAACGTGGAGCAGTAGATATTTCTAATGTAAAAATATTGGTACTCGACGAGGCTGACGAAATGCTAAGCATGGGTTTTAAAGAAGATTTAAATAAAATCTTAAAATTTAATACCTCCAAAAGGAATACGTGGCTATTCTCTGCAACAATGCCAGAAGAAATAAAACACATTATACAAAATTACATGTCGCCAGATGCCATAAAAATTGAGGTGAACAAAAATGCTTTGGTTAATGAAAATATTTCGCATCACTACATTTCTACACAGATAAAGGATAAGTTGAATACGATTATCCGAATTTTAGACAAGCGCCAAGACGAAAGAGGTATCATATTTTGCAGAACAAAAGCAGGTACTAAAGCCCTTGCCTTACAATTGCAGCAAGAAGGTTATGCAATTGGTGCGTTAGAAGGTGATATGCAGCAGAAGGACCGTGATAAAGTAATGCGAGCATTTAAAAATGAAAGTATACAAGTTTTAATTTCAACAGATGTTTCAGCAAGAGGTATAGATGTTCGTAATTTAGGATTTGTATTGCATCATCAATTACCAGAGCATTTAGACTACTATACACATAGAAGTGGAAGAACAGCAAGAGCTGGTAAAACAGGACAATCGATAGCTTTAATAATTCCTGGTGAAATGCAAAAGGTTATTGATATTCAAACAGCTTTGGGTATTGTTTTTAGAGAAATTACAATGTAGTACTAAAGCTAGTTTATTAGTATTACCTTGTGTGTTTTATAATCAATATACAATAGTATTCTAATGAAATCATTCTCAATTCAAGATATCAATGCCATTATTAATGGTGAAATTTCTGGTGCTACTAACAATGCGATAACAGGATTAGAGCAAATACAAAAAGCAAATAAAAATGAGGCTACCTTTATTGGTAACCGAAAATATGTAGCACTTTGGGAGACTTCTAAAGCAAGTTTAGCCATTGTTAATGCTAATTTAGATATTGAGCCAGGTGATAATCGTGCATTGATTAAAGTAAAAAATGCAGATTTAGCTATGGCTAAGTTATTAGAAGAATTCACACCTGAACCTCCACACTTTGAAACCGAAATTCATCCTGCCGCTGTAATAGATGCCTCTGCTAAAATTGGCAGTGGAAGTAGAGTTGGAGCCGGTTGCTATATTGGCAAAGATGTTGTTTTAGGTGAGAATGTAACAGTATATCCTAATGTAACTATTTTAGACGAAACCACAATTGGAGACCACACGACTGTATGGTCTGGCACAATAATACGAGAACGCTCTGTTATTGGTGCGCATTGTATTTTTCATAATAATGTAAGTATCGGAGCAGATGGTTTTGGCTATCGTCCAAGTGATGATGGTAGAGGATTGGTTAAAATTCCGCATATAGGAAATGTGGTGATTGGTAATGGGGTGGAAATTGGAGCAAATTCTTGTGTAGATCGCGGTAAATTTAGTTCTACACAATTAGGAGATGGTTGTAAGATCGATAATTTGGTGCAGATTGGACATAATTGTGTGCTTGGTCGTTCTTGTATTATGGCTGGTAATAGTGGACTTGCAGGCTCTGTAACATTAGGAGATGGAGTAATAATAGGTGGATCTGCATCTATAAAAGACCATACTACAATACATTCTGGAGCAACTGTTGGTGCAGGTTCTGGTGTTATGAATGATGTTGCCGCTGGGAAAACTGTATTGGGTTATCCTGCTGTAGACTCTAGAGAAATGCTAAAACAATGGGTCGCACTTCGTAAACTAACACGCTAATTTCGGGCATTTTAAATCACTTTATATTTTGTGGCACACTTGTTGAATAACTCATAGTATTATTAATAAATTAAATATAATACAATGAGTACAGGAACAGTAAAATTCTTCAACGATGCAAAAGGCTTCGGATTTATAACAGAAGAAGGTTCAAACAAGGAACATTTTGTTCACATTTCTGGATTGGTAGACGAAATTCGTGAAGGCGATAAAGTAGAATACGATCTTACAGAAGGAAAAAAAGGATTAAACGCCATAAACGTAAAAGTTATTTAAATATATCGCTTAACCTAAGTTATGAAAGCCTATCACTATGTGATGGGCTTTTTTTGTAGTTATGTATTGGATGTTTTTATTTCTAATTATAGCGTTATTATTGAGATCTATTAGGATAATACCATAATAATACCTAAATTTATTTTCCTTAAAAATCTATCTCATTTTTATTTTTTAATTGACTAAAGTGTAACACTTTATAAATTTCTGCTACTTATTATATGTGCTAACCAAGCTTAATATGATAACTTATTTTTTTATACCCACTGAAATAAAAGAAAACTTTTTTAAAAAGCAGGTGTTCTAAACCTGCATATTATCCGACAGTCCCATAATTCCCCGTTTTTTTATCCCTTAACAATTAGTATTAATTAATTTAAAAACAAAAAATTATGAGTAATCCAACAGATGACGCTATTAACATCACAGTTACTGTAGACACAGACAACATCACTGAATCAAACAAAGATTGTTCAGTTGTATTTTCAGAAGATCTAGGTGGGCCAATTCAAGATCCTTGTGCGCCTGCAAATTTTTTAACTGAAGTCGAAAAAAATCAAGTGATAACATGGACTGCTGTTCCTAAAAATGGTGGAAGTACAGTCGTGTTTTTTCAGAACGTAAAAAGAGAAGGAGGAAAGTCTATTTTAAAAGATTTTAAACGTGGTAGAGCACATAATGTTTATACTTCTAAAATTAGAAATGATAATTCTCTAAAAAAAGACGATGAGGAAAATTATAGTATTACAATAGGCCTCAATGGTTATGAAGGTATGGCTGGTAGTAATGAAAATGGACCAATCGTATATTTAGGCAAAACTGTAGCTTATATGAATAGTTACGCTGACAATATTTGGCATACAGTAGCAGAAGCGCCTTTTGAAATTGAAGGTATTGCAGGTCATAATACTGATGGACCAATTATTTTTTCAGGTAATCGTGTAGCTTACATGAATGGCTACGGAAGTAATACATGGACAGAACTACCTTCTGCACCTTTTACTATTGAAGGTATAGCTGGTAATAATAATGTTAAAGGTGTTCTTGCTTACTCAGGTAACCGTGTGGCTTATTTGCATTATAGTGCGCAAAGTACTTGGGTAGAAGTAAATAATGCTCCTTTTGATATTGAAGGTATAACTGGTGATTATTATGGTGGACCTATTGTGTTTGCTGAAAATCAAATCGCTAATATGGGTAATTATGAAGCTAATACCTGGCAAATAATACAAGCTCCATTTGATGTTGAAGGTATATCTGGTAGCAGAACAAACGGCTTAGTTATATATGCAGGTTCACAAGTAGCATACATTACATCATATAATTCAAGTCCGTGGACACAAGTTGCTCCAGTACCATTTATTATTGAGGGTATATCTGGAAATGGCACCAGAGGTCCAATCGTTTTTTCAGGTCCTCAGGTAAAGTATATGTCAGATTATAGGGCGAACCAATGGCATGATGTCGCTCCTATGCCTTTTAGTACGCGGAGTTTTACGATTGATCCAAGATTAAGATTGAAATCTCACGCAAGATAATGATGATGTTAAACAATATAAAGACCTATATATGCTGTATAGGTCTTATTTTTTTCTGTACACAAAAGATTTGTGGTCAAAACCAAAAAAAAGCAGATCATTTAAAAGCCTTATACCAATCAGGTAAATACGAGATTCCTGAACATTTACTTTTAATTCGTATTGCCGAATCTGAAGTTAATCCTGACTCTGCCTTATATTATGCCAATATCCTTATTAAGAAAGCTGTTAATTTAAAACCAAAAGATTCTGCTTTAAGAGCTCTTAAAATTGGATACCTAGCGAAAGGAAATGCGTTTCTCATTAAGGGAGAAAATTCAAAGGTTATAGAAGCGTTTCTTAAAGGTCTTGAGTATGCAGAACAGACTAAAGATAAAAATACTATAGGAATACTTCAGGTTTCTATAGCTGATACTTATGTTCTTATGGAGAACAATGAGTTTGCTGAGCAACACTATATTCAGGGAATTGAGTTGTTAAGGAAGATTCCGGATTCATTGAATTTAGCATCTGCACTTTTAAATGCTGGTGATTGGCTAACTAGAATTGAAGAGTATAATAAGGCATTGTTATATTTTGAAGAATCTAGTACTATTTTTGAAAAAAGAAATTATTTAGTCGGAAAAGCATACAACTTAGGAAATATAGGAATGGTTTATGCCGAGCAAAATAAAGATGAACTCGCGGAAGATAAAATAAATGAAGCCATTAGTATTCTAGAAGGTTTAGAAGATTATTATCCAATATCTGTTTATTTAACATATTTAGCTGATATATATGTTGACAAGGAAAATTTTGATTTGGCTTTTAAATTTGCTAATCGTAGTTTAAATTTAGCAAAGGCCTATGGTTTAAAGGAACAAATAAGAGACGCTAACCTTAAACTTTCTGAACTCAATGAAAAAGCTGGCAATGGAGACTTTGCTTTAAGTTATTATCGGGACTATATTATTTATAGAGATAGCATCCGAAATATTGAAGAGGTTCAGAAAATTTCTAATGCTACAAACAGTAAAACATTAGCTGAATTAGAACTTGAAACTCAAAAGCGTAAGACGCAACGCATTATGCTATGGTCAACAATTGGTGTGTTATTCCTCATTGGTATATTAGCCTATAATTTATTTAAGAAAAATAAATTTGTAAAGAAGACCAATAAAATAATTGCGGCTGAAAAAGACCGTTCAGATAAATTACTGCTTAATATTCTGCCAGAAGAAACCGCTCAAGAGCTAAAAGATAAGGGTAGAGTAGCGGCTAAAAAGTATCCTTCGGTTACTGTTTTGTTTTCCGACTTTAAAGGGTTTACGAGTTATGCTGAGAATCTTTCACCAGAGAAGCTCGTAGAAACTATAGATTATTATTTTTCTGAGTTTGATTTAATCATGGAAAAACATGGTCTAGAAAAAATTAAAACTATTGGAGATGCCTATATGGCTGTTGGTGGTTTGAGTTATGATAATGTGGACCAAGCTAAAGAGATGGTATTAGCTGCTAAGGAAATGAATGCTTTTGTCTCCAATGCTAAATTCGATGATATTACAACAGCAGATTTTGATATTAGGATTGGAATTAACACAGGACCTGTAGTAGCTGGAGTCGTTGGTACTAAAAAATTCGCTTATGATATTTGGGGAGATACTGTAAATATTGCATCACGTATGGAAAGTAATTCTAAACCAGGACGTATCAACATTTCTGAAGATACTTATAATATTCTCAAATCTGAGTTTGATTGTGAATATCGTGGTGAGCTCGATGTAAAAAATAGAGGTTCAATGAAAATGTATTTTGTAAACTCATAGTAAAATTCTTTAATATTATATGAAATTATTTAACGGATTACGATTTAAAATGATAGAAGGGAAGCGTCTAAAAAATTATTTGGCTTATGCTATAGGGGAAATTTTACTTGTTGTTATCGGTATTTTGGTTGCAGTAACCATTAATAACTTTAATGAAAACAAGACGCTTGAAGAAGATACAAGAAAAATCGCATTACAAATTGAAAAGAAAATAGAAGAAGATCTCGTTATTATTAAAGAGGTGAGATCTGCAATTGCCGAAGATTTAAAACTCTACGATTTATATCTAAAAAAAGATAAGACCGACTCCGAAAAATTGAATGCCGTATTGCAAGCACCGTTTTTGGTTACTATAAACATTCAATTTTTACCTGTAAACCCAATTGTATCATCAATTATTGAAAAAGCATCGCTAATTAATTCTGATATTTCTAATAAGTTAGTGCAAATTGAACAAGTCTATAAATCTGTAGAGCTTGGATTACGGCCAATGGAAGATATTATTAAAAATGAACTCATTGCAAACTTACGCTACATAAAAGATAATTTTAATTGGTACGAGAAATTAGTAATAGATAACTCTAGTTTTACAATAGAGGAATATAAATATTTTGGTTCTGATGATTATAGAAATCGCGTGGTACACATGAAATTTTTGTATACAAATGGTTACGACGGACAGCTTGAAGAAATGGAAGCTGTTTTAGAAAAGGAATTAGCAGAACTTAAAGCAATGTTTTAGACTATTCTAATTTATTAAAATACTATTTTACATAATGTAAATTATAGGACATAATACAACAATTAGCGTAATAGCGCTTTTCAGTGATATTTGACATAATCATAGTTCTAGAATCACGCAGTGTTCTATAACGTTAATGATTATGTACAAGCTAATTGTGAGTTTGAAACTATTAGTTTAAACAAACTACAGAACTAATTGCGTATCCAACTAAAACCATCCACTGGATGCTTTTAATTGAATAGTATGTCAAATGTCCGCTGTCAAACGCTCGATTGCGTTGATAAAATCAAATTACTATTGTAATTTATTTTATATGCAATTTACAGCCGCTTGCCAGCCGCACAATAAAAGCTAGCTTTTTACTTCTATTAAAAATCGCGTAAACGACAAAATGTACGTGATAAAAAATTTTAGACGATTCTCGTGGATTGCCACAAGAGCATAAATTTTGAGAAATCGAGTTTTTACGAGATTCACGAACTCATTTAAAGTTTTATCTAATTAAGTAAATACGTGAGTAAAAATAAAATTCTATGCACTTGTTATATTTAGAATTCCAAATGGGCTTTTTTTAAGTTTCTATATCTTTTGTCTTGAAACAAAAGAAACAAAAATTCAAGGCTGCATATAATTTTGGAAACAATTAACGGCTCATTCGCTAAATTTTAGATTATTTAGCGTTAAGAGAATGTCCTGTGGACATTATTAGCTAAATACGATTCGAAACATGCATTTAGTAAAGTGTTGTATCCAAATACAATCATCCACTGGATAATCGCATTTGTATAGTCTAAAATATTACGCTCCACTCACCTATTGTTTTACCAAAATTTTATGAGGCCGAGCTAAACATTGAGGTTCTATTTTACATAATATTGCAATCTTTTAACTGAATTCCGCTTTATCAATTATTTTCTTGGCTATAGATTCGAAATCGTCACCAGAATAAACTTGAACCTTAATTATTTGATCATTAAACGTAGCTTTAATGTCACCTAAATGATCCTTACTTATGGCATAATAATCTACAGATTCAACGCTACTAAACATGCCACTAGTTCCTAACTCCGTGACTAAATTTGATAATCCTAACATATTTTTACTTTTAATAAATTAATACTCTAAATTTCCTCGACAGAATCCCATCGTCTATTGCTTTAACCAAAATTTTATGAGGGCAAAACTTAGTAATTCAACTTGCCACCTAACGCTTCATTATCCTCCCGTTTGGCTCGCCTATTATAATCATCTCTTATGCGTTTAAAAACGTTTGAAACAATTGGAAATTCGACATAAGTCAAATTATAAATTTCATCATAAATTTTAGCTTGGTCATACTCTAAATTACCACCTGCATGAGCTCCTCTAACGGTAACTCCTCTACTATTTGTAATTCCTATTTCAAACATAAGTAGCATTCTATGAGAATTAATTTCCTCTAATGTTTCTAAAATTACTGAAGGAAACCAAGTTTCGTGCAATCCTTTTGGATATTTAGATAATAGTGTACCTATTACTCCTTCTACGGATTCAAGCCTGTCATCTTTTTTAGCTAATTCTCTAACTTTACTTATCCAAGCTTTTAGTTTATCTCCATCAATAACAGCTTCATCATTTGTGCCAGGGATAATGTTAATGTTTTCTAGAATTTTATGCTTAGAAAAAATAAGATCTGACTCCTCTTTTGTTCTTTTGGAGCGTCTTTCTGCTTTTTCTTCATCACTCATACCATTTGGAACATAAACTTCATTTAAAAAATGACTGAATAACTCGGGCTCTTTAGCAATAGCTTTAAATAAAAATCTAGGTTTTCTTTTACTATTAAAATCATTTAAATCAAATAGGTATTTCAATTCTAAAACAGCAATCTCATCTTCTACTATATCAGCTCTAGAATCCAATTCTGAGAAGATGTTTTGGATTGACCATGTGTGAAGTCTACTGTTTGTTGGGTTTACAAAGTCAGTTATTTTTGCATCTCTTAAGAGTTTAATAATATCTGTTGTCTCATATTTTTTCACTCGTTCAGGATGTCCCAAATGATTTAAAACAGCAATAGTTCTATCATATTGAAGGAATTTAGAAATTGCATATTTAAAGCTTTCTTCATCAGGTGGTACCCAATCATATTTATTCTGCCAATAATATTCTTCAATATTTTTATTGTTAAGTGTCTCAATAAACTTCCATAATTGAACATTTGGTGATAAAGCAAGTAGAAACAGTGATTGTTGCATTTCATTTGCATTATCAGTTTTCAGTTTATTAAAAATTTCTATACAAGTTTTAAAACCTATTTGTGATTCTTTGGTTCTCACATATTGAGAAGCCAGTTGCTCATTCTTTTCTATTTTACTTCCTAATAGGTTTAGTATTTTATTTTCTATATTTTCATCTAATGTGATTTTTGCCAGAGCTTCTCCTAAGTACATTGGGTATTCCAATGTTGAAGCAAGTTCAATAACGTCATCTAATGAATTACTTTTAAGAAAATCAATTAAAAAATCAACTCTTTTGGATACAATAATTTTATTGTTTTCATCAATATTCATCTCATCCTTGCCTTCAAAAAATTCAGGATAACTATCTTCAAATAAATAGATATCCTTTAAAACAAGGTCTTTTGGCTCAAATTTAAGAGCCACTGTTTCAAACTCATTAAGGATATCAATTGGTAGAGCCCATCTTGCTTGTTGAAAGCTTCGATGTTTACCAATTAAATTTCTAAATGCGTGATAAACTATAGACCTATCTTCTTCACTAGTGGGAATATTATTACTGATATGCTCCAAAGCATCATTTATTTTTACATTAGTAAAAACATCTAATTTGTCTATTAATGATGATATTTTTGCAGGACTATTACCAGCAAGCTCAATTAAATTTGAAATTGCAAAATCTTCCATTTCCGACCTTTCTCGGTTAGTCACTGACACATCCTCAATATTATTGAAAAGTCTCCATTCCATTCGACTACCATGAAAAGCCACATCGTGCTGTTTGCCTATCAGATTATTAAATAAAATATATGCTATATCTGGAAAGCGCTTACGTATTAACTCTAACGCTTTTATTCTTATTTTTAATGGAGCTAAAGTCTGTGGATACCAGCTTCTATAAATTGAGTTTAGAGTTGCCAGAGGTGTGTTTGCATTTGGGTAATCTTTTGGGCCTTTTTCAATTAGCTGACAAATAATCAATGATACTTTGGATAAGTTTTCAGGCATCCAAGCTATTTGTTCTAAAGTCCATAATAGGTAAGGTAAATAGCTATTCTTACTTAACATAGTATCTTCAACCTCAAAAAATGAATCAAGTTTATCAGAAGTAACTAATGAATCTATTTCTTCTAACATAATTGATGGAGCTGCCTCTCCTAGCCTCATTAAATTACTTGACAATGACCTCCAAGTATTTGCATCACCATTTTTCAGTATCTCTCTAATGATATTATTGACATATAACTCAGGTGAGAAACCACAATTAACACCAAACTCTTCACCATAAACTGATAATATAATAAGAGTTTCAGCGATACCTCTTTTTAATTCAGTACTATATTTAGGTATTGCCTTGTGAATAGCTGCCATATATCGCTCTTCTGGCTTTAAATCTAAAGCCGGATTATGTTCACTTAATACTTCAATAGCGATTTTCGTAAACCTTTCTAAATCTTCGGCAGTTATATGCTTAGCCATAAACAGCCAACTATCTGTATGGGAAATTAAACGCCAATTATCATTAACAAAGAGAACATTTGTTTCTTCCAACGCTAAAAGTTCTCTAAGTGTTTTTTCAAACTCGCTGTACTTTTTTTCACTAATATTTTGAACTATTTCCCTGTCATATTGATTTGTGCTTTTGAATCTAGCTAATAATAGAATTGGTAATAAGCTTCTTTTTTCAGTTGCCGTATACCATTTTGGTTCTGCATCACTTACTTTAAGAGTACGCCTTAAAACACTAATATTTCTGGCTGTATTTTTAGATAATTGCCTAGACTTTTCATTTCCAATCCCCATCTTTTTTAAAGATTCGATAAATGGCTCGAATTCAATAATCGGCAAAACAATTTCATCATTTTTTTTAGAACTGTTTATTGTTGACGGAACAATAATAATATGATTATTAGATTTTGCTTTGGCAATATCAATTTCTTCGATTTGACATTTTGGAATAATTATTAATTGTCTTTTTTCATTAATCAATCTTTGTAAACTATGGGTGTCTGTTGGAATTAGCGTTTTTGATAAAATAGACTCTTTCATTTTACTTTCCATTGAAACAATAGTAGCCAATATAAAAGCTAAGGCTTCATCCGTTGTTGGAGCTTTCATGTAAGTCGCAGTTCCAGTTGAATCAAGTAATAAATGCTTTAACGATATTACTGCTGCTTCCCTACCTCCTATTAATATTTCTGGAGGAAATTCAAACTTATCCGTTTTAGACCAAATACTCCAAAAATCTTCCCCAATATAGACACCTTCTGTTGTTAAACGCAAATGGTTGGCCATCCAATAATCTACACCTCTTGCAATATCTAACCATTGTTCTAAATCAGTGGCATCATAACATTTTACATCTTTCCAAATTCCTTCTTTATTTTTTTCTTCAGCCCATTCGGTTTTTCCAACCCAAACTCTTGAAGTTAAAAAAACAAATGTCGTTTCAGACTTAGTTACTCCCAAAGAATCTTTAGTTCTCTTCGCATAATCTTTATTTGCTTTGGTTTTTGTATCCGAATTAGTCCCAAATTCCCATACAGAATCGCCTTCTGGTATATACTTATTCCCTATTGATGTTTTTAGTATGCCATCATAGCCACCTATATATGTATCTTCTTCAGCTGGGAAATCTGCCGATTTTATATCGTCAAAATTTAGACTAGCAAATATTAGTTTTCTTGCCAATAATGGTAATATACCTTTACTATCTAGAGTACTTGCCCATTGATTTAGATGAATTGATTTAACTATCATATTAATTTATTTGATATACTTCTAATATCAAGAACTTTACCTTAAGAGAGTTATAAGACAACTTGACATATTATAGAAATACTTGTATTTATTTTGCCAATACGACATATAATATCCTAGATATCAAATAATTATAAAAATGAAAAAAGCAGGAATAGTTACTCCTGCTTTTAATCTATATAGAATCCCGATGGGATGAAAATTCATAAGGGGATTCGAACCCCTAAACTTTTTCAAGCGCCTGATTGACAATCAGGTGTGTATACCAATTCCACCATATGCTCATGTTTAATACTGCAATTATTATGCCATTTTTTGCTTAGACACTCCGCTTTTCTCCTATCATCACTTCGTAAAAAGAGTGCTTCATTAGAAGAGTAACAACATTTATTTTGGTTTTAGTTTAAGTGGGTGATATTATTTTTTAACTTGTTGAATTAATCAAAAGAACTAGAATAATTGTTTAAACTCGGAATTAATTTTGAAGCCTGTTTCCCAAATGAAGAACGCTCTACATTAGAGGAGTACTTATCAGGAATTGATAAATCCGACTTGTTAAAAATGGGTTCTTTTTTTTTAGGTTTCAACACAGAGAAATCAAGATACTCTGATATTATTCATTTTTTGCAAATGTATTTCAGCTCTGAAAACTCTGATTTTGCACAAACTATATATTCTAATATATTACAATATGTAGAAAATGAATCATACCCTCTAAGTTTTTATGAAGTGCCTTATCCAGTATCCAGTTTAAGGCTTTTTGAGTTCATTTTTGATCACATACCTGACGAACAAGAAACTACAAAAACAAACCAAGAAATTGAGCAAGATACTTTTAAAGCTTATGTTCTATTAAATCAAATTACAATTACTGAGAGGGATATAAAAAGTACCCAAATAAGAGAGGAAAATAATTTAGCCTTTACTGCTGCTCAGGCACTTTTGCAGATTAGCTTTCACAACAATGATATTATAAATTTTAGAGTTGAAAAACTTTACGAATGTCAATTTAAGAGAGCCTTATTTTATTTTGAATTTTTATCCGAACGAGAAGACTGTCAAGCTTTGCTTGAAGCCTTTTATGCGCATTACGAAGTTGCAGATTATAAAGATTATCTAAAACGTCTATTCGGAATAGTCCAGGCAGTTTTAATGATGGATAAAGAATCTCATGTCGAAATTCATCTAGAAGAACAAGAAAGTATGGCATTCATCGATAAGCATGTAGCTAGTGTTGATGAATCAATTACTGAAGTTGATTTTCTAAAAGTGAGAAGTAATCCTTTATACAAATTTGAAGAAGATAAGTACAGAATCATTTCTCCTTTATTTACAATTGAAATGATTTATAATGGACTATTTTTTAGATTGAAAGCTATTAATAATCAATTGCCAAATACAGATAAAGTTACTGGCTTTTATAACCTTAAAACGTATCAATTTAGTGAGCAATACGTTTTATCTAAGTTGTTAAAAGAAATTTACGGTAATAGATATATTCAAAAATCTGGTTCTGTACTAGATGGTGTCATGGATGGCGCGCCAGATTACTATATGCGAAATGGTAAGTATATCCACATATACGAATCTAAAGACATTTTGATAAGTAAGGAAAGTAAGCAATCTTTTGATTACAGAGATTTAGAAAATGAACTGAAGATCAAGCTTTTTGAAAATGAAAATGGTAGTCCTAAAGCTGTCAGACAATTAGTAGAAACTATTAGAAAAATACTTAATGGTGAAGTTATTTATGACCCGAACATACCATTGACTAGAGTTCAAATATTTCCAATATTAATTTTACATTACAGAATGTTTAATGCTGCTGGATTAAATAATGTAATAAATACATGGTTTGTTTCAGAATTGACACGATTAAGAGATTTAGGATTAGATATTTCAAGAGTTCACGACCTTGTAATTATTGATGTTGAAACCTTAATGTTTAATAAGGATGCTCTAATAAAAAGGAAAATAACTATACAAAACGCCTTACTTGAATATGAAAAATATTATTTAAGATTTAATCTTGCAAATGCACGACCAAGACCTAGAAGTCAAGAAGAAGTAAATAAGTTAATTGAAAATTCCCTACTGCCTTTTTCTTTTTATATCGATAATAAAATAGAAAAGTTAGGTTATCAAAGATCTGGTAAAGATTTACTTGAAAAGGCTAGTGTTTTATTTGAAGAAGAATAATAGCTAATTATAAATACGGTTGATTAACGTTTGATTAAAACGTAATAGTTTATCCTTAAATACATTTACCCATTCCACACACATTTTTCTCCACTCCTCTACCCTTTCTTAAAAAGAGTGTTCCATTAACTGAGTAAAGCAACTTATAGATTAAATTTTTCTACAGATAAGAAGACTAACATGCGCTTTTAACCAAAGCCCATGTTGTACATAACGCAAGTACATTATAGGACAAATGCTATTATTTGTTATTTGGTAAGAACATACCATTAGTCAACTATAATGATATTATGTAAAATATCCCAGAAGCTTTATTAATATTGGTTTTAATGTGAAGTATATAAAAACATTTATCACTATCTTGAAGATTTAAAAGATTCAAAATCATCTGCAGTTTATTCTTTACGATGCCTGAGTTCTTTTAATAGCATCGCTTTTTCTTGCTCTAGCTTTTCTATAATTACATTTTGAGAAGACACACGTTTATTTACTTTTTTAGCGGCTTTATTGCTTCTATATAGCATATAAGCTAATACACAGAATATTAATAGACCACTAGCTAACCAAATCATTTGATTTTTTTTGTTTGCAGTCTTTATATTTATCAATTCAATTTCAGTTTCTCTTTTATCAATTTGGAAACGTGCTTTAATTTGCTCTATTTCTTTTACAGAAACTTCATTAACTAAACTGTCTTGGTATTTGCGATTTACCTCTAAATAACTTAAAGCTTTATCATAATGTTTTCGATCTTTATAAAAATCAGTGAGTTTTTTACTAAAATCTTTAATCTGTTCTTTAAGACCAGCTTTGTGCGCGATATTAAAAGCTTCTAATAACTTCGATTCTCCTAAATTAAAATTTTGCTCCTTTATATTAATGTCTCCAAGCTCTCCAAGATAAACAGATGTAGAGTACGAATCATCTAAAGGTGTTAAGATTTCTATAGCCTCGTTAAGATGCTGTTTTGCAGCTTCAAAATTACCTTGAGTAGATAATACTAATCCTAGATTTCCTAGTGAATAGCCTTGCACAATAGTGTTATTAAGTGTTTTATTTCTTTTTAGGGTTTCTTCAAAATAGATAATAGCACTATCAAGTTTTCCTGCCAAACGATGAGTTTCACCAAGATTGAGTTTGGTTAATATAAGATTTCCCCTATTATCAGAATTAGCATATATCTCTTCTGCTTTTTTTAAATAATTAATTGCAGAGTTATAATCTTCATCACTTGTAGAATTACTAGCTAATTGACCATAAGTAGCAGCAGTCTGTTCTTTTAGACCTAAAGAATCATATATTCTAAGTGCAGTTAAAGACGCATCTAATGCTATAGAATTATTTCCTAAACTCCTTTCTACATGGCCAATTTCTTCCCATGCATTAGCTTGCAGTATCGTATTGTTTATTTCTTTTGCGATTGCTAACGCCTGTTTTGCAAAAAGCAGAGAGGAATCTGCCCTTTTATGATAATAAGACTTTAAACTCAAAATTCGAAAAACCTCTTCTTTAGTAAGGTTCTTTTGCCTTAAAATTTGATTAAGGCTATCAGCATTTATACTGTCTTGAGCAAAGGATGGAGTACATACTACTATTAAAAAAAAAGTAAATGAAAATATTTTATTAAAAATCACAAATCGATATTTATATTAATATACATGGTTGGCTTTTTTATCCTTTGAAGAAGGTTTTTATGCTTATTACTTTAATAACAATAATACGCAACGCTCAATAATTGAAACCGTAATAACTATTTTAAAACAAGAAGAGTTATTAGCCAAAAGACAAAATCGTTAAATTATTTTATACGCTAATAATTAAGGGAATGCATAAATGTAATGAAATTTGTGGAAATTTGATTTAAGCACATAAGTGAATATTTTAAACATTCCTCAAACATTTTTCTCCTCTCCTCTGCCCTTTTCTTTATTGTCTCATATTTTAAGTTATTTAAATCTATATCCATCATATTTTTAGTTAATTTGTTTTCCAATCGATTTATATGACTTACAAAACCATCAACTTTTACGCTTTACTTGTCTGCTTTTTTTGCAGTTTTAATATTGGAAATTCTCAGATTAAAGTCAGTAATGCGCCTAATTGGGTCGTTAATCAATCCTACGAGAAAAACCCAAATATTGATTTACAGGAAATCTCTTATGGTTTGCTTACCTTACTAAACGATGAGCAAATACATGTACCAAAAAAAGAGCGTTATATCCGTTTGGTAAAAAAAATAACTGATAATGTTGGTGTGCAAGATGGTTCTGCTATTTCTATTAACTACGATCCTACGTACCAACAACTTATATTGCATAATATATCTGTATATCGGAATGGAAAAACTATAAATAAGCTTAAGGTCAATGATTTTCAGACCATTAGACAAGAATCTAATGCGGAAAGTTATATTTATGATGGAAGCCTTAACGCCGTAAACAATCTAGCCGATATTAGAAATGGGGATATTTTAGACATAAGCTATACCATTAAAGGTTTTAATCCCATACATAAGGATGGCTTTTCTGGTGGTACGTCGTTAAACGATTTTCAGCCCATTGGCAAAATCAACTACTATATTATAGCTAAAAAAGTACTAAAACATAAAACTGTAAATACGGATATTGAACCAACAATTGGCTCGTATAAAGGTTATACAACCTATCATTGGCAGGCTAACCTTCCAAAAAAACCAGCCTTTGAGGACAACATGCCAAGTTGGTATTTGACGTATAATAACGTGTTTGTATCCAATTATGAGGATTGGAATGCTGTTGTAAATTGGGCTTTGGCTATTTACCAAGATGATGTAAAACTAGCACCAGAATTACAAGCAAAGATTAATCTTATCACAGAAACTTATGAAAGAGAAAGTGAACGTATTTCTGCCACGCTGAAGTTTGTACAAGACGATATTAGATATCTTGGTTTAGAGTCTGGCATTGGTGCATACAAACCTTTTTCTCCTAATAAAGTTTTAGAACAGCGTTTTGGTGATTGTAAAGATAAGAGTTGGCTCATGGTAACCATGCTTCGCCAAATGGGTATAGAAGCCTACCCAGTTTTTGCTAACGCTGTCTACGGAGAATCTTTGCATCAGTTTTTACCTTCACCAAAGGTGTTTGATCATGTGGTTGTAAATGTTATAGATAGTGACAATAACAGCTTATTTTATGACCCAACGATAAGTAATCAATTTGGGTATTATAAATCGGTACCATTTCCAGATTATGGCAAGGTACTCGTTATAAAAGAGGGCAATAATACTTTACAACAAGCTACTAGTAATAGTAAGGATTTGGTTGAAGTATTTGATGTTTTTGATATACCTACAATAGGTGGTTCTGGTACTTTAAAAGTCCTAAGTACTTATAAAGGCTCTGATGCTGATGACATGAGAATGCTCTATAAATCAACTAGCTTATCTTCAATTAGTAAGGATTTTAAAAGCTATTATGAAAACCTATATGAGGGTGTTGAAGTTATAGCGAATCCTACATTTGATGACGACAGTATATCTAACAAAATAATTGTTGAAGAGCATTATAGAATAAATGAAATCTGGCAACCTATGGTTGGTAGTGATAAAAATATTTCTGTTGATTTTATTCCATACAGTATTCACGATGTTTTTATTTCACCAGATGAAAAAACACGAAAAACACCATATGCGCTTTATTATCCTGCCCATAAGAAGCATCATGTCACTATTAAATTGCCAAGCCGTTGGAATTTAGAGAAAGATGATATTGCGGTAAGCTCTAAAAATTTTGAATTTTCTATGACGAGTAAAATGAATAGTCTAAAGGATATTCTCTATATAGATTATGAATATGAAAATAAAAATAGCTACGTAAAACCTGAAGATTTTAAAGAATTTTATGCAAAATCTAAAGAAGTAGAACAAATACTATCTTATTATATTTATATACCTAAAAGTGAAGCAAAAACCAAACCATTTGATACAGCCTTTGAAAGTGATGAAGTGGCTTCTAATGTAATTTCTGTTTTTTTCTGGTTATTTGGTACAGCGCTTGTCATAGCACTTATTTTGGTTGTTTTTGTGGTATACTCCAATAAGAAAAAAGATAAATACTGATATATTTATTTAGACCACTCTCCTACTTTGTTAATTAATTTTTTAAAGCGTCTAAAATCTACTTAACTGATTTAGGAGAATTAGCTTTATTTATAATCGTATTAGTAGGGTTGAATAAAAATCATTCCGTCTTTCTTTTTTGCAAGATTTTTACAACACGACTATGGGTTATTTCTAACAAATTCCATTGGTAACCTTCAAAGTCGGTGGTATTCATAAATTGTACGACTACGGCATCAATATCTTTATGATATTCTGCCATACATTGGTAACCTGCAACCAATCCTCCATGATTAAATTCATAAATAGACGCATATATTTCCATTTCTTTTTCATTGAGTAATGAACCATCGTTTAAGGCTCTTAAAAATAGACCTACATCTTCTGCAGTAGCAAGCATACCTTGTTCTTCGGTCTTAAAGTCGTTGTCTAAACCTACATAATATCCACTCATAACATCGTCTATATCTACTTCAGCCAATGAGCCAAACGTATTTTTTAGCCCAAGTGGGTTTAAAATGTTTTTCTTAAAATAGTCTTGTCTACTTTCTCCAGAAACCTGTTCTATAATACGCGAAAGCAATAAATAGTTGGTGTTAGAATACCCATAATCTTCGTTTGGTTCAAAATCTGCTGGCAAATCTAGCACATATTGAAGTACATCTATATTGGTATTTGGTTGATTCTTCCAATACTCAGCACGATCTGTAAAATTAGGAATACCACTTCTATGCTGCACCAACATGCGTAGCGTGATTTTATCTGCATGCTTTATTCTATCTGCAAGTTCTGGGAAATAATCTACAAGCGTTTTATCTAAAGACAAACGGTTATTATGCACTAATTGCGTTATAGAAACAGCAACATAGAGCTTACTAATACTGGCAATTTTAAATAAGGCTTTAGGATTAGCTGGTGTTTTTAATTCTCGGTTATTATAACCTGAGGCATAAAATGCTGGCGGCTTATTTCCTTCATCTACATAAACGATTACACCTTCAAAACCATAACTTCGGGCCTGGTCCACTTGCTCTTGTATGGTATTTGGCAATGGCATTATCCAGGCTTTAACTAAAATCCATGGCACAAACCATAAAGAAATAAACGTCCCAAAAAATAATACGATCCTAAAAATTTGCTTTGCTTTACTCGTCTTTTGATTTTTGTTTTCCATAACTCGCATCCTAATATTTTAAAGATACAGCAAACCTATTCTAAATTGTAATAACAATACATTCTCAATTACCGAATTGTAATATAATAGAGATGAATTGCAATTCTGAGTATAAGTACCCTGTAGTAAAGCGTTATAAAATAAAAACCCATTCAAATACTTGAATGGGTTTTAGAGACATAATTAAGGGTAATAAAAACGTTTTATAGCATTTACTTTTTCGGTAATTTCTTCTTGCAGAATGCCATCGCTTAATTTTAAAATTACTATTCTTCCATTTGGTTTGTAATTAGTTATTATTAGAGTTTTTCATTTAATAATACTTTTTTTTATAGATCACTATAATTTCTAAGAAGCCTCAAAAACAGTTATCTACTGGGAATAATAATTTGAGTTATCATTTCTATAATCGATTAGAAATATAGTGTGTAAACAAAATCACACACTATATTTAATTATGAATTAAAACTTTCCATTGTCATTCTTCCATTCAGCCTTTGGTGGTATCGGTGCGATAACATCCCAATGCTCTACGATAAGGCCATCTTCTAACCTAAATAAATCGTAGAATGCAGTATGCACGTCTTTACCAAACTTACCTTCGCTTAAAGTGAGCACAAAATTACCTTGACCTAACACTTTGTGCAGTGTATCGTATTCCATTACCATTTTATTTTCAGCAAAATATTTCATTGCAGCACCAAAACCTTCTAAACCATCAGCAACACCAGGATTATGCTGTATGTAGTTCTTAGGATTAATGTAATTAGTAATTACATCCATTTCTCCTTTTAAAAGAACGGTATTTATAAAGTCTTGTACTTTAGTTTTATTTGCTTCAGTTTTATCTAAATCTGTCAAGCTTGTGGCACCATCAAATTGGGTATGACCACTAGGATTTGCAGACGAAACAGGCAACATATTATCCCAATGCTCTACAATTTTATCATCTTCAAATCTGAATACGTCAAATGCCGCCTTAGGCCCAAAAAAATCATATTCAGTATGTGCAAATACATAATCTCCATCTTGGAACGCACGAATAACATTTGCTTTGAAACCACCTGGAGGTGCGTGTTGCATAACTTCTCCAAAACCTGCTAAACCATCACCTACACCTAAATTGTGCTGTATATATTTTTCTGGATTTATATAAGAAATCGGTGTTTGATCTCCTGTATTAAAGCTGTTTAATAATGCAACAACCTTGTCTTTTTTAGACATTTCTTGTTGTTTTAAAGTAGAAAGGGTTTGAGATCGCGTCATTTGTATAGAAGATTGATTCATCATACCCATAAACTCCTTTGAAGTTGTATCACTCATAAACGCTTGTATGTAACCATCTGAGTTTTCTTTAGTGTCCCAATACACTAGAACAACTTGTCTACCAGATTCATCAAAACCTGTAATACGTTGCACAAATCCTTTTTGTTTAGCAGTCTTTTCGGCTACTTTATTGTTTGTTAAATCAAAATCTGCCATAACAGCTCCATCAACTAGATTAAAAGACATCATTTCTATAAACTGACTATTCTCTGCTTTAAAATCTGCATTGATCGTATAGCGATTCATCTTCATAGAAGGACCTTCAATCATACCTGCATAATCAGCAACTGAACTGTCTCCCATAAATTTTTTCATTGATGCTTCTGCATCTGCAAGTGTTTTCCAATATACTATTACAGTATACTCACCGCTCTCATTAACTCCACTTTCGCGTCTAATAAATCCGGGTTGTTTGCTCGTAAAGTTAGCTTCAACTTGAGCATCTAGATTATTAAATGTTTGGTTATTGGCTGTCGTTTTTATTGAAAACGTCGTGACTTCTAATACGGAAGGCTCGCTATTGTTTTCTTCGTTTTTACAACTTAAAGTTAGTATAACTGCCATTGCAATTAATATTAATTTTTGTTTCATAATGTTCTTTTAGTTTATAATTATTGATATTACAAACCTATAGCTATACATTACTACAATGATTATAAAAGTTGATGGAATAATAGTAAAAGTGTAACCGAGTCTAAAGCACGTGTTTTAGAATAAAATAATACTTCTTGAATTATTACATGTTTTCAAATAGAGCATATTGTAATAAAACAAGAATAGCCGAATTTTATAATTCGGCTATACTACATGTTTAAATCAAAAAACACTACCAATCAATCAAAACTAAGCTTGATTTAAACATTAATTAAAGGTTTTATTCAATACCTAATTTTTTTAATTGTGCCTCATCTAAAATAGTTTTTAGTTCGTTTTTCCATTCAAACCGCAACTTAGTCAGTTGCTCCTTACGTTCTTTACGAGTCATTTCGCTTTTTGTACTTTTTAGATCTTGTCGGGCCTTAATCTTTTTTAAGTTTATACTATAAACCTCTTCTTTTTGCACTTTGCTTAAGTCTAATTTTTTAGCCATATGCTCAGTTTTACGACTAATTCTATCTTCCTGAGATTTCTGTGCCCAAAGCAACGATTTGGTACCAAAAAGTATGGCGAATACAACTAATGTTGTAATAAATATTTTCTTTCGTTTCATGTTTATAATTTTAATTTATTGTAATAACTAGTTTAGTTATTCTATACCACAAAGATATAGTTAGACTAAAGTGTAATGATTATACAAGTAAATCAAAAAATAGTGAAAGTGTTACCAAAGATTAAAATTGGCTTCTAAACTGAAGTGGTGTTTTCTGAGTATTTTTTTTGAAGAATTTAATCATATTTGCAGGCTCTTCAAATCCGGTTTTATAACTAACTTCTTTTATAGACAAGGAGGTAGATACCAAATAGCGCTTTATTTCCATAGTAACAAAATCATCAATAAAAGATTTAACTGTTTTACCCGTCAGCTCTTTTAAAATATCATTAAGAAGTTTATATGAAATAAATAATTTTGAGGCATAAGCTCTAGAGCTTCTGGTGATTATATAATCTGTTTGAAGCATATTTTTAAAATCACTAAACGTCTCTAGCCAGTGGATTTTAGCACTGTTAATTGCCTTATTTTCTTTTGCGCGCTCTGCCTTTAGCAAAAAAACTTGAAGTAAAGCTCTTAACATATCTCCTTTGAGAAAATTATTATCAAAATGATATTCATTATACAACGTATGCGCAACTCCAACAAAGTTGTCTTCGCCGAGGTCTTCTTTATGGATTACTGGCGATTCTAAATGGTAATTATATAACCGATTTAAATTGACATTTTTAGACAAGAAATAATGTTGTTCAAAAAATACACTATTTAGAACAATACAAAATCCTTCAGCATGTTTCATGTTTTCTGTAAAATGGTGGACTTGATTTTTTGCAATAAATAAAACACTCCCTTCATTTAAATTATAAAACTGAAAATCAACATAATGTTTGTAAGATCCCTTACTTACAACTACAATAAAATAAAATTGAATTTTATGAGCCTTAAAAGGGTCATGGTCATCAATTCCTTTTAGCTTTTGGTAGGTTTCAGACAACGTCATTACCTCTATATCTAATTCAATTCGTGATTTGAACGTGATTTTTGGTAAAGATTTTGACATACAGTAAATGTAATAAATTTATAGTATTTGTTTAATACCGTTGCGCCATGAGATTAGAAATTGTTTGCAGATGCACTTAAAAATCTAAAATTTATGGATCAATTCTTAATATCGAAAATCCTAAAGTAAGGAGCATCTTTATAATAAAACTAGTTGATTAAAACCACAATCCATATCTTTGATTTCTAAATTCAAGAGGATTAAAATTGGAACAAATTAAAGCGTATTTAGATAAAATAGCAGATATATCGCAAGCAGATTGGGACTATTTTACGTCCAAATTACAACGCCGAATTATTAAAAAGAAAAGCATTTTTCTAAAATTGAATGCCATAGAAAATCACATCTCTTTTATAGAATCTGGTGTGGTACGTTTATTTATCCCAAAAGACAATCCGGAAAAAGAAATCACCTTTGGTTTTAGCTTTAAGGACCAATTTATTAGTGCCTATGATTCTTTTTTAACACAAACTCCTTCGGCTTATCAATTGCAAGCACTTACAGATACAACCATTCTAAGTATAACTTATGACGATTTACAATTGGTATATACACATACTCAAATCGGTAATCTTATCGGTAGATTAACAGCAGAACGACTGTTCTTATTAAAATCTAAACGTGAGCAAAATTTACTCAACCTAACTGCTGAGCAGCGTTATTTAAAATTGTTTAAAGAACGTCCGGAGTTATTAAAAATAATTCCTCTAAAATATATCAGCTCTTATATCGGAGTTACTGCACAAGCTCTAAGTCGAATTCGTAAGCGTTTATAAAACCCATTTAATTGATTTAGGTTCATTGTTTGGCAAGTAGCATCAAATTACCTTTGCAAAAAAAAGTTATGGCGATAGTTGTTTTTGTTTTGGTGCTTTGGTATGGAGGTTTGTTTTTTCAATCTTTCTTTTTACACCGCTATGCAGCACACCAAGTCTTTACAATGTCTAAGACTATGGAACGTATAACCTTTGTTCTTACTTGGATTTTTCAAGGTTCGAGCTATTTAAGTGCCTATGGTTATGGTATTATGCATCGCATGCACCATGCCTATACAGATACAGAGAACGATCCGCATTCTCCGTCGCATGATGCTAATCTTTTTGCAATGATGTGGAAAACCAAAACTATCTACCAGGATATTAATAAACAACGTATTACAATTGACGAGCGCTTCACTAAAAATGTACCGCAATGGAAAACATTTGATGCTTTTGCTAGTTCGCGTTTGTCAAGAATTCTTTGGATTTCGCTTTATATTCTATTCTTTGTGTTTTTTGTGACCACTTGGTGGCAATGGCTATTACTCCCAATTACATTTTTAATGGCACCAATACATGGTGTTATTATTAATTGGTTTGGACATATTTATGGTTATGTGAATTTTAAAATGAAAAACACCAGCAAAAATCTGTTTCGCTTTGATTTTTTAATGATGGGAGAAGGCTATCACAACAACCATCATAAGCATGCCAGCCGTGCTAATTTTGGTGTAAAATGGTACGAAATAGATATCACCTATTTAATTATAAGAGTGTTGGATGCTATTGGTTTTATAAGATTAAAACCGATTAAAGTAAAAAAATAGTAACACTATTAAAATTTTCGAATTTTATAGTCCGATTTGCACAAAATAACGCAATAGGCATGTAAGTACTTTTTAAAATTCTAATATCTTCGCGCGCATTATGTGGATGTATCTAGGACTTTTAGCGGCTTTATTTTTAGGACTACATAATTTATGTAAAAAACATGCAGTGCGAGGTAATGAGGTTTTCCCTGTATTGCTAGGTACAATATCTTCGGGTTTTTTACTGCTATTACCGTTGTATTTAGGTTCTGTGTTTTATGAAGACTACATGCTTACGACACAGCTTTACATTTCTAACATTCCTTGGAAAACACATGGCTTCATAGCTATCAAATCTGCAATAATGGCGTCTTCTTGGGTTTTAGCCTACCAAGCTCTGAAACACTTGCCAATTACTATTGTAACACCAATACGATCAGCTGGTCCATTTTTTACCTTTATTGGTGCTATTTTAATATACCAAGAACGACCAAATATTTTACAATGGATTGGGTTCTTTCTTATCATTGGTTCTGTACTACTCTACTCTAGAATCGGAAAAAAAGAAGGTATTATTTTTAAACGTAACAAGTGGATATTTGCAATCATTGGCGCCACTTTTCTAGGTGCTTCTAGTGGCTTGTATGATAAATTTTTAATTCAAAATTTAGACCTAAGTCCACAAACACTTCAATTTTGGTTCTGTTGGTATACAGTGCTCATTCTTATGGTTATTTTGTCGGTTACCTGGTTTCCTTATAAAGAAAAACGAAAAGCATTTCAATTTCGATGGACTATTATTGCCGTTGGCATATTATTAGTTGCTGCAGATTATTTTTATTTTAAGGCCTTACAAGATCCTGATGCGTTAATTATGCTATTATCAGCCATAAAACGAAGTCAAATATTAATTGCAGTTGTCATTGGTGGCTTGGTTTTTAAGGAACAAAACAAACGTAAAAAACTTATTCCACTCCTCGGTATAATGATTGGTGTTTTCCTAATTTTATATTCTTAAATAAGGTAAAGTTAGTACAATCAAAATCTTCAAAATTTAAACAAAAACTATTAAATTGCAGTAGCTTCTAAAACACAGAAAATCTAATAAATGATTTATACCATCATCGATGTTGAAACTACAGGACAAGGCAATCGAATGACCGAAATTTCTGTTTTTAAATACGATGGCACTGCTGTTATAGATGAGTTTACATCATTAGTTAATCCTAATAGCTACATTCCTGAACATATTACTGCATTAACAGGTATTGATAACGCCTTAGTTGCTGATGCTCCTTATTTTGAAGACATAGCCCAAGATATTCTCAGTATTACATCAGATGCAATTTTTGTAGCACACAACGTGAATTTTGATTTTAACGTTATTAATGGCGAGTTTAAACGCTTAGGTATTGATTTTACGAGAAAAAAACTCTGTACAGTTAGATTATCACGAAAGCTATTGCCAGGACATCGCTCATATAGTTTAGGGAAATTGTGCAATGATTTAAACATAAATCTTGTTGACAGACATAGAGCAAGAGGTGATGCAGAAGCCACAACTATTCTTTTTGAATTACTATTAAAACAACCTGAAGCTGACGCTGTATTTTCTGAATTTCTTAATAAAAATTCGAGAGAAGCAACCTTACCTCCTAACTTACCCAAATCGAGTTTTGAAGCCTTACCTAACTCAGCAGGTATTTATTATTTTAAGAATAAGAAAGGGAAGGTTATTTACGTTGGTAAAGCAAAAGACATTAAGAAACGTGTACTAAGTCATTTCTATAGCAAGACTAAAAAAGCCCAAGATATGGTGAGGGAAACTGGTGATATAGATTTTGAGATCTCTGGAAGTGAATTAGTTGCTTTATTAATGGAAGATGCGGCAATTAAACACCACTTCCCTATTTACAATAAAGCCGCTAAGCGGACCATTCAGTCGTTTTCAATCTTCTCGTATGAAGATCGTAAAGGTATTCTTCATTTAGCAAGTAATAAAGGGCGTTTAGTACCAAATCCAATAATTACATTTTATAACGTTAGAGATGTTCGTTCTTTTATGGAAAAGCTCTGTGCGAAATATAATTTATGTCCTAAATATTGTCACCTACAAGAAGCGGTTTCTGAGTGCTCACACTATAGTATTAAAAATTGTAATGGTATTTGTCGTAACAAAGAATCGGTTGAAGCTTATAATAACAGAGTCCTCGAAGCTATTTACGATATTTCAGATCATAAAGATGATATAGTCTTTAAGGAAAAAGGTAGAACTTCAAATGAAGAAGCCTTTGTATTAATTAAGGGCGGTGATTATATGGGTTACGGTTTTATTGAGAAAACAGAAACTATAAGCCATATTGATGATTTACAAACCTTTCTAATTCCTCAGAAAGATAATATTGATATTCAGAAAATTCTACGACCGCGTTTAATGAAATTATAGATTCGCTGTCTTTTTAAATGCCTTCTTTCTTGCGAGTTGTAATAAAATAAACACCCGTAAGTAAAACAGAAGCTGCTATTATAGATTGAGCACTTAATGTTTCGTCTAAAACGTACCAACCTAATATCATTGCTACAATAGGATTTACGTATGCAGATGTGGCAACTTTCTCTGTTGAAACCTGCTTTAAAAGGTAATTAAATGCAGTAAAAGCAACAATACCACCAAATACAATTAGAGCTACCATTACTAATTGCACTTTAAAGCTCCAGTCTAATGGAGATGTCCAAGTTTCTCCCAATGAAAGACTTGTAAAGGCTAATATTATACTTGCAATGGCCATCTGATAACCAGAACTCACAAAATAATTTTTTGGTACGTCAGCCTTAGCAACAAATACGCCACCATAACTCCAACTTAAAACACAAGTGAAAATCATGAAGATTCCTAGTAAGGTTTTTTCGTTAGTGACCAATTCTTTCTGGCTTACCAGCAGATACATACCTATGATACCCAAAGCAACGCCTATTAAAGATTTAGGACGCATTTTCTTCTTATCCATAATTCGCATAAGTAATAAAACAAACAAGGGTTGTGTAGACGCCAATAAAGCACCAAAACCGCTATCGACATATTTTAAGGCCCAAACAAAAACACCATTTCCATATACTAAAAACAGAAAACCAACTATAGTAGAATTTAATAGCTGTTTTTTAGTGATTTTAAGACTGAATTTAAAAGCTTTGGCAATAGCAAAAATTAATATACTTGCGCTAAAAAAGCGGATTGAAGCCAGAAATAACGGCGGTAGTTCTGTAACCGCAATTTTATTGAGTAAATATGTCGATCCCCAAATAACATAGATGGCGATAAATGCTAAAATTATTAAGGTTTTAGAACTTGGTTTTTGCATTATTTATTTAAAAATTATATAGCATAAACTCTCACTTTTTTCTTCTTTAAACGTACATTATTCAATTTGTCAACTAAAGTCTCTGAAATAGTCTTTGGCACGGCAACAAAAGCACAATCTGGTTTTAATTCAATAACTCCCAATTGATCTTTTGAAATACCACCTTGTTTAAAAAATAAGCCAGCAATATCACCTTTAGAAATTTTATCTTTTCGACCACCAGAAATAAATAAAGTGGTCCAAAACGGTGGTTTTATATGTGTTGCGGTATTCAACTTAATGGTTTGTGATTTACCTATAAAATCTGGAAATACTTCACGCTCTCCCTTTATTAAATAAGCTGCTCCTTTAGAATTTACTCTGGCTGTTCTACCATTTCTATGTGTATATTCTTGTATTGCTATAGGAATTTCGTAATGTATAATATAACCCATCTCAGGTATATCAATACCACGCGCAGCTAAATCACTTGCCACAAGTACTGAAACACTTCCGTTTCGTAATTTTATTAAAGCACGCTCACGTTCGCGTTGCTCCATGCCTCCATAAAAACATGTATGTGCTATATTTTTTTTATCTAAAAACCGACTCAAATCTTCGAGACGTTCTTTAGTATTGCAAAAGACAATACCAGGTTCACTTCCTACGTGATGCAATAAATCAACTAAAGTATTGTGTTTGTTTGCTGATGGCGAAACTACAGTTTTAACCTCTAGTTTAGCACTTTGTTTTTGTGTTAAGAAATTTAAGGTTTTAGCACCTTCCATATTTAAGTACTTCGGAATCGAAGCACCTTGAGTTGCAGACGTTAAAATGCGTTTAGTAACATTGGCTAAATAACTCATTATGAATTTCATCTCACCACCTGCCCCAACTTCTATCGATATGTCGAACTCATCAATAACTAAAGTCTTAATGTATTTAGTAGTAAAGCGTGCCTGCTCAAAATGATCAGCCAAACGACCTGGTGTACCTATTAAAATAGTTGGTGTATGCTTCAATTCTATTTTGTCTTTAGAAATAGCACGACCACCATAAATGGCATTCGCTTTGTAACCAGAGCCCATATTTCTAACTACAGTTTCAATTTGTATTGCAAGTTCTCTAGATGGCACAACAATTAGTGCTTGGACTTCCTCTATTTTAGGATCTAATTGATCTAATAACGGTAATAAAAACGCCAGAGTCTTTCCTGTACCAGTCGGAGACAATAGTATTGTTTTTTCACTTTTATCTATAGCTTCCAATGCCTGATGTTGCATTGCATTAAGTTCATAAATATGTAACTTTTCAAGAATTTCTTGTTGCCCCTTTATCTGATTTGCCATAACCTTAATTCATATGTTGTTGCTAAGAAAATCTATTCGCTAGAACTTGCAACGTACGAACAAAAGTAAGTATACCATTTGTAGAAACACTAAAATAAAAACGTTCACTATTAATATTTTAGCCTTCTCTTCTTAAAACTTCTAGTGGAGAACTTCTAAGTACAGTTTGGATATTACTTAATCCAATACATACTACAAGTAAAGTTATGCCTGGCAAGAAAATTGAAAACGGAATTAGCGATGGTACAAAAGGTGCCTTAAATACAAATAGTGCTAAACATAAACTACCTGCTAAAGCTAAAATAATACCAACTAAGCTTCCAAGTAGACCTAAAAACACATATTCGAAAGCAGAAATTTGTAATATTTGCTTGTTCTTTGCTCCCAGCGTTCTCAAAAGTACACTCTCTTTAACACGCTGATATTTGCTGGTTCTTACAGAACCTATAAGTACGACAATACCTGTAAGAATACTGAAAAATGCCATAAAATTAATAATCCAAGCCACCTTGTCTAAAATATCTTCAATAATAGTATATACTTGTCGCAAATCTATTACTGAAACATTTGGAAACTGTGCCACCAAATCACGCTGTAAATTAGCAGAGCTTATTTCATCTGGCGCAGCTGTTGTAAAAACATTAAATTGCGGGGCTTTTTCTAAAACACCTTTAGGAAATACGATAGAGAAATTTAATTGTAGTTGGCCCCAATCTACTTTACGAATACTGCCAACTTTGGTTTCCATAAGAACACTTTGTACATTAAAAACAATAGTATCTCCAACAGAAACTCTTGCATCTGCAGCTAAATTATCTGAGATTGAAATCGGCACAATTTCGCCAGGTGATGCATTAGAATACCATTCTCCATCTATTAATTCTTCTGAAGCAATAAGCGTATCACGGTAAGTTGTTCTAAACTCATGGTTTAAAATCCAACCTCTTACTTGTCGTGTTGTGTCTTGACGTAAATCATTTACCAATTGATCCTTGATTTTATGCATACGCATGGTTACCAATGGTATATTATTTAAAATTGGTAGACTGTTTGCTGTAATACGTTTGGCAACTGCATCACGCTGCTCACTTTGAACATCTAAGATGATAATATTAGCAGTCTCGGCTGTTTCACCAATCTCTGTTTTTGACAATAAAATATCTTTTGTGAAATATAAAGTACTGATTAAAAATGTCCCCAAACCAATAGCAACAACAAGTACAACGGTTTGGTTATTAGGTCTAAATAAATTAAGTAAGCTCTGGCGCGCTGTAAAACCCCATCGTTTTGGAAAAAACTGTCTAATCAATTTAATAGTAAGCATCGCAATACCAGCTAAAACAGAAAAAGTAACTAAAGTTCCAAATACAAAACCTAGTGCAAAAGACGCTTTTCCGATGAGCCAATACGAGAAAACGAAAAGAAAAACTAAAATCCCAGTAAAAACCATAAAACGTACGCTTTTTGGTTCTTGCTTTGCTGATTGATTAACTCGTAAAACCTCTAAAGGCGAAACATACCACGTTCTCAATAAAGGTAGTAAGGCAAATAATATAGACATAAATAAACCTAAACATATACCTATTAATATAGGTTGAGCAGAGATTGTAATTTCGACGGTAAAGGGCAAAAACTCTTGGAGTATATAAGGAAATAGTTCTTGAAGACCAACACCAATGAGCGACCCTATTAAACCTCCAATTATCCCTATTCCTGCAATTTGAATTAAGAAAATTAAAAAACTCTGTAAACGTGAAGCTCCCATACATTTTAAAACTGCAATGGCTTTCAGTTTTTCTTTAATATAGATATGAACTGAGCTGGCGATACCAATACAACCTAGTAATAATGCAATAAATGCTGCCAGATTAAGGAATTTACCAACATTATCATAACGTCTTCCTAAACGTCTACTTGTACTCGTATGTGTATCTAAATCTGCTTTTTCATTATCGAGTAATGGATCTATTATTTTTTCAAAATTATCTAAATCTAAAGTGTCAGAAGCTTTATAGAAAAATTGATATTCTTTTCGACTTCCAAATTGTAATAACTCTGTATCTTCAATAAAACGATAAGGAATTATAATTGGTGGTGCTACAGATGTGGATATGGCTGTACTTCCAGGTATAGCTTTTAGAGCCCCAGAAATAGGTAAAACTAACTTACCAACTTTAATAGAATCTCCAGGTTTGATATTAAATTGCAACAACAAAGTCGCATCAACTAATGCTCCACCTGAATCTTGATAAGTTCTTGACGCTGATGATGGTTGCGTGTCTATAGTTCCGTAAAAAGGAAACGCTCCATCTAATCCTCTAACTTTAACCAACTTAGTGCCTCCATTTTTTGGAAAGGCAATCATGGACACAAAATTTACCTCAGATGCATCGGGTTGTAATGAGTCTATGATAGCTTGCGCACGTTCTGTCGGCACTTGTCTCGAATCAATAATATAATCAGCTCCCATTAAAGATTTGGACTGACGCTTGATATTATCCTTTAAATTAGTGCTAAATAATTGAATAGATACTACAGCAGCTATTCCTAAAATTATGGATGCCATAAACAAAAACAGACGCACACGACTAGCTTTAGCATCTCTCCATGCCATCTTAAAAAGCCAAGATATATTTAGTTTAGATGAACTCAAAGTGCAGAAGTTGGTTGATTTGTTAATATTTGACCTCCTTTAAGTCGAAGAATCTGCTGTGTACGATTGGCTAATTCTAAATCGTGAGAAATAATAACAAGCGTTGTACCTGCTTCTTTATTTAAATCGAAAAGTAACTTTATGACTTTCTCCCCTGTTTCTTCATCTAAATTACCAGTTGGTTCATCCGCAAATAAAATAGAAGGTGCATTGGCAAATGCTCTAGCTAAAGCCACGCGCTGTTGTTCTCCACCCGATAGTTGTGACGGATAATGATGCATACGCTTGCCTAAACCCACTTTTTGAAGAAGATCCTTACTCGTTACTGTTGCGTTTTTTGCCCCTTGTAATTCTAAAGGCACGCTCACATTTTCTAAGGCCGTTAATGTTGGTAACAACTGAAAATTCTGAAAAATGAATCCTACTTCTTTATTTCGTAATTGCGCACGTTCATCTTCATTAAGCCTATTTAAATCTTGTCCGCACAGTTCTACTGTACCTGCATTGGGTTGATCTAATCCTGCACAGATACCTAATAATGTTGTTTTGCCACTACCAGAAGGCCCAACGATAGAAAAGGTTTGTCCTTTTTCAACATCGAAAGAGATGTTTTGCAAAACCGTTAATTGTTTGTTACCACTGGTATAAGTCTTTTCTAACCCAGTAATCTTTAATATCTTTGACATGCGAATTATAAATTTAAAGGACAAAAATGTCGAAGGCTCAAAATAATCAATTGCAATTAATTCTACCAATTACAGCGGTACATAAATCCTTAAAGTTTTGTTATTTTATTATAGCTTTTTGTTTACTAGGTTGTGCAGATAATTCATCAAAAAAAACTACTGAAGAAAAAGTGACTACAGAAATCAATGAAGAAACTGAGCGTGTAGAAACAAAACCACAAACCATTTTGTGTTTTGGGGATAGTATTACTGCTGGTTATGGCCTAGATGATAGCCAAGATGCGTTTCCTGGGGTTTTACAAAAAAAAATAGATACTTTAAATTTAAACTATACTGTTGTTAATTCCGGATTAAGTGGTGAAACTACTGCTGGAGGAAAAAGTCGTATTAACTGGGTTATGAATCAGGCTGTTGAAATATTTATATTAGAACTTGGTGCAAATGACGGTTTGCGTGGTGTACCTTTATCTGAAACCCGATTGAATTTACAAACTATTATTGATGTTGTGAAATCTAAAAGTCCTGAAACTAAAATCATCTTGGCAGGTATGGAATTACCGCCAAACATGGGTCAAGATTACACTTCAGAATTCAGACAGCTTTTTGTTGATATCGCAGCTCAAAATAGTTTAGCTTTTATCCCATTTATTTTAAAAGACGTGGGTGGCATTGCTGAATTAAACCAAAATGATGGCATTCACCCAACTGTTGAAGGTCATAAAATTGTTGCAAATACCGTTTGGAATACTTTACAACCTATGCTATAGCAATCTTAAAATCTTTAAATTAAAGCTTCTTTTTTTTAGGTCGTTCACCTTCACTTTTAGCATGACTTAATGATGTTTCAGCTATTTGTTTTGCCAATATTTTTTCAATCAGTTCCTCTTTTGTTAAATGATGAAACATCGTTCTAACCTCTTTACGGAGGTGCTCCGAAATATTACGATTAGGTTTTGTTTTAAATATCTTTTTCGCCCATAATATTATCTTATTTTCTTCTATACTTTGGGCATCTGCCTTTTTTATTTCAGAAAAATGAATCCCTAATTCGTCTTCAAAGTCAGCAATATCTATAACTTCTTCTTGTTGTAAAATTGTAATCGCTAAGCCCTTTGCACCTGCTCTAGCCGTTCTACCACTTCTATGCACATACGCATCATAAGTGTCTGGTAAGTGGTAATTAACTACATAAGCAACCTCCTTAACATCTAATCCTCTTGCGGCTAAATCAGTAGCAACCAAAATATCAATATGCCCTTCTCTAAATTGTCCCATTATACGATCTCTAATCCCTTGGCTTAAACTACCGTGAAGTGAACCTGAAGAAAATTTATTGATAGCCAAATTCTTTCCTAGTTTATTAACTGCGGCTTTTGTCTTGCAAAATATAATACCACGTTGCCCTAATCTAGCATTTAAAAAATGAAGTAAAACATCTAACTTTTCTATTGGTTCTACAACTACATATTGATGATTTATACCTTGGTGTCCAAGAGTTGACATATCTACCTCAATATGAACTACATGTTTGGACATATAGTTCTGAATTAATTGCTTAATTGTGCCTGGCATCGTTGCTGTAAACAATAATGTACGTCTAGATTTTGGAATTTCTTTAATTATAGCATCTAAACCCTCCTTTAGCGCACTAACCATTTCATCAGCCTCATCTAATATAAAATATGTAATACTAGAAATATCAACAGCGTTGCGTTTTACTAAGTCAGCCAGACGACCCGGCGTTGCAACAACAATATGTGTTGGACTTTGTAAACGTTCTATCTGTGGTTTAATAGGTATACCACCACAAACTGTAGCTATAGAAATTTCTGGTGAATACTTTGTGAAAGCCTCTAAATTCTTACCGATTTGTTGCCCTAACTCCCTAGTAGGCGTTAAAATAACGGCTTGTATTTGGGCATTAGACGTGTCTATTAGTTGCAATAATGGTAATCCGAAAGCAGCTGTTTTACCAGTTCCTGTTTTAGCCAAGGCTACAACATCTTCCTTTTTCTTTAGTACTACAGGAATAGTTTTCTCTTGAATATCTGTTGGAACCATTATCTGAAAATCCGCTAGTGCATGCGTTAAGGCATTATTAATTCCTAAATCGGAGAATTTTTTTGACATAAAATTAATTTTGGTAAAGGTAAGAATACTGTTCTTTTGATGATGGAAAAAACGGTTATATCCTTATTAAAAATCAGTTCTAAATAATGAACAGTTATATCATAAAGTTCAAAACTTCAATCTTCAATTCTAATTATTGAAAAGAATGAGGCAAACGTTATTTAGTCTGATGGATTAAACTGTTTTTACCGCTCGTAAAGCTGAAATACATCATGAATATAATTTGTGGGTGATATAGCGCGTAGATAGCCATATTTAATGATAGGTTTAGTATAGTTTTTTAGATAACGAAGATCCAGTAATATAGCGTCTAAAAGTCCTTTTATAACTGCCAAAGATTCTGCACTAAGATCAAATCGAGATTATTGATAATCTTTATCGTTCCAATTAAAAATAAATGATATAAGGCGATTTTGATTTAATATTTAGTCAAAAAGTAGGAAAAACTGTAATTTATAGTATTAGATTTTATTACAAGCCGTAGCCATTTCCAAACCTTAGGCTCAAAATAAATCCGTGTATGTTGGCAATTGGCGAGTTGTTTGAAGCGATATTATAGTTATAGATTAATCTAAAATTGTCAAATAAATAGAGCCTAAAATCACAGTTAAAATATTTGTAATAGCTTTTTCGCTGTGCGGAATGAAAATAAAATAAGTTCTTAATACATCTAAGATAATTAAACGAAAAAAGTCCCAAGCATTAAGCTTGAGACTCTATGAAATAGTTTATTAAAGTTTTTTTATTTTGAGGATACTTTATAATCCGTCAATACAATATCTTTTTGAGCTACTAATATACCTTCTATTTTCTTTGTGGTTAAAATTCTTTTAGCGTCACCTTTTTTATTTAAACGTTTTCTGCATCGCTTAGTTAATAATGGATCATCATTAAAAAGTAAAGACTCTAACTGAACTTCATTCTTTGATTGTTCCTTTATAATTGGAAAAATTTGTTGCATTCTGTTATAACGTCTGTCGTTACCTGGCACAAATGTATAAAAGGTGTATTTACCATCTTTGTCTGTTTTCACCCAGCTTCTATGAAACACATAACGATCATCACCAGACCGTCTTAAATCGAAATCTCCGTTTTCATCTGGTTGTTCTATAAATACGATTACATTTTCTGCTGGTGTAACACCATCACTTTGAAAAATAGTACCACTTAATTTAAGCTTATTAGTCTTAGATCTAAAATCTGGAATGGTATCTGTATTGTTAAGGTGATCTTCAGCTCTATCGTAAATTGGACTATTATTTGAATAAAGTTCTTGCGCATTAAGAGGGTTAATAGCACTAAAAAAACAAAATACGCAAAATACTAGAATAAGATTTTTCATAAGAATAAGATTTGGGTTACAACAAATTTCATTCAAATAATTTGTAAATCCTTATAAATCATATCAATACCTCATTTTTACGATAAAGTGATTTAAAGTGTAAATTTCATCGATTAAAAGACCTAAAAATTCGTACTGTAATACATTGAAAACTGCATCATTTAAATTATATATAAGTTGATAAATCTCATTTTTCTTCATGTTTTTAAGTCATATTTTAACAGGTTTTGCTAGAAAATCATGACTTGTATTTCATCGAATAAATATGCTTTTAATCCACTAAATACGCAGTTTGTCCAAGTTTTATGCATTTAAAGTGTTAAAAAAAATATCATAAAAATTCAATTTTTAGTTGTTTTTCATATAAATTTATATAGATTTGTTCCGTTAAGTCCAAATCAAAATTATAAACATGAAAACTAAACTTACCTTATTAAGTATAATTTTTTCACTCATGATAAGCCTGGGAAATGCTCAGAAGAAAAAAGATTCTCAAAGCATTATTAGTGGAAAAGTAAATATTTCTAAATATCACAGTCGTGAAGATCTAGATAAGATGCCTAAAGGAGATCTACTTGTTTTATATATAGAACGCATAGAAGTCATTGTTAACATATTACCGAATATTGCATTTGCAACTAAACCGGGTATAACAATGGAAACTCTTGGCATACCAGAAACAAAAGAGAACAAAAACGCATTAAAAGAAAATATTGAAGCCTCAGATACTTACTTTGAAAGCACAATAGAATTTCAAAAAAAGATACTGCCCTACTCAGATACAAATGATTTAATAGCGGCTATATTGTTTTATGAAGAGACCCTAAAATCACTTCATACCTACAATGAATTTAAAGATTAAAATTATTTAGTTAGTGATTATTATTTAGTTGTGTGATACCTCGTCAATTTTGGCGAGGTTTTTTTGTTTTAATACCAAAAAGTTTAAGTATCTTTTATAAAATCATAGCTGCACTTAATTTAAATATTATTTTTTGTAAGAAATTTCTTTTTAATGTATGAAAAAAGTGTATTTCATCGATAATTTATTGTATTTCATGGGTTTTATTTGTATGTTTGATGTAATTAGTTTCAAACCCAAACTAAATTAATTTAACTGCAATGAAAAATTTTATTACAACCGCACTTATTTTTCTATTGGCTATAAGCAATTCTATTGCTCAGCAAGAAAAAGGAATAATTGGATATGATAATTGGTTAGACTCATGGACTGAGTTCAGGCCAAGTCGTGTTAACTATGAAGAAGCTACACAAATTTTAAGTGGAAATATTTCTCAAAACACAACACTCACAAAAAGAAATACATACCTCCTACTAGGCGATGTTTTCGTAACAAATAATGCTACCTTAATCATAGAACCAGGAACAGTAATTCTTGGAGACTTTAAAACTAAAGGATCACTTACTATAAGTAAAGGTTCTAAAATTATAGCCGAAGGAACACAAACCGACCCTATTATTTTCACCTCTAATAAGAGCGTGAAAAAACCTGGTGATTGGGGAGGACTTTTTATATTGGGCAACGCTCCTATAAACACTTATGGTAACGAGGCTTCATTAAATTATGGTCTAAAACCGAGCAATTTTGAAAGTATTGGATATGGTGGAGAAAATATTGAAAGTAACTCTGGTATTTTAAAATATGTTAGAATTGAGTTTGCTGGTAAAAAGACTAAAGCATTTGGTAATTTTAGTGGGCTTACTCTTGCTGGTGTTGGTAGACAAACTGTAGTATATAATGTTATGGTAAGTTATTGTGAAGGTTCTGCTTATAATATTCTTGGCGGTGATATTGTACTTGTTAAAATAGTATCATACAAAAACAATCAAAACGACTATCAATTCAACTATGGAGCACAGTGTAACATTATAAATTCACTTGCAGTTAGAAACCCATACATATCTAGTCCAGAAGGCTCTAGATGCATGTATATAAAATCATACGATAACAAGGAAGCTTCAGATCCACTTAAGAATTCAACCTATGTTAATGCAGAAAATTTAACGCTTGTAAATTTATCAGAGGATTTAGAATCTGATATTAATGTGGGTTTAGTAAAAGAAGCGATATATATTGGAAATGACGTGTCTTTTATAATTGATAAAAGCGTAATTTCTGGCTTTAGTCCTGCTGTCATACTAGACAATACAATAAAACTAAACGATGCTAATCTTAGAAAGATTCAGTTTGTTAGAACTTACTTTAATAACTGTAACGGAAACATCTTTAGAAAAGGATTTAGTAATAATGACGACTTAGAAAGTTGGTATGGTAGTAGAGCCTTTAACAATCTGTACTCTAAAGGACCAGATTCAGAAACATTCATTGATTCTAAAGACAGTAAATATCCAGATTTTAGATTAAAAGTAAATAGAATTATAGCATCTAACGATTACTTCGATGATGATGAAGATGATGACTAAGAGCAATCTATTAACCGAAAATTTTAAATCATAAAATATATATTACAATTATATTTAAAATTAAAGTAAACAAATATAAAAGCTTATAGAATAAATAATTACAATCATTATTAATGCTTAAAAATACATTTGCTCAAAAAATCTTAATTGGTATTGGTCTAACACTTGTTGTATTACAAACAAGTGTAAATGCTCAAATAGTTATTGGTACTCCAAATTTAGGATTTAGTCAAGCATGTGCTAGTAATTCATTTAACAACTATAGTACAACTTTTACGTTTTCACCAGAATCTGCTTTAAACGCCTCAAATGAATTCACAATAGAATTATCAGATTCTGACGGCGATTTTTCCAGCCCAACTGTTATTTACACTTCTGGTGCAGGGAACATAACAACATCACCAGCTACATTAAATTTTTCTATACCAGAAACAACTGCTGGTGAAAGCTACAAGATTCGAATAAAAAGTAGTGCGCCTATAGCAACAAGTGCAGCCTCTTCTGATTTTGCAGCTTATTACAAACAACAAGATTCGCCTTTTACAATTAATAATTTAGTATCGACAGGCGCTTATTGCACCGGAGGAAGTTATCTTTTAACCATTGATGATCCTGGTACAGGTAATAACGATTCACCATTAAATTATCCATCCCTTACATTTAACTGGTTTAAAGAGACAAGTGCAACAACATCTGTATTTGTTTCAGAAGGTACAACCCTATTAGTTGATGAAGAAGGCACATATTTTGTAGAAACCAATTATGGTACATGTACATCAGATTCATTTTCTAATCGTGTAACCATAAGTGAAGCCGATAGCTCTGGTGAAGCTAACGCATCTATTGTATCGAGTTTAGGAAATCCATATTGCCCAGAACAAGGCTTAACCACACTTACAACATTAGGTGGAAATAGTTACCAATGGTTTAAAGATGGAATCGAAATTGATGATGCTACTAACCAAATGTACCAAACTAATGAGTCTGGTATCTTCTCAGTACAAGTAGATTTAGGTGATTGTATGGCTTCAGGATCTATAGACTTAATTAGTGAGCTTTTTGAAAGCGACATAAATATTGATCCGATCAATAATATGCTAGAAGGTGAAACGCTTTCAGTTGAAATTACAAGTACAGCTGTTAGTCCTGAATATGAATGGTTTTTAGATAATCAAATTATTGTTGGCGCCACAGGACCAAGCTATAATGCCACTGAATTTGGTGATTATGAAGTTATAATATCTGAGACATCTAGTGGATGTAACGGATCGAGAGTATATCAATTTACAATAAACCAAGGCATTGAACCCTTTCCAGACGTAGATAACATACCAAATGTTATTAGTCCTAATGGCGACTTAATTAATGACACTTGGGTATTGCCATTACAATATGTTACAGGAACAAATACTGAGATAGTTATATTAAATGAACAAGGTAAGCTTGTTTTTCAAACTATAGATTATCAAAATAATTGGCCAGAAACTAGTTTAGACTTAACTAGTGTAAACAAGTTGTTTTATTATATAATAACAACAACAGATGGTAAAGTTAAAAAAGGAACAATAACAATAGTTAAATAAGATGAAGAGACTATTGATTATAACCATATTATTCTGTTCCATGCAGATAGTTAATTCACAAGCAGATGACGGTGTAGTTTCTTTTGATTTACCAATAAGAAACTCTCTTATTTTTAATCGTTTTGCTATAAATCCAACTTTTACTTTTGTAAGACAACAAAATAAGTTTATAAACTTTACTAGTAAGAGAGAGAATATTCAGTTCGACAATGCTCCTGAGACATTACTTGGAACTTATTCTGGTCGATTTGCAGAAAACATTGGTGCTGGTATTTCAGCTTTTCAACAAAACTATGGTGTACTAACGACCTTTGGAGGTGTGCTCAATTTCGCCTATAATGTAAAGTTAAACACAGACAAAAACTTAACATTCGGCTTAAATATAGGTGCTTATAAAAGCGGGGTTAATTCCTCTAACATAGTCACAAATTTTGATGATCCATCACTTCAAAATGTGCAATCAAATTTTCTATTAACAGTTAACCCAGGTATTAATTACGGTACTGAGTTTTTAGATTTTGGTGTTTCAGTTAACAATCTTGTATTATATAATATTGAAACCTCATCTATGATAGAAGAGGATCCAAGACAAGGAATTCAAGCGCATGTAATGCATACAGGTTATTTTAATGGACGTGGCTTTTTTGAGAAAACTAAATTTACTGCTTTAGTAATGTCAGAATTCCAGAAAGAAGAAACAATTATTTCTGGTTTAGCTTCCCTTAATGTACCAAAGGGTATATGGTTTCAAATAGGATATAATAACCGATATGGCGTTTCTGGTGGCTTAGGATTAAATGTATCTAAAAATATAGCTTTAGAATATAATGTAGAAAAAGCTATTGGGCAATTTGTGGATTTTGGACCTTCACATGAAGTTTCATTAGCATACAGATTTATTACAAAAAAGGAATATAAGTATAACGGAGATGAAAAAGTAAGCGGTTTATTTACAAAAAAGCGCACTACTCCAATAGTTGAAGCGACAGACGAAGAGTTAGCTGCAATTAGAGATAGAGCTGAAGAAAGACGAGTTATCGCGGAACTAGATCGTGAAGCTAAAGAAGCAGCTAAGGCCAAAGCTGATGCAGATGCTAAGATTGCAGCTGAAGAAAAAGCCAAAGAAGATGCTGCAGAGAAAGCTAGAAAAGAAGCAGAACAAAAAATTAAAAAACTAGAGGCACAAAAAGCTAAAGAAGAGGCAGAAGCTAAAGCGAAAATTGAAGCAGAAAAAATAGCTAGAGAAAGAGCAGAAATAAAAGCAAAACTATTGGCTGAAGAGCAAGCTAAACAAGATGCTGAAGCTAAAGCTAAACAATTAGCAGAACAAAAAGCAAGAGAAGATGCTGCTTTACAAGCTAAGAAATTAGCCGAGCAAAAAGCTAAAGAAGCAGAACAAAAAGTTAAGCTAGAGGCTGAAGCGAGAGCTAAACAAATGGCAGAGCAAAAAGCTAAAGAAGAAGCGGAAGAGCAAACAAGAATACAAACCGAATTATTAGCTAAAAAACAAGCTGAAGAAACGGCTAAACAACTCGCTGAACAAAAAGCAAAGGAGGACGGTTATAAAATTGCCAAACAATTAGAAGAGAAAAAAGCAAGAGAAGATGCCGCATTAAAAGCTAAGCAATTAGCCGAGCAAAAAGCTAAGGAAGAAGCAGAAGAATTAGCTAAAAAACAGGCTGAAGAAACTGCTAGACAATTAGCTGAACAGAGTGCAAAAGAAGAAGCTGCTGAACAAGCTAAAGCATTAGCAAAACAAAAGGTAAAAGAAGCTGAAGAAAAAGCAGCAAAAGAAATAGCAGATGCTAAGGCTCAGGAAGAAGCTAAAATAAAAGCAGAAGAATTAGCCGAACAAAATTCCAATGAAGAAACTAAGGCAAAAGCGGATTTAATTGCAAATCCTACAGATGACATAGGTAAATCCATGAAAAAGTTGTCTGAACAAGCTGAGCAGACTAAAACTGAACAAAATAAATTATTAGAAGATCTTAAGGATATCATAGATATAAAAGATAAAGATCTAAAAGACTTAAAAGAAGAAAACGACTTAAGCGATAAAGGCATTACAGTTGCTCCAAAACCTTTTAAAAGTGTAACAGCTGAAAACAATAAGTTAAATACGATTAAGTCGAATCTAGACAACGTCATAAAAACACGAAGTGATAAAATTGACGAATTGAAATCACTTTTTGATGACCGTTCTAAAATTAAGAATACAGAGTTAGACGAAGTAAATCTATTTTATAAAAAGGAAATTAAACGATTAACGGAGGAACAATTAAAGGCTTTAGATGTAAGAGAAAAACTAGATTCTAGATTAGAGGATATTAGAATAGCTACAGAGTTCGAAAAAAGACGCAGAATTAAACGTGCTGTTTATGATAGTGATAGCGATAGGTACGACCAAGATAGAGCGATGCTTCAAAATATTAAACGCACCACTACTCTAGCAGACACACCTTATAAATCAGAAGATTTTGATTTTGGTGAAGTACAGAATAGTAATATCAAAATTCTAAAAAACATAAATAATGTAGATAGTGGTTACTATTTAATAATTGCAGTACATAGCGATATTAATAAAAGAAATGAATTTATCAAAAAGGTCGTAGCCTCAGGTCGTAGTGATGTAGATTTCTTTTATGATGTAAACACTAGTAAATATTATATTTATTATATAAAAGCCGATGGGATACAACAAGCCAATAGTGCTATGCAAACAAAAGGAAATAGACCATATAATGAAAAAATGTCCCTCGTAAAAATTGAAAATTAAATAAGTTAAGCTGTTCTTCAAGCTTTCATTGCCCTATGAAATTTTGAGGAAGTAAAATTAAGTATCATGAAAAAACCTACTTTTTCAAGAATAATAATTTTTGTAATAACGATGTGCTTTGGGATAGCCTCGTTTGCTCAAAATTATGTGCCGTTCGCGCCAAGATTCAATCAAGATTTAAAGGGAGACATTGTATTAATTGGGAATAATATTTTAGGACCAAATAACGATGCCTTTAATGATGGTAATATCTATAATCACAATGTCGATATGCAATATATCGATATTGATAGTGACGCATCTACCTTTAGTTCCTCTAGTGCTGATTTAAGTATAGATAATCCAAATTGTTATAGAATTATTTATGCTGGCCTATATTGGGGAGCTGTAAATCCAGGGAATGAACCTATTACAGATATAAAATTTAAGGGACCCATTGGAGATTATAACGATATTACCGGAAATATAATATATGATGCTAACGGTTCTTCAGTGGATGGAGGAGATAGTTTTTCTTATGCTTGTTTTGCAGATGTTACAGACATCGTTACGAGTTATGGGCCTGGTGTTGATTTAGGAACATATACAGTTGCTAATGTATCGTCTGGTACAGGAGAAACAGCTAATTTTACACCATTTAATGGTACAGGGCAATCTGCAGGATGGTCGCTCTTTATTGTGTATGAAGATCCTACTTTACCAGGAAAATCAATAACTAGTTTTGATGGATTTAGTGCTATTAGTGTACCAGGTAGTAATCCTACTTTAGATATCCCTATAAACGGTTTTAGAACTATACCAGCACCTGCACCTGTTAGAGCAAATTTTGCATTTGCGACACTAGAAGGTGATAGTCCTATTTTAGGTGATCGTTTAAGATTAAATGGAGTTAGTTTATCTACAGTAGATAGACCTGTTTCAAATTTTTTCAATAGTTCGGTAACACAATTAGATGCGACACCGGTTTTAGATAGAGTACCTAACAGCTTAAATACTTTAGGTTTTGATACTGGTACAATAGCAATTCCTAATCCAGGAAACTCCGTTATAGCGAATGATGCTACATCAGGTACAATACGTCTTGAAACAAGTGGAGACACTTATTTCCCCTATTTCTTTGCCTTTGCTGTAGAAATAATAGAGCCAAACGTTGTTTTAACTAAAATTGTGGAAGATGACGCAGGCAATGATATAGGTGGAGAACTTGTTGGCTTGGGTTCATCCTTAAATTATGTTATTGGTTTTCAAAATACCGGAAATGATAATGCAACTAATTTTCAAATACGTGATATTCTACCTATTAACATTGTATTTAATTATCCGGATGATTTAATATTACCACCTGGTGTAACTGTAGATAGTTATAATCCTATAACACGAGAACTTGTTCTTAATATAGATAATTCACTTGTTGAAGAAAATGACCCTGTTTACGAAATAAGAATTGAGGTTGAAGTTGTTAATAGCTGCGGAGACCTTGCAGATGCATGCTCTAATATTATTAATAATCAAGCTTTTGCTACATACAATGGTTTTTTTAATCCAACCTTTCAGATTACAGATGATCCTAGTATCAATAGTAATACGGGATGCCTATTATCTCCTCAAGCTACCAATTTTTTAGCTGATCTAGATTGTGAATTTAGAGAAGAAATTATCTTATGTGGTGATAGTGTTGAATTAACAGCTGCTAATGGATATGATTCATACTCATGGTCTACAAGCCCTTCAGGAACACCTGTTATTGGAGATACACAAACTATTACAGTTAACTCTACAGGTACCTATTATTCATTTAATACTGCAGTGGCTCCGTGTCAATCTATTGAACAAGTTTATGAAGTTGAACTTTTTGGTGGAGATGTAGAAAACCCAGTGATACCTTATGCTGATGAAGTAGTAACATGTCCTAATGATGGAAAACTACTTCCAAATATATTTCTTTGTGGAGCAAATGATTCAAGATTTATTGAAACTAATATTGCAAATTCTACTTCGATAATCTGGGAACAATTAGATGAAGGAAGTTGTGCAGCAGTTGCAAATCCTGATTGTGCAAATGAAGATAATGCGTGTACTTGGAATGAAGTTGCCAACGGCTCAGACTTTTTGGCAAATACTTCTGGTCAATTTCGTCTAACTATTAACTATCCTGGTGGATGTTTTAATCAATTTTATTTTAATGTTTATCAAAACTTACTAGTTCCAACAGTGGTTTCAACAGATATTATTTGTACCACAGATGGAAGCATTACAGTTAATGATGTACCAAGCGGCTACGAATACAGTATAGATGGTACTAATTATCAAACCAATAACGTTTTTATTATTACCACTCCTGGAACTTACAGTGTTTATGTAAGACAAATAGGTGTACCTACAAACCCATGCATTTTTACAGTACCAGATGTTTTAATAAGAGATAGAGATTTTACAGTTACATCTACTGTTTTACAACCACTTTGTTTTGGTGAAATGGGAAGTATTCAATTAGCCGCAAATGATGTTGATCCTCAATATACATTTACATTAGAAGAAGGCGGTACTTTAGTAAATTCAGTAGGACCTATAATTGACAACACACATATTTTTGAAAACTTAAATCCAGGAACTTATACAGCAACGGTTGAAACTGAAAATGGATGTTTATATGCAGAAGATATTATTATTATCGAACCACCTTTACTTACTGTTACAGCGGCTATCACAGCACCTTTAACTTGTACCGATGGTGAAATAACTATCTATGCTGAAGGTGGTACACCACCATATTTTTACTATATAAATAGTACAACTGATTTTCAAACCATACCAGAGATAGTAGTAACTGCTGCTGGTATATACGATATTACGGTATTAGATTCTAATAACTGTGAGGCCAACACTACCATTACCATTGAGGTTATTCCACCACCAGAATTTACAATAACCACAACTGATATATTATGCGGAGGAACAGGAGATACTGGTACGATTTCAATTGATGTTACAAATGCAAATGGTAATAGCATAGCATATAGTATTAATGGTGGTACAACCTTCTCAAACTCTTCTGTATTTACAGGTCTGACAGCAGGAAATTATGATGTAGTATTGCAATACGCATCTGGTACATCTTTATGTACAACAAACCCACAGAGTGTAACTATTGTTGAAAATATTGCCATATCTGGTACTGCAGAATTATCTGCGCCCTTAACTTGTAACAATGATGGCACAATAACAGTTACAGCAGTGTCTGGTGGAACTCCACCGTATGAATATAGTATTGATGGTATAAACTTTCAAACAAGTAACGTCTTTTCAGGCTTAACACAAGGCTCTTATACTATAATCATCAGAGATGACAATGTTTGTACATCTATCACAAATGAAATTGTTATAGATGCATTAAATCCTCCAACTGAAATGGATTTTTCTAGCACTCCAGTAATATGTCCTGCAATTACTAGTGATATAACGATTACAAATACAACTGGAGGAACAGGAGTTTTAGAATATCAAATTATTGCCCCAGCTTCAGCTGTGACTCCTTACCAAACTTCGACTGTTTTCTTAGGATTATCTCCTGACACTTATACATTTCAAGTAAGAGATGAAAATGATTGTATTTACAATGAAACTTACACAATTGACCCAATCGCTGCGCCAACACTAAATGTTATTTTAACAGAAGGCTTAGATTGTACAGTAACACCAGATGCATTGTTTACAGGTACTCTTTCAGGAACCGCTCCTTATACACATGCTGTTTCCTTTAATAGTGGAGCATATACATCTTTAGGAGCAACAGCAACGACATTTACATATAATACATCAAACCCTGGTACGTATCAATTTCAAATAACTGATGCTAATGGTTGTACCGCAGAATCTTCATTAATTACAATAAATCCAATAGCACCTCCAGCATTCAGTGCTGTAGTGCAAACACAGCCTATTCTTTGTAATGGCGATGCAAATGGAGCTATAGATATCACAATAGATACAACTGTTGGTACTCCTCCATTTACAATAAATGTAAATAACGATACAACAGCAACTAATTTTGGAACACAAACGACTGGTTTACCAGCAGGAACATACACCATAACTATTACTGATGCTAATGCTTGTACAGATACAGAAACCATTGTAATTTCTGAACCAAATGCCATTGGGTTTGACTTAACTAAAGTGGACATTACTTGTAATAACCCTGGTGGATCATCATTAGGATCAATTACAGTAGAAAACGTTTCAGGCGGGACTGCTCCATTCTCTTATTTTATTTCAAATAATTTTGGAGATGTTATTCCGGGAAATCCTTACAATGCAACAACAAATGAAAACCACACTTTTAATATAATCAACTTTGGAATATACACCATAAATATTGTAGATTCTAATGGGTGTAGCCTATCACAGCAAATTACTATTGCTTCGCCCCCTTCAGATTTAGATATTAACGTTAATATAGCTGTCCCAGATTGTACAACAGGTGGTACTGCTGAAGTTACTGCTATATCAGCAGTAGGAAGTGGTAGTTACGAATTTGGTATCTTAGAGTTTAACACTATACCATATACAACAACTTATTTCGCGCCAGATACACCAGGTGGAAATACAAGAACATTTACTAATTTAATACCTGGTGTTGTTTATACCTTTGTAGTCCATGATTTGGTAACAGACTGTTATTATGTGAAATCTGCAGATGCACCGATTGATCCTGCATCTACATTAACATCTTCAGTAGTTCCAAACAATGTGTCTTGCTTAGGTGCCGCTGATGGAAGTGTAACGTTTACTATCGACAATTTTGATAGCACAACCACTTCTGTAGATTATGCGATTTATTCTGCATTTAATAATGTCCTAATTGATGGGCCAACGAACTTACCAGTCACATTTGGTACGCCAGAAACTGTTACAACACCAATGCCAGGAACATTAGCGCCAGGCCAATATTACCTCCTATTCACTGAAAATGGGACGAGTACTTTTAACGGTTGTAATTCTGCGTCTCAAATCTTTGAAATATTAGAATCAGCTGTTGCTTTAGACTTAAATGTATTTGTAGATCAAAATGCGAATTGTAATCCAAATTCAGGATTAATAAGTGCTATAGCTCAAAACGGAACACCACCATATGAATATCAAATAACAACGGTTGCCACTCCACCACTTGCTACTGATGCAGGTTGGACTTCGGCAAGCACTTTTAACGTAAACGCAGATACGTATTACGTACATGTTTTAGATGCGTTTGGATGTGTTGAATCTAGTCCTGCAACTGTTGTTGATTTAGACAATTCACCTTTGATCTCAGCTACTGTAAATAATCCTTGTGAAATTACAGATGGAAATTACAACATTGATATCACTTTGGATACGCCTAGTAGTCCTCCATATAGTTTTAGTATTGATGGCGGAGCATTTCAAACTCAAACCGCTCCTTTTACAATTTCTAACTTATTTTCCGGGACACATACCATTGAAATCCAAGATGCAAATGGTTGTGGTAATATTTTATCTATTGATGTAGAAGAACCTATAAACTTAACACCAGAAGTGACTGCCTTACCATCATGTAATAATGATGATGGCGAAATTACAGTATCTGGTTCTGGAGGATCTGGTTCTTACACGTATAGTATAGCTCCAAATCCTGCTTCAATAAATTTAGCAGGCAATATATTTTCAGGTGTACCATCAGGGATTTATACGATAACGGTTACAGATACTGTATTGCTATGTACAGCAGAGACAACAATATCTGTATCAGAAGCTATTCTACCAACGTTTACGCTAACACCAAATGCAGTTACATGTTTTGCTGATAATACAGGTACGTTTGATATTAACATTATTAATTATAGTGGTAATTATACCTACGAAGTGTTCGATGATCTAGGAGCTTCAATAACGGGAGTTATCGCTGCGAACACATCGACAAACCCGTTAACGGTTATGGGTATGGAAGCTGGTATCTTTTCGGTGGAAATTACGCAAACAGATGTGCCATTCTGTTCTAATACAGAAACTGTAATTATTAGTTCACCAACAGAAGCTTTAACACTTACGCTTTCAGAAACATCTAATGTGACTTGTAATAATAATCTAGGAACGATAACGGCCATTGCCAATGGTGGATGGGATGATTATGAATTTGAATTAACTGGAGATGCGTCGGTTGCATATTCTGCAAATAATACTTTTACAGATTTATCGGCAGGAACATACACGGTAAATGTAAGAGACAGTGAAGGTTGTATAGCTTCAGAAACAATTACGTTAAGTGAACCTACACCGATTACAGCAACATTTACACCAAGCACAACTGTACTATCTTGTTTTGGTGATCAAAATGCTAATATTACGGTAACTGCAGTCTCGGGAGGGCAAGGCTCTAATTATACATATACACTGAATACTATTGCACCTATTATAAGTAGTTCTGGTCCACAAACCTCTAATGTTTTTAATGATTTAGGAGCAGGAACATACAATATTACAATTACAGATGGTTTTGATTGCGAAATGACTTCACTCGATTTGGTTATTGCTGATCCAACACCAGTTGATGTAAATTTAGTAAGAGCATCTTCACAAACATGTTTTATTGAATCTACCTTAACTTTAAGTGCAACTGGAGGAACAGGGCCTTACGACTATAGCGACACAAGTTCCTTTGCCACAACAATTGGCAGTTTTAATACATCGACAACATTCTCAGTGCCAGAAGGTACTTATACTTATTATGTAAGAGATGCTAATGGTTGTATCACCAATGCATCAAATGAAATTACAATAGAACCATTAAACGATTTAACCATTAATTTAGAATCTACCAATCCAACAATTAATTGTACTGGAGATAACAGTGGGTCTATAATTGCAATAGCTCAAGGTGGTTTGGGAGATTACATATATACCTTACAAGACGGTCTAGGCAATGTAATTGTAGCAACGCAAAACACACCAGGCTTTTTTACAGGATTAGTCGCTGGTGACTATTTAGTGTATGTAGAAAGTGGTGATTGTGATTTCACCTCATCTCCAATAACTATTACACAACCTTTAGCACCGTTAGATGCTTCAATAGTTGTTAATAATATATCGTGTCCTGGAACAGATAACGGATCAGTTGACATTACTGCATCTGGCGGAACTGGTATAATTAAATATGCTATATCACCTCAATTAAATCAGTTTTTTGAAACTAATATTTTCGAAAATTTATCGCCTGATGATTATTCTATTATTGTTCAAGATGAACTCGGTTGTTATTTAACTTTTGATTTTACAATTGTAGAACCAGAACCAGTATCACTAATTATTGTTCCAAACTCTATATTTCCAGAAGTTTGTAGTGGTGATGCGAATGGCGAATTTAGTATTGATATTTCTGGTGGAAATATGCCATACAGTGTTAGCTTAGATAACTATGATGGTCCTTATACGATTGGATCTGCAACTCAAACTCAATTCGATTTTACAGATTTAGAAGGAGGAGATCACACTGTATATGTACGTGATACACTTGGTTGTGAATCTGAATGGAACATTACATTTCCTGAATCTATAGCTATAAATCCAGAAGTCATCGTAGAATCTATCTGTGATAATAATTTACAAGGTAATATAGTCACCGTGACTGTAGATGACTCTATCACAAACCTATCTGATTTAGATTATTCCTTAGATGGTGGAACTTATCAATTGAGTAATGTTTTTACAAATGTACCAGTTGGGACAGATCATTATATTAGCGTAAGACATACAAACGGCTGTATACAAAACACAGAGTTCTTTGATATCGAAGCTTACACACCTGTAACATTAACATTAACAGAAACTGAACTCAATGAATTCATTGCTAATGCTGATGGAGGAACAGGCGATTACACTTATACAATGAATGGAGAAGATTATGGAAGTACGAGCACATTCATTATTTCTGAATCTGGATTATACACAGTAATTGTTACCGATACCAATGGCTGCACTGCCGAAGCACAAATTGAATTAGTCTTTATAGATGTTTGTATACCTAATTGGTTTACACCTAATGGAGATGGAGAGTTCGATACATGGGCACCTGGTTGTACAGATAACTATCCAAACTTAACTTTTGACATTTTCGATCGATATGGTCGTAAGGTTGCGACGTACCGAGTTGGAGAAGTTTGGGATGGACGTTATAACGGTACTGAGTTACCAACAGGTGATTATTGGTTTGTAGTAAAAACTAATGACCCAAATGTAGATAAAGAGTTTGTTGGAAATTTTACACTATACAGGTAACACCAGATCGATTGAATTAAACCTACTAAGATGAAAAGAATTATAACATATATATTATTTCTAACAGTAACTTTTAGTTACGGCCAAGAATTGAATTTACCGGTTTGGACACAATACCTAGCCGATAACGATTTTATTATTTCACCAACCTACGCTGGTATTGGAGATAATCTAAAGATTAGGGCAAATGGACTAACACAATGGGTAGGGATTAAAAATGCACCTGATAATCAATCTATTTATGCCGATTTTAGAATATCTAATCGCTCTGGTATTGGGATTTCAGCTTACAATGATAAAAATGGAAATACTAGACAGAAAGGTGTTAAGTTTTCTTTTGCCCATCATTTAACCTTAGATTATAAAACAAAACAGTATCTATCGTTAGGTATATCTTATAACATAAATAGTTTTAGAATTGATATAGAAAACTTCAATACTACTTTTGATATACCTATAATCGATCCTTCAATTAATGACGACAGATCTGTAAATAACAATAATTTCGACGCTGGTATTCTATATAGATGGGATAACTTTTATCTAAGCTTTAATGCAAATAATTTAGTTTCCAAGGACACAGATCCTTTTACTGGCTTAGAACCAAGTCGATTATTAAATTACCAGTTATATACAGGTTATGTAATCACTCCAAAAAACAATAAGGATGTTGAGTTTGAACCATCTGTATTCTTTCAATTATTTGATAGTGATAGACGTTCTGCAACAGATATTAACTTTAAATACAGGAAATTTAACAGAAATGGTGACTATTATTGGATTGGTGCATCATATAGATTTTTAAATGATCAATTTTTGAATCCTTTGAATGTTGGCCCTATGGCTGGAGTATTATATAATAAATTATATTTTGGCTATTCTTATCAAGTTACAATTAATGATCTATCAGGATTCAATACAGGTACGCATGTTGTAACTATTGGATTAAATTTATTACAAAGCGCTAGTAATTGTGCATGTACTAAAGGAACTAGTCAGAGTTATTATAGATTGTAGTTATTTAATTTCGAGCTTATAACCTACTCCATGTATATTGGTAATCTTTATTGATGTATCTGCTTGTAGCTTTTTACGTAGCTTTGAGATATAAGTATCTAGACTTCTACCAACAAAAACACCATTATCTTCCCAAACTTTTTTCATAAGTTCATCACGTTTTAAAATCTCATTTGGTCGCTCAACAAAAAGTGCCAAGAGTTCGCACTCTTTTTTTGATAAAGCAATTTCTATTGCTTCTTTAACAAGCTTATTTTGTTCTGGATAAAAGTAAAAACTGCCAAGTTTTTCCACATCATTATCTAAAGGTTTTTCAATTTTAATCTTAGGATTTTTAAACATAAAAAAGACAAAACCTATTACAATCAAAAAAATAAGACTAAAAACTATCGTTTTAAAAATATCTAATTCATCATTCAATTTTAAAAATTTCACCTCTATTAAATAACACGCATCAGGCAGATATCGCCCAGAACAAGGAATAATAGTACTCTCGACGTCTTCTGTAATTTGATAACTATATGCTACCTCATTATCATTACATTGAATAACTTCAACACGATAATCTTCTGGCAAACCTGCTGACTCAAAACTTTCATCTAGTGCTACCACTAAATTATTAGGCTCAAAAGTCAATGTATTATTAAACCCTAGTCTATATATATTAGTCTTTAATTCCTTTACTGGTAAAATGAGTGATGTAGAATCCCCATTACTTAGTAATACTTTATTACCAGTATCTCGTAATGCAATTTTTACACGCTCAACAAAGTCATTTTTCTTAACACTACAAGATGCTGCGCACACTAAAATAAATACTATGACTATTTTAATTGAAGAATTCTTTTTCATATTGTTTCACAAAGAACCGTTATTTAGTTTAAATTTTGCAAGTGTTTGACACTTCTTTTACACTTTTTTGACACTCTTTGAAACTTGTAAATCTAGTTTTACCTCATTATTTAATCAAAAATATATAACATGAGAAAATTACTAGTATTAATTACGATTATGGCATTAACTTTAAGTAATGTTATCGCACAAGAGCAACTAAAAATAAATACATCTAAGAGTACCGTTAAATGGTCTGGAGAATATTCATTTTATTTTGGTGGCCATAATGGCACAATAAGTATTACAGAAGGCTATTTTATTAAGACCAATACCGTTATAACTGGAGGCAAGTTTAATATTGATATGAACTCAATAATATGTTTAGACATAGAAGATGACGAGGCAAATGAAGGCTTAATTAATCACTTAAAAAATGACGATTTCTTTGAAGTAGAAAAATATCCTGAAGCAACAATTGAAATAACGGCTGTGGAATATCATAATAATACAAGTATGAAAATTTACGCTAATCTAAATATAAAAGGAATTACCTTGCCTGAGAGTTTCCAAGCTGAAGTAGATTATTCAAAACAACAATTAACTGCAAAATTTAAAATAGATAGGCAGCGTTGGGGAATTGACTATAAAAGTAAATTTAGAGATGGAGCTATTGCCGACGGTATTGGCTTTGAGGTTATTTTAAGCTTATAAAACTATGAAAAAATACTATTTAATTATTATAGTCTTACTTTTTTCTGTTGGGCTATTAGCGCAAGAAAACGAAAAATTAGACTTATTAAAAGCTGATAGTACGTGGTTAAAAGAAATTATAAAATTTCCTTTTGGTTTCGCACCGCAAATAGAATTCGAAGGTTACGAAGATTTACGTTTTGCCAAAGACTGGAGTAAACCTAAAGGATCAGAGTTTTTTACATACGCCTTTGTTTGGAATATTAATCTATATTACTCACCAAGCACAGATCTTATAGAAAAAAACATAAAACTTTATTATGATGGCTTAATGACTGCTGTTAATAAAGAGAAACATTTTACAGTGCCTAAAACCAATGTTAACTTCCATCAACTTAATAATAAAAATGGCTTACCTCTATTTACAGGTACTATTCAGTTAAATGATTCATTTTTTACCAAGAAAATAATACAACTTAATGTAACTGTAGAAACCCTATACTGTAAAATTAATAAACGCTATTTACTGTATTTTAAAGTATCTACACACAAAATAGGTAGTGATACTTGGAAAAAATTTGATGAACTAGAATTAAAGAATAATTATTGCGAATTATGAAGCTATTTTAGAAGAGGTATTATTCTCCCTCTATATTTAGCAGATGTTCTGTGAGAACTTATAATATTAACATCTGCAGTCTTATCAGCGTATAATTTCATTATTATATCATAAGATTCAACTTTGTCCTTGACAATAAATTTCACCTTTAAACCCTTGGATGCATCTATATTATAATCACGGATTATATTATTAAAATTTATTCCAACATCGTCACCATTTATATAAGCATTACTTATCCTAACCTCACCCACATAGGGTAAATTAGCGATCGCAGAGTCATTTTTAATTTTAATTTTATATCCTGTAGATAAACTAACACGTCCTCCATTATTACCAGTATTCCTAAGCAATTTGTTAGATACATTAATTACATCCATTGTCTGTAATGGGTATAAAACTTCTGCATCAAATTGAAATCTTCCAGATTCTACTAAACGTTTTAGTTCATCAAATGCTTTTGATTCCTCAGCTAATTCGACATTACTTTTAGAGCTACCACAACTTAATAGTATTAAAGTCAAAAACGTTAATAATTGTCTCATCTTCATTTCTCTAAGTTACGAATTAATTTAATTGCATCTATAAATGAATTGTTAATTCTAAGTCCTTATAATTTATAAAAATAGCCAGAATTCATTTTATCATTCATTACTTGTAATACCTCGATTAACTATTTGGTTTAACGAGTATTAAATGCGCTTATCGTTTAATTTCTAGAGCCCTAGAAATAAAATTTACTTTTAAACTAGCTATTAATTATTACGTTATGAAATACCCTAACAAAAATATGTCATTTGAGAACAGAAATTGTATTAACTATAAATTCGTTAAAATTAGATATTACGCTACCATCTTTATGTCTTTGTTTTTATTAAACTCTGCACCTCGTTATTTTGATAACTCGTCAAGTAATGAAGTGTTTTCCCATTTTGGATATTTAAAACTTATCGCTAACAGTACAGATAATACCTCTAGCACCATTTTTTATTTCAACAGTAATGCAACTCGTGGTTTAGATCCTGGTTATGATGCTTCTATGTTTGGAGGTGTTGCACCACCTTTTGCATTATATTCTCATTTAATTGAGGAGGATAATGGTACTCCTTATGCCATTCAATCATTAAATGGTGAAGATATGGGTAATGCCACTATTCCTTTAGGAATAAATGCATCACAAGGTGAAAACATAGTAATTAGTATTTTACAAACTGATTTCCCTACTTCTATAAATATCTATTTAGAAGATAATTTAACTGACACATCAACGCTTTTAAATAATAACGATTTTACATTTACGACAGATTCCGATATATCAGGAATTGGACGCTTTTATCTTAAGTTAGAAAGTAGCGTACTAGACACAACACAGTCTCTTTTTAATGATTTAAAAGTATCGACAAATCAGTTTGAAAAATCTATTATCATAAAAGGGAAATTAAAAAACAAAACATCTTTTAAAATTTATGATATTAATGGTAAATCTGTTAATGAAGGATTATTAAACATATCTAGCAATTACCAAACTATTAAAACACACAACATACAAACTGGAGTTTATTTAGTTGAACTAAAAGATGATTACCAAAAACTAACGAAGAAATTAATTATTAACTAACTAATCCATTAATAATTGGGAAAGCCACAAGTCCTTTACTTGTGGCTTTTTTCATTTAATAGGTTTAAATTGCATAAATGAAGTTTAAAGAAATGTTTGAAGGTTTTGAATCTACACCTCTGCTGTGGAATGACGACTTGGTTTATGGACTAAAACAATTTCTTCCTAAACGTACTTTATTATCAGCTATTCCTAAAGGAGATTATAAGAGACTACGACTGGGTAAATGGGTAGAGGCTTTTGTTTCGTTACAACTAAGACAACAATCTCTTATAAATATTATTTATGAGAACCTTCAAATTAAAAATGATAAAGTTACAATTGGCGAATTAGATTTACTTTTTACGAAGGACTTACAACCTATACATTTAGAAATCGTTTATAAGTTTTATTTGTACGATTCAGCACAAACTAATACTACCAAATTAGAACATTGGATTGGACCAAATCGTAACGATACGCTTATTCAAAAACTAAATAAACTTAAGGAAAAACAATTACCATTACTTTATAACAAGCATACTATAAAAGCTATAAACGAGACTGAATTTAATGTGGCAACTGCTGAACAGTATGTTTGCTTTAAAGCGCAGTTATTTATTCCGTATAAAACGAAAGATTTAGATATAGCACCGCTAAATAAGGCTTGTATATCTGGTTTTCATATGCCTTTTAAGGACATTATGCGCCTAAGTACATACCAAATCTATATACCTAGTAAACTTAATTGGTTAAATATACCTACACAAGATGTTTCTTGGTTAAACTATGATGATGCATTTAAAGAAATAGAATCTTTTATTAATACTAAAAAATCCCCTTTAATCTGGGTAAGACTCAATACTAAAATTCAAAAATTATTTATTACTTGGTGGTAAAAAAAAAGCAACACCATATATATATATCTTATTATTGGATGAACGCATTAAATTTTTGTGTACCTAATTCGTAAATCTATTTTGAAAACAAAAAACACCTATTTCAAACTTTATAAACCTTATGGCTATTTAAGTCAATTCATTAATAATCAGACTAAACGAAAAAATAAGAAACTCTTAAATGGGTTATATAATTTTCCTGATAAAATAATGGCCGTTGGTAGATTAGACGAAAAATCTGAAGGTTTGTTGCTACTGACTACCGATGGTAAATTTAGCAACCATATTACAAGTTCTAAAATTGAAAAAGAATATCATGTTATGGTAGATGGAATATTAACAGAATTGGATATTCATCAATTACGAGAGGGTGTAAATATTACAGTAAATGGCACAATTTATAAAACTAAAAAATGTAAAGTTTCCCTCCTAATGGATACAAATCACATAATAGATCGTTTTGTAAGAGATGAAAAGCATGGGCCAACGTCTTGGTTCAGTATTACACTAACAGAAGGTAAATTTAGACAAGTACGAAAAATGACTGCTAAAATAGGGTTTCCGACGCTTAGATTAGTTAGAGTTAGAATTGGTAATTATAAATTAAATACCATGACACCTAAAGAGGTGATTGAAATTAATTATTAGAGGCCTCGTCATTTGCAGCTTCTTCAGGAGTCTTTTCTTTAATAATTACTTTTTCATTTTGAAATATAATTATCGCTTTTACACCTGTAAGCAAATTCCATTCTTTAGAAGATATAACTTTGCCTTTATCATCATAAACAACAAATTCTGCTGTATTAGGTCCAGATTCACCTTGATTTAAAGCTTCAATTTTAAGAATATTTTTGCCTTGAGCTAAATTTACTTCAACACGTCTATAATTGCTTCTTAGCAAAAGATTAGGTTGCACAATTGCTCCATTTAGAAATATTCTAACACGATCACCATCAGGATATTCATGATCACGGCAAACTATATTTACAAATTTTGTGTCCACACGATGCTCACCAAGAAACTGATCAGACATTGTTCTAATAACACCACCTTTTTCTAGTTCTTTACTCCAACGCTTTTCAAATATTTCTCCAGGACTTTTAAGCCCATCATCATCAATCATTGAAAAAGGCCTTTTACTTTCTTTAATAATAAATTTCTTTTCTGCCTCACTAGACTTACCACTACTCTTATCATTTACTTTATCTAACTTAGGTGCTACTTTAATCTTTACAGGTATAGAGTCTTTTTTCTTTTTCGAGGGTTCTGCAGGAATTCGGACAGATTTCTTTTCCTTATCGGTCACTTGTGCATACGCACCCGAAACTGACAACAGGAAACATAAAATTAGTATGTATTTTACTATTTTCACTTTATTATTTAGACGTATTTATCTTTACATTCTTGTGGTACAAAAACCATACCTCTTTCAAAATAAACGTATATAAGTCTAATTCCTTACAAAAAAACGTTAAAACTTACCGTTGAAGCTGATACGTAATTTTCTATTATATTCTTCAAACAACCAGTCTTTGTAGTTTTGAGTACTATTCATTATACAATAACAGTATTGCTTAATACGGTAAGCAATTTCATCTTGCAACAGCTTTATTAAGTCCCTTGCATCGAATACATCTTCGCTATTTTCTATACATATTTTAGAGTGCTGTGCTATAGAACGCTCTATAACAGTAAAGGACTTTTTTCCTAAACTAATAACATCTTTATACTCCTCTTTAATATCGAAATCTAGAGATTGGGACTTTTTAAATTTTGCTTTTAGAGCATCTGGCATTATATAAACAAAATCGCGCTCTAAAGATTCATCATCAACAATATTTTCTAAATACAAGTCTGGATATTTAAATATATGTTGCCAGTCCGTAGGCTGACTCCATGGTCCAAAACGCGCAATATTATTTCCTAAATCAATAACCTGAAATGTAGATCTATCTTTATATATACGACTACCACGACCAATCATTTGAAAATATAACGTTAAGGAACGCGTCGCTCTATTTAAAATAATCGATTCTACTGAAGGTTCGTCAAATCCAGTTGTTAGTATACTTACAGAAGATAGAACAGCATCTGGCGTATCCTTAAACCATTTTAGTATATCTTTTCTATCTTGCTTATTAGCAGTATTATCTAAGTGTCTTACATTATAACCTGCCTTTTTAAATGTATAATACACTTCTTTAGAAGTATAAATTCCATTATTAAATATAAGCGTCTTTTTTCCTTTTGCTAATTCTTCATATGCCGCAAGAAGTTTAGTTTGCATAAGGCTATTTGTGTAAAGAGCCTCTGAAGATTTTACAGTATAATCCCCATTTATACCAATCTTTAAAGTAGTTAAGCCGACATCATAATGATATACCTCTGCGCTAGATAAAAATCCGTTTTTAATTAACGTAGAAATATCGTCTCCTACAATTAGCTTGTTGTAGTTATCCTTCATTGGTAGTTTAATATTACTACTAAGAGGAGTTGCGGTAACACCAAGAATAAAGCAATTTTCGAAAAATTTAAATAGCTTCCTAAACGAATTATAGTGCGCCTCATCAATAATTACTAATCCTACGTTCTTAAGTTCAAAATCTTTATCAGTAAGACGATTATTTAAAGTTTCTACCATAGCAACAAAGCACTGATAATCATCTTGATCTGGCAAAGTCTTTACTTTACTATTAATGATCTTATTGTTTACTTTAAAACCAGATAAAACATTAGAGGTTTGTTTACAGAGTTCTATTCTATGAGTTAGAATAACTACCTTCTTTTTGTGCTCTTCAATATAACGTCGCACAATTTCTGAGAAAATAACAGTTTTTCCTCCACCTGTTGGTAGTTGATATAGAAGGTTAAAATCATTAGTTTCTTCCTCCATCACATCAAAAATCCGATTTAGATCTTTGATTTGATAATCGTAAAGTCGTTTCTCCGTTACAGTTTCTTTAATTGCCTCTATTGACATATACTATTTACCTCTGACGTTAATTTTGCAAAAATAGGATATTGTAAGTGTTTCTGAAACGAATTGTTGATAACCTTTAACAAGATTGGTACTGTTATTGTGTTTAAGAAAGTATTAACATTTTAAATAATAATATTATGAAATCATTTAGAAGACATTCTGCGGCGGTCAACGCAGGATCTATGGCAGACATTGCCTTTTTGTTACTAATTTTCTTTTTAGTAACGACCACCATTTCTGCCGATAAAGGCATTTTGAGACAGTTACCTAGCGACTGTCCACCAAATGAAAATTGCACAAAGGATATTCATGAAAACAATGTTCTCAGAATTAATTTAAACAGTAATCAAGAGATTTTTATTGAAGATGAAATTGTGCAGTTAGAAGATATTCAGCTAATTGTAAAAAACTTTGTTGACAATAATTTGGAGTCTAACTGCGATTATTGTGAAGGTGCAAAATCTTTGGAATCTTCAGATCATCCGAATAAAGCAGTGATTTCACTCAGTCATGATGCTATGACCAAGTATTACTTGTTTATTTCGGTGCAGGATGAAATAACCAAGGCTTATTACGAATTAAGAGAGCAGTATACTAAACAAAAGTTTGATAAAACGTTAGATGAAGTTACGAAAGAAGAATTGGTACTTGTAAAAAAAGCGTATCCATTTATTGTTTCAGAAGTAATGATAAAACGAACTATTAAGGAATAGTATCATTAGCAGGAATGCAATATTCAATGTTCAGCTTTTTTTTGCCCCATTTTTTTGCTTTTTTAACATCGACGCCCATATAGATATCAATGCGTTTTTTCCAGCGTCTATTCATCTTATCTTTAACCGTAAAAAGACTATCAAAACCTTCTATTTTGACTTTAGTATTATGTATTAAACCAGAATCTAACAAATCTCTAGATACAGCTATATATAAGTCACCAGGCCTAAGGCTATCACCAAAAGCTGTTATACTAGGATTTGAACTTGTTTGATAAGATAGTGAGTTGTAAGCAGTAGCAGTTACTTCAAAACCTTTAGACAAGCAAGTTACCTCTACCTCTTTTTTACAACAAAATAGTAGAACTATAATTATAAATAGAACTGATATTTTTGTTTTCATAGCACTAAATATAGTCATTATAGTTAAAATTTGTTAAATCATTACTATGTTATACAAAGTACTGTAACAATTGTTTTTTTTGGTCGTCTATATAATGTAATCAATTAAAAACGAACAATCATGAGAACTTTAAACAACAATCAATTATCGGGTACATCTACAGAAACTAAAAGTTATACCTGGAACAGCAAAAGACGTTATAGATAAATAACGCATTCATCAATCATTAAATCAAACAATTATGAGAGCCTTATCAAAAATAGTCAATACATCTAATAGTTTAGATGATGACTTAGAAACAATTAGATAATGAAACTAAAAAAAGCCAATTACATCTACTGTAGTTGGCTTTTTTTCTAAATTATAATTAAACTATTTTTTTACAATCTTTTTCGTTGTTGAAGAAGATTCTATACTTAGTTTTATAAAGTAAATACCGCTTTGTTGTTGTGCCATATTTATAATATTAGAAACATTGGCATCCATTGTACCACTTATAACAAGTTGACCTAGTGTATTATAAATTTTATAGTCTACTGCTTCACCAATATTATTTAATACCACATTTAAGTTATCATTAACTGGATTTGGATATAAACTAATTGCATCGTCTAAATTAAAATCGTGAACACTCAAAAAATTCTTCACGCTAAATAATACAGATTCTGATGAGCCAAAATCTCCATTAGAATCAATTATAAAGTTTCCACTATCATCTTGTAGATCATAATTTCCAGTACCAAATCCACAGCAAATACCATCGTTTTCTTCATCAAAAATGGTAAATGTGTAACAATCGCTAGAAGATGGCACACCAATTATCTCTTGATATGTCGTAGCATTAGCATAAGGATTTGTTGGGCCACTACTTATTATAGCACCAGTACTATTAGCAAGTTGCCATGTTGTCTCTGATCCATAATTATCTGTTAGAATATTAAAAACGATGTTTGACGTAGTATACTCTGATGAAACCTCAAAATTAAAAGAAAAACTATCGTTTGAACTATTCTCATCTGGTACACCATTCGGATTCCTTACGGAAACCGTGAACGTATGACTTCCAGGCGAGAGGTTAGTGTAAACTGGCATAGCAACAACTTCAGACTCATCAGTTAATAAAGAACCTGTCCAATTTACCAAGGTTATAGGTTCTTCATCCAAACTATAACTAACTCCTGCCGCAGTTAATTCTAAATCTCCCCTATTTATTAAGGTCACTTGCGGCGTAAAATCTTCATTACATAAAGCAGAATTATTATTAGGTCCTGCATTTACTGAAGCATCGTTATCGAAAGTACCTAATACTGGAAAAATATCTAACGTTACCGCTCCTGTATTTCCTGGATCTAGCCAATCACTTAATCGAGATGATGCCGAAGTACCAAAAGCCCAAGCAACACCAAAACGACCATAAACGTCAAATCCACCATTATCATTAGTTCCTGCACAAGCAGCACTTCCTCCAGAGAGCATACCAATTAAATGTCCATCTTCATTAAATAAACCAGAACCAGATGATCCGCCTTCGGTTACACCTAAGTCCCAATCAGCGATTCTCCACATTTCTGTTGTTGGATTACCGTTAAAACTCGTTACAAACCGAGTGGCACCATCATCATCTCTGCAAGTTTTTTGAATATCTCCACTCGGATGATGTACACCAAAATTAATTTGTGGAGTTTGTAAGGTCGATCTATTCCATCCAGACCATACAACATCCGGATTTCCATTAAAAAAGCTAGTATCTGTGATCTCAACCAACTCCATGTCAGATTCACTACTTGTAGCTCTAACTATAGAACCACTTACCGTCTGATCAAAAGAGCCACTCGTACTATTAGCATTTGTACCACATGATGGGTTTGGACTTCTCCAATTAAATCTAAATGCCCAACTACCTTCTCCACCGCCACAATGATTTGCCGTTAAAAAGTAAGGTGTACCATCATTATTTGTATTGTTAATTAAAGTGCCAGAGCAAAACCCTGTAGCGCCAGTAACCAACATTCCTGCAGCTTTTTTCACTTCTTCTTTCTTCAAATTTATTTGAAAAGGATCAGATGAAGGCGTAATGTCGCAATCAACATCATGATTACAAGCACCTGAGTCGTTTAAGGCACGTTGAAACGTTTCTGCAGTTCTATAACCATGAACTACGGAACCCACGGTTAATTTGGCTTTGCCTTTAACATTAGCGGGTTGGTAATATTCAATGATAGCATTATTACCTTGCACTAACCATGTTCCTAAAACTTCTTCAGTATTATTATTGTGATGTGTAAACGGTCTTAGTAAATCATTTTTTTCTTTATTATAAACATATAACCTAGACCCTTTTGGTATCCAGAAGCTATCAAAAATAAAGTTTAGTGTGTGGGCACCTTCAGAAGTGTAAGACATTCTCCATATGCGATCTCCGTTATCTAATATAGTCCACTCGCCTACTTCATTAAAATTATGGTCAACATAAATATCATGACCAAAACGCCAAGGTTTAGATTTGTCTTGGTCATTCTTTTTATCCTCCTCTATTAAAGATTCTACATCAAAAGTTTCAAGTATATAAGGTTTAATAGAATTTATCCCTTCTAAAGACCAGCTTGGTGGTTTTATTTCGTCTGGTATTTTTTGTGCAAATGATAACGTTGTAACTAATGCTAAAACGTAAATTAAAAGTGATTTCATAGATTAATTTTTTATTTGATTAATAAACTTAATAATTTCAGACAACACTACAATAACATAAAATTAACATTGCGTTGAGTATCTACTAACTACCTAATTATCCGACAAAGGACATTCAATTTCCTATTTTACTATTGCTTTTTGTTAGTTATGATTTTCTGCATACATTTAATGTAAATTGAAAAATTATGCAGGTTAGAATTGTTTTCATGAATCTTATAATCATAACTCTTATGACAAGTTGTAAAACTGAAACGCAAACAGAAGATCAACTTTTAGTCGATGCAAGAGCAATTCATGAAAAAGTTATAACACTAGATACACATTGCGATATTAATGTGAAGAACTTTACGGACTCCTTAAATTATTCACAACGTTTAGATAACCAAGTTAACCTACCAAAGATGAAAGAAGGTGGTTTAGACGTAGCATGGTTTATTGTTTATACCGGTCAAGATTCATTATCAGAAAATGGATATGCGAAGGCATACGAAAATGCGATGTCTAAATTTAACGCTATACACAAATTAGTTACAGATATTGCACCTAACGCTATTGAATTAGCTCTGAACTCAGATGATGTAAGACGTATTGACGCCAGCGGTAAAAAAGTGGCAATGATTGGCATTGAAAATGGTTACCCAATTGGCTTAGACATAAGTAATGTTGAAAAATTTTATAAACTTGGTGCACGTTACATGTCTTTATCTCATAATGGTCATAGCCAATTATGCGATAGTAATACAGGAGAGCGTGATAGCATTTGGCTACACAATGGTTTAAGCGAACTAGGTAAACAAGTCGTTACAGAAATGAACCGTGTAGGTATGATGATAGATGTGTCTCATCCTTCAAAAGAATCCATGAAACAAATGATAGCATTGAGTAAAGCTCCAATAATAGCATCACATTCTTCCGCTAGAGCACTCTGCGATCATAGTAGAAATTTAGATGACGAGCAATTAATATGGTTAAAAGAAAATGGAGGTGTTGTACAAACGGTGGCTTTTTCTTCGTATTTAAATACCGAAAAACACAATCTCAGAAATAAAGAATTAGAAAATTTAGGCAAGCAAGTAATGGATTCTTTAGGTATTTCAATGCTCGCACGCAGTGAAGCTTCTAAATTACCAGAAATGGAACGTGAAGCCTATTACGAGGCTTACAGCAAAATGAGAACGCTAGTAAAAGAAAAATCTAAAACAATGAAAGATTTACCACCTGGAGTAGATGTCGGTGATTTTGTAAATCATATTGATTATCTAATAGAAAAAATAGGAATAGACCATGTTGGCATAAGTAGTGATTTTGATGGTGGTGGCGGTATCGAAGGCTGGTCCGATACGTCTGAAACGTTTAACGTTACTTTAGAATTGGTAAAACGTGGTTATACTGAAGCAGAAATTGAACAACTTTGGAGTGGTAATCTTTTGAGAGTATTAGACGAAGTAGAGGAAATTTCTAAAAGTTTAAATTAATAATTTACTAATTCTTTTAATGTAGTTTCAAATTTATCTCTAGATAGATATTGATCCTCGAGTTGACCAACAAACGGTATAGGTGTATCCATACTAGCCATACGCTTTACAGGAGCATCTAAATATTGAAAACATTCTTCCATTATCATAGCCGATATATCACTAGCTATACCACCAAACAATGAATCTTCTTGCAGTATTATTGCTCTTCCTGTTTTTTTAACAGAACTAAAAATTGCTTCTTTATCTAAAGGTTGTAAAGATCTTAAATCTATTAAGTCCGCAGAGATCCCAGCATTGTTTTCTAAAGCTTCTAATGCCCAATGTACACCAGCTCCATAAGTAATAATAGTAATAGCTTCTCCTTCTTTCAAAAGAGCAGCTTTACCAAAAGGTAAAGTATAATAGTCTGTAGGCACTTCTTGCCTAATACTTCTATATAATGCTTTATGCTCAAAAAATAAGACAGGGTTAGGGTCATTAATAGCAGTTGCTAATAATCCTTTAGCATCATAGGGAAATGCTGGATATATTACTTTTAAACCTGGTGTTTTTGTAAACCAAGCTTCATTGGTTTGTGAGTGAAAAGGTCCTGCCGCGACACCTGCTCCACATGGCATTCTTACAACTACATCAGCTTGCTGCTCCCATCGGTAATGCGATTTAGCTAAATAGTTGACGATAGGATTAAAACCAGAGGTTGCAAAATCTGCAAATTGCATTTCTACCACAGATTTTAGTCCTGCGATAGATAAACCCATACCTGTCTCAATTATAGCAGATTCACAAATTGGAGTATTTCTAACTCTATCTTTACCGAATTGCTCTACAAAACCTTCAGTGATTTTAAAGACACCACCATATTCGGCAATATCCTGTCCCATAATTACTAAATCATTATGCTTTTCCATGGACTGTTTTAGACTTTCAGAAATAGCATCAACTAACCTCAGTTCTTTGGTGTTACTATTAGGATTAAAATGCTTATAATCAAATGATTTATATACATCATTTAATTCGTTAGTTTCATTGGGAATAATAGCCTCTTCGGCATAAGCGGATTCCAAGGCGCTATCAATCTCTGTCTTTATTTTATCGCTGTATGTCTTATCAATTTCTGTAGTTAAAATCTTCTTACTAAATAGATAACTTCTAAAATTTTCAATTGGATCTTTAGCCTCCCACTCTTTCATTAAACCCTCAGGTACATACTTAGTACCACTCGCCTCTTCATGCCCTCGTCGTCTAAAGGTTTTAAATTCTATTAGAATTGGCCTAGGGCGTTTTCTAATACTCTCTGTGAGTTTCTTAATCTTGGTGTAGGTTTCTATAATATTATTACCGTCGAGAACAAAGGACTCTATACCATAACCCTTACCTCTATCTGCTAAATGTTTGCAGTTATATTGTTCGCTTGTTGGCGTAGATAATCCATATCCGTTATTCTCAATACAGAATATAACTGGTAATTGCCATACTGATGCAACATTTAATGCTTCGTGAAAATCACCTTCACTTGTCCCACCTTCACCTGTAAAAACAGCAGTTACTTGCCCATTTTTCTTTAAAAGATTAGCTAAAGCTATACCATCTGCAACACCTAGTTGTGGTCCTAAATGCGATATCATACCAACAATGTTGTATTCTTGTGTTCCGAAATGGAACGAACGATCCCTCCCTTTAGTAAAGCCACTTGCCTTACCTTGCCATTGACAAAATAAACGATGTAACGGAATTTCGCGTGTTGTAAATACACCAAGGTTTCTATGCATTGGTAATATATATTCGCTAGGTTTTAAAGCCATTGTGACACCAACAGAAATCGCCTCCTGACCAATCCCAGAAAACCATTTAGAAATTTTACCTTGACGCAACAGAATCAACATTTTTTCCTCTATTAAACGAGGCTTAAGCATGTTATAATAAAGCTTTAAAAGTACTTTATCACTCAAGTTGCGCTTATCGTAGTCTATGTTGCATTTGGTTATTGTGGGCATAAGTTCTTGTTTTGTAGTTAACAAATAAAAAGAATAGTAAAATAAGTACTTTGCGATTCCTAATTGGATTATGGTAATTATACTTTATTCTGATTTAGCTTTTTTTTCTTAGCTCTTCGTTTTTTTCGTTCAATTTTTTTTCTTTGTTTCAAATATTTATGATGCGCATTTATTGTAGTATCATCGAAAATTCCATTAATTTCAACTTCATAACCTTCATTTATTAATTTTGTTTGGTATTCTTTGATTTTATTATAAAACTCTTTCGCTTTAGTTATATCTTCTTCTGTCGGGACTTTATCTTTTGGCAGCTTTGCTTCACTCTTTTTATTTTTTTTACAATCAATTTCTTTCCAACCATACTTTTTATCCAAACTAAATTTACGTTCGTAACATTTTCCGTTTTTTGGTTTTTTTGGTAAATCGCGAGTTTGAGCTTTCATTGCAAATGAAAAAACTAATATTAAAGTAACGAGTATTATTTTTTTCATTCAATTAATATTTCATTCAGAAATTATTGATAACATTCAAATGTAAATAAAAATGCTTCAAATAGTATTGTAAGCTCTTTAAATTGTCAATAATTTCGGTTGAATAATTTATGCCAATTTTCGTTACATTTGTATATTGACTATAAATTAAACAATTACCAATGGACAGAATACCTAGCGTTGATTTAAAGGATTTCCTTTCTGACGACCCAAAACGAAAACAAAAATTTATTGATGAAATAGGAAAAGCCTATCAAGATATTGGTTTTGTTGCTTTAAAGGGACATTTTTTAGATGACAAATTAGTAGATAGTCTTTATGGTGAAGTCAAAAACTTTTTCGATTTACCACTAGACACTAAAGAAAGTTACGAAATACCTGGTATTGGCGGACAACGTGGCTATGTTTCATTCGGAAAAGAAAGCGCTAAAGGCAAAAAAGAAGGCGATTTAAAAGAGTTTTGGCATTTTGGTCAATATGTTGAGGATGACGATGAACGCAGAAAAGAATATCCAGAAAATGTAAATGTTACTGAGTTACCCGATTTTAATAAAGTTGGCAAACAGACTTATGCCATGTTAGAAAAAACAGCTAAATATGTATTACGTTCATTAGCATTATATTTAGATTTAGAAGAAACTTATTTCGATAATTATATTCATAATGGCAATTCAATATTAAGACCAATTCACTACCCTCCTATAGTTCAAGAACCAAAAAATGCAGTTAGAGCAGCGGCTCATGGCGATATAAATCTTATTACACTTTTAATGGGAGCGCAAGGTCGCGGTTTACAAGTACAACGGCACGATGGCGAATGGTTAGATGCTATAGCAGAGCCTGACGAGTTAATGATTAATGTTGGAGATATGTTATCGCGTCATACCAATAATAAATTAAAGTCTACAATCCATAGAGTTGTTAATCCACCTCGTGAACTTTGGGGAACTTCACGATATTCAATACCGTTTTTTATGCACCCAATAAGCGAAATGAAATTAGATGTTTTAGATAGTTGTATTGACAAGCAAAACCCAAAACAGTACGAAAATATTACTGCAGGAGAGTTTTTAAATCAGCGACTTATTGAACTTGGTTTGATTAAAAAGTAATGGACTTACAAGATCAACTAAAAAATCTTTTTCCAGATCATAAACTAGATCCTTCTATTAAAGTGGAAAAATCTAAAAGTAATATTTGGCTACAAGAAGAACCAATTCTATGTAAATATGAAAAACGAAAAGGTAAACCAATTACAATCTTAGAAGGGTATAATGGTGCTACAGAAGATTTTAAGAAATTAGCAAAAGAATTAAAGACTAAACTTAGTGTTGGTGGTAGTTTTAAAGATAACAAAATAATTATCCAAGGAGATTACAGAGATAAAATTATGACTATACTAAAAGAAAAAGGATTTAATGTTAAACGTGTTGGTGGTTAATATTTATGACTGAAAAAATTTTACACATAACAAATGGTAATGTGCTTACCGATTATTTAAGAGAACTAGATTTTAATGATGACATATTAACTTGGCAAGAGATGTTGTGCGAAGGACCAACAATACCTGCAATAGATTCTGATGCGTTTTTAGAAATTAGACGTAAGTTTCTTAAAGCGCATTATAATATCGAAGTTAATACCAATGAACTTAAAAGAGAATTAGCTAAACTAGATGATACTGATAAGTATTCTCAGATTAACTTGTGGTTTGAATATGACCTCTTTTGCCATATTAATCTTATTGGTGTGATAAACCTTTTACACCAAAAGGAAATAAAAAAACCAATATACCTTATTTGCAGTGGTCGTGTTGAAGGCGAAAAGAATCTTAAAGGTTTGGCTGAATTAAAACCAGAACAAATAAAAGCGCATTATAGAGATAAAGTTTTGTTAACTAGAGAAGATATTGATTTGTGCATAGCGTTATGGCGAACATATTGCGGCACGGACCATAATATTTTAAAACCATATATTGTTACCAAATCGAACTTTAAGTATATGACCAACTGCTTAAAAGCACATTTAAAACGCTTCCCACATCAAAAAAGTGGCTTAAATGTATTAGAAGATAATATACTTAGATTAATTAGAGATAATGAAATTAAATCTAAACATCATCTTTTGGGATATAGTCTAAATTACCAAGGGTATTACGGCTTTGGAGACACACAAATGAAGCGGATTATAGATAAGATTTCTATATTTTTTGACGAGTCGGAAACTGAAATCAAACTCAATCGAAAAGGTCATGAAGCATTATTAAGACAACATAATTTTGCTTCAGAAATTAAAAACAACATGGTTTATGGAGGTTTACAACGTTTAGAATATCAGTTTAGTGTAGAAGAAAACAAACTCATTAAAACAGTTTTGAATGTCAATTAAAGACTCTGAATTAATATTAAATCCGGACGGAAGTGTATACCATCTTAACCTTAAACCAGAGGATATTTCAGACACTATAATATTTGTTGGAGATCAAGATAGAGTAGAAAAAATAACTCAGCATTTTGATAGTGTAGATTTTACTACCCAAAAACGTGAATTTAAAACGCAAACGGGATATTATAAAGACAGTAGAATAACTGTTATATCTACTGGCATAGGGCCTGATAATATTGATATTGTCTTAAATGAACTTGATGCATTGGTAAATATTGACCTAAAAACACGTCAACCAAAAACAAATCTTACAAGCCTAAATATTATACGTATAGGTACTTCTGGATCATTGCAAGCAGATATCCCTGTAGATTCTTTTTTAATCAGCACACACGGCTTAGATGTTAATGGTATGCTCCATTTTTATCAAATAAATGGTATAAGTAATCCAGAAATCGAAGACGCTTTTATTAATCATACCGACTGGGACAAAAATAAAGCGAGACCAATCGTTATAAACAATAGTAAATATTTAGAAAAATATTTTGAGAGCAGTAAAATGTTTAAAGGAATGACTGGCACAGCTGGTGGTTTCTATGGGCCACAAGGCAGAGTCTTACGACTTCCTTTACATGACCCAAACTTAAATATGAAACTTGATAATTTCAGTTATAAAGATTTTAGGATTACGAATTTTGAGATGGAAACCTCTGTTATATATGGGCTTTCTAAATTATTAGGACATGAAGCACTGTCATTAAATGCTATCATAGCAAATAGAGCTACAGGAGATTTTAGTAAAAATCCAAAGAAAACTGTTAATAGGTTAATTGAATACGCTCTCGAGCGTATTGTAAATATTTAGTAAAAAAGGTACTCAATTAAGTTAAGCATAAATGAGAAAAGTAAATATAGGAGGTGTGCCAGAGCACTTTAATTTAGCTTGGTATTTAACCTTAAAAAATGGTGAATATAAAACGGAAGGGCTTAATCTAAGATGGCACGACTATTATGGCGGTACAGGAGCTATGTGCAAAGGATTAAGATCTGGTGACATTGATATAGCTGTTATACTTACTGAAGGGATTATTAAAGATATCATTGCTGGTAATCCTTCTAAAATTGTACAAACATTTGTTCGGTCTCCTTTAGTATGGGGAATTCATGTCGCAGCAGATTCAAAGTTTAAAAGTATAGAAGACATAAAGGGAACTAGAGCTGCGATTAGCAGATACGGTTCAGGCTCGCACCTTATGGCATATATCAATGCAAAAAAAAATGGTTGGGATTTAGATAAAGATTTAAATTTTGAAGTTATAAGAAATTTAGAAGGTGCAATAGAAGGTTTAACTAATGGTGAAGCGGACTATTTTATGTGGGAAAAATTTACCACTAAGCCTTTAGTAGACGATGGCATATTTAGACGCATAGATGACTGTCCTTCTCCTTGGCCCTGTTTTGTAATAGCAGTAAGAGAAGAATTTATTCAAAATAATGAGGATGATTTACAAACTATTCTAGACATTATTAATGAAACCACTTCAGAATTTAAGTCTATACCAAGTATAGATAGAACTATAGCAAATCGTTATGAACAAGAATTAGCAGACGTGCAAGAATGGCTTTCTCTTACAACTTGGTCTCAAGGACTTATTGATTCAAAAACAATTGAAAATGTTCAAGATCAGCTTTTTAACTTAAATATTATACCAAAAAAAGTTCCTTATTCTGACCTAATCCACGAACTAAAGCCTTCATTTTAGCACCTAAAAAGTCTTAATTTTTATAAAATATAGACATATTTGCTAATATAAAATTTATTTATAATGATTATAAATAACACCTAAAAGCCTTTAATCATCGACAAAAAACACTGTTTACATGTACTATATTTGTAAGTAAATTTAGATGAAATTGTTTATAACTTTCAGTATTTCAATTTTTTAGTTACATTTGACACACCAAATTGACACTTATGATTTTAACTATTACTCTAATTTTATCTTTCTTAATTGCAGTTAACTTTTTACTATTAATATTCAGTTGTAATAAGTCTAACAAGAAAGTTAATAACATCAGACCGTACATTATTAGAAATAAACGACCTACCGCTTCTTTGGTTCCCAATCAATTTCAGATTCGCCGTCTTGCAGCAACTGGAAGTTAGTTTTACTAAAATGCTTATTTCCAAACCAATATCCCCTATTTGCACTTAGCGGAGAAGGATGACCTGTTTCTAGTACAGTATGATTGTCGGTATTTATTAATTTCTTTTTCTTTTTAGCAAATCCTCCCCAAAGTAAAAAGATGATATTCTGATTTTTACTACTAATTAATTTTATTACTGCATCTGTAAATTGTTCCCATCCTTTTTTTTGATGGCTACCTGCTTCATTTGCTCTAACAGTTAATGTCGCATTTAAAAGTAACACTCCTTGACTGGCCCAATATTCTAAATTTCCATTTTCTGGATAACTTATCCCTAAATCATTTTCAATTTCTTTAAATATATTTTTTAAAGATGGTGGGTGGTTAACACCAGTGTTTACAGAAAAGCTTAAACCATTGGCTTGGCCTAAGCCATGATAAGGATCTTGACCAATAATAACTACTTTCACAGATTCAAAAGGACAATAATTAAAAGCATTAAAAATTTGCGATCCCTTCGGAAAACAGGTATAATTTTGATATTCAGTCTTTACAAATTCTATTAAATTTTTAAAATAAGGCTTGTCAAATTCTTTTTGTAAATAAGGCTTCCAACTTTTATGTATCTCAACATTCATTTAATAAAATTTTAATCAAAAATAAGTATAACAAAATGAATTTACAGTATTAGGCATATCACAACAATTACCCTAAATTTGCATTCCTTAAATTTTAATATCACAGTGATACGTATTCATGAAAAAACTTTAAAAGACCTTGAGTTTTTTACAGTTTTAGAACAAATTAGTGAACATACCATTACAGCTCTTGGAAAAGAAGCTGCACTAGCTATACTTCCATTTGAATCTGTTGAAATATTAAAACAAGAATTAGGATATGTCAACGAATACCTTTCCTCTTACGATAATGATAATAGAATTCCCAATCACGGTTTCGACTCTATTTCTAAAGAACTAAAGCTTTTAAAAATTGAAAACACCTACTTAGAAGTCAAAAGTTTTCAGCGGTTAGTAAGTACATCGATTACCGTTAATACTATTTTAAAATTTCTAGATAAGTTTAAGGAATACTACCCAAAACTTTATCAATATAGTCAACATATAGAGCTTAATACGACTATTATTGAGCAAGTTGATGGTGTTGTGAATAGATTTGGTGATATTAAAGATGATGCTTCTCCTCTACTATCAGAATTACGTCGATCAATTAACAAACTAAAAGTTAAGATAAACACAAGTTTCTCTTCTGCTTTAAATACATACCACAACCTCGATTATTTAGATGACATCAGAGAATCTGTTGTTGAGAATAAGCGTGTTCTTGCTGTAAAAGCCATGTATCGTAAAAAAGTTAGAGGAGCTATAATGGGTGGCAGTAAAACTGGCAGTATAGTTTACATCGAGCCCGAAACAACATTACAATACTCTAGAGAATTAAACAACCTAGAGTACGAAGAGAAAGAGGAAGTTGTAAAAATATTAAAAGAGTTAACAGATTATATTCGTTTATTTTTACCACTACTTAATAAGTATCAAAATTTCCTAACAAATATTGACCTTATTTGTGCAAAAGCGAAGTACGCTAAAAGTATGAACGCTATTTTACCAGAAATTTCAGATAAACGAGATATGTATTTTAGGGATGCTTACCATCCGATATTATACCTCACTAATAAAGAAAAGAAAGAAATCACTTTTCCTCAAACTATTGGCTTAAATGAAGACAGTAGAATTATCGTTATTTCTGGACCAAATGCTGGAGGCAAAAGCATTACACTAAAAACAGTGGGTCTTTTACAGACCATGATACAAAGCGGAATTCTAATTCCTGTGCATGAACGCAGTAAAGTATGCCTGTTCGATCGTATTCTAAGCGATATAGGTGATAATCAATCCATAGAAAATCACCTCAGTACTTATAGTTATCGTTTAAAACAGATGAATTATTTCCTAAAAAAATGCAACAAAAACACTCTATTTTTAATTGATGAGTTTGGCACTGGTAGTGATCCAGAACTCGGTGGTGCTTTAGCGGAAACTTTTCTAGAGGTATTTTACGATAGAAAAGCTTTTGGTATCATTACTACACACTACTCTAACTTAAAACTATTAGCGAACGAGTTACCTCATATCCAAAATGCGAATATGCTTTTTAATGAAAGAACTTTAGAGCCTATGTATAAATTAGTTGTAGGCCAGGCTGGCAGTTCATTCACATTCGAAGTCGCACAAAAAAATGGAATTCCATATAGCTTGATTAATAAATCTAAGAAGAAAATTGAACGCGGAAAAATACGCTTTGATGCAACTATCGCTAAACTTCAAAAAGAACGTAGCAAGTTAGAACGGACTGAACGCGCACTAAAAGAAAATGAAAAAAAGAAATTATCTGAAGCAGATAAACTAGAAGAAGTAAATGCAAAAGTTCAGAAAAAACTTGAAAGCTTTCAAGAACTGTACGATTCTAACCAAAGGCTTATATATTTAGGTCAAAAAGTTAATGATATTTCAGAAAAGTACTTTGAAAATAAAAAGAAACGCGAACTAATGGCCGAGTTGTTTAAACTTGTTCAAATAGAAAACTCTAAACGCAAAAAAGTTTCTGCAAAACAGAAACGAGCTGAAAAGCACAAAGAAAGACAAGTAAAACAAGAAGCTGAAAAAAAGGTTGAAGTTATCCGTAAAAAGAAAAAGGCGGCAAAGCAAAAAGCCAAACCAATAGAAAAACCTAAACCTATATTAAAAGTGGGAGATCGGGTTAGAATGCATGATGGAAGGGCTGTTGGCAGTATAGATTCAATTGAAAAAAATAAAGCTAACGTCAATTATGGGATGTTTACAACAAACGTTAGTTTAGACTTGCTAGAATTAGTTGAAGCAAAGAAAAAGTAAGTACTAATTTGCTGTTAACAAGCTAGTGAAATTACTTCCCTAGTCTGTATCTTTGTACTGTGATACAGAATATACCCAAAGACAAGCAATTAATATTATTCGATGGAGTTTGCAACCTTTGCAACAGCAGTGTCTTGTACGTTATAAAACGAGACAATAAAAACAAGTTTTTATTTGCTCCACTTCAAAGCACAATTGGTAAATCAATTATTAATGAGTTTAATATTGATATTGTAAAAACAGATTCTATTATACTTTATAAGCCAAAAGAACGAAAGATTTATGACAAATCTACAGCGGCACTTTTTATAGCAAAGTCTTTAAATTTCCCTACTAATTTAATGGCTGTATTTTTTATTGTACCGAATTTTATTAGAAATTGGGTGTACAACTTTATTGCGAAAAACCGCTACAAATGGTATGGTAAAAAAGAATCTTGTATGATACCTACTCCGGAATTAAAATCTAAATTTATAGAATAGAAAAAGCCTTTTAGCATCCACTCTAAAAGGCTTTTTGAAATTAACAACTTACTTAAAACTAATTTAATCTAAACAAAATTTCAATTCTTGTTTGAGGGTTGTAATGAATTGGTTAATAGCACATTATTTTGTTATTACAAATGTATACATCTTTATTATCTCAATAGAAAATACTCGATATAGAGCACTATATAATTGTTAAATTTTAATTAGGTGTAAAAATCATCTATAAGATGCAACTTATTATAATTAATGCGATTGACTCATTCAAAAGGCTAGTTAACTAGCCAGAAGTAACAATACACTAAATTTTGGTGTTATAAATTAGATTTGCGACCTAACTTAGCTCTAAGCTTATTTTAAGTTAATGGTTTTTAAGCTTAGTAATGTAGTAAGCCTCAAAGCGAGATATTGTTAGTTCGACCCTTATTTCAGTTAGTAAGGAAATAGTCGGATTCTATTAAGAATTAGGTCTAGCTTCTTAATGGTGTCAATGAAATTGATAGACTGAAATATTTAGCTTTGAGGTTTTTAATTACTTCAAACTCTTTAAAATAAAATCTAAATTTGGATTACTATTATTGTTTTTGATATAGGCATCTGTAAAATACTTTGGCTCTACAGCTAATCCTAAATCTTGAAGTTTTTTTATAGTAGAAACATATTCCATAGTCACTTTACCCGTAAGTAGAACTCCTAAATCTTCGTCATTTTTTGCATACTTATATACGTTTTTTAAACCACTTAAATATAAATGATCTTTAGTAAATCCGCCTCCTCTATGCACGCGCAAAGTAATTCCAAAAGCCTTGTCTCTATTTAGCTTATGTTGACCATTCAAAAGGTTAAATGTGTCAGAAAAATTATAACCTTTATTTAGACTATCTACTGCAATAACTCTAAAAGCAAGTTCTTTTAAACGCTCTATTGTAAGACAACCACTCATAAATTCTGAATACACAGCCAATCCTTCTTGAGTTTCAACATTATTAGGGAGACCGTTAGAAAACACCTTTAAAGGCTGACTTAAGCCGTTAAAAGTCGTTACCATATGCACACCAATCTCATGGTTTGTTAATACTTTTAGCTGGTTTAAACTGTATTTATGGCTTTTACGTAAAACTAAAGTCTGCGTATTATTTAATACCATTGCTGCAGCAGAAAGGTTATTTGAAATTTTTATGTTATAATTAAAATCATACCGTTTAGAGAAATCATCAAAATATGCCTTTGCCTCTTCGGCAGAATACATAGGTAGCATTTCTTCATTAAATTCTGAATCATCAAAACGTAGAATGAATTTGGCATTTTCAATATCCTTCTCCGTAGGTGTTCCAAAACTCTTAAGACTATTGAAATAAAATTTTCGTCCTTGTCCTATTGTTTCTATACATTCTATTAAACCAGAATACTCATATATAATATCTTCATATAATTGTCTAATCTCATTATCTTCTATACGTTCTAAACGTTGAGAGAAAAACAAACGATGTAATTTGTATCCATTAAATTTCATTTTAGGATACTTAAATTGTGGTTGGTAATTATATTTTGAAGAATAAAATTTCTTTTTCTCAGATGCTATATTCAGTGGGTTAATATAATTAAGGAGCTCAATATTTCTAACCAATCGATTTAGGTTGGCATCTATATCAAATAAATCTTGAAACGCTTCTTTAGTTCTTATTATGGACATTATGTTTTAAACTTCTTATAAAATTCGTCGGCATGCTTAGGCAAAAGTGTCTGTAATTGTTGTTCTACAGCTGTAACTACTTCGGGATAAATAATCTGTTTATATTCATCGCAATAGACTTTTGCAATTTCGGTTGCCAAAACTAATGTATTCTTAAAGTTTTTAGTAATATATTTTAAGAAATTACCTTTTCCGAAAAAGGTATTATTTATAGCAGCAGTTTGTTTAATATCATTTGGGAATTTAATGCTAGTTAAAGTCCTGCGCCATTCTTCTATCATATCACCATATTTTTCAATATCAATATTTGTAGTACCTAAATTCCATGTAGGCACCTCCCTGTCCCATCGCTGCCAATTATAACTATGAATATCATAAACTATACAAACCCCAAACTTTTCTTCTAGTTTAGAAATTAAAGCATTTACAACCTTATAAAAGTTTGCATGCTTTAGTAAACTTTTCTCTTTTTCTGATTCTGCTAGAGGTTCTTTCCAGAGTTGTTTTCCCCAAGCGGTTTCAAAGACAGCTTCTTCTGAAGGGCGATTTAAATCATATTCAAAACGTGAATCACATCCAGCTATTACAATAGGATGGGATATAATCATATTCTTGGTTTCAGGATCCTCCTCGTACCATCTATCGTATTCAGAATGTAAACAATTATTCCAAAGCTCTTTTCTAAACTGGTTGCCATTATGAATAGCACTACAAGCGTAATGTACATATGCATCTAATTTAATTGTAAATGAATAATCTTCTGATACTGCATGAAAGACTTCTTCATTCTCGATTTTGCTAACAATTTCTTGTATAGATAATTTAAGCATGAATAAAAATTTAGTTTTTGAAACTCTTTAAAAACTTAATATAATTATCTGGTAATTTATGGTGTTCTGCACCAGAAATCATCGTAGTAATATATTCTTCAGATGGTTTAAATTCACCTTTTTGTGGATTAGATATATAAACTAAGCATTCTAAATACTGCTTGTGATTATCATTATTCTCTTCATCTAAAACAACAACATTCATCATTTTTTGTTTGTAAGCATTACCTTCTTCTTCAATACTATCAAGCTTCTTTTTATCTTTTAAATTTATCAGATATACAACACCATATACTTTTTTTTCTTCTTTATAAATAATACTTGAGACACCACCTTTTCGAGATGTACCTTCTCTATTAAATACTAATTCATAGTCATCAATATATCCGTTAGAGATTTTTTTAGCAGATTTACAACGATTGTTAACCATTTGTTCTACGTTCATGTTAGAGCCAAAAGCGAAATAAAGTATACTTTCTGTCATATGCAAATCGAAATTATCTGCATCAATTTTTATCGTCAGCTTATCATCAATCTCTTTCTTCATATAGGATAGCACATTCCCGCATAGTTGCCTGTTCCCTCTGATAAAAATAGATAAGCCAGCAATATTAGTTGTTGTTGTACCAATATTACTTTTAGTACTGTACATAAATTCTGTTATATTATCTATATCATCTTCTTCATCAATAGTGCATACAGAAGCTATACTATCCGACTTTACAATATTTGTTTTTAAGTGTAAACCAAATCGTTTTGGAAATTCTATTACTAGGCTTTTAAGATCTTCATTCCATTTATCACTTATATTAGGTTCAGTTTGTAGTCTAACTATATTTAATTCAGGGTTGTTTTGTAAAGCCTTTCTTTGAGTTTCAATAAAATCACGAGCAATTTTTAATTTATCTGTATTATCATTGTCTTCCGGAAATTCAAACCCCTCACCAGTCATAAAGACATTGTGCTTTGCATTTAAAATTTTTTCATTGAAGTATTTATAAAAGTCCTCGTTAAAGGCTTTGTTATTTCTATCTATGATTTTATAATTTTTATTGTCATTGAATTCTTGAATTATGCTATCTAGTTTATTGTCAATATCTTTATTCTCTAACTTATTTGCTAGTAAATCAACTTTATTTTCAATGATTTCATTTTTATCATCTAGTCCGAAAAATCGTTGCACAACAAAATAAATTACACCTGCACCAAAAAACTCTGTAGCAAGATTAATTAATACTGATTTTACATCATTATTATCTTTAAATATAGTCAGAGCAATAACAGAAAATAAAACTGATATTGATACAATAAATGAATAAACAGCTAACTCGTGTTTCCTTAATAATTTTTTATCAGGCATCTTTAATGATTTTAGTTAAAAATATCATCATATTTTGCTCTAAGGAATTAAACTCACCATCAGAGAAAAACAAGACTTCAATATCTGCTAGTAATATATTAATATCGTCTTTATCATAGCCATGTTGACGTAAACTTGTCATAATCTTTTGAATGCCTTGATAATCGTTGTCATTATCAAATTCATCATGGATTTCTTGAAAAGTCTGCATATCTACTTTAGAAATAATAATATTTCTTTCATGATTATCTTCTTTAAAATCTGAATGTGCGGCAAACAATAATATATAAGCTACAAGTTCGTCTCTTGTCCAGTCGATTGTTTTCATACTAATTTGTTAGGGTTCCATATTCTGTCCATGACCCATCATAGACTATTAAATCTTTGTATTCACAAACAGTTGCTCCTAATGCTAAAATGCAAGCTGTAATTCCAGAGCCACAACTAAATACAACTTTATTATTTTCAAGCTTTAAATTATTAAAAAATACTTGCAGTTCAGACTTAGGTTTCATTAAATTATCATTTAATAATTCAGTGTATGGCAAATTTAAAGAATTAGGAATTGTGCCACGCCTTAGACCCTCTCTAGGTTCATCGACTTGGCACGTAAATCTTGCTTCTGATCGCGCATCAATTATTAAGACGTTATTATCTTTTGAAAATAAATTAACTCCTTCAAAATTTGTCATTAAGCTCGGATTAAAATTAGCTACAAAATCACCTTCGGAAAATTCAAAATTATCATAGGTATTAATACGATGTCCTTTATTCTTCCATTCTGGCAAACCGCCATTTAGAACAGCAATATTTGTAAATCCGAACACTTTAAATAACCACCAACATCTTGCACTAGAATAAATTCCTTTATCATCGTAGACTATAATTACAGAATTCTTTTGAATACCGAGTTTTCTAGCTTCTTGCTGAAATTGATCAGCACTAGGCAATGTACTAGGAAAAGATGATTCTGTGTCACTAAACTTTTTCTTAATATCAAAAAATCGAGCTTTCGGAATTCTTACTGAATGCTCATCAATTTGTTTATTAATTGTGGCGTCTAAAACAATTAAATTCTCAGCTTCAAGATTTGTATGTAACCATACTGCTGAAACTAAGGGAGATGAGATGTGAGTTATAACTGGCATACTAATCTATTATGCCTCCTCTACTGCTTTTCGTAATCTGGTACGTCTATCAAAAGCTTGTAACTGATCTAAAACCTTACTCTCAAGGAAATCAATGACTTTCTCCTCCACTTTCGTTTTACTCTTATAGACTTTATTAATATATGTAATACCACCGGGAGACATAACATTGACTTCTACTAATTTTCCACCGATAACGTCTATACCTACAAAATAGAGGCCGTCCTTGACTAGCTTAGGTCCTATTTGCTTACATAATGCTTTCTCAGCCTTCGTTAAAGCGTGCTTTTGTACACTTCCACCAGCAGATACATTAGAGCGGTGATCGTCATTACCAGGAACACGCTTCATTGCACCAACAGGTTCACCATTTAATAATAAAATTCTAACATCTCCTTGATCTGCTCCTTCAATATAATCTTGAAGAATAACGTAATTAGAATCTCCTTCACCAGCACTGATATAAAAATCTAATAATGAGTTAATATTGCTCATGGCAGATTTCTCAATGAGAATAACACCAGAGCCACCAAAGCCGTTTAATGGCTTTAATATCATTTTATCAGCTTTAGATTCTTTGATCTGCTTTATTAAATAGTTTTTATTTTTTGAAACATGTGTATTTGGTATGATATTACTATGAGCATCACCAAAAGCAGCAGTATAAAGCTTATTATTCGCCTCACGCATACCCTGAAGTGAATTTACTATAAATACATCGTCCTTAACTGAATCTAAAAAATTGAGCATTATTGGATCTAAAGGTGGGTTTGCTCTAAAGAAAATAGCGTCAAAACCAGCTAATGGTAGCATTTCTTCACGTAATTTAGCCTTATTGTAAAAAGACTTTAAACTCGATGGCACTTTTTCCATCCTACCAATGACATTACAAAACGCATTTGTTACGCTATCTCTTATAGTAAGGTTTGCCGGACTGCAAATAGCTACACCATGACCTCTTTTGGCACATTCTTTAATTAAAGCTAAACTGGTATCATTTTCTGGGTCAATCTCTTCCCATGGATACATTATAAAGCAAACATTCATTCTAGTATCATTTTGGTTGATTAATAAAACACTTAAAGTTAGTGACTTTTATTCTAATAAAAAATCAAATTATTTTACTGCTTCATAATTATCATCCCATTCTTTTGGTTTTGGGTCATGCAGTTTGTCCTGAGAATTTGCAACGAGCATAGATACTGCGGCGTCACCTGTAACATTAATCACAGTACGACACATATCTAACGGTCTATCTACTGCAAATATCAAGGCTAATCCAGCTTCAGGAATTCCGGCGTAACCCAAAACACCAACAAGCATAACCATACCAGCTCCAGGAACAGCCGCTGAGCCTATAGAGGCTAGTGTGGCTGTGGCTATAATACCTAATTGCGTCCCTATAGATAGATCCATACCAAAAGCTTGGGCAATAAAAACAGCCGCGACAGCTTGATACAGACTTGTACCATCCATATTAATTGTCGCTCCAATTGGTAAAACAAAACTAGAAACCTCTTCTTCTACACCTAAATGCTCTGTAACACGCTCCATGGTTACAGGTAATGTAGCCGCACTACTGCTTGTAGAAAACGCAAGTAACTGAGCTGGAGCTATACCATTAAGGAAAAAACGAGGTGATTTTTTCGTAAACATTTTAACCAAGACAATATAGAATACCACCATTAGCCCTAAACCCAAAACAACACAAATGGCATACATACCTAAAGCAGCAAATAAATCTGTACTAGGTGCTTCAACTACTAATGCTGCCATTAAAGCAAAAACACCATAGGGAGCAGCTAGCATAATTAAATCCACCATTTTCAATATAACTTCATTAAGTCCATCGAAAAAATTCTTTACGGTTTTAGATTTATCCTCAGGAATGAGTATTAATGCAATTCCAAAAAATACAGCGAAGAAAATAACTTGTAGCATATTTCTGTTACTCGATGCTGCACTTACTATATTGCTTGGCACTAAATCAATTAAAGCCTGTAAAGGCCCAGCTTCTTTTTGGTTTTTTGCAGCCATTCGTTTGGCTTCTGCATCACCACCATAAGCTTCAATAAGTTCATTTCTAGTATCTTCTTCTATAGAATTACCAGGCTGTATTGTACTCACAACTAATAAACCAATAGAAACAGCAACAATTGTAGTAATAATGTAAGTCACGATAGTTCGAAAACCCATTTTAGAAAGACTAGAAATATCCCTTAAATCTGATATTCCTTTTATCAATGCAGCTAGAATTAATGGAATCGCTATTAACTTTAACGAATTAATAAAAATGGTTCCAAAGGGTTTAATCCAGTCTGCAATTAAACTTGGCCCTATCTCAAAGGTCGTAAATGCCAATCCAAAGGCAATTCCTAATACCATACCGATTATAATCTTCCAGTGTAGTGCTAATTTTTTCATTTAGTAATCATTTTTTGTAATATATAAGATTGTAACAATAATTAATACTATAGCTTCTCTTTTATTTTTTGTTCTTTTTCTTTCCTAAAGATATATCATAATCATCGACACTTCCTATTATCTTTAAATTTAAGTAGCGTGTTTTTTTTGTTTTATCAACTTTCACAATAGTCTCTTCGCTATACACTGAATCCGCTTTTTTCTTGTTTCCGAAGATTTTATACAAAGAAGCTTTTCTAACAGTTTTCCATGGAATCCTTAAATAATACTCAATATTATGATCGCTATCATGCGTACCAGAAATTTCCATATGGCCAATTGTCGATTCTACAGTCATACTTGGGATAGTGATCTTTCCATTAGTAATATCAATGCTGTTTTGAAGTGTGTCAAATTTTATCTTCTTTAGATTTTTATTTCCAATGTAGTCTGAAAACAGTGCCATGGGCTCATAGTTTTCTAGCCGCCCTTCTAAAATTTTTACGTTCATATGAACTTCTGATTGATCTAAATCTGGTACCAAATCTGGGTAAACTCTAATAGTTCCGGTAATTGTAGAGGTTAAGCGACCATGAAGATTTTCTGATACTAAATGGTCTTGACCAAAGTTTTCAAATTTATAAGCGAGTCTATCAATATCAGCATTTTGTATATACATAGAAGGCTTAAAATATATGTGTTTAGGATCGCTTCCATTAAAATAACCCGAAAGCTTAAAACTACCTCCTGCAGAATTAAGATTGAGTGTATCTACATAAATGTAATGATTCTTTGTTGTTCGTAATTGACCTTCTATATTTTTTAAATCAATTCTGTGATATTTTAAACGTTTTACATCAATATTAAAGGTCATATCTGTAAAAGGAAGTTCATAAATATTAAAGGCATCTGCATGAGACTTTACATCGCTCAACTCATTAGATACAACTGCTTTTTTTGGTGGCTCTGGATTAAATTTAAATAATGCATCAAAGTCTATATAATCTGATTTAAGTCTCAGTAAATTATTAGTCTTATTTATACTATCTCTACTACCTATATAATAGCTCATGTCTACATCAAAATTTGAATTTCCAATATTACCACTAAGATCATTTACAACAAGTCGACTATCTTCATAATGAAAATGACCTTTAAAATTCTCAAAGGTATTAGGATGCAATTGCATTTTTGTTTGCAATTTTTCTATATCCAAATCTATAGCCTTAATACCAGAATCCTTATAATGTAAGACTGTATTAAACCCTAGCTCTAAATTTTTAAATGATTCATGTCTATACTCTTCCGGAACATAATTTTCTCCTTTATAAGTAAATAAATCTTCAATCCGTAATAGATTAGAATTTAGCGCTAAATCAAGAATAACATCACCTTGTAATGTTTCTTTAAACCAAAATTTATAGTCGTGTGCATGGCCATTGATATGAAAGTCGGAATCATCAATATAACCCTTAAAATCAACAACTTTCATATCATTTTTATCAATTAAAACATCGGCATAAAAGTCATGGAAATTATGCGGATAATGCTTTAAGTTTGCTTGCAAGCTATCAACAAAAAACTCACCCATCGGTAAATTTTTAAAATCCGTAAAATCTCTTGCTAAGGCTTTAAAAGATAACCCTGTTTTTAGGTTTGTAATTTGTTCATCAGTACCAATGCTATCTGCAATTGAAAACCCTGTTAACTCTGCAACATCTATGAGATTAGAAGTAATATCTAAATGTGCTACAACTGAGTCGTTTGTATGATGAATTATTGATGGTAAATTGGTTAAAAAACCTTTTACTGATAAATCGGACTTTCCAAATAATAGATCGAAATTTTCTACAGTAGTATTTTTACCTTCCATAACCAAATGCGCATTTAAACGTTTTAATGGAGCTGGTAAATCTTCAGATAAAATACTCAAATCAGAAATATTTAATTCACTAAAATAGGCTTGGTTAAGATTATTTAAAGCTAGCTCAGGATTATTGAGATCTATTATATCATGGAAGTTCATTTTCAATGCTATATTGCCCGATGTATTTTTAATACCACTAATATTAAAAAAATCAGTAATGAATTTAATATTAAAGTCTACATCTAATTGTGCTTCAATATCTGGGTGCTCAAAATTCTTTACCATTATAGATCCTAAAAATTTTCCACGTTCTAATTTGGCAGTCATATTAGTTAATGATAATTCCATACTTTCTAAAGTACGCTCATTGCCATTTGTAAAATAGCCTTTAAATCCTAAATCACTTATACGTCTTCCTTTTTTAGTATTCTCAAGAAAAGCTTTATTGGTTCCAAAATTGGCTTCTATAAATGGCATTCTCTCATCTTCTAAAGGCCCTTTTATTTCCGCATTAAAATAAATATCACCAGCGTTATTATAGCGTTCAAGAATGGGTATAATGTCGTGCGGAGCAAATGCTATAAACATATCAAAGTTTGATTTCTTCCCTTTTATAGAAAGGTCTAAATCCATATCCTCTTTAGTTGCAAGACTGCCTATCAGCTCAAAATCTGAGTGCTCCATAACAACAGTTGTAGGCGAAATTTTTAGTATACCAGATTTTTCATCATAGGTAAGATCTGTGTCAAATTCAAAGTGTTTGTTTTTAATGTACGTTGTGTCGGTATCTTTAATAATATTGAGTTTAAACTCTGTATCGACATGTGCCTCTATTGTATTATTTTTTGTTTTAAAACCACCATCTGCCCAATATACATAAGTTTCTATATCTGTAAGATTAGATTCGTTTAACTTGTGAATATCTAAATTTCTAAGTCTGATCTTTTTTAGATGTATATCTAAAGTTGATTGTGTTTCTACACCTTCTTTATCTGCTTTAAGAGCATTTTCGAAATTATTTGAGCCATCCTTGTGCAAAATGAAGTTTAGAAATCCGTCTTCAACTAAAATCGACTGTACATCATAGTTTTGCTGTATAATATCCCAAAAATCAAAGCCTATGTAAACATGTTTTACTTGCATTATAGGTGAAACAGAATCGGGTTTAGCTTCAAAAATTTCAACATCATTAATTTTTATTGAGGTATACGGGAAATTTTTAAACAGTGAAAGCTCACTTTTACCAATTTTAATTAAGCCTTTATACTCTGTATTTAATTGCTTTAATTGATTTTGAATTATAGTTTCTTGTTTAGTGTAGATATAACCAAAAATAAGGCTAAGAAAAAGGAAAGGTATCACCAAAAGAAACAAGATAAGTTTCCTTATTTTTTTTCTCCTTGATGTTTTGTCTTTCATATAAAGCGATAGCGTTACGACTGTTACAATTTATCTATTCTACTTAGCAATGTATAATCAGCCAAAACCAAAGCAGCCATAGCCTCAACAATAGGTACAGCTCTAGGTACTACACAAGGATCGTGACGACCTTTGCCTTGCATTTCTACAATTTCTCCAGAACTATTTAAAGCATCTTGTTTTTGGATCACAGTTGCAACAGGTTTAAAAGCAACTCTAAAGTAAATATCCATTCCGTTACTTATACCTCCTTGTACTCCTCCGGACAAATTGGTTTTTGTACTTCCGTCTTCATTAAATAAGTCATTATGTTCGCTACCTTTCATTCTTGCACCACAAAATCCACTTCCGTATTCAAAGCCCTTTACAGCGTTAATAGATAACATTGCTTTTCCTAGTTCTGCATGCAATTTATCAAAAACAGGCTCACCTAAGCCGACAGGTACATTTTGAATCACACAAGTAATTGTACCACCAATTGTATCTCCTTGTTTCTTTATTTCTTGAACCTTTGCAATCATTTTTTCTGCAGAGGCTTCATCTGGACAACGAATAGCGTTAGATTCAATTTTACCAAAGTCTAATTCTTGATAGGGTTTGTCTATAAAGATGTCGCCAACAGAAGATGTAAATGCATTTATTTTAATTGAAGCTAACATTTGTTTAGCAATGGCACCTGCTACTACTCTACTCGCCGTTTCTCGGGCTGAACTTCTTCCGCCACCTCTATAATCTCTAATACCATATTTCTGATCATATGTGTAATCCGCATGGCTTGGCCTATACACATCCTTTATATGAGTATAATCTTTAGATTTCTGATTAGTATTATGGATAACGAATCCTATTGGCGTACCTGTTGTAACTCCTTCAAAAACACCTGAGTAAAACTCTACAGTATCTGGTTCTTTGCGCTGTGTAACAATCTTTGATTGCCCTGGTTTACGACGGTTTAATTCATTCTGAATAGCTTCAAAATCTAAATTAAGACCAGATGGACAGCCATCTATTATTCCGCCTATTGCCAGGCCATGAGATTCACCAAAAGTTGTGAGTTTAAATAATTTTCCAAAGCTATTACCTGCCATTAAAATATATTTTATGCTAATGTAAATCTATTCTAAGAGAAACAAAAATTGTAGTTCAATTTTCGGAATGTTACACTAACGTTAACTAGCTTTTAAAATAGCTATTACAAGTAACATTTTCGTAACATTTTCCTCATAGATTAATAACTACTTAAGTGACAATAAATTACTGTCATATGCAGAACTTTGCAATTACTAATACAAACTTAGTGGATCTTAAACGAAAAGTAGAAATTGCTGTTATTTCAGATGTTCACCTTGGTACTTATGGGTGCCAAGCTAAGCAACTCTTGACTTATCTTAATAGTATTAAGCCAAAGAAACTAATTCTCAATGGTGATATTATTGATATTTGGCAGTTTAAAAAACGTTACTTTCCTAAGTCACATCTTAGCGTTATAAAAAAAATAATGGATTTTGCGGCCAATGGTACTGAAGTTATCTACATAACGGGAAATCATGACGAAATGTTACGGAAATTTACAGATACCGAAATTGGTAATGTTTCTATAGTTAATAAACTTGTATTAGATCTAGATGGTAAAAAAGCATGGTTCTTTCATGGAGACGTCTTTGATATTTCCATTCAGAATGCTAAATGGCTCGCAAAACTTGGTGGTTGGGGTTATGACCTATTAATTGTACTGAATCAATTCGTTAATTGGTGCTTAGAAAAAGGCGGTAGAGAACGCTATTCACTTTCCAAAAAAATAAAAAATAGTGTAAAAGGTGCTATTAAATATATCAATGATTTTGAAAAAGTAGCTACGGATTTGGCTTTAGAAAACGGTTATGACTATGTAGTCTGTGGTCATATCCATCAACCTAAAATGCTTGTAAAAGAGAATAAACTTGGGAAAACAACGTATTTGAACTCTGGAGATTGGATTGAAAATTTCACAGCACTAGAATATCAGTTTAAACGTTGGAAAATCTATAACTACAATAAAGACAAGTTAGCACCGTTTTTCGCTGACGAAGATTTAAAAGATATGGATACTAAAGATTTAATTGCAGCAATAACTATTGTTGAGCAACCCAAGAAGAAAAAGTCAAAGTAATGCTTCTTTTATAATGGAAATTGGATGTTTAGCAATTCTCGAGGTACCATCTTTAATTTGATGTCTGCAACTCGTGCCATTTGCAGCAATAATAGTATCTAACGCAGCTTTTCTAACTGCCGGAAACAAGGTCTGTTCGCCTATTTGCATACTTACATCGTAATGTGCTTTCTCATAACCAAAACTACCAGCCATACCACAACAACCACTCGGAATTATGGTTACCTTATAGTTTACTGGAAGGTTAAGTATATCAAAACTCGATTTTTGACTACCTAATGCTTTCTGATGGCAATGTCCATGTAGTTTAATCCTTTTCTCAGCTTTTGTAAAATGTTTAGGTGTTATATGACCCAATTCTATTTCTTGTTGAATAAATTCTTCAATTAAAAAAGTATGTTTCGCTATTGATTTCGCAGCAACTTTATCATCAGCAAGTTTTAAATATTCGTCCTTAAAGGTCAATATAGCAGAAGGCTCTATTCCAAGTAAAACATCCTCTTTATTTATCTTATCTTTAAAGTAATTAACATTGAAATTAGCTAGTACTTTTGCTTCTTCCAAAAATCCTTTAGACAAAAAACTTCTTCCACTTTCTAAATTACTGATGCATATAACGTTATAACCCAATTTAGCAAGTACTTGTTTAGCATCAATAGCTATATTCGATTCGAGATAATTAGTGAATTCATCTACAAATAAATAGACGTTTTTTAGTGTATTTTCTGGTGAAGAACTGTTGTTATTATTCCATTTAGAAAAAGACGAACTAGACAACTCTGGCAGGCTACGTTTATGGTGAATACCCAAAATTAATTTCATATAGCCTGCAACAAATTTTGTCTTAAAAAGGGCGTTAGAAACACGAGGGAACTTTGAAGCTCGCTTATTGTATTTTGTGACATTAGCAAAGAATTTATCCTTAAACTTAAAACCATTTGCTTTTTGGTATTGGTATTGAAATTCTGCCTTTAAACTCGCAACGTCTACACTACTTGGACATTCACTAGTACAAGCCTTACAGCTTAAGCATAAATCAAATACATCTTTAAGCGCTTTATGATTAAATCTATTGGCCTTATCTGAGTTTGTAAGATATTCACGTAGTGCATTAGCTCTAGCACGTGTCGTGTCATTCTCGTTTCTTGTTGCACGATAACTAGGACACATAGTGCCACCAAATTCGGGTAATTTTCTGCAATCACCAGAGCCATTGCATTTTTCAGCTTCGCGAAGTATACCTTGAGAACTAGAAAAATCTAAAATAGTCGTAATCTCAGGCTCATTTTTATTTTGCGAATATCTTAAATTCTTATCCATTGGATAAGCGTCCACAATTTTACCAGGATTAAAAATAGTTTTAGGGTCAAAAACAGATTTTATCCGTTTTAAGATGTGGTAGTTGTCATCACCAATCATCATCGGAATAAATTCAGCCCTAACGATACCATCTCCATGTTCACCAGACATAGAGCCTTTGTACTTTTTTACCAAACGCGCCACATCAGTTGTAATACTTCTAAATAACTTTACGTCATTAGATTGTTTTAAATCTAAAATTGGCCTTAAATGTAATTCACCAGCACCAGCGTGCGCATAATAAACAGCGTTTTGATTATATGAGCGCATTAAATCAGTGAAATCATTAATATAAGGCTCTAAATCTTCTAAAGCGACAGCAGTATCTTCTATACAAGCCACCGTTTTTTTATCACCAATCATATTACCTAATAAGCCAAGACCTGCTTTTCTAAGCTCTAAAGCCTTATTTATCTCATCCGCTTTTAATATTGGAGCTGCATAACTCAAATTTAAGGCGTTTACAGATTGCATAAACGCATCTAACTCATTTTTAAGTTGATCTGAGGTATCAGCTTTCAACTCACACATTAAAATAGCGACAGGCTCACCTTCTATAAAATGCCTATTCTCTTGTTGTTTTTTATTATGCTTTGTGAGATTTAGAATAGAGTTATCCATCATTTCACACGTATGTAAATTATGATTCATTAAGGGTTTAACAGCTTGCATACAGGCTGCAATACTTTTAAAATGAAGTGCTACCATAGCACTTTCCGCTGGAGGCAAATCATCTAATTGTAATGTAATTTCAGTAGTAAACGCCAAAGTCCCTTCGCTTCCTGCTAAGAGTTGACACATATTAAAACCTTTATTTGAGCCCGAAAAGACTTCAGACTTAATTAGCTCATCTATGGCATAACCCGTATTTCTTCTATGTATTTCTGGCTTAGGAAACTGCTTATAAATCTGGTTTTTAACCGCTTCTGGTTTTAACTCTTTAAAAATCGTTTTATAAATTTCACCTTCTAAAGTGTCTAATTGTAATTTGCTTTGAAACTCAGTAGATGTGAGGTTTGAAAACTCGACTTCACTTCTATCGCTTAATATTGTTTTTAGGCTTACAACTTTATCTCTAGTAACACCATATTGTATGGATGTGGTACCGGAAGAATTGTTACCAACCATACCACCAATCATACAACGATTGGATGTTGACGTGTTTGGCCCAAAAAATAAACCAAATGGTTTTAGGTAATTATTAAGCTCATCTCTAACAACACCAGGCTGTACAGTAACTGTTTTATTAGTTTCATTAATATCTAAAATACGAGTAAAGTATTTTGAAACATCTACAACTATGCCTTCTCCGACAACTTGTCCTGCCAAAGAGGTACCAGCTGTTCTGGGTATTAAAGATGTTTTATTAGAAGCAGCAAAAGAAATTAACTGCTTTATATCTGTAGCGTCTTTAGGAAGGGCAACAGCCAATGGCATTATTCTATAAACAGAAGCATCCGTAGCGTAAAGCTTTAGCATTAAATCGTCAAAATAAAGCTCACCTTTGAGTTTAGTTTTTAAAAGTTCTAAAGCCTTTCTATGTTTCATTCACTTTAATAAAAATGTGTATAAAACTATGAAGAAATCTAATATAAAAACGGTTTTGGCGTTATTTTTGTAAAGAATAATCAAATCAATAAAAAACGTAATACAATGAAAAAATTAATTTTAACATCGCTCGCAATTTTTACTTGCTTTGCATTTGTAAATGCTCAGGAAATAGCTGATAACGCTATAGGTCTTAGATTAGGTGATAGTGATGGGTTTGGTGCAGAAGTATCATACCAACGTGCCCTTGGTGGCAACAACAGATTAGAAGTAGATTTAGGCTGGAGAAGCGGTAACGCTTTTGATGGCTTTAAATTAGCAGGTCTTTACCAATGGGTTTGGCAATTAGACGGAGATTTTAATTGGTATGCTGGCGCAGGTGGTGGTATAGGCTCGTATAGCTTTGATAATGTGCCTGCAGGTTTTGATGATAGTGAAACTTTTGTTTTTGCCGCTGGTAATGTTGGTATAGAATATAGTTTTGATATTCCATTGCTTTTATCATTAGACTTTAGACCAGAACTTGGGTTTGGAGATTTTAATGATGATTTAGATTTTGACATTGCGCTTGGTATTAGATATCAATTCTAAAAAAAGATTAAGATTTAAATAAAAAACCACTTCAACAGAAGTGGTTTTTTTATGATCGTAACTTAAAGAATAAGCCATAAAATTTGTTTAATTTTGTGCTATTAAAAATCAATAATTAATAGATTACCGCCTTCAATTAGACATCATCTATAAAACTGGCGGAACTTAAAATACATTTTATATGAAAGACACTGCTTTATCTTCTACGCACGCTGCATTAGGTGCTAAAATGGTACCATTTGCTGGTTATAATATGCCTGTACAATATGAAGGAGTAAATGCTGAACATGAAACTGTGCGACAAGCTGTTGGTGTCTTTGATGTTTCTCATATGGGTGAATTTTTAATAGAAGGCCCAAATGCACTAGATCTTATACAAAAAGTGTCTAGTAATGACGCTTCAAAACTTGAGATTGGTAAAGCCCAATACAGTTGTTTGCCAAATGATGATGGCGGTGTGGTTGACGATTTAATTATTTATAAAATAAAAGACGAATCGTACTTATTGGTTGTTAATGCTAGTAATATCGAAAAAGATTGGAATTGGATTTCTTCTAAAAATGATATTGGTGCAGAAATGCGAGATTTGAGTGAAGACTATTCGCTTTTAGCTATACAAGGGCCAAAAGCTGTTGAAGCTATGCAATCCTTATCTAGTCACGATTTAGCTGATATTAAATTTTACAACTTTGTAGTTGGTGATTTTGCAGGTATTGAGCATGTAATTATTTCTGCAACAGGATATACTGGTAGTGGTGGGTTTGAAATTTATTGTAAAAATTCTGAAGTAAAACAAGTTTGGGATAAGGTGTTAGAAGCTGGAGCTGAATTTGGAATTAAACCTATTGGGTTAGCTGCTAGAGATACGTTACGCTTAGAAATGGGGTATTGTTTATACGGTAATGATATTGACGATACGACATCACCTATTGAAGCTGGTTTAAGTTGGGTTTGCAAATTCAATAAAGAATTTACAAATAGTGAAGCACTAAAAGCTGAAAAAGAACGCACACCAGAGCGTAAATTAGTAGCGTTTAAATTAGACGAACGTGGCATACCAAGACATGGATATGATATTGTTGATGGTAACGGAAAAACTATAGGTAATGTAACATCGGGTACTATGAGCCCTAGTTTAGGAGTTGGTATTGGCTTAGGTTATGTACCAAAAGTATTTGCTAAAGTAGATAGTAAAATAAAAATCCAGGTAAGAAAAAATGCCATTCCGGCAACAATAATAAAATTGCCATTTTATAAAGGCTAAGCTTTTGTGTGTGGACTGATTAATGACTAAAAATCTACAAAAACATCGTATACTTATTCTAGGAGCTAGTGGCTATATTGGCCATTCAATCTATAAAGAATTAGGACCGTATTTTAGAACTTTTGGTACCTATCGTACTCCAAAACGCGAATTTGAAACAAACAAACAATTCTTTCAATATAATGTAGAAGAAGATGATGTGTATGAAGTTTTAGATGCCTGTAAACCCTCTATTATAATTTCTGCTTTACGAGGCGATTTTAATGCACAAACCATAGCACATCAGCATATTGCCGAATATGTTAATGCTACAGGTTGTAAAATCATTTTTCTCTCTTCAGCAAATACGTTTGATGCCTATAGCAAGTACCCAAGTTACGAGTTAGATAAAACTCTAAGTCATAGTATTTATGGGCATTTTAAAATAAAGATTGAGAATCTATTATTACGCCTTCCCAAAAAGCAAGTCGCTATTCTTAGGTTGCCAATGGTATTTGGTCCCAACTGCCCAAGAATAAAAGAAATAAAGCAATGTATTGCTGAGAAAGAGCCTGTAGAGATATTTCCTAATTTAATAATGAATGTGATGCTAGATAAGAAAGTAACACAGCAAATTCATTATATTATTAACAGAAACAAGTATGGTATCTTTCATTTAGGAAGTACAGATTTAGTACATCACGATGAGTTTGTAAAAAACATACTCGCGTTTACAGTGGATGGTGATGTACAATTAAAACATGTTTTTACGACCAATGATGATAGATATTTGGCTGTGTTACCAAAGTTTAATAAACTACCTAAACACCTTCAAATAACAAGTGATAAGGTTTTAGAAGAACTTCAAAAATAAGCTTGTTACCTACTCCATTATTCATTAAATTTAAACGAATTAACAGCAACATATGAAATTAGACGAATCTACGATTGAAAAGAAATTACTACACTTCCCAGATTGGGATTATTACGATAATGCTATCCATGCAGAATTTGAATTTGATAATTTTAAAGACTGTTTTAGTGCCATGAGTAGAATAGCATTTGAGTGCGAGGCTCAGCACCATCACCCAAATTGGAGCAATGTATATAATGTGCTTAAAATATCTTTATCTACGCACGATGCAGATGGAGTAACTCATAAAGACTTTAAACTTGCTGAAGCTATAGAAGCTATTGTAGAGGTAGAAGAATAAAATGAGTTTGTAATACTTTATAAAACAATTATATTTGAAACTTACTGTAAAGCGCGGTAAGTTTAAATTTTAGTTTAATGAGATTTCTGTGTTAACAGAAATTAAAATATGATTTTCAATGGGAAGAGCTTTCGAATTTAGAAAAGCAAGAAAAATGAAACGTTGGTCTGCAATGAGTAAAGCCTTTACACGTATTGGTAAAGACATTGTAATGGCTGTAAAAGAAGGAGGCCCAGACCCAGATAGCAACGCTCGTTTACGTGCAGTAATACAAAATGCTAAGGCGGTAAATATGCCAAAAGCTAATGTAGAGCGCGCTATTAAAAAGGCAAGTGAAAAAGGACAAGGAGATTATAAAGAAGTAATTTTTGAAGGTTACGCACAACACGGAATCGCTGTACTAGTAGAAACAGCAACAGATAATAATACGCGTACTGTAGCTAATGTACGCTCTTACTTTAATAAAACAGATGGTAGTTTAGGCACATCTGGTTCGGTAGTTTTTATGTTCGATCATACCTGTAATTTTAAAATTAAAAATGAAGGTATGGATTTAGAAGAATTAGAACTAGAACTTATAGACTTTGGTGTAGAAGAAATTTTTGAAGACACAGATGAAGATGCAGATGGAAACGAAGAAATAAGTGTAATGATATACGCACCGTTTGAAAGTTTTGGAAATATACAATCCTATTTGGAAACTAATAATCTCGAAATTATTTCTTCAGGTTTTGAGCGCATACCACAAGTCACAAAAGCTATTACAGCAGAACAGGCAGCAGATGTAGAAAAACTATTAGAAAAACTTGAAGAAGATGATGATGTGCAGAATGTGTATCATACCATGGAAGAGACCGCAGAATAATATTTAAAATCTATTAATTAGTTATAAGAGGGCTTCTGCCCTCTTTTTATTGAAGTCTATTAGAGTGAGTCTAAAGGGCTACTAATTTTTTGTATACTTCTATTTGAGACTTTAGTATATACCTGTGTGGTCTTAATAGAATGATGTCCTAATAACTCTTGTATAAATCGCAGATCTGCACCGGATTCTAACAAATGCGTCGCATAGCTGTGTCGTAATCCATGAATCCCAATTTTTTTGTTAATACCAGCTTTTGCCATCGCTTTTTTAAATATAGACTGCAAACTACTTTTAGAATACATGCCTCCATATTGTCCTTCAAAAAGGTATTCTTTAGGATTATAAATTTTAAAATAGTTTCTTAGTTCGTCTAAGATAGATACAGGTAAAGGCACATATCTATCTTTTTTACCCTTAGCACTAACAATATGCACCAACATTCTTGCGCTATCTATATCGCTAAGCTTAATATTTACGACTTCAGAAACACGTAAACCCATACCATAGCTCAACTTTATAGCTGTTCTATGCTTTAGGTTTGTCGTTACTTTAATAATTCGTTTAACATCGCGTTTACTTAATAACTTGGGTAAAGACGCAGGTTTTTTTGGTCTTGGAATATCAAAAAACATTTTAGATCTATGCAGTACCTGTTCAAAATAAAATTTTACAGCATTAATTTTTCCGTTGAGCTTGCGTTCTTTCATTTTTAGCTTTTGAACACAGTAAAGAAAATAATCTTTAAGTCGCTTAGGATTTAGATTGTCTACAGGATAGTCGTTTAACAACTCTAATAATTCAGCAAATTCAGAAAGATACATACGTTGTGTATGCACACTATAAGCTTTTAAATGTAGCTGATTCCTATACGCTATGAATGCATTCTGATTAACAAAATGAATTCTCGATAACAATTTTTGACCAATTAAATCTTTAGTTAATTGTAATTGCTCCCTAACGACAGGTAAATCTGGCAAGTACCAACATTTGTTTGTAGCACTATACTTAGCAGAAGGAAATCTTTCACGAAGTTTTTTTTGTAGTAAAGAGTTATAAGGAAAATAAATAAGAATCACATTTTTTTCTCGGTGCTTACTTATAACAAATTTGTAATTCGCTAGGTTCATTTATTCATCATTTTGTATATCATTATATAAAAGTAATGATAATTGATATACAAAATAACGAATTCTATATATATTTTAAATTACTAATTTTCAATATCTAACAAAAGATTTAATTGTATTCTCGTGTTATTGAATAATAGGTTATATTTACGTGTTGGTATGTAATTGCCTGCGGCACGTAGAATCGCGTTTTGCAAACGCTGCCCTTCTACTAATTTCATACCAACGTCCACTGTTTGTCGCACCTCACCAATTTTATGTATATTTAGTCAAGTCTACGAGAACTCCTCACAAAACTACACACAACAAAGTGTATAGCGAATGAGGCGCAACAATGGCTCTACGTGAGGCGCGCCTCACTACGCCATACACAGTGGACGTTGTGCGTCATAGAAAAACTCACTCAAAATTAGAAAAATATAAAAATGACAAATGAAATAATAACTCACGAGAACAAAGAATTTAAAAATGTTGATTATTCTGGAAAAACATTAAGAAATAGAGAATTTTTTAAATGTAAGTTTATATCGTGCATTTTCGTAAAAAGTGACTTGAGAGGAAATAGTTTTGAAGAATGCACTTTTCAGGACTGTAACTTTTCAATGACAGAAATAGAAGGAACGGGTTTTAGAAACGCAAGCTTTATAGGAAGCAAAATTCTTGGAATTGATTTTACAAGATGCAACAATTTTGCATTTTCTTTCAGATTTGAGAATTGTATTATGGATTATTGTACATTTTTTGGGACAAAGTTAAAGAATACGCACTTTGTAAAATGTTCTCTTAAAGAAGCAGATTTTACTGAATCGGATTTATCTTCAGCAGTTTTTAATGACACAGACCTTACAGGAACGAGGTTTTTAAATACTATACTTGAAAAGGCGGACTTTAGAAATGCAAAAAACTTCGCTATTGACCCTGAATTTAACAAACTTAAAAAAGCAAAATTTTCTGCATTTCAACTAGAAGGATTGCTATATAAATATCAATTGATTATTTCTTGAACAAAAAAAAATAATTACGAACGCACAACACCGTATATAAGCTATGGCTCGTTCTGTGCCTATTTGGAAAATCCTGCGGTTTGCCAAAGTTAGTTTATATTTGGAGAGGTTCGTGCCGAGACACGCCACAGCTCATATACATAACGTTGTAACCAATGAGAGAAACGAATGAGTAAAGAAGATTGGTATAGAAATACAGAATGGAATGACCAAATTGAATCTGAATTTGAATCTCGCCTAAAACGCTCTCGTGGGAATTATAACAAAGCTCAATATTTGAGAATTCAAGCAAGTTATCTTCTCGATTCTAAAAAAAGTAGTATTCAAGAAAAAGGAATTGAATTTATGGAACGTCTCATAAACTCATATCCTGAAGAAGAATTTAGCACAATACACGGAATTGAGCAATTGGGAGATTTTTACTTGAAAAAAAAGATATTTGACCAAGCCGAAAAACACTTTAGAAAAGTAGCTGAATACTATTATACCGAAACTCGCAGTGGAACTTCTGGTTTAGCGGATTTAAAGCTTTGTGAGACAATATTGAAATCAGAACAAACCAAGAAATTTGAGGAAGCCTATAAAATTGCGACTGAAAAGTTTAATGCAACTGGTGGAAGTTTAATGATGAACAGTGATAAATACTATTACGCTGATTTAATGGCTAATCTATGCTATAAAATGAATCGGAAAGATGAAGCGTCTGAATTTGCTCAATCTGCAATGGAATTATCCAAAATTACTGAACCTCAATTCAATCGACATAAAACAGTTGGAATAGTTAAAGTCGTGAAAGAAAAAATTGAACGACTGAAAAGAATAATGGAATAAATCACTGGTTACAACACCGTATATAAAAAATTGCTGGTGTTGTGCTAAAACAAAGGTCGTTGCACGTTTGCTACGTCTGATTTTCCTTCGGAAAATCCTCGCACGCAAACACGCAACTTTCCATATACAAAAACGTTGTAAGGCATTTGAAAATCGAAACTGAATGGGAGTTTGGAACACTGAAATAAAAGGAAATGATACCACATTAGATATTTACTCGAATTTTTTCGAAAAGTATAATAATGGAGGAAATCAAGTTTGGGTTTCAAACGAAATAAAAACTGAATTTGCTGATTATTTTTCAGATTCAGACGACCGAAATAATTCATTATTTGGACTTGCCTTGGCTCAATGGGAAACAAAATCTCTTGAACCCGAAATTTTAATTCAAGTAAAAGAAATAATTGATAACGGAACTGACTTGGAATTGTGGAAAGAACTTGGTGCAGATGAAAAAACAATTCAAGAAAGAAAATCTGAATTGCAAAACTTCCTGAAATTAATATCGACTGAAAAACCTAAAGCGAAAAGAAGGGTTCGACCGAAATTTGAATTTACGACAAACGAAATCGTCCGAATAATAACTACTGACAGAACAAAGGAATTTAGAGTCAACGAAGAGTTTACGAACGGAAAATATATCCATACAAGCGGAATAATGGAATGGAATTCTGGTGGTGGAGCTGGAATAATGTACTTTAATGGACAAGGTAAAAAAGTTTCTGCGAAATGGATTGACAATAACAACTTGGAAATAATTCACGAACCGAATTTGAATTTTGTAAAAAAGGAGAATGAATCGTTTTTCCGAGGAAACGAAGTGAAAATAGAATATAAAACTGAATAAAAAACGCCTTACAACAATGGCTATAAGTAATTGCTTGTTCTCGCCTACTTCTGAAAATCCTCGCGGATTTTCAGTTTGGTGTGTACTTGCAATGTTGAGTGCAAACCCACGCAACTACTCATAGCCGAGACCGTTGTGCATAATGCGGAAAATCGTGCAAAACAGTAAAATTCCGTTCTGAAAAGCCAGCAGCATATTTTAGCACATTTGGTTTTTCCCACACACGAGCCAACGCTCTAAAAACCAAAAGAGCTAAAATTTCCCAACGCTAAACCGAATAAACAAAATGAAAAACATAAATTTGAAACTGAACAAAAAGACATTAAAAACGAATGATAGACTTTAAGGCAAAAGCAAACCTAATTTGGGACGTAGCGAATTTATTAAGAGGTGATTACAAGCAATCAGATTACGGAAAAGTTATATTGCCACTAACGGTTTTAAGACGTTTGGACTGTGTACTTGAACCAACAAAAGAAAAGGTTTTAGAATACTTACCTAAAGTTTCAGACAAACCAGACAAATCGAAAGACATAATTCTTAACAAAATTGCAGGTCATAACTTTCATAACAGAAGTAAATACGACTTTGAAAAATTAGTCGCAGAACCTGACAAAATAGCTGCAAACTTACGGAACTACATAAACGGATTTTCTTCAAGTGCAAGAGAGATAATCGAATATTTCAACTTTGACGACCAAATTGAAAGAATGGACGACCCAAAAGCTGATATTCTATTTCAAATCGTGAAAAAATTCTCTGAAATTGACCTTTCTGATATGGACAGTATGTCAATGGGTTACACTTTTGAGGAACTGATTCGAAAATTCGCAGAACAATCTAACGAAACTGCTGGAGAGCATTTTACACCGAGAGAAGTAATAAAACTTATGGTAAATCTTCTGTTTATTTCAGACAACGAAACACTAACAAAAGAAGGAATTGTAAAAACACTTTACGACCCAGCTTGTGGAACAGGTGGAATGCTTTCAATTGGTGAACAACATTTAAACAGTTTTAATAAAAAAGCAAAACTGGAAGTTTTCGGTCAAGAGATAAATCCAGAATCCTATGCTATTTGTAAATCAGATATGCTTATTAAAGGACAAAATCCGTCAAACATAAAATTCGGAAACAGTTTTACAGTTGACGGTTTAGAAGATGAAAAATTTGACTATATGCTTTCAAATCCACCATTTGGAGTTGATTGGAAAAAGGCACAAAAAATCATCAAATCTGAACACGAAAACAAAGGACATTCTGGTCGTTTTGGAGCTGGATTACCAAGAATTAATGATGGTTCTTTTCTGTTTTTACAACATATGATTTCTAAAATGAAATCTGATGGAACTCGAATTGCAGTTGTTTTTAATGGTTCGCCTCTTTTTTCTGGAAGTGCAGGAAGTGGAGAAAGTAATATTAGACAATGGATTATTGAAAATGATTGGCTTGAAGCCATTATAGCAATGCCTGACCAATTATTTTACAATACAGGAATATCAACTTATGTGTGGATTGTAAACAATAAAAAAAGCAAAGAACGAAGAGGAAAAATTCAACTCATTAACGCAACAGGAAATAAAGACAAAGAGTTGCTGGCAGAAAAGAAAATTGACTTCAATCGTTTTTATGAAAAACAAACACCAAGTTTAGGTAATAAGCGTAAGAGAATTATTGAAAATGGTGAAGAAAAAGGAATTGGTTATATCACCAAAATTTATGGTGATTTTGAAGAAAATGAATTCTGTCAAATTTATCCTAACGACTTTTTTGGTTATTGGAGAATTAGTGTTGAACAACCAGATTGGTTAGATTTAATGACAAAAGTTGCTCACGATAAACAAAAGCTTGCTGACTTTTTAAATACAGCTACACCAGAAGAAATCAAGAAGCAAACAGACGAATTTGAACAATTATGCAAAATGCATATTGAAGAAGGGAAATGGACCTTAAACGAAAACGAATTAACAATAGAAGAAGACAAAAAAATTAAAGTAAAACCTGACACATCTAATAGAGATTACGAAAACATTCCATTTTTAAAATTAGATGATGATAAAAAATTAGTGCCACAGACAATTGAGGAATATTTTGATAGAGAAGTAAAACCACATTTACCAGAAGCTTGGATTGATGACAAAAAAACCAAAATAGGTTACGAGTTAAACTTCACAAAGTATTTCTATGAATTTAAACCATTGCGTTCATTGGAAGCTATTAAAGCAGACATTTTTGCATTAGAACAAAGTTCTTTGGATTTAGAAAAAAAAGTTTTGGATTAATGAAAAGATACGAAACATATAAAGACAGTGGTATTGAATGGATTGGAGAAATTCCAGAGCATTGGGAAGTAAAAAGACTTAAATACATTGGTGATTCTATTATAGGTATTACGTATAATCCAAAAGATGTTGTACAAGAAGGCGGCACTTTGGTATTAAGGTCTTCCAACATTCAAAATGGAAAATTGAGTTTAAAAGATAACGTTTATATAAACAAAGATATTCCTGAAAAATTGGAAACCAAAGTTGGAGATATTTTAATTTGCTCAAGAAACGGAAGCAGAAGATTAATAGGAAAAAATATCACAATAGATGAAAAAACTGAAGGTGAAACTTTTGGTGCATTTATGACTGTTTTTAGAACTGAAAAGTACGAATTCATATCCAAATATTTTAATTCACAAGTTTTTTCAGGTCAGTCAGGTTTGTTTTTAACTTCTACCATTAATCAATTAACTGTAAATACGCTTAACAACTTTTATACAGCCTTACCACCAAAAGAAGAGCGTGTTTTAATAGCAAAATATCTCGATAAAAAAATCAACGAGATTGATGAATTAATTTCTCAAAAAAAGAAACTACTTAATTTATATATAAGAGAAAAAGAAGCAATAATAAATAAAGCTGTAACAAAAGGTATTAATCCAAATGTAAAATTCAAAGAAACTGAAATAACACGTTTAGGTGATATTCCTGAACATTGGAAAGTTATTAAACTTAAATATATAAGTAATATAATAAATGGTTATTCGCCAGAACAATGTAAACCTTCAAACACTGGCGAAATTGAGTATATCAAAGTGGATAATATTAATCGTGATAAATTTAAAGTTAAACCAAGTTCTAATTTCACATATAAGGAATTTACAGTAAGTGATGAACCAACTATTCTCTTTCCAAAACGTGGAGCAGCAATTGCCTTGAATAAAGTAGGAATCATTTGTAAACCTTTTAGCTTTGATACTAATCTAATGGGTTTGAATATAATGAACGAAAAAATAAATATTAAATATTTAGCGTATCTCATTAAGAATTTTTCGCTAATCTCTATAGCAGATACATCAACTATTCCACAAATAAATAATAAGCATATAAACCCTTTGCAAATTCCTTATCCACCTAAAAAGGAACAACAAGAAATTGTAAATCACATCGAAATTCAAAACAAAAGAATTAATGATAAGTCAAGTACAACAAAAAAACTTATTGATTTACTTATAGAATACAAAAGAGTTTTAATAAGTGATGTGGTAACAGGAAAAATTAAAGTAACTTAAAGAAATAAGAATATGACATTGTGTGTGTCTTGGATAAGAAAAGTAAATAATTTAGAAGAATTAATCTTTGCAACAGATAGTTGTCTCTCTGGTGGAGAACGCTGGAACAGTGGTGTAAAACTATTTGAGTTACCCAGAAAAGACTGTTTAATTAGTTTTGCAGGTGAAACAAGTCGTACTTATCCTTTAATTCTAAACTTAATTTCATCCATTAAATTTGATGAACATTTAGCAAACTCGCACACAGATATTAACGAAGTTTTAGATTACTTGAGTAACCTATTTACAACCTTATATAATTCTATAGATTATGGAGGTGCACAAGGTGATGAAGTCGAAGATTTCAAGTTTCTTTTTGGTGGTTACTCTTGGAAAGAAAGCAAATTTAAACTTTGGGAAATAGGTTATCTTTCAGAAACGAATGCTTTTGTTCATAATGAAATTGACGAAAACAAAATGTTTTTTGGTTTTATAGGAGACGAAATTGAAAAAGCAGAAGAATTACTCGAAGAAGAACAAAAGAACAACGGAAAACGTTTTTCTAATAATTTTGATATGGAACCTTTCAAGGTTTTATTAACGATGATTAGAGAAAAGGAATATTCTACAATTGATGGTGCAATACAAATCGCTAAAATTCATCCACCAGGTACAACAGAATTTTTAGGTGTTTATTGGCCTTCAATTAAAGGTAATAAAACCTTTTTAGGAAAAGACGTAAGTATAGACAACAATCCAAATGTAAATTTCATTGACCCAGATACTGCAACTATTGTTGGAGAAGAATTACCTGAAAAATTAATAGAAATTGATTCAGATATTTATGGTATCAATACCAAATTTGTTGAAGATTGCTATCCATTAGAAGATGGAATTGAAAATCGTAACTTAAGACAAGATTTAACGAAAAGGCAAAAATCAAGGTTAAAAACTATTTTCAGTGATTTAGCTTATGCGCGATTTGTAGAAAGCGAACAATTAGAAAAAGAAACGGATTAATTATGGCAAATTTAACCACAGAAAACACATTTGAAACTGCCATAGTGGATTCATTAATCCAAAATGGAGGTTATACCCAAGGTAATTCAGCAGATTATAGTCCTGAATTGGGAATGTTCAAATATGAAATATTAAGTTTTTTACAAGAAACACAGCCAAAAAATTGGAGTAAAATTTCAGGTATTCACGGAGAACAAGTTGAAAATCGTATTATCCAACGTATCTACAAAGAAATGGATTTACGTGGTGCTTTAGACGTTGTACGAAATGGATTTACAGATTATGGAGTTCGTTTCAAATTAGCATTTTTTAAGCCTGAAACTAGTTTAAATCCTGAAACACAAGAATTATACGACAAAAATCAACTAAAAGTAATTCGTCAAGTTTATTACACACATAAAAACCGAAATTCAGTTGACATTGTTTTGTCTTTAAATGGGATTCCATTAGCTACAATTGAGTTAAAAAATCATTTTACAGGTCAAAATACAGACAATGCAAAAAGACAATATGCAAGTTCAAGAGATAATAGAGAATTATTATTTGCTTTCAAGAAAAGAGCTTTAGTACATTTTGCAGTTGATGATGAAGAAGTATTTATGGCAACTAAATTGGATGGCACAAAAACATATTGGCTTCCATTCAACAAAGGTTATAACAGAGGAAAAGGAAATCCACCAAATAAAGATGGTTACAAAACTGATTATTTGTGGGAAAAAATATTAGCCAAAGACAGTTGGTTAGATATTGTTCATCGTTTTGTGCATCTTCAAACAGAAGAAATTGAAATTGATGGAAAAACATTTAAAAAAGAAAAAATGATTTTTCCTCGTTATCATCAATTAGATGTTGTTCGAGATATTACAAAAAATGTAAAAGAAAACGGAGTTGGAAAAAATTATCTGGTTCAACATTCAGCTGGTTCAGGAAAAAGTAATTCCATTGCTTGGTTATCTTATCGTTTATCAAGTTTACACAATGCACAAGATGAACGCATTTTTGATAGTGTAATTGTAGTAACAGACCGAAGAGTTTTAGACCAACAATTACAGAATACTATTTATCAATTTGAACATAAAACAGGAGTTGTTCAGAAAATTGATAAAGACAGTACACAATTGGCTTCAGCATTAAATTCTGGATTGCATATTATCATTACTACATTACAGAAGTTTCCGTTTGTAATTGAAAAAGTAGAAGAATTTTCAGGACGTAAATTTGCTGTTGTTATTGATGAAGCTCATAGTTCACAAGGTGGTGAAGCGCATAAAAAAATGAAAGAAGTTTTAGGAGCTTCTGAAACAGAAAATAATGAAGATGATGATTATTCAGCAGAAGATTTTATAAGCGAACAAGTTGAAAAATCAGCTACTGCAAGAGGAAAGCAAAATAACATTTCGTTTTTTGCTTTTACAGCGACACCTAAATATAAAACACTTGCAATTTTTGGTCAAATAGGTACTGATGGAAAACCAGAACCTTTTCATTTATATTCGATGCGACAAGCCATTGAAGAAGGATTTATTTTGGATGTATTACAAAATTACACGAATTACGAATTGTATTTTCAGCTTTCAAAAGCTATTGAAGATGACCCAAATTTAAACAGAAAGAAAGCTGCGAGAGCTATAGGGAATTTTGTGAATTTCCATCCTCATAATTTAGCACAAAAAACAGAAATTGTAATTGAACATTTTAGACAAATTGTTGCTACAAAAATTGGTGGTCGAGCAAAAGCAATGTTTATAACTTCTTCCCGAAAATTAGCTAAAAGGTATTTTGAAGAATTCAATAAATACATCAAAGAAAACGAATACACAAACGAGCTAAAAATACTTGTTGCCTTTTCTGGAAAAGTTATAGATGACAATTATCCTGATGGTGTTACAGAACCGCAATTAACTGGTTACGGAGAAAAAGAATTACCAAAAGCCTTTAATGATGACGAATACAGAATATTAATTGTCGCAGACAAATATCAAACAGGATTTGACCAACCACTTTTGCATACTATGTATGTAGATAAAAAATTATCTGGTGTTAAAGCTGTTCAAACTTTATCACGTTTAAACCGAATGACAGCAGGAAAAGAAGATACTTTCGTGTTAGATTTTGCGAATGATAGAGAAACAATATTCGAATCTTTTCAACCTTATTATGAAAAGACAATGGTTGCAGAAGAACCAGAAATCAACCATTTATTTGATTTGAAATTGAAGATTGACGAAAAACAAATCATTCAAGAATCCGAAGTGAATGCATTTGCCAATGTATATTTTAAACCAACAGGTAAATTAAATTCAAAAGACCAATCACGTTTATATGCTTTTATCGACCCAGCAATTGACAGATATAAAGCTTTGGAAATAGAGGACGAAAAAGACGAATTTAAAAAGAGTTTGAGAACTTGGACTAACCTCTATTCATTCCTTGCTCAAATAATGCCATTTAAAGAGCCTGAATTCGAAAAATTCTATGCTTATTCTAAACTTCTACAAACCAAACTTCCGAAAAAGGAATTAGCGGAAAGTCTGCAATTATCTGATGAAATTGCAATGGAATATTATCGATTACAAAAAGTGAAAGAAGGTTCAATTGATTTAGTAAAAGGAGAAGATGGGGAATTAGATGGACTAACAGAAGCTGGAATTAAAAGAGCCAAAGAAGAAAAAGCATTACTTTCAGAAATAATTGATGTTCTTAATGAACGTTTCGGAACTGAATTTGAAGAAGCTGACCGATTGTTTTTTGAACAAATAGAGGCGGAATTAATCGAAGATGAAAAATTACAAGCACAAGCGAAAGCAAATAAAATAGACACGTTTAAATATGCTTTTGAGGATATGTTTTTAAATAAACTTATTGAGAGAATGGACCAAAATCAAGACATTTTTGATAAAATAATTGAAAACAAATCTTTCGGAAATCTTGTGAAAGAATTAATGCTGAAAAAGGTTTATTCGAAAATTAACGAAAAAGACCAATCCTAAAGCCATACACATTTGCAATTCGCTAAAGCCAACGCTACGCCAAAAATTGCAAAAGAGTATGTCTTGCCAACGCTCAATTCTGAACTAAATAACAAACATCGGAAAACCAAGCAGAACGTGAAAAGCACTATGCACAACAACGTGTATAAAACATAGCTATTATAGGCTTTCCGAGAGGTTTTTGTATATTTACAAAGTACGCCAAATTTTTTATTTGGTTATATTTAGAAAAAAAAATTAAACATAAAAATAAAAAATTCGGCTCGTGCAAAATCCGAAAAGTTAGTGTCTTTTTAGACGCTACGTTTCATACACAAGACCGTTGTGTACAATAAAAACAAACGATAATGATTCCTGAATTTTTAAAGAATTTTGAACCCGATTTAAAGAAATACGAACGGGAATTCATTCGAATAAAAGCAAAACCAAGAAAAGAAAAACTTCTTGAAGATAATTTGAATTTAAAAGAAAGTAAATTTCTTGGAAAACCATTCTTTCCATTAGATAAAGAATATCCAAAAGATGAGAATGGAAAATCAATGATAATGGTTGCTCAACTAAATTTTGAACAAATTCCTGAATTGGATTCATTTCCGAAAAATGGAATTCTTCAACTCTTTTTATCAGCAACAGATTGGTATCAGGAAGATTTTGCTATAATTTATCATACAGTTGAGGAATTAAGTAAAGAACCATTAAATGATTTTTCTTTCATAACAGAAAAAGATTATGAAGAAATGCCAGTCTTTAAACTTCATCAACTCTCATTTGAAAAAGGAATTGATAAAGGAGGTTCGGAAGATTCACAATTTGATTATCTATTTAATGGAATTGACTATTGGGATTTTACGGAAAAATTGACCGAACAACAAGAGGAATTATTCGGAAAATACTTTGACGCTACAGGACATAAAATTGGTGGATATGCTGAATTCACTCAATCTGACCCAAGAGACTATAATGCTGACCAAAGAGATGACATTCAAGTTTTACAAATAGATGTAGATGACCAAATAATGTTTGGAGATAGCGGACTTGGACACATTTTTATCAGCAAGGAAAATCTAATTAAAAAGGATTTCACTAAAGCATATTTTTATTGGGATTGCTGTTAAAAATTACTGTACACAACACCGTATAAAATTAATTGCTAGTTCTAGCCTACTTACGAAAGTCCTCGCGGACTTTCTATCTGTGATTTATTTGCTAAATTTAGTGCTTAAAACACGCAACTAATCTTATACAAACACGTTAGGTGCAATTAAAAAAAATGAGAGGAGTTACAACTTTAATTTTATGCTGTCTATTATCGATAAGTTCATTAAGTCAGACCAAATGGGAAAAGGCTGATAAAGAGCTTTCTGAAAAATTGAATAATGGAGAGATTAGCTATGAGGAATATTTTCCCCTATCAATGACATTGGCAGGAAAATTATCTGACAGATTAAGTGCTTATCATAAGAATAAATCTAAAATTTTAAATCCAAAAAATGAGGGATTAACTATTCGCTTTATACCAAATAAATACAGAGTGAATGAGTATGGCGGAATTTACAGAAAAGCTATCTTGAAAAATGATTCAAACTCAACATATATAATTCCACGAATTGATGCTACTATTGGAAATTTAAATGGTTTCATATTAATAGATGACAAATGGCTTCCCCACGGAGAATATGGTAAATCATCCTGTGGTAATAGTTATTATGATGAAACTTTAGGTTCATACGAACAAATTGAATTTGAATTGGCTAATGGTATAAATGTAGAAGGAAAGATAGAGGCAAAATACAAGGTCACAATAACTATCGAAGGTAAAGTGTACGAATCGAATGAAGTGACTATTAATCTATACGAAAATCAATATAAACGATTAACAGAATAAAATAACTGCACCTAACAATGGCTATAAGTAATTGCTTGTTCTCGCCTACTTCTGAAAATCCTTGCGGATTTTCAGCTTGGTGTGTACTTGCAAAGTTAAGCACTAACCCTCGCAACTACTTATAGCCAAAACCGTTAGAGCACATATAATCGAACTACCGCAAAAATTAAAAATTAATGACAAGAGAAGAATTACAACCAGAATGGGAACGAATTGTTGATACTGGATTTTCTGACTACAAAAAACTGACAGAAGCCGAACGTGTTTGGTTTAATGTTGAACCATTAATTACGGACGGAATAGTTGACCATTACATAAATTATGGTGCTGAATATAACGCTGACACGATTACGGATTTAGAAACTCTGAATTTTACCAAAGTTGCGGATTTGTTACGAAAAATGAATTCCCACTTTCCGAATGGAAAACCATCGACTGATATTGACGAGCGTGCTGAACAAATGGAAGATTGGGACGAAAAACACGAGGATTTGTTAGAAAATATAGATAATGAGTTTTGGAAAATGAGCGATGAATTAGAAAAGAAATTGGAATTATATATTAACGAAAACAACATCGGAAAATAAAATACGTGCCCTAACACCGTATAAAAATAATTGCGGTTTAGCGCTTAATCAAAAGTCGTTGCGTGTTTGTAACGTCTGAATTTCCTTCGGAAATTCCTCGCATACAAACCCGCAACTATTCTTATACATCAACGTTAGCTGTAATTTGAAAAAAGTAATCCTCATATCGATATTAATTATTGCCAAATTAAGTTTTGGTCAAGAAGCGTTTAGCGAAAAAATACTGATTGATAAATCTAACAAAATCATTTCCGAATATAACTCTCGAATTGAATCCGAGATGAAAAAGGACACAACATATGGTCCGAATTACTTGGAAATGACTCGATATTATGACCAAAATGGAAAACTTCTAAAAAGAGTTAATCTAAACCCACGTAGCTCACTCGGATTAACTGGTCCTCGAACAGAAATTTATGACTCAGTCGGAAATCTGATTTTGGAGAAAAACGAAGACCATAAAGGTGTGATTTGGAATTTATCACTGAATGAATATGACAATTCTGGAAATCTGACAAAGCGAACTAAATTTGACTTTGAACATATTTATATGGAAATTTTCGAATATAATAATGACAATGTAATCACACGAACTGAAATGTATGATTGCAATGGTCGGAAAAGAAAATCCAAAAGAAAAACAAAGCGAAAAGAACCTTATAAAATAGAATAAAAACTACAGCTAACACCGTGTATAATTAATTGCTTGGTCACTGCCGACTTACGAAAATTCCGCTGGAATTTTCTATCTGTGATTAGTTTGCTAACTTAGTTGCTTAACCACGCAACTAACCATACACAATCACGTTGTACACAAGCCGAACAAAAGAGAAACTACAAACAAAATGAAATCAAATTAT
>NZ_JBHZTH010000003.1:0-335686 GCF_046545555.1 Winogradskyella sp. PE311 | reverse complement strand
GAAGAAATACTAACAGGTCAACAAAAAGAATTTAGAGCCCATTTTACCTTGAAACAGTAAAATGGAATGATATGAATGAATAAAAAAAGCCTGAACAAAAGTTCAGGCTTTTTTTATTCTAATTAATGTTTACATCTTAGATTCTAAAACCAAGAGTAAGAATAATATCTGTAAACTTTGATTGTACTAAAGCCGAATCAGTAAGTCCAATATTATATAGTTGATAACTAACATCACGTTCAGACTGGCTAAACGCTACATCTAGATTAAAATCTCCAAAACTGTAACCTAATCCAGCAGAATAACCTGTTAAATCACCAAAAAGTGTATTGTCTTTATATGGGCTTTCTTCAAATCTATAACCACCTCTAAAACTTAATTGCTTATAGCGGTATTCACCACCCAATCGGTAAGATATTGCAGAGTCCAATCCATCATTTATTGTATTATTTAAACTAGTAAAGAAAGCATCAGAAGTTGGTCTAAACGTAGTCTTACTAAAATCTTTTACTGAATAATCGAAACTTAATAAACCTCGTTTGCCAAAAACATACGCTAAACTTCCTGTTAACTTTCCTGGTGTTTGAAGTCTGAATTCAGGAAAAACATTAATAACATTTGGATTAATACTTTGATTAACATTAGATCCATTATCAATTCTTGATACTGCTAAGAATTGAGAAGTCTCCTCCGATATTCTATACCATGTGGGTGAATTGTACGATATACCAACTCTAAATTCTTCAGTAAGTTTAGCTATACCGCCAAGCTGAAATGAGAAACCTCCGCCAGTAGTAAGAAGATTGTTTTCAAAATCTACATTTGTTACGGTAGATCCTGCATTTGAGTTAGATTCATTTAAAATAGTTGTTCGTTCAAAATTAATAAAGTGTGTATTTAAATTAAGACCAAAGTAAAACTTGTCGTCGTAACTAGTTGCAAAATTAAATCCTAACTTTCCGTTATAACCTCTACTTGAATAAGCATAATTTTGATTAAAATTTGTCCCATTTATATTTCTTATATAATCTGTATTTTCATCAGTATCGTTTACCGGATCGATAATAAATGCTTCATAACCTAAAAAAGCTTGCTGATTACTAAAACCGTATATAGAGCCGATTTCTGAATAAGCTCTAGATATGGTTTCACCTGGTAATGCTGAAATTTCGTCTAATCTAGTACCTATAGCATTTTCATAAAAATATTCTACAATACTTGTGTTTGGATTCACGCCACTTGCAACCCAATCGTCATCAAAATCTGAAACACGCTCATAGACTGCTCCAAGTGTGAATTTTCTCCATTTAGAGTTTGGGTTTGTATTTGTAAAAACAAAAGATGCACCTAATTGATTTAAGTCTACATTAGAATTTGCGGATACATTAGTGTTATTAAAATAACTAATATCTTGATTTTTATCAAACAACCCTAATGAAAGTGAAGCACTACTATTGTTAAATATTGCTGAACCCGCTGGATTAATGCTAATACTAGATATATCACCTCCTAAGGCGCCAAAGGCCCCTCCCATTGCTCTAAAGCGCGCTGTTCCTTGAATTTCATCCATAGAATACCTAACAGCATCTGTAATGTCTTGTGCAGAAATATAAGGTGCAATAGCTAGGCCTATGCAAAACATAAGTAACTTTTTCATAAATAAAATTTTATTTTTTTGAAATTTAAATTTAGTTTATCCTCTACCACGACCTCCACCAGAAGATCTAGAACTAGAAGAACTACCGGAAGATCTTGAAGACGAACTGCCTGATGATCTAACACTACCTGAGGATCTTGAAGATGAACTTCTAGAACTCCTTACGCTTCCTGAAGACCTTGAAGATGAACTTCTTGAAGACCTAACGGATCCGGAAGATCTCGAGGTTGATGGTCTCGTAACTCGTGAATTAGCTCTCCTCGATGTTGAAGAACCTCTTACTGTTCTTGTTGTTCTTGTATTTCTAACAGTGCTTGAACCTCTCGTGTTTGATCTGACACCAGTATTTCTTCTTACACTTGAGCTAGCTGCATTAGATAATCTACTTGTAGAATAATTTCTCCTAGATACGGCAGCACTATTTCTTCTTGTTACAGAATTATTTCTACCTGATATTCCATTTATACTATTGTTAAACAAAGAGCCTCTTCTGCTATAATTTGATGCAAATCTATTTGAGTTTATAAATGAATTATTCCAGCCCCAGTTATTCCAGCCATTACCCCATCCAGCACCCCAGTACCAAGGATTGTTGAATCCGTAACCTACTCCTACACGCCAGCCATGTAAACCCCAGCCCCAGTTATTCCAGCCAAAACCCCATCCGGTATTCCAGCCCCATCTATTTCCTCTCCAAGGTCTTCCCCAACCCCAGTTATTAAAGCCAAACCCACCATTCCATAACCACGGGTCGTTCCAGCCCATCCAACCGTTATCTATAAAGTTAATAGTAACATTGCTATTCTGTCCCCATCCACCATAAGCAGGCTGTTGTTCTAACGTATCTTGTACTCTCTCAACATAGTTTCCCTCGTAAGAATCTATATCTGTGAATACTTCACTTTCACCTTGTATAGCATCGATTTCTGCAGAATTTTCTGCAAAATAGTTTTTATAATAATTGGAGCCACTTGTCGAAGTTGTAGCTACTGGCTGTTCAGCAATTGTCTCGTATTGATCAGTACTGTAGATGCCGTCGTTATCATATCCGGCGTACTGAAAAGATCCACAAGATGTTAACGCGGCCATTAGACCGAGTGCAACAAAAAATGGCAATTTTTGTATTGTAATGGTTTTAAATCGCATATCTCTTATATTTTATTGTTGAACATTGCAAAAATAGTTAGTTTTGCTGTACTATTTTTTTATTTAACATAGTCACAATATCTGTGCCAAAACATCAAAAATGAGCAAAAATCTTACGAGTAGAGCTGAAGATTATTCGAAATGGTATAACGAACTGGTCGTTAAAGCAGACCTAGCTGAGAATTCTGCAGTGAGAGGTTGTATGGTTATAAAACCTTATGGATATGCCATTTGGGAGAAAATGCAAGCAGAATTGGATAGAATGTTTAAAGAGACGGGACATCAAAACGCTTATTTCCCTTTATTTGTTCCTAAAAGTTTATTTGAAGCAGAAGAGAAGAATGCGGAAGGTTTTGCGAAGGAATGCGCTGTAGTTACTCATTATAGGTTGCAAAATGACCCAAATAATGAAGGTAAGCTCAGGGTTGATCCTGAAGCAAAACTTGAGGAGGAATTAGTGGTTAGACCCACAAGTGAGGCTATCATCTGGAATACTTATAAAGGCTGGATACAAAGTTATAGGGATTTACCTATTTTAATTAATCAATGGGCAAATGTAGTCCGATGGGAAATGCGGACGCGATTATTTTTAAGAACAGCTGAGTTTTTGTGGCAAGAAGGGCATACAGCCCACGCAACTAAGTCTGAGGCTATCGAAGAAGCCTCTCAAATGAATGATGTTTATGCGGAATTTGCCGAAAAATTCATGGCCATTCCTGTAATAAAAGGTGTGAAAACTGAAAGTGAACGATTCGCTGGGGCTGTTGAAACGTATTGTATAGAAGCTTTAATGCAAGACGGTAAAGCTCTACAAGCTGGTACATCTCACTTTTTAGGACAAAACTTTGCGAAAGCATTTGATGTTAAATTTACTAATAATGAAGGTAAACAAGATTATGTTTGGGCCACATCTTGGGGCGTCTCAACACGGTTAATGGGTGCTCTAATAATGACCCATAGTGATGATAAGGGATTAGTACTACCACCTAATTTAGCTCCATTTCAAGTGGTTATAGTCCCGATTTATAAAAATGATGAACAATTTAATGCTATTTCTGAAAAATCAGAATTGATTATATTGGCATTGAGGCAGTTAGGAATTAGTTGTAAGTTTGATAAAAGGTCAACACATCGTCCTGGAGCAAAATTTGCACAACATGAACTACAAGGTGTACCCCTAAGAATTGCAATAGGTCCGAAAGATTTAGAGAATAATACAGTAGAACTAGCAAGAAGAGATACCTTAAGTAAAAGTATAGTTGCAATTGATGATGTTGTAATAACAATTAAAAGTCTTTTAGAAACTATACAAAGTGAATTATTTACTAAAGCCTCAGTCTATAGAGATACACATATTACTAAGGTTGATAATTTTGATGATTTTAAAACTATTTTAGAAACCAAAACAGGGTTTGTCTCTGCACATTGGGATGGTACTAGTGAATCTGAGCAAAAAATAAAAGAGTTGACTAAGGCAACGATTAGGTGTATTCCGATAGATAACATATTAGAAGAGGGTAAATGTGTTTTTAGCGGTAACCCATCGACTCAACGTGTACTTTTTGCCAAAGCGTATTAAAAAAAAATCAAAAAACTTATATTAGTAGTTGCAACATTTAAAAATAGTTGTATTTTTGCATCCGCAATGGAAACATTGTAGGTTCATTTAAATAAGTAAATAACCAAATGGCCCGTTCGTCTATCGGCTAGGACGCCAGGTTTTCATCCTGGTAAGAGGGGTTCGATTCCCCTACGGGCTACAATTTTTAATAAAAAAAGTAAAATGGCAAATCATAAGTCAGCATTAAAAAGAATTAGAAGTAACGAAAAAAGACGTGTACTCAATAAATATCAGCATAAGACAACTCGTAATGCTATCAAAAAATTACGTGAAGTTACTGATGGTAAAGAGGCGCAAAAGATGTTACCTTCTGTTATTAGTATGATTGATAAATTAGCGAAGAAAAATGTTATTCATTCTAATAAAGCTGGTAATTTAAAATCTCAATTGACAAAACACGTTGCTGCTTTATAAAGTAAGAATTAAATTATTATAATTTTTTAAAAGTCTTTCCATTATGAAAGGCTTTTTTTAATGTATTGTAATAAATAAGAAACAAAAAAACCTTGAACTAAAGTTCAAGGTTTTTTTGGTATAATAAATTTAGTTGTTTTTATCCGTTCATAGAAATAAGAAACTCTTCATTATTTCTTGTTTGCTTAAAGCGGTCGTTGATAAATTCCATGGCTTCTACAGGGTTCATATCTGCAAGATACTTTCGCATTACCCACATTCGTTGGATTGTATTAGCATCCAGTAAAATATCATCACGTCTAGTACTTGAGGACGTTAAGTCAATGGCAGGGAATATACGACGGTTAGAAATCTTACGATCTAATTGCAGTTCCATATTACCAGTTCCTTTAAATTCTTCAAAAATAACCTCATCCATTTTAGAACCTGTTTCTGTAAGTGCCGTTGCAATGATTGTTAATGATCCACCATTCTCAATATTACGAGCGGCACCAAAAAAACGTTTTGGTTTATGCAATGCATTTGCATCTACACCTCCAGAAAGAATCTTTCCGGATGCTGGTTGTACCGAGTTATAAGCTCTTGCTAGTCGAGTTATAGAATCTAATAGAATAACAACATCATGTCCACACTCCACCAAACGCTTAGCTTTTTCTAAAACGATATTTGCAATCTTCACGTGTTCGTGTGCTTCTTTATCAAAAGTAGATGCTATAACTTCGCCACGTACATTACGTTGCATATCTGTTACTTCTTCAGGGCGCTCATCAATTAATAAAATCATTTGATACACTTCAGGATGATTGGCTGCAATGGCATTTGCAACATCCTTAAGTAACATCGTTTTACCAGTTTTTGGTTGTGATACAATCATACCACGCTGTCCTTTTCCTATAGGAGCAAATAAGTCCATAATACGGGTAGAAATTGTTGCTTGCTTCTCAGCTAAGTTAAATTTCTCTTGTGGAAATAAGGGTGTTAAATGTTCAAAAGCGACTCGGTCTCTTACCACGTTTGGACTTTGACCATTAATTCGACTCACTTTTATTAAAGGAAAGTATTTCTCCCCTTCTTTAGGTGGTCTAACTTGTCCTAAAACTGTATCACCAACCTTTAGACCAAATAATCTAATCTGAGATTGAGAAACATAAATATCGTCTGGAGATGTAAGGTAATTATAATCCGAAGATCTTAAAAAGCCATAACCATCTTGCATAATATCTAAGACACCTTCACTTTCAATAATAGCATCAAATTCAAAATCTGGTTCACGGTAACGATTCCTGTTATCCTTATTACCATTATTTTTTTGATTATTGTTATTGTTTCTGTTGTTATTACCTTTTGATCGATTTTGTCTATTGTCGTTATTATGGTTGTTATTAGAATTTCGACTTTCTTCTTTCCGATCATTAGACTTATTATCTGGACGCTTTTGTCTTGTATCGTTAGTCTTACGCTCCTGAGGTTTAGAATCTTTTGATTTTCTCTCTTGAGGTTTTGTTTCTTCTTTTTTCTCTGGAGAATCCGATGGTTTGTGATTTTTATTATCCTGAGGTTTTTTGTCGACCCTTGCGCGTTTTGGTTGCGGCTTACTTTTTGTAGTTTCTGGTTTTACTTCAGTAGTGGCCTTAGCTTTAACTGCTTCAGGATTTGCTGCTTGGTAATCTAAGATTTGATATACCAGATCTAGTTTTTTTAAACTACGGAATTTTGGAACACTAAGTTGTTTAGCTATGTCCTGTAATTCAGGAAGCTTCTTAGCTTTTAATTGTGAAATTTCAAACATTCGTATGTTATATAATGTATTATAATTTGATATTAATTATTCAAGATTTTCTAAATGAAATAAAAAGAAAAAAAGTGAAATTAAATTGGAAGATTAAAGTGATGTAACATAGTTTGTTACTTCTTTCTGTTGCAATTATACAACTTTATTTTAGATAATTTTCTATCTTTTTAAAAAATAAACGACTAATTTTGCAATGTATTTTTAATTAAAGAAATGATACAACGCATTCAAACGCTATACTTATTTTTAACCTGTGGTATTTCTGCAGGGCTTATATTTTTGTTTCATTTATGGACCAATAATGAAGGGGTAAAAATTTTTGCTTCAGATAATTATACGTTTTTAGGACTTTTTATAGTGTCGGCTGTATTGGCTTTAATTTCAATATTTAGTTTTAAAAATAGAAAGTCTCAGTTTGTATTGGGACGTCTTAATATAATATTAAACTTTATTTTACTAGGAATCTTTGTTTATCAATCTCTAAATGTATCTGGAGAAACTAATGTTTCTGAGAAAGGTATTGGGATTCTTCTTCCTATTTTTTCTATTGTGTGTTTAGTCTTGGCTAACAAGGCTATAAAAAAGGATGAAGATCTTGTAAAATCTGTTGATCGATTACGATGAACCTAAAATCTTAGTAGTTGAAAAGCCCAAACACTGCCGTTTGGGCTTTTTTTATCTTTTTTGAAATTCTATAACTTCTAGGTCTTTTACTTGCTTTCCATCAATTTTAAATCTAAGCATAGTTCGCACCTTGTGAAAACCATGTTTTCCAGCGGCACCAGGATTCATGTGTAGTAAATTTAATTTTTTATCTGGCATTACTTTTAATATATGAGAGTGGCCAGTAATAAAAATGTTTGGTGGATTAGACCACAGATCGTCTCTAACTTTGTTATTGTATTTGGGAGGATAACCACCAATATGTGTTATCCAAACATCAACAGCTTCACATTTAAATCTGTTGTGAAGAGGAAATTCTGTTCTTGCTTTGGCGTCATCAATATTACCATACACAGCTCTTAGCGGTTTTAGCGTCTTTATAGCATCTGTAACTTTTAAGTCACCAATATCACCAGCATGCCATATTTCATCTGCTTGCTTTACATATTTTAGTATATGGTCGTCTATATAGCTATGTGTATCTGAAAGTAATAGTATTTTCTTCATGTCTGCTTTTAAAAAAATGACAAATTGTATTATTATTTTAGTTGTTCTGCTGTAATGAAAACTTATTACCTTTGTGTTTCACAAAAGTAGCATTTCTATTGCGATATTTTATAGAAGTTTCTTATAATGGTAAGAGTTATCATGGTTGGCAAATTCAGCCTAATGCCATTTCTGTGCAAGAAGTACTAGAAAAGGCGCTTAGTGTTATTCTAGGTCATAAAATATCTATTGTTGGCGCAGGCCGAACAGACACAGGTGTCCATGCCACACAGATGCTTGCTCATTTTAATTTTGATGGTAAAATTATAGTTAAAACTTTAATCTATAAGTTAAATTCATATTTACCCAAAGATATATCAGTCAAAGACATTTTTGAGGTTAGAGCAGATGCTCATGCTCGCTTTGACGCAATCAGCAGAATGTACCACTACAAAATATCGACCTTAAAAAATGTTTTTAACTACGACTTAGAGTATGAAGTTCATTTACCTTTAGATTTAGTAGCAATGAACCAGGCTTGTGAAATTCTATTTCAGTATAGAGATTTTCAATGTTTTTCTAAAAGTAAAACAGATGTAAAAACTTATAATTGTACTATATTAGAAGCTAACTGGGTAAAACATGAAAACAACATTTTGTTTGTAATTAAAGCAAATCGGTTTTTAAGAAATATGGTAAGAGCAATAGTGGGAACTTTTATTAATATTGGGTTAGGAAAACTTCAGCCGAACGACTTACATGCTATAATACAATCTAAAGATAGAGGGGAAGCTGGATTTTCTGTACCAGCTCATGGTTTATATTTAGTTGAAATAGAATACCCTAATGAAATTAGGCTAATTGAATAATGGGAAAAAGCAATAAAAAAATATTTGACCTTTCGCTCTTTAAGCGCTTATTACAATATATAAGGCCTTATCGTACAATTTTTATAATCTCTTTGTTTTGTGTTATTGGATTAGCACTCTTTGGTGCATTTAGACCATACGTTTTAAAAGAGGCAATTGATGTTAAAATAGCGACAAAAGAATATTCGGGCTTTGTTTTCTATATGATTATAATGCTTGTTTTACTTATATTAGAAGTGTTTTCTCAACTTCTTTTTATTTATTATGCAAGTTGGCTTGGTCAGAGTGTGGTTAAAGATGTTAGAGTTAAACTTTTTAAGCATATGCTAAAATTTAAAATGACCTACTTTGATAAATCTTCTGTCGGTGTTTTGATTACAAGGGCTGTAACTGATATGGAGCGAATAGCTGATATATTCGGCCAGGGATTATTTATGATTTTCAGTGATATTCTCAAGATGCTTGTTGTTGCAGGATTTATGATTTATATGAATTGGCAATTAAGCATTATTGTTTTTATTGCACTACCAATAATAATTGTAGCAACAAAAATATTTCAAAAGTATATGAAACTGGCTTTTGAGGATGTGAGAAACGAAGTTTCAAATTTAAATTCATTTGTGCAAGAACGGGTAACAGGTATGAAAATTCTTCAGTTATTTACTCGTGAAAACATAGAATACAAAAAATTTAAAGTTATAAATGAAAGGCACAAAAAAGGTTGGTTAAAAACTGTCTGGTATAATTCAATTTTCTTTCCAATAGCTGAATTTGTGTCATCTTGGACTTTGGCTACGGTGATATTTGTCGGTGGTTATAGTGTGGTTAGTGAAGTTCATTTTACGTCTCTGGGTGATTTAATTGCCTTTACAATGTTTATACCTATGCTTTTTAGACCGCTCTATCAAATAGCAAATAAATTTAATACATTACAAATGGGAATGGTTGCGGCTGATCGTGTGTTTAAAGTTTTAGATACGGAGTCGCATATTAATGATTTTGGAGGAAATGAGATTACTAATTTTGAAGGTGATATTACCTTTGAGCATGTTAGATTTTCATACTTAGAAAACGAAGAAGTTTTAAAAGGTATTTCGTTTAATGTTAATTCTGGTGAAACTGTAGCAATAGTAGGTGCTACTGGTGCAGGTAAATCTACAATTATAAATTTACTGAATCGATTTTATGATATAGATTCTGGTTTAATTAAAATAGATGATATTAATATTAAGGAAATGACCTTAAGTTCTTTAAGGAACCAAATAGCTGTGGTGCTTCAAGATGTCTTCTTATTTGCAGATACTATTCTAAATAATATAACATTAAATAACGATAGTATAACAGAAGAGGGTGTCATAGCAGCTGCGAAAGCTATAGGAATTCATGATTTTATATCTACGCTTCCTGGCGGATATCATTATAATGTTAAGGAACGCGGAGTTATGTTATCTTCGGGTCAACGTCAGTTAATTTCATTTTTAAGGGCCTATGTCACTAACCCAAGTATTTTAATCTTAGATGAAGCGACATCCTCCGTAGATTCTTACTCAGAGCAATTAATTCAAGATGCTACGGATAAAATTACTAAAGACAGGACTTCAATTGTTATTGCTCATCGCTTAGCTACAATTCAAAAAGCAGATAAAATTATAGTTATGGATGCTGGAAAAATTGTTGAAATTGGTACACATCAAACATTACTTAAAAAAGAGAATGGCTATTACAGAAATCTTTATGAAGTTCAATTTTTAAAGGAAGAGGTTGCTTAAATGATTTATTGAGGCTTAAAAGCCTCTAGATCATATGTGCCAGTAATGAGGGCTATTATAAACGATAAAATTCCAAGCCCTAGATAACAAATAGAAAATAAGGTTAAAAACAAAAATGTTTTTAGTGCTAGTTCAGAAAAGCTGAGTTTAAACAGACGTTTAAGCAAAAAGCAATGGTATAAGAGCATAATAGGATAGGTAATAAGTATAAAAGGTATGTAATAAGTGGGAATAAGCAATAAAATTAGTTGTCCAACAATTACAGTGACAATGGATATTAAAGACATGCTGTAGAGATATATTACAACATGTTCGGTAAGATTATATTTTTTGTCATAGAAAATAATCCAAGATAATAAACCAAATATCGGAACTATAGCTGAAAAAATTAGCGAACTATATTCCATTGAATCACTAGTAGAATATGCTGCTAGTGCTTCTTGAGAATATTCATTAGAAAATAGTTTTAAGCTCGAAAACCAAGCTACTAAATCAAAATACTGTAAATAGAATCTCTTTATTATAAACAAAGAAATACCAGAGATTGAAAGCGATAAACCAAAGAAACTTACAGGGTTTACATAGCGTTTTCTTACTCCACTAATATAAGTACCAATAACCTCTTCGGGTTTAATAAATAGTAATTTAATAGTTCTAAGTAATTTATTATCATAATTAAAAAAAGTTTCGCTAAGATGTTCAAAAAGATTTTTTAGTGTTAAGCGATTTCTTATCACTTTTCCGCCACAATTTTTACAGTAATCATCTTGTTTTTGTAGTTCGGTATGGCAATTTTTGCAGTTCATTTATAAGTTTAATTTTCCTGTAATTAGAAGATAAAGTATCATAATGACTAATAATATAATCATCATTATCGAGAATACAATAATATATATGGTGTATGCGGCTATGTATCTTACCATAGTCTTTAAATATGTAGATTTATATAAGCGATTAAAAACAAACGCTCCATATAAAATTAATGGAGGAGTAGCTATAATTGAAGCTACTAAAAAATTCTCTATATCAAATATGGCAAGAAGAAGATATATTATAAAGTTGAAATATATAGTTTGAGCCGTTAGGTATAAGTTAATAACTAAATGCTCTGTATAATTATGCTTTCTTTTATCTAAGTAAATAAGCCAAGTTCCTATTGCTATAAATGGCATTAATATTGAAAAAAAGACACCTTGATAATCATTAAAAAAATCAGGATAATTAGCAAATGGATTTTCTGTATTATTATTTACGGTAAAATTATCTGAAAGAGTATTTGATTGTGCTTCCATAAATTCGGGAAACAGGTTTTTTAATAAAAACATTTGAAAACCTAATACAGTCAATGCAATAGCGTAATATGTTATAACACCAATATATTTTTTCCTTAAACCATTTATATAACCATCAATAACTACTTCTGGTTTTATTAAAAGAGCTACAAATGTTTTTAGAAATTTATTATCAATAGACAAAAACTGCTGGTTGATTTGTTGAAATAGAATTTTTGGGGTAAGCCTATTTCTAATAAAAGGTGATCCGCAATTATCACAATACCGTTGAGTATCAATTAGATTTTTATGACAATTTTTACAATTCATTTATAGCAAGTCTTGTTTAATCTTTTCTATAAGATCATCAGTATCTTTAAACATAATAAATTCACCACTTTTAATATAAGAGATTTGTCCTGATTCTTCACTTACGCATAATGCAAGAGCATCGGTCTTTTCGGTAATACCTACCGCTGCTCTGTGTCTAAGGCCAAAACGTTCTGGAATATTTTTTTCATTATTTACAGGCAAAATTACACGAGTTGCTTTCACTACATTCTTATCTATAATAATAGCTCCATCGTGCAGAGGGCTATTCTTAAAAAATATACTTTCAATAATGGGTTGCGAAACTAAAATGTTCATTTCATCTCCTGTGTTGGTGAGAAAATCTAGATTGTTGTTTCGTTCTATAACAATTAGTGCACCTGTATTTGTTGTACCCATTTTATTACAAGCATTTATTATAGCATCAATATCTGTTGTAGTTTGATCATCATTTTTTAAGAATTTAAAATTCTTAAAAATCCCTTTTTTGCCACCTAAATTAGTCGATCCTACTAATAATAAAAATTTTCTTATTTCTGGTTGAAAAACAACGATAAGTGCGATAATTCCAACTTTCATAAACCCGTCAAATATGCTATAAAGCATATGCATTTCTAGGTAATCTGTTAAGCGCCATGCAAAATAAACGATGAGAATACCAATAAAAATATTAATGGCAACTGTCCCTTTTACAAGTTTATAGATATAATAAAGAAGAATAGCAACTAAGAAAACATCAACGAAGTCGATAAATCTAAAATCCCAAAGTTGTAAGTTTTCCAAAAGATGAGTCTTTTTGCTAATTTAAGAATTAAAGTTAATAAATGAACTCGTTAGTGCTAATTCTAACTGTTTTTGAAATAAGTTCGGACAGTTTGGACTTAATTCTAATATAGTCTTGAAAGCTAAGATTTTCTTCAAAATACAAATCTATAGACAACCCATTAATTTTTAAACCTTCAGATAAAGGAATATTTTTTTCTAATAACTCCAATATTTGATGTGCTTGGTTTTCGAAATCTTCTTTATTTGTATTAGTAATCACAAAATATGTTGTCGGTGAAGGATTTTGAGAAATGACAATATCGTTATAACCTATTCTCTGCGATGCATGAATGGCTATGGAGTCTTTTACGATATCAATAATCTCATAATTAACATCCGTAAACTCCAAAAATCCTAAATTACCAATACTCGTATCATTACAAGTAAAGAAATTTTTCGCATTTTCATTTTTATGCATTTTAGCATTTCTTTTTTTGTCTTGTAAGTACTTTATATGAGGAATGGCTTGTCTTAACGTTAATCTTTTATCGACGTTTACTAACCAATTAGTTGTACTAATAAGGTTTTTTCTATTTAGAAGAGTTGAGTCTGGTTGCGTTTGGTCGTAGAAAATATATCCTGATGATACATCTAAAACTTCGGAGGTTATTGTATTTTTAATTGTGGGGAGTTGCAGCACTCTCTCGTTATTGCAACTTAGTAAGCAAAGTAATATAAAAAGATAAATATATCTCATAGATTAACTGGCATTCAACTTATTGTAAAGAGCGATACATTCCATAGCTTCTTTTACATCGTGCACTCGAAGAATCTTAGCGCCTTTTTGCAAAGCCACCATATGTAAGGCAGTTGTTCCGTTTAATGCATTTTTGGAAGTTGTATTTAATGTTTTGTAGATCATAGATTTTCGAGATACTCCAGCAAGTATTGGTTTGTCCGTAAGCTGAAGTAATTCTAAATTATTTAGTAACTCATAATTTTGCTCAAGTGTTTTGGCAAAACCAAAACCTGGATCAATAATAATATCATTTATTTGCTCCTTATGGGCCTTTGCTATTTGCTCTGCAAAATAAAAGTTAATCTCTTTTACTAAATCATTATAGTCCGTATGTTTTTGCATGGTTTTAGGATCTCCTTTCATGTGCATCATTATGTATGGAACACCTAATTGGCCTATTGTAGAAATCATATTTCCGTCAAGCTTCCCTGCTGAAATATCATTGATAAGAGCAGCACCATTTTTAATACTTTCCTTAGCAACATGACTTCTAAAGGTGTCAACAGAGACTAGAGTTTCAGGAAAATTCCTCATTATTAATTCAATAACGGGAATTACGCGGTTTAACTCTTCTGATTCACTTACAAAATTCGCTCCAGGTCGCGAACTATAACCGCCAACATCAATAAAGGTGGCTCCATCGTTACGCATTGTTTCTACCTGATTTATAATTGAAGATTCATCTTTATATAGTCCACCATCATAAAATGAATCTGGTGTTACATTAAGAATACCCATCACCTTTGGGGTAGATAAATCTAAGAGTTTGCCTTTACAATTTATGGTCATATAATTTATTAAAAGGTGTTGGTTATAACTTTAAACCTCAAACTTTGAACTTCTAACTTATTTATGCGAAATTTACGGAAATTATAACGTAATAAATGCAAGATACATCAAAACAATACGATGCTGTTATAGCTCAATGCAGAACCCTTTTTGTAAATAAAATGAGCGATTATGGGAGTGCATGGAGAATATTAAGATTACCATCACTTACAGATCAAATTTTTATAAAGGCACAACGTATTAGAGGTTTGCAACAAAATGACGTAAGAAAGGTTGACGAAGGTGAGGTTAGCGAGTTTATAGGTATTATTAACTATTGTTTAATGGCATTAATTCAATTAGAAAAAGGTGTGGTTGAGCAACCAGATTTAAATACCGAAGGGGCTACTGAACTTTATGATAAAAAAATTGCATTAACTAAACAATTGATGCTAGATAAAAATCATGATTATGGCGAGGCATGGCGGGACATGCGTGTAAGCTCATTAACGGATTTAATTTTGCAAAAACTTTTGCGTGTTAAACAAATTGAAGATAATTCAGGTAAAACTATAGTAAGTGAAGGAATTGATGCTAACTATCAAGATATGATAAATTACGCGGTCTTTGCTCTGATTCATTTGGGTGAATCAAATTCTTAATAATTACAATTATTTATGAAGTATTTAGTACAAATAAGTAGAATATTCACTGGGATTCTTTTTATCATTTCAGGATTTATAAAGCTCAATGATCCGTTAGGGTTTTCGTATAAATTGCAAGAATATTTCGGTGCAGATGTTTTAAATATGGAATTTTTAATACCATATGCCTTATTAATTTCTGTTTTTGTGGTAGTTTTTGAGGTTGTGTTAGGTGTGTTTTTATTAATTGGTTATAAACCAAAATTTACTGTTTATAGCTTATTGGCAATGATTGTATTCTTTACCTTTTTAACATTTTATTCGGCATATTTTGATAAAGTGAAGGATTGTGGATGTTTTGGTGATGCTTTAAAACTGACCCCTTGGGAGAGCTTTATAAAGGATGTTATTTTATTAGTACTAATTCTAATTTTAGTTGCAGGGCTAAAGCATATTAAACCAATTTTATCAAAACTTCCAACAACTATTGTTGCATTGCTGAGTTTTATTATTTCACTTTGGTTTGGTTATCATGTATTAATGCATTTACCATCTATTGATTTTAGAGCATATGCAATAGGGAAAAATATCCAAGAGCAAATGGCAATTCCAGAGGATGCTGCAAAACCAATATTAGAATATACTTGGACATTTACAGTTAATGGTGAAGACCAAGAGTTTGTTACTAATGGAAGCTACCCAACAGTAGAAGGAGAATATGTCGGTGTAGAAACAAAAACTATTGATGAAGGTTATATACCTCCAATTCAAGATTTTTCTATAGAATCGGATGATGAAGATTTGACGACCTATTTTTTAGAAAAAGAAAATCTTGTAATAGTTGCAATGTATAATATTTCTACAGCAGAAGCTGAAGGGGTAGCAAAACTAAAAACATTTACAGATGAAGCTATAAAAAAAGGATATACAGTAATTGGATTAACATCTTCTGGATTTGCTGACAAAGAAAGAGTAAAAGTTGATAATGGTTTAGATTTTGAATTTTACTTATGCGACGAGAAAGTGATTAAAACGATTGTTAGATCTAGTCCTGGTATTGTGCTTTTAGAAAAAGGAACAGTCATTAATAAAGCGCATTGGAATGATATTGATGATATAGAACTGATAAAAGTTGCTTCAAATAGTGTTTTGAAAAATAAGCCTGATCATGGCACGTTATTTTTAGTCGATGGTAAATTATACAATAAGGTGCAAGTAGATTCTTTAAATAAGGATGATATTGAAGAAATGTCAGTTTTAACGGAAAGGTATGAAGGCGATATGTTAGATTCTATTAATAAAGTTAGTAGTTCTTATTATTCTTCTTTAGTTATCATAAATCTTAAAAAGGACTAATCTGTTACGCTACTTTGTAAATAAACTACTCTATGCCTTCGTCACCTTACTAGGTGTAATAACTGTTATTTTCTTTCTATTTACAATTTTGCCTGGTGATCCAGCAAAAATGATGCTCGGTCAAAATCAAACAGCTGAACAGGTAGAGGCTGTTAAAAAGAAATATGGGTTCGATAAACCTCTCGGAACTCAGTATTTATATTACCTTAATGATTTGTCTCCAATTTCTCTGCACTCAACTAAAACTGTTGGGCATTATACATCTTTAGATGCTGATAAGTATACCTATTCAAAACTATTTTCAACAGGCAAAATAGCAGTTGTTATAAAATATCCGTATTTAAGAGAGTCTTTCACGAAGCAAGGAAAAAAGGTCACTAAAGTTATTGGAGAAACCATTCCTAATACCTTTGTTTTAGCAGTCTCAGCGATTTTAATTGCTATAGTTTTTGGTCTTGTGTTTGGCGTCTTATCAGCGCTTTATAAAGATACTTGGATAGATAAGACAATACAGATTTTAAGTACTTTAGGGATGAGTTTACCTTCTTTCTTTAGTGCGATATTATTTGCTTGGCTTTTTGGATTTGTGTTACATAAATACACCAATTTAGAAATGACAGGTAGTTTGTATGAATTGGATGATCTTGGTGAAAAAATGACAATTAAATGGAAAAATCTAATACTACCTGCAGTTGTTTTAGGTATTAGGCCATTAGCTGTCGTTATTCAGTTGATGCGTAATTCGTTATTAGAGGTCATGAATCAGGATTACATTAGAACTGCACGGGCCAAGGGGTTAAGTGAGTTTCAGGTTATAAAAAATCATGCAGTAAAGAATGCATTAAATCCTGTAGTAACCGCAATATCTGGTTGGTTTGCATCAATGCTAGCAGGTGCTGTTTTTGTAGAATATATTTTTGGTTGGAATGGTCTTGGTAAAGAAATTGTAAATGCATTAAATACTTTAGATTTACCTGTGATAATGGGTGCTGTTTTAGTTATTGCAATAGTTTTTATCACCATTAACATATTTGTAGATGTTATATATGCTTGGCTAGATCCAAGAGTAAAATTGTCTTAATTTATTTGTGTTTATTTATATAATTTTTGAATGTCTCGTCTATAACGATTTCGCAACAATTTAGTTCAATTAACAGCTAAGGTTGGCTTTTTGCTTATTTTTGTTACTCATATCATATCAATAAATTAACGTCCTCTTTAGAAATACAAATAGAACATTATGAGAAAAAATATAGTTGCAGGTAATTGGAAAATGAATAATGATTTAAAAGCCACTAGAAAGTTGGTGAAGCAAATCAAAAAGTCTATAGAAGATAAGGATTTAAATAATACTAGAGTTGTTATTGCGCCTACGTTTGTTAATCTTGCAACAGCGGTAAAGCGTTCAAAAAAGTCTAAGTTAGAGGTTGCAGCACAGAATATGCACCAAGCGACTAATGGAGCATATACTGGTGAAGTTTCTGGTGAGATGTTAAAAAGTATTGGTGTAAAAACAGTTATTTTAGGTCATTCAGAAAGACGTGCTTATTTTGGCGAGACAGATGCACTTTTAGCCGAGAAAGTTAATACAGCTTTAGCGAATAATCTCGAAATTATATTTTGTTTTGGTGAAGAGTTGACAGATAGAAAAGAAGGTAATCAAGAAGCGGTTGTTGAGAGTCAAATAAAAAATGCGTTATTTCAATTAGATTCAAATGCCTTTAAACATATTGTTTTGGCTTACGAACCAGTTTGGGCTATTGGTACGGGTGAAACTGCAAGCCCTGAGCAAGCTCAAGATATGCATGCTTTTATTAGAAATACCTTAGCTTCTAAATATGGAAGCGAAGTTGCCGATTCAGTATCTATTCTTTATGGTGGTAGCGTAAAACCAGCTAATGCTAAAGAAATATTTTCTAAGCCAGATGTAGATGGTGGTTTAATTGGTGGTGCTTCATTAAAAGTAGATGATTTTTCAGCAATTGTTAGCGCATTTTAATAATGTCTAATAGTATTTATATAGGTTACGATTTTACAGTAGAACCTTTACAACCAGGAACTGAAATATTAATTGCAGAGCTTGGTTATGCAGGTTTTGAAAGTTTTGTGGAGACTAATGAAGGTCTTACTGCTTACATTCAAAAAAACGAATGGAATGCCTTTATATTAGATGATATTCAAATCTTAAAATCGAATGAATTTAAGATTTCCTTCAAATTTAATGAAATTGAACAAACGAATTGGAATGAGGAATGGGAAAAGAATTTTAAACCTATCGTAGTAGATGATTTAGTAACTGTTCGTGCACCTTTTCATAGTAAAGCAAATACTCAATACGACTTAATTATAGAACCAAAAATGAGTTTTGGTACAGGTCATCATGAAACTACGCATATGATGATACAGCATATATTAAAAAATGATTTTAGAAATAAGACTGTTTTAGATATGGGATGTGGTACTGGAGTATTAGCAATCCTTGCTGAAAAAGTTGGAGCTTCAAATCTAGACGCTATAGATATTGACAATTGGTGTTATCTTAATAGTTTAGAAAATATAGAACGCAATGGTTGTCAAAATATTTCTGTCTATGAAGGTGATATAGCCCTTCTAAAAACTCAAAATTATGATCGTATAATAGCAAATATTAATAGAAATATTCTTCTGCAGGATATTCCAGTTTATGCTAAACACTTAAAAAAACATGGGCAACTTTTTTTGAGTGGATTTTACGCAGAGGACTTGGACTTAATCACTGAAATTTGTACTAATAACGGATTGAATTTTAAAAGTAAAATCTTAAAAAACAAGTGGATAGCAGCAGAATTTATGAATTAAAAATATTTAAAATTTTAAAGTTATTATTGAATTATGTTTAATTTATTATGATAATTTAACATAATTATTTTAAAATGTGTGGTTTTCCCGTAATCCAAACTTCCTTTTTCACCGTATATTTATACAAATAATATTATTTAATTGTAGATTTTAAGGGTGAGCTATTTTAAATAGTTTGCCATAATATTCTACACTCCAGTTTACGTAAACTATTCAAACAAATCAATAATTTAACACACGTAAAATGAAAAAAATAATAAAAATTTGGGCGGTTTCTTTAGCTGCATTTGCACTTGTATTTACAGCTTGTCAAAAAGATACTGTCGATGAAGATTCACTAAACCAAAATGACGACATTATTATTAATATGAATAAGTTGGGTAGCCGAACTGTGGTTACTGATTCTGAAATATTGGATGCAATTAAATCATTAGATATTGATGTTGGAATTGTTTCTGAAGGTGATTTTTTCTTACCAAATGGAACAGTAGAACAACGTATTTATATAGGTAGTGATATTGTTTATACTAAGAAAGAATTAAAAAAGCTTGTTGATGCGCACTTAGTAGGTCAGAAGCAATATAGAACCTTCAATTTAGTTTCAGAAAATAATCAAACGATAAATGTACTGGGCTATACTGGTGGTAGCCAAGCCTTATCTAATAAAGCACGTACAGCTTTAACTAGAGCCGTTGCAAATTATAATAATATTAATAATATGACGTTAGATTTCAATTTAACGTTTGGTACTAATTACCAAGCTGCAGATATGGTTGTCTATGATAATTCTGTGAACAATCCTAATGGAACAGGTGGTGTTGCAGGATTTCCAAATTCTAGTGGTCAACCTAATAAATTTGTTCAGATATATGGTATAGAACAATTTTCTACTAATGTTAATGAGCATGTAATTACTCATGAGATAGGACATTCAATTGGTTTTCGTCACTCAGACTGGTTTGACCGTTTAAGTTGCCCTGCATCATCTCAAGGAAATGAAGGATCAGGTTCTGATGGTGCCGTGCATGTAGAAGGTACACCAACAGGTAGAGATGTAACTTCAGTTATGCAAGCATGTTTCTCTACTAGTGTAAGTGGAAACTTCAATAATAATGATGTTACTGCTTTAGAAGCTATGTATCCTGCAAGTACAGGTCCTTGTGATGGAGTTTCTGAATGGCAAAGTGGAAGAAGCTATAGTATTGGTTCGCGTGTTACTTATTTTGGTAATTTATACGAGCGCGTATCAGGTGGTTGGACCTTTATTGGCCCATGTAACTAAAGTTTTAAAAAAAGGTTTGTATTAAATTAGATTGATAATGGGTTGATTATATTTTTTTAATCAACCCATTTCTTTGTACAAAGAATAACTGTGAGTGATGCATTGAAGTGATACAATAAACTTTAACATATCTATAATATCTAAACCAAGAGCTTTTTCGTTTTAATAAAAAATATTTTTTTAATTTAGCTTAAATCATATTGCAATCATGAATTTTCAAGAAAAGGGTCAAGAAGAATTACTTGTCGAGGAGGCTATTTTAAAACAAAATGAAATTGTTTTGTTTAATGACGATGTTAATACATTCGATCATGTGATTGATACGTTAATTTACGCATGTGATCATGCACCAGAGCAAGCAGAGCAATGTGCAATATTAGTGCACTATAAAGGAAAGTGTACAGTAAAAACAGGTTCTTATGATGATTTAGAACCGCGTTGTTCTAAGTTATTACAAGCAGGACTTAGTGCCGAAATTGTATAAAGTGTTTTATACTTAGTGTTACAATATTTTATTTGGTTATTCTACCCACTACGCAACTCACAAAAGACTTCGCTTTTTTCGGTAAAGAATTTGATTCTCCAACTATTGGGTAACCTAAATCGGATAGTTTCTTTTTAGCCAAATTAAAACTTAATTCAGAGCTATAAATAAAGCTTACTTCGTCTGAATTATTATCTACCATAACTTCAGCTATATCATTTAACTTAGATAATTGTGTTACAATTGTGTTTGCACAACCATGACATTTTAAGTTCTGAATTTTAAGTTTAATTTCCATTTCCATTGTTATAAAGTTGAAGGACAAACAAAATCTGTGATTTTGAGGTCCGTTTTCTTTATGGCTCCGAAGCCACCTGCTATATCTATTAGATTCTGAAATCCGCGAGCCTTTAAAATCGAAGCCGCTATAACCGAGCGATATCCTCCAGCACAATGTAAATAATATGTTTTATCTGCAGATACATCGTTCATTTTATCATTAATAAAGTCTAGAGATAGATGCTGTGCATTTTCTAAATGAGATGATTGAAATTCACCATCTTTACGAACATCTAGAATATTAATGTTTGAGTTTTTGGCGCGCAGAGCAAATTCTTCGGCAGAAATTGATTCTAATGTATCTATCTCCTTATCTGCGTTTTTCCAAGCATTTATCCCTCCATCTAAATAGCCTAAAGTATTATCGTATCCTACACGAGATAATCGTGTAACAGCTTCTTCAGATTTTCCTTCAGGAACTACTAAAACAATCGGTTGTTTTATATCTGTAATTAGAGCACCAACCCAAGGAGCAAATCCACCATTTAAACCAATAAAAATGGAATTTGGAATATGCCCTTTTATATATTCCGATTGAGGCCTGACATCTAAAACTAAAGCAGATTCATGATTTGCTAAAGCTTCAAATTCTTCTGGATTTAATGGAATATTTCCTGTTTCTAAAACAGTATCAAAAGTTGCATAACCTATTTTATTCATCATAGCGTTTTTTGCAAAATATTGAGGTGGAGGTGCTATACCATCTAGAACCTCCTTTACAAATTCAGATTTTGTCATATCTGAGCGTAGGGCATAGTTAGTCTTTTTTTGCTCGCCTAAAACTCCTACGGTTTCTTTACTTAGATTTTTACCACAAGCCGAACCTGCGCCATGTGCAGGATAAACAATTACATCATCTGCTAAAGGCATAATTTGATTTCTTAAAGAATCAAAAAGCATTTCTGCCAAATCTTCTTTAGTTAAATCAGATTTTATAGCTAAGTCTGGTCGCCCAACATCACCTAAAAATAAAGTGTCTCCAGAGAATATTGCGTGGTCTTTACCGGTTTCGTCCTTAAGTAAGTAGGTCGTAGATTCTAAAGTATGACCTGGTGTGTGCAAAACTTTAATAGTTAGTTTTCCTATCTTCAGCTCTTCACCATCTTTGGCAGAATGGATATCATATTCAGTTGAAGCGCCAGGGCCAAAAACTATTTTCGCACCTGTTTTTAAAGCTAAATCAACATGACCAGATACAAAATCAGCATGAAAATGTGTTTCTAGAATATATTTAATCTTTGAATTATTTGCTTTAGCCTTATCTATATATTGTTGAATTTCACGCAGTGGATCAATTATAGCAACCTCTCCTTCTGACTCAATATAATAAGCTCCCTGAGCTAAGCATCCTGTATATAATTGTTCTATCTTCATTTTTAACTTATTTATAGTGCAAATTTACGAAACTTCATTTTTTTGAATTGTGACAATTATCACAAAGTTTAAAACAGTTCTTTATATAATATATATGTAGCCATTACAATAGTAAAATAGCCAAACCCTTTTTTTAAACGTTTAGGGCTTATTTTTTTTGACAGAGCTAGTCCTATAAAAATGCCGATTATAGAAATTAATGTAAATGTTATTAGAAATTTCCAATCTATTGTCAGGGTTTTTAAATCGCCTAAGAATCCTACTAATGACTGAATGGCTATAATAAATAGTGATGTGCTAATTGCCTTTTTAATTGGTAACTTAACTAATAAAACTAAAGCAGGTACAATTAGAAACCCACCTCCAGCACCAACAAGACCAGCTAAAACACCAATTCCAATTGCCTGAGAACCAATTGCAAAATAGTAATTGACATCAAATTTTTTAATACTATCATCTTCAGGTATTTCTCTAGATTTAATCATGGACCAACCAGCTAAGAACATAATTAATGCGAATAAAAGCATTATAAAAAGCGAGTTTGTCAACTGAAAACTACCCAATGTAAAGATTACTTCCGGAAGATTTGGGATAACCAAGCTTCGAACCATAAATACTGTTATGATAGAGGGTATGGCAAAGACTAACGCGGTTTTAAAATCTATTTTCTTTTGTCTAATATTTTTAAGCGTTCCAACTAAAGCTGTGCTACCTACCACAAATAAAGAGTAGGCTGTGGCCACTATAGGGTTAAACCCTAGAAAGTACACTAAAATAGGAACAGTTAGTATAGAGCCTCCACCTCCTATTAAACCAAGAACTAGTCCAACAACTAGTGCACCAAAATAGCCTATAATCTCAACTGCTTCCATCTAATGAGGTAGTTTGTCTTTTAAAATACCATAAGTATATGTGCCTAATAATGCAGCGGCAATAACTATTATGATTGTAAATGCGCCAGTACCGATTAAGATATACATTGGACCTGGGCAAGCACCACAAAGTGCCCATCCTAAACCAAATATTGATCCACCAATAAGATATCTTTTAAAGCCTTTTTCTTTTAAAGGTACTTTTATATTATTTCCTTGAAGTGTTTTAACTTTTAATTGTTTTGAAATTAGTAATAGAATAATTCCTGTCATAACAGCGGTGCCAATGATTCCGTACATATGAAACGACTGAAATTTAAACATTTCGAAAATACGATACCACGATACTGCTTCAGACTTTACTAGTACTATTCCGAAGAATATACCAATCAATAAGAACTTTATATATTTTGCCATATTAAAAAAGTATTGGATATATTAAGTGAATCATTATTAAACCTCCGATAAAAAACCCTATAACAGCAATTAGAGAAGGAATTTGTAAACTACTTAAACCAGTAATGGCGTGCCCAGACGTGCAACCGCCTGCATAACGTGTACCAAAACCAACTAAAAAACCGCCAATAAGTAAAATAGCAATTCCTTTAAAGCTAAAAGCTGCCTCCCAACTAAATAGTTCGTGCGGTAATAAGCTATTGCCTATATCAGTAAAGCCATAAGTTGTTAAATCTTGTATTGTTGCTTCGCTTAAATCTATTTTAATAGAATTTGAAAGATAGTTATGTGCTATAAATCCTCCAATGATAGCACCAAAGACAACGATGAGGTTCCAACGTTGACTTTTCCAATCAAACTTAAAAAATTCAACTTTTTTACCAGCTCCTCCGATTGCACATAAAGTTCTAAGATTAGAAGACATGCCAAATGTTTTTCCTGAATAGAGTAGGAGAAACATAATTAAAGCGATACATGGTCCGGAAACATACCATGGCCAAGGTTGTAATAAGTATTCCATAGATTTAATTTGGTACAAAAATAGAATTATACAAAACATTTTGTGTGACAAAAGTTACTAAAACACTAAAACAATAATCTTATTCCTGCCGAGTTTAATTTTCTTTTCGTTTTCTAATTGTTTTAAAAGCCTTGAGATGACTACTCTAGAGGTATGTAAATCTTCAGCTATTGCTTGGTGAGTTATTTCTAAAGTTGTAGAAGCGGTTAATTTAACATGATCAGTTAAATATTTAAATAAACGCTGATCCATTTTCATAAAAGCTAGCGTATCTATGGTCTCTAGCATTTCATCAAAACGAATTTGATAACTTTGTAAAATAAAATTTCTCCAACTTTCATTGCTATGAAACCAGAGTTTCATATTTGCAATAGGTATCATTATTACTTGTACATCGACTTCTGCAATAGCTCTTATTTTACTAACTGACTTTGCCATACAACATGTTAATGACATGGCACAAGTATCACCAGATTCTAAAACATATAAGAGAAGGTCGCTGCCACTATCATCTTCTCGTAAAACTTTAATATTTCCATTAATTAAAAGTGGTATAAAATTTAGGTCTTGTGCAATATCTATAATGATATCGTGCCTTTTAAAAGTTTTGAGAAACGCGGTTTTACAAATAGAATCAATAATTTCGGAATCGAATACATAATTAAAAGGTTGAAGTAATTCTTTAGAAATCATAATTCAAAAATAACAATTACAATTTTGAAATAAATAGTTTGGTTGTTTTTTAATAAATGTCTTATATTTGCACCCACTTAAAAAAAGGCCTCGTGGCGCAACTGAATAGCGCACTTGATTACGGCTCAAGAGGTTACAGGTTTGAATCCTGTCGAGGTCACTAGAATTGATAATAACTAAAATAAGACTACCTGGTGGTAGTCTTATTTACTCCAGAGCATTTTTAGTTATATAAACACGCCAACCGATTACTGCAAGTTGAAACTTAGAAGCCTTACTTAGGTCTAATTGTCTTTTTGTGTATGATGGTAATATCGCTTTATTAAGTTTAGCTAAAACTTTAAATATCGCCTTATTCATTATGTTGAACCTAGAATTGATTATAAACAAAAATAGTAAAACTAATTCTAGAAGATAGTTTTACTATTGGGATTGGTTGTTTAATTTAATTTAGAATATTGAAAAAATAATATCAATAATCAATTTTGCTAATGTCATCATAATTTTTTGGTTTAGAGGTTAATAATTTAATACGTTTTCTTGATTGAGTTTTCAATATATATAGAGAACAAAGCATCTACCAAATGTTTTTGAATAAATCGATGAAATTGAATTTATATTTATAAGTAAAAAAATAGAAATGGTTATAAAAAAATGTGACTTATCTTTATTGAAGTTTCATTTTATAACTAAAATAAGTGATATGATTTTAATTTTATAGGTTTGAAGGGGGTGTTTTATCTCTTTTTTAAAAACGTAGGCACATTTTGTTATTAAAATACCAGTATTTGGTCATTTCATCTTATAGAGGAACTTGTATTGCTGATAATTATCATATTAATTTTGAGATATTTTTTGTATCAAAAAATGACTATTTTCTCATTTAACATTAAGGCAACATATTAAGTTTATCTTTGGAAAAATATTTAATATGAAAAGAATTTTACTTTTAACAGCATTGCTTTTATCCGGAATGGCATGGTCTCAAGTATTAATTATTAATGAGATTGATCCTGATACACCAAGTACAGATACAGCGGAGTTTGTAGAATTAAAATCGCAAACACCTAATTTTTCTACTGATGGCTATATTTTAGTATTTTTTAATGGATCTTCAAGTGGAGCAGATTCTAGCTACTTAGTTATCGATTTAGATGGATTTGAAACAGATAATAATGGCTTGTTATTAATTGGAAGTTCTGGTGTATCTCCATTTCCTCAACTATTAGTTTCTGAAAATATTATTCAGAATGGAGCGGATGCTGTAGGTATATATCAAGCTTCAGTTAATGATTTTCCGGAAGGAACTTTAGCTACACAAACTAATTTAATTGATGCCTTGGTTTACGATACAAACGATTCTGATGATGTAAACTTGTTAGCCTTAATGGGTGAAACTATTCAGTATAATGATAATGGTACTAACGCAAATCCTAAATCTATACAGCGTTTTGTAGACGGCATGGGTGTAGAATCATTTTCTGCTGTTACACCAACACCAAGACGCGAGAATGATGGTTCTGGGATTCCTATAAACCCAATTGAGATATCTGTAGATCAAGACCAATATAATGAAGGTGAAACCTTTGATATTACCTTTACTTCAGAAAGTGTAGCCTCTGCAGATATAGACTTTACAATTAGCTTAAATAATTTTGGCTTTAATACTTCAGATTATACAGGAAGTGTAAATCTCACAATTCCTAGCGGAAGTAATACTATAAGCACAACTATAAATTTGTTTGATGATACTAGTGATGAAGGTGACGAAGTACTATTAATTAGATTTTTAGATTTGGTAGAACCTGTAGTTGCTTCAAATAGTTTTGTTGAGGTCAGGGTAGTGGATAATGACTTTTCGATAGCACCTTGGGGAACGCCGTTTAATCCAACAACTGGTATAGTTCAAAGCACACAACCAAATGGTTATTATGATAGTTTAGACGGATTGGCAGATATGTCATTAAGACAAGCTTTACAAGATATAATTGCTGACCCTACTATTGTTAGAGCTCAAACTTATGCTGATGTTATAGATATAATTAAGGAGGCAGATCAAAATCCTGAAAATAGTAATCAAGTATGGTTGGTGTATTCTGAAGAAGGTAGAGCTAAATTAGATTTACAAACAAGTAGTAGTAATGCTGGAAAATGGAATAGAGAGCATACCTATCCGCGATCTCGAGGTGGTTTTAATGATATAGAAGAAGATGAAGTTGCTGATGGGATTGACGTTTTCTGGACAACTAAAGCAGATTCTTTGAGACACGGTAACTCAGATGCACATGCTCTAAGAGCGGCAGATGCTTCTGAGAATAGCTCTAGAGGTAATCAGCATTATGGGCAATACATTGGCCCAACAGGAACCTTTGGCAGTTTTAGAGGTGATGTAGCGCGCAGTGTCTTATATATGGAAATAAGATACAATGGATTAGAAATTGTTAATGGTTTCCCAAGCACAGTTGGTCAGTTAGGTGATTTGGCAACGTTATTAGATTGGCATAGAAACGATCCGCCAGATGATTTTGAAATGAATAGGAATAATGTTGTTTACACATGGCAATTTAATAGAAACCCATTTATAGATCAACCCCTTTTAGTAGAATATATATGGGGAAATAATGTTGGTGATTTATGGGCGCAATCACTAAATATAAGTGAAGACGAGTTTTCTGAAATTAATATGTATCCTAATCCAACTAACGGAAGAGTATATTTTTCTGGTCTGCAATCCAAAATAGATATTGAAGTCTTTTCTATTGAAGGTAAATTACTAAGGCATTATAATGCAATAGAAGATTACATAGACTTAGATTTAGCTTCAGGCTTATATCTTTTAAAATTGAAAAGTGATAATCGTTCGATTATTAGAAAAATTATTATTGAATAGCGTACGTTATATAGAATATCTAAAAAGCCAAACTTTTTAAAGTTTGGCTTTTTAAGACATTATAATATTGAATTTTATTCTTTGTTCATATCACTAGTTCTGGCAATTAATGAGCCTTCTGTTTCACCAAATTCAATGCCAGGTATACCGTCATCAACTTTCCAAGTTGCACTGCCAGTTGCACCTTTTTCATTTTTAAGACTAATTTTTATACTTGTGATTTCACCAGCTTTATTACGTTTTAATTTCGAGTATTTTACAGTTATCCCAAAGTTTTTGAGGTTTCTTTTATGGTCTTCTAAGACTTTATCTGGTGTATATTTAGTAATATATGCTAAAGTTCCATTTTTGATTGGATTGTCATCGTCTCTGTAAGACGTGCTTGTAACCTCTACACGGTAAGGACTATCATCTTTTTTCTTAGTATCCGTAACCCAAATGTTTTTGTCTTTACTTTTAATTACAATAACTCCATTTTTACCTTTATCACCGTAAAGTTTAGTTGCAGCATTTCCTTTAAGAACATCCATTTTTTCAAAATCACTTGAGTTTAAAGCTTTCATTTCTTTTTCACTAATAACTTTTCCATTAACTATAATAATGGGTTTTAAATCTTCCTCATCAGCATGAAAGGTGCTAGTAACTTCTACTCTCCCAATTTTTAAAGGTTCATCTTTATCATTTTTAGATTTTTCGACCCAAGTGTTATCACCTTTACTTTTAATTACGATAACACCGTTTTCTCCTTTTTCACCATAAATTTCTGTTGCAGAATTTCCTTTGAGGACATTAACGCTTTCAATTTGATTTGGATTTATATTTTTCATAGATCCCTCACTCACGGCTTTACCATCAATTATAATTAGTGGTTTTGAGTTTTGAGTATCATAAAATGAATAACCAGAATACTTTACTTTAGATGGCTGTGTCAAAACATGTTCACCAGAAGTAATAATTTTAACAGGTGTATCACTTTCATAGAAAATTTGAGACTTTAACTTTGTCAATTTCTTTATTTCAGCAGAGTCTATAGATGTATAATAAATGGTATCATTATTTGCTAGCTTTGTTCTCAACCTTCCAATTACCACATCGCGTTGATCATTATATAGTTTTGCTTTAGATGAGTCAATTATTTCTATATTATTCTTGTCAGTATTTAATATGAAAGTCTTAGCTGATGATTTTGATTTAGAAGTTTTATTTAAATCATTTATTTCAATTGTTTGGATAATTACATTTTCTGCATTTTTAACAGCTCCAACACCAAAACTTTCGTCATCCATCTTAAAGTAAAAAGAATTTATGCCATTCGCATCTTTTACTTTATAATTAGTAGAACCATTTTTGGCTTTAAAATCTATATTAATAATGCTTATTAAGCCCTTAGAATTACGTCTTATCTTTTTAATAGTCATTATAATGCCATTAGACTTTAGTTCATTTTTAATGTCGTCTAATTGTTGGTCTGTCATATTATTATTGAAAGTAATTTCAATATAATTTGTATCTGTTTCAACTTTATCAGTTAAATTATATCTAATCAATGTAGTATTTACTCTATCAGTAAATAGTTTTATTCTCGGGTTATTTCTAGGTTCACCAATAACTGTGTCTAAGTGAATAGTACCATTGCCATAACGGCCAACAAAACTTCCGTTTTTCTCAAAAAATTCTTTATAAACTATAAACGAATCAATAGCAGTATCACTGCTACTTTTGTAAGTAGAGCCAGATAGTTTTACTGTAATGTTAGTAATCTCATTTTTATTGTTTCTTGTAATATCACTAAAAAATAAACTACTGCCTTTTTGTTCTATAGTATTAGACATTTGTTTTAATTCACTATCACTTGTACTCTTATGTACTACAAACTCTACAATTTCATTTGATGATTTTATATTTGGTTCTGTCTCTACATAAACGGTTTCCATGTTCATACTCATTAATAAACCAGCTAGTAGTGGTAGAATGAGTAAATATCTCAGTTGATTTTTTGTTTTTGATCTCGTTTTTTTTAACATAACTATACGTTCTTTGATTGATGAATTATAAAAATTATTTGAAAGCGAAACGTTATGATTTGCAACGCTAGTTTTTAATAGTAAACGTTGGTATTCTATTTCACTGTTTGAATTTTCTTGGGTTTTATTATCTGCTATATATTCTAAATTTTGTCTTACTTCTTTTCGATAAAGCCATATTAGTGGGTTGAACCAAAAAAAACTACAGGCTAATTGTATCAAAATTATATCTATAGAATGAAGTTGATTGGCATGTACTTTTTCATGTGTCAGCATTAACTTTAATTCTTCGTTATTGAAAGATTCAGGGTTGTAAACAATCCATTTAAAAAATGAAAAAGGTGAGATGGTATTATCAACAATAACATAGGTGTAAATGCCGTCTTTATTCTTAGGATTTTTTAATAGCAATAAAATTAATGATCCAAAGTGTAATAAAAATTGAATTAAAAATATAGCAAGTCCTATTATGTATAAAATAGGTAAAAGTGTTTGCCATTCAAATGCTTTATTGGGACTTATATTTTGAAAATTGCTAGGAACACTTTTTGCAATTGAAAATGCAGTTTCTGTGTTTGTTATAGGTTCTATTGTTATATAAATTGGTATCACTGCATATGGCAAAACTAAAGCGATTGCAACTCCGGCTAATAAAAACCAACGATTGTGATTAAAGAATGTCTCTTTCTTTAAAAAAAAGTAGAAACACAAGTAGAAAAGTGCTATTACTGCACTAGCTTTTATTAGGTATTCCATAGTTAGTTTTTATTTTCTATTAATGCGATAATTTCTTTAAGTTCTTCAACACTTATTTTTTCTTCTTTGGCAAAAAATGAAACTACATTTTTGTAAGAGCTATTAAAGTAATTATCAATAGCGGTACTCATAAATTTGGTTTTATAATCTTCTTTAGAAATAATAGGGAAGTACTGATGCGTTTTACCATAGGCATTATAATTAACGTATCCTTTTTCTTCTAGGTTTCTGATAATTGTAGAAAGGGTGTTGTAATGGGGTTTATCTACTGTTATTTCGGCTAATACATCCTTTACAAAAGCTTTTTCCAGCTTCCAAAGAATGTGCATTATTTCCTCTTCTTTATTTGTTAATTTCTGCATGCAGTAACATTTATTTGTTTTTATTGAAATACAAATATAACTATTTATGTAGTTGTATAACTATAAAAATAGTTATTTAACGAAATATTTAGTTATAATGTTCTATAAAAATGAAATGTTATCTTCGCATCTTAATGGAATTAAGTGACAAAATATTTAAATAATAAATGAGTGTATTCCTTGTTATAGTTGGATTAGCGTTATTAGTAGTTGGTGGAGATTTTTTGGTAAGAGCATCTGTAGGGCTTTCCTTTAAGCTAAAAATTTCTAAGCTTGTTATCGGTATGACGGTCGTGTCTTTTGCCACATCTGCACCAGAATTATTAGTAAGTTTACAAGCGGCTTTAGATGGAGTCTCAGATATTGCGCTAGGTAATGTAATAGGTTCTAATATTGCGAATATTGGCTTAGTATTAGGGATAACGGCTATAATTTCACCCTTGGCTGTCGATAAGGATTTTTATAAATTTAATTGGCCAATGATGATGTTGGCTTCATTCGCATTATATTTCTGTCTAAAAAATGATGGCATATTAACTTCATTAGAAGGTCTTCTAATGTTTACAGCTTTAGTAGTATTTTTGTTTATATTGATAAGAAACTCTCGAAAGTCTACGAAAGCAAATTTAGAAGAAGTTGATGATGCTTTAGCTGAGGTCTCTAATTTTAAAATTGTAATGTGGCTTTTAATTGGTGCGGCCGGTCTCTACTTTGGGTCTGAATGGCTAGTAGAGGGAGCAAAACAGTTGGCAGAGGCAGTTGGTATAAGTGATTATGCAATATCTGTAACAGTTATAGCCATTGGTACGAGCGTGCCTGAGTTAGCGGCATCTGTAATAGCTGCCTTGAAGCAAGAAAAGGCTATTTCTTTAGGGAATTTAATTGGGTCTAATATATTTAATATTGCTTCTGTTTTAGGTTTAACGGCAATTGTAAAACCTATTGTAGTTAATCCAGAAACCCCACAAATTTTATCAACCAATATCTTTTGGATGATTGGTTTTGCTGCAGTGCTAATTCCATTAATGATTATTCCGAAACGCTTCCAAATTGCGCGTTATAAAGGCATGCTCTTATTTGGTGCCTATATTGTATTTATTTATTTAACGTTAAAATAGTAGATAAAAAAAGCTTGCAATTTCTTGCAAGCTTTTTTTATCAATCTAAATGTACTAATTACGAAATATTAGCACCCTTTACAGTCTTAATAATACGACCTGCAATTTTATATGGATCACCATTAGAAGCTGGTCTTCTGTCTTCTAACCAACCTTTCCAGCCTTTCTCTACTGCAATAATTGGTATACGGATTGAAGCTCCTCTATCCGAAACGCCCCAAGAGAAATCTGTAATAGCAGCCGTCTCGTGCTCTCCAGTTAAACGTTGATCGTTAAATTCACCGTAAACTGCAATATGTTCTTTTACTACTGGTCTAAATGCTTCACAAATTTTACCGTAAGTTTCTTCAGAACCACATGTTCTTAAAACTTCATTAGAGAAATTTGCATGCATACCAGAACCATTCCAATCCATATCCTTACCTAATGGTTTTGGGTGGTAGTCTATATAGTAACCGTAGTCTTCAGTTAAACGGTCTAATAAATAACGCGCTATCCAAATTTCGTCTCCAGCTTTCTTAGCTCCTTTTGCGAATAATTGAAATTCCCATTGACCAGAAGCAACTTCTTGATTAATACCTTCAAAATTTAACCCAGCATCAATACAAAGGTCTGCATGTTGTTCAACTAAATCTCTACCATGAGTATTTTTTCCACCTACAGAACAATAATACATACCTTGAGGTGCAGGATAACCACCAATAGGAAACCCTAATGGTAATTGCGTCTGTGTATCCATAATAAAGTACTCTTGTTCAAAACCAAACCAGAAATCATTATCATCATCGTCAATAGTGGCTCTTCCATTAGAGATATGAGGAGTGCCATCTGCATTTAAAACCTCTGTCATTACTAAATAACCATCGCGTCTTGCAGGATCTGGATAAATAGCAACAGGCTTTAATAAACAATCTGAAGATCCTCCAGAAGCTTGTTTCGTCGAAGAACCGTCAAAAGACCAAATTGGACAATCTTCTAGTTTTCCACTAAAGTCATTTTCTACTTTCGTTTTACTTCTCATATTTTGGGTAGGAAAATATCCATCCAACCATATGTACTCTAATTTAGATTTACTCATTGTATTGTTATTTAATATTTTGCATTGCAAATATTATATTTTTTTGTGTTTTGGTCAAAAAAATGAGGGTGTTTTAGGTGAAATGTTATTAATAATTGTTGATAACCCTATTTTTTTTAGGGGAGGTAGGTTAAAATTAAATAATTCTTATTTTTGGGCTTAAATATTATTGATATGTCAACACTAAGATTTCATGCTGTAAAAGAATCATTAAGTAGAAAGCCAATTTATATAGAGGAGAATAGTAGACGTTCAGAACTATTTGGTTCTAATGTCTTTAATCATGCAGCAATGCGTCAATATTTAACAAAAGATGCATTAGAAAGTATCAATGAAGCTATTGATAAAGGTTCTAAGATAAATAGATTAACTGCAGATCATATATCTACAGGAATGAAAGAGTGGGCTATCTCAAAAGGTGCTACGCATTATACACATTGGTTTCAACCTTTAACTGGTGCTACTGCAGAAAAGCATGATGCTTTTTTTGAAACTATTGGAGATGGCTTGGCAATTGAAAAGTTTGCGGGAAATCAATTAGTTCAACAAGAACCAGATGCTTCTAGCTTTCCACATGGAGGCATTAGAAACACATTTGAGGCGAGAGGATATACAGCTTGGGATCCATCTTCGCCTGCTTTTATTTATGGAACAACTTTATGTATACCAACAGTTTTTGTGTCGTATACAGGTGAGGCTTTAGATTATAAAACACCTTTATTAAGAGCATTGCATTCTGTCGATAAGGCGGCCGTGTCTGTATGTAAATATTTTGATAAAAATGTAAGAAAGGTTAGTGCCTCTTTAGGCTGGGAACAAGAGTACTTTTTAATCGATAATGCATTGGCAACATCTAGACCAGATATAGTTTTAACTGGTCGCACACTTTTAGGACATTCTCCTGCAAAAGGACAGCAATTAGATGACCATTATTTTGGCACTATTCCTGCAAGAGCCATGGCATACATGCGTGATTTAGAAAATGAATGTATGTTATTAGGTATTCCTGTAAAAACCAGACACAATGAAGTAGCTCCTAATCAGTTTGAATTAGCTCCTATATATGAAGAAGCTAATTTAGCTGTTGATCATAACTCATTATTAATGGATGTGATGCAAAAAGTAGCCAAGCGCCATGACTTTAAAGTATTAATGCATGAAAAACCGTTTACTGGTGTTAATGGATCTGGGAAACATAACAATTGGAGTTTGAGTACAGATAAAGGTGTTAACCTATTGTCACCTGGTAAAACACCTATGAGTAATTTACAATTTCTCACCTTTTTTATAAACACCATTAAAGCAGTGCAGACCTATGAAGAACTTCTTAGAGCAGCAATTGCTTCAGCAAGCAATGATCATCGTCTAGGTGCAAATGAGGCTCCGCCTGCAATTATTTCTGTATTTATCGGTCAGCAATTAACTAAAGTATTAGAAGAGTTAGAAACTGTTACTAAAGGGAAATTATCGCCAAAGGAAAAAACAGACTTGAAGCTCAATGTTGTTGGGAAAATACCTGAAATACTATTAGATAATACTGATAGAAATAGAACATCGCCTTTTGCTTTTACAGGAAATAAATTCGAATTCAGAGCAGTAGGTTCTAAAGCTAATTGCGCTAATCCAATGACAGTTTTAAACTCCATAGTTGCAAAACAACTTATAGATTTTAAGACCGAAGTAGATCTTTTAATTGATGAGAAATCAATGAAAAAAGATGATGCGATTTTTAATGTCCTGAGAGAATATATTAAAACATGTAAAGCTATTCTTTTTGAGGGTAACGGATATAGCGAAGATTGGGAGAAAGAGGCAAAGAAACGAGGTTTAAGTAATAATAAAACAACGCCAGAGGCTCTTAAAGTTAAGATTTCTAAAGACACACTGGCACTCTTTGGGAGTCTGGGGGTAATGAATAGAGTTGAGGCTGAGGCTCGTTATGAAATTGAAATGGAAGAATACATTCTCCATATACAAATAGAAAGTAGAGTAATTGGTGATATTGCTCGTAATCATATTGTACCCACAGCAGTTAGGTATCAAAATATCTTAATTGAGAATGTTACTGGGTTAAAAACAATATATGGTGATAAGTTTAAGAATTATGCAAAAGAGCAATTATCCCTAATTGAACAAATTTCTCAACATATTGAGAATATAAATTCGTTGGTCACTAGGATGACAGATGAACGAAAATCGTTTAACAAACAAATTGATTTAGCAGCAAAAGCTAATGGTTATTGTAATAAGATTAGACCATTATTTGAAGATATTAGATATCACTGCGATAAGTTAGAACTTATGATAGATGATGAGTTATGGCCACTAACAAAATATAGAGAGCTTCTATTTACAAAATAGATGATCAACAAAGTACAGTTTTTGCCTTTTTTGGATGGTAAATTTGGTATGAGTTATGTAAATTTAACGTTAACAAATACGTAATTTTACGTACTTAAATTTTTATTTATCTACAGTTTTGTGTCATTCATCGGTCACAAATGTCTAGTTATCGAAAACCCTGCGTTTGTATGTTAAAAAACTGATTCCTACTATTATTACAAAGAGTTTATTTAGTATGTTTGTAGTGCTATTAATCAATATTTGTTTAAAATGAAGAAATTACTACTTAGTGTAGCAATTCTTGTAGGGGCCACATTAGTGCTTTCTCAAGACAACTCAGAAAGCATCAATGATGTTGCTAATGATGAGATTGTAAATGTACAATCTGAGCTACAGACAGAATCTTAAAAGTTAAGATATAAGAGCCTTTTGGCCAACTGAAATTTATAAATAAGATAGAGTAAGTCAATAGATTTATTCTATCTTTTTTAGTTTTTTAATTTACTATATTGCGTGCCCTTCTCAACCCTAAGAATCAAAGCCTAGCATTATTAAATCGATAATTATGATTCTTAAATCTAAATGGTTATTTTTTAACACATTATTTATAATTTGTTCTTTTAATTTAATTTATTCACAAGAAGATACACGTGATTATGACAAATTAGAGACTCAAACACTTAGAGACAGTTCGGAATACTATAAATCTGAATTTAATAAGTTACTATTCTATGACTATAGAGGTACAAATGTTTTTGAAGGTGCTATAGGAGCGGGAACTCTAATTGGTGACGCCGAAAATACATCATACGGATTATTTTATAAACTAGGCTACAAGCGTTCAATAACAGATCACTTATTGCTTGGTTTGTCATACAATAGTTATAACCTATCTTACGACAGTATAGAACAAGAATTAATTTCTATTGATTTTAATATAGAGTTTTTGGTATTGCCTTATGATGACTTTTCTCCATTTTTATTTGGTGGTTTTGGTTATAACGCATTAAATGATTTTGAAATTAGTGCTGTTAAGATTCAAGCTGGATTTGGTTTTGAATATATAGTTGCTAGTAAATTTGGTTTAAAATTATTTGCTGAATACAATTATAGTTTGGATGATGAAGTAGAATTTTTAATTAATGACCAAGAAGATGATTCTTTTCTAAGATTAGGGTTTGGTATTAATTTGTATTTCGGTGGTGAGAATCAAAGATTAAAACGTTTAGAAAAGATTCCGACCAAAATAAAAACAAATTCCATACTACCTGAAGAATAATTAATCACAATTCATACTTTTGCAGTACAACAATTAAGAACTGTCCATGAGTAATTCGGTAAGCAAAAGGTATGCACAAAGAGGTGTTTCCGCTTCTAAGGAAGATGTCCATAACGCTATAAAAAATATTGACAAAGGGTTATTTCCTAAAGCATTTTGTAAAATAGTACCTGATTATTTAACTAACGATAATGATTATTGCCTAATAATGCATGCAGATGGGGCAGGTACAAAATCGTCCTTAGCTTACATGTATTGGAAAGAAACAGGAGATGTTTCTGTTTGGAAAGGGATTGCTCAAGATGCATTAATAATGAATATTGATGATTTACTTTGTGTTGGTGCAACAGATAATATTATGTTGTCTTCAACAATAGGTAGAAATAAAAACCTAATTCCGGGAGAGGTGATTTCGGCTATAATTAATGGTACGGAAGAATTAATTGATGATTTAAAATTATTCGGTGTTACTATTCATTCTACTGGAGGTGAGACAGCCGATGTTGGCGACTTGGTAAGAACGATAATTGTTGATTCTACAGTAACAGCTCGAATAAAACGATCAGATGTTATTGACAATGCTAATATTAAAGCAGGCGATCTCATTGTTGGGTTAGAATCTTTTGGGCAAGCCTCTTATGAAAAGGAATACAATGGAGGTATGGGAAGTAATGGCTTAACATCTGCTCGACATGATGTGTTTTCAAAATATTTAGCTAAAAAGTATCCAGAAAGTTTTGATGCAGCAGTGCCAGAAAATTTAGTGTATTCCGGCCAAACTAAACTAACTGATAGTGTTGGCGGTTCTCCAATTAATGCTGGTAAGTTAGTCCTTTCTCCCACACGAACATATGCTCCCATAATTAAGGCTATTTTAAATACGTATAATAGTGACACTATACATGGTATGGTACATTGCAGTGGTGGAGCTCAAACCAAAATTCTTCATTTTATAGATAACCTTCATATTATAAAAGATAATATGTTTAATGTGCCACCATTATTTAAACTGATTCAAGAACAATCTCAAACCGATTGGAAAGAAATGTATCAAGTGTTTAATTGTGGTCATCGCATGGAGTTATACGTAAATCCGGATATTGCAGAAGATATAATTTCTATTTCTAAGTCTTTTAATATAAACGCCCAGATAATCGGTAGAGTTGAGGCTTCAGAAAAAAAGAAACTTACAATTAAAAGTGAGTACGGTACGTTTAATTATTAATAGTTCATTTAGGTATGCAAAACAACTATCGTAATATTATTTTTATATTTTCTTTATTTTTTTCGCTTGGTCTTTTTGCTCAACCAGATTCATTATTCTTACGCAAAAAGAAAAAGGAAAAAGCTAAATTAGGATGGTCAACTAAAAAAGAAGTTGGCTTTTATCTTAATCAGGTGTCCTTCACAAATTGGAATGCTGGTGGTACCAATTCCATATCTGCTATTTTAAGCGGCAGAGCAACTGCTAATTTAAAAAAAGAAAATCTCTTTTGGAATTCTGCATTGACTTTACGATACGGACTTAATAAACAAGATAATCAGCCAGTTTTTAAAACAGAGGATGTCATGGAGGTGGTTTCAAATTTTGGTTTAGAAAAAAATTCTCAGAGTAATTGGTTTTATTCTGCTAGATTTAGTTTTAACACGCAATTTGCTAATGGATTTAGTAATCCTGATGCTGATGAACCGATTTCGAGATTTTTAGCACCAGGTTATGTTTTTATGGGTATTGGTATGGAATATGGACGCCATATAAATCGATTATCGCTATACGGTTCGCCTTTTACATTGAAAACTACTTTTGTTTTGGACGATAATTTGGCAAATCAAGGAGCTTTTGGCGTAGATCCTGCTATATATGATTTAGAGGGTAACATAATTAAAGAAGGTAAAAAGTCAAGGCAAGAACTAGGTATATTATTAACTGGTCAGTTTGAAGAAGAAGTATTTGACAATATGAATTTAAATACACGTTTAAGATTATATACAGACTATTTAAATAGCTTCGGTAATGTAGATTTAGATTGGGAATTTAATCTAGATATGAAAGTCAATAAATATGTTCAGGCTACACTCGGTTCTCATCTCAGGTATGATAACGATATTAAGATAGAAGTAGAGAGCAATGAAATGACAAATGAGGAAATTGTTTTGCAAGGTCCTAAACTACAGTGGAAACAACTTCTTGGAGTAGGCGTAGTGCTAGACTTAGACAATATCATTAAAACTAATCCTGAGCCTTAATTAAAGGCTATTAGAGATTAAGTAATTATAATCTTCTAAGTCTTTTAGATTTTCGATTTTCTTTGTTGTTCCGTTTTTTAGCAAATAAAGATCATCAGAACTATCAATTATGTGTTTGTACATATGATCGGAAATAATAATAATTTTATGCTCTTTTTCTTCTTTAATCATTTGTTTCACTATTTCAATATGCAGTGGTGATAAATGAGAAAAGGGTTCATCTAATATTACAATTTTACTATCGGATTTTATAATGATGTAAGTTTCAATTAAGCGTCTTTCTCCGCCAGATAATGCTCTAAATCTTGCAGTTTTATATTTTGAGAAACCTTCAAAATTTTCGATAAAATTGGTCCAATTTAAGTCGTAAAGTTTGAAAACAAAAGATAGTTTCATTCCATTAGGAATAAAATCATATTGAGATAGATACTTTACAAATTTAGTTTTATACAGTGGTTTTAATAGCGGTATATTATCTAATCGTATTAGCATATACTTTGGCTTTAAGCTACCAAATGCAATGTTAAGTAAACTACTTTTGCCACAACCGTTTCTACCTAAAATTGCTGTAACCTTTCCAGTTTCTGCTTTTAGGTAAATACCATTTAAAATTCGTCTATTTTTAAAGTAAAGTTCTACATTGTCTAATTCAAATTTCAATTTTAAAATTCGTTTTTATGTGAATTCCTTAAAAACAATAAGGAATCCAATTGTTAAAATACAGTCTACAACGAACATAGAGGAAAATAGCTTTAAAGGCGATAATCCTAAATTTTTATAAAAGGTTAATTTACGTCTGTTGCTAGTCTCATTAACATAATACCATGCAAAAACCGTAAGAAATAATTTGGTCACTATTGCAGGTGCTAATTGTGGATTAAAAAATCCAATAATAGCGGTTACAATAAAAGACCAGACTACAAACGGTTTATAAAATGCAAGTATAGCTAGGAGTCTCTGCATATTAATAATGTAACGTATGTTTTGGGTATTTTATTTTCAAATGTTCATATGTCCTTACAAGTTGCTCTTCAAAATTCATAAATTATTGTACTTTTGAAATTCAATTTTTTGTAAAAAGATGTTAGAGAAAATCCAGATAATTAAGCAGCGTTTTGATGAAATAAACGATCTTATTATTCAGCCAGATATTATATCAGACCAAAAGCGCTACGCTAAGTTGATGAAAGAATATAAGGATCTTAAATTGATTGTTGATAAAGGTGAAGTTTACAAAGAAGCTTTAGATAATGTTAGTGAGGCTGAAGAAATTATAGCCGATGGGTCTGATGCAGAAATGTTAGAAATGGCTAAGATGCAATTAGACGAGGCAAAAGAAACTATAAATACACTCGAAGAGGAGATCCGATTTATGCTCATTCCTAAAGATCCAGACGATGCTAAAAATGTAGTGGTTGAGGTAAGGGCAGGTACAGGTGGAGATGAAGCTAGTATTTTTGCTGGTGATTTATTTAGAATGTACTCTAAGTATTGCAGTGATAAAAATTGGAGGGTTGATGTGGTAAGTCAAAGTGATGGTACATCTGGTGGTTTTAAAGAGGTTATTTTCGAAGTTTCTGGTGATGATGTATATGGTACATTAAAGTTTGAAGCTGGTGTGCATCGTGTACAGCGCGTACCACAAACAGAAACCCAAGGGCGCGTGCATACAAGTGCTGCCACAGTTATGGTTTTACCAGAAGCAGAAGAGTTTGATTATGAGTTGGATATGACAGAAGTACGTATTGAGCGTACAACATCAACAGGGCCAGGAGGACAATCTGTAAATACAACATATTCGGCAATTAAGCTACACCATGAGCCTACTGGTATGATTGTTAGTTGCCAAGACCAAAAGTCATCACACAAAAACTTAGAGAAAGCTTTAAAGGTGTTACGTTCCCGTTTATACGATTTAGAATTAGCAAAGCAACAAGCAGCAGATTCTGAAAAACGTAAAAGTATGGTAAGCTCTGGTGATAGGTCGGCGAAGATTAGAACTTACAATTATCCGCAAGGACGTGTAACCGATCATAGAATTGGTTTAACACTATACGATTTGTCGAATATCATCAATGGTGATATTCAAAAAATAATTGACGAATTAATGTTGGCTGAGAACACAGAGTTGTTAAAGGCTAATGATGATGTAATTTAAATCTAAGCCTCTGTTATGAGGCTTTTTTTCTAATATGACTACACAACAATTAATCACACAAATTAAAAAAAAGAAATCCTTTCTCTGTATAGGTTTAGATGTAGATTTAAATAAAATCCCTAAGCATTTACTAGAAGAAGAAGATCCTATTTTTGCCTTTAATAAAGCAATAATAGATGCAACACATCATTTATGTGTAGGCTACAAACCAAATACAGCATTTTATGAAGCTTACGGAATTAAAGGGTGGCAAGCATTAGAAAAGACTATTAACTATATTAATAAAAACCATCCTGAAATTTTCACTATTGCAGATGCTAAAAGGGGTGATATAGGAAATACAAGTACGATGTATGCGAAAGCTTTTTTTGAAGATTTAGCTTTTGATAGTGTTACCGTTGCCCCATATATGGGAAAAGATTCTGTTGAACCTTTCCTGGCTTTTAAAGATAAACATACTATTCTTTTGGCTTTAACCTCCAACGAAGGAGCATTTGATTTTCAGACAAAATCTGTTGATGGAGTAGAATTATATAAGGAAGTATTAGAGACTTCTAAATCTTGGAAGAATTCTGAGAATTTAATGTATGTTGTCGGAGCTACAAAGGCTGAGTATTTATTAGATATTAGAAAAATTATTCCCAACAGCTTTTTATTAGTGCCAGGAGTTGGTGCACAAGGTGGAAACCTTCAAGATGTTTGTAAATATGGGATGAATGATTCTGTTGGCTTGTTAATCAATTCATCAAGAGGTATTATTTATGCTTCTCAATCCGAAGATTTTGCAAATGCAGCAGCAGAAAAAGCTAGAGAATTACAGCTACAGATGAAAGCTATTCTTTCAGAATAATCTGCGCTTCTAAACTTGTTTTAAGATCTCGAAATGAAATTTATTGACCAGTTACATAGAACAATTGTAATTCAAAAAACTCCAGAGCGTATTGTTTCATTAGTACCTTCGCAAACAGAGTTACTGGTTGATTTAGGTTTAGAATCTAGTTTGGTTGGTGTAACTAAATTTTGCGTTCATCCAAAGCATCTAAGAATATCTAAAAAAGTGATTGGTGGAACAAAGAAAATTAATGTCGAAAAAATAAAGGAACTTCAACCAGATATTATCCTCTGTAATAAGGAAGAAAATACTAAAGATATTATAGAGGCTTTAAAAGAGATTGCTCCAATTCATATTAGTGATGTATCTAATATTCACGATTGTTTTGAACTTATTAGAATGTATGGCGAGCTTTTTAAAATAGAAAAAGCAGCCTCTAGTATTGTTGCTAGTATTGAAGAAAAACGCATAAATTTTCAAAAAAAGGTTGAGACAATAAAAAAACAGAAAGTTGCTTATTTTATTTGGAAAGATCCTTGGATGGTAGTTGCTTCAGGCACTTTTATAGACAGTATGCTCAGGGAGGTAAGTTTTGAAAATAGCTTTGAAAGTGAAAACAGATATCCTGAAATTAATTTAACTGACGAAAGACTAAAAGATACAGATATAATTCTTCTGTCTAGTGAGCCTTTTCCTTTTAGTGAAAAACATGTGTTAGAATTGAAATCTAAGTTTCCTCGGAAAGTTATTAAAATTGTGGATGGTGAATTGTTTTCATGGTATGGAAGTAGATTACTAAAGTCTTATACGTATTTTAGTAAAATCATAGGTTATAAATGAAAAATATAAATGAATGATAATATAAGATTTGTACTATTTTTATTCTGTGTCTTTTTTTTAGTTTCTAGTTATGCTCAAAATGATTTAAATTCTGCTCAAAAGTCATATATAAAACGTATTAATAGTGCATTTAACTTAAAAGTTAAAACAGGACAGTCTTGGTCGAAGTCAAAAGTCAAATTTGAAGAAGGGATATTCATAGAAGATAATCAGTCTGTTAATTTTGATAAGGAGAATTCAATAAGATTTGGAATTGAAATGGAATTTATTTTTGCGTCTTCAAATAAGTGGAGTGCTTTTGTTGAGCCAACTTATGACTCATATAATTCCGTTCAAAAATTACCATCTGCAATTGATAACTCTAATCTCACATCTGTCAAAATAGATTATAGTTATATTGAAGTGCCAGTTGGTATTAGGCATCATATGTATTATGGAAGGTCTAAGCTGTTTTTAAATTTTGCTGTAGTTCTTGTAGCGGATTTAAATAATGAAATAGATTATGAAGAGCAATTTGAGTTCGAAAATGATCTAGAGATTAAATCGGATTTAAACCTAGTTTTAGGTTTCGGTTATAGCTTTAACGAGCGTTTTAGTTTAGAATATCGTATATCTACAACAAGAGATGTTTTGTCTAAATATGCCTCTTATCAAGGGCCTTTTAAAAATTCTTCTTTAATATTGGGATTTCGGTTATTTTAATTTATTTGATTATAAATTATTATAGAAAAAGTCGGCACTAACTAAATACCGACTTTAATCTAACTAACTTTTCTAATTTTTTGTAAAGATTTAATATAACTTATCTTCTGCATTACAAAAATGCAAACTTTATTTGTGTTAAATGTTATGCTAAGGTTAGCATATAATTAATTGAAGTTTAATACTACTATTAATTATCAATCTTGTAGAGCAAATACTTTCTTTAATAAATCTGTAGTCCTAGAAGAAACTTTAGTTCTAATTTCTTTTTCTTCTAAAGCTATCATCGTATAAACTCCTTTTAAAGCTTCATTAGTAACATAGTCTGTTAAGTCTGGGTTAACATTGTTGGTCAAAGGAATACTGTTGTATTTAGTAATAAGATTGGTCCAAATTTGATCCGCTCCAACTTTACTGAAAGAATTGTCAATAACAGGTTTAAATTTATTGTACAATTCTGTTTTTGTTTTACTAGTGAGATAAAATGTTGCGGCATTGTCGTCGCCTAGTAAAATATTTTTTGCGTCGTTAAAAGTAATATCTTTTACTGCGTTAATAAAAATTGGCGTGGCCTCTTTAACTGCATCCTCTGCTGCTCTATTTAGCACTTTTAGTCCATCATCTGCTAAACTACTTAATCCAATCTTACGAAGTGCATCATCTACTTTTCTTAACTCTTCAGGAAGTAAAATTTTAACTAACTCATTTTTAAAGAAACCATCTTTCTGTGTAAGTTTTGTAACTTGTTTATCAATTCCTAGGTCTAAAGCTTGTCTTAATCCAGACGCAATATCTGTATCGCTGAGTACTCCACCAGATTGTGGTAAGGAATCTACAACTTGCTGCAATTCTGCACAAGCAGTTAAATTTAAAATAATAAGTAGGGCAAAAATTCTCTTAATCATGATTTAAGGTTTTATATATTTAGCAAAGATAAATTATATAGATGAAAGAAAGTAAAATAGTATTTCTATTCTGTCTGTTTTTAGTGCTAAGTTGTACTACAAAAAGAGAAAAAACTGATGGTGGTTTAGACTTATCAAAAGAACAAGGTATTGATCAGTATATAACAATTTTGGGAATAGCTCAAGATGGTGGTTATCCTCAAATCAATTGTGATAAAGCGTGTTGCAAACTTTATTATAATAAAAAAGAATCAAAGAAATTAGTTTCTTGTCTTGGTTTAATTGATTTAAAAGAAAAGAAAAAATGGTTGTTCGATGCTACACCAGACATGAGCGAACAAACGCAAATATTAAAAGAAAATCATTTAGATAATGGAAGAGTAATTGATGGTGTTTTTTTAACACATGCTCATATAGGACATTATACAGGTTTAATGTATTTAGGGTTTGAGGCACTAGGAAGTAATAATATACCGGTTTATGCTATGCCAAGACTCAAAAACTACTTAGAAAATAATGGGCCTTGGAGTCAATTAGTAACTAAAAATAATATTGAATTAAAGTGCTTAGCTAAAGATTCATTAATAACTTTAAATTCTTCATTGCGTATTCTTCCTATTCAAGTGCCACATCGCGATGAATACTCTGAAACTGTTGGTTATAAAATTTTCGGAAAGCATAAGTCAGCATTGTTTATACCAGATATAGATAAGTGGGAAACTTGGAAATTAAATATTGTAGATGAAGTAAAAAAAGTTGATTATGCATTTTTAGATGCTTCTTTTTTTAGAGATGGGGAATTAGATCGCGATATGAGTAAAATTCCACACCCATTTACAACACAAACAACGACTTTATTTGAAAATGAATCCTTAGCAACTAAACATAAAATTCATTTTATACATTTTAATCATACTAATCCAACAATTAGAGATAATCATTATTTAAAGGATAGTATTCAAAATTTAGGGTTTAGATTTGCTAAAGAAGGTGACAATTTTCAGTTATAGGTTGCGTTAGACATGGAGTGATTCATTAAATTGACTATTTTAGCATGGTATTTGAATACACTTAAGTAAATTATATTTTTATATGAATTGTTTTAAAAATAAACATTTTACATTAGTTATAATTTGCCTCCTAACAGCATCTTATTCTTTTGGTCAAATTAAAGTTTCGGAGTTTCTCCAAGAATCTCAAATAGCTACGCTAGATAATAATAAACTGTATTTTGTTGATTTTTGGGCAACATGGTGCGTACCATGTATAGCTGCAAAAGAACATTTAGGCGTTTTACAAAAACAGTTCCCAAATGATTTTTATGTGGTATCACTTTCTTCTGAGAATCCCTTAAAAGTTGAACGGTTTTTAAAAGGTAAACCTAATAAATTAGCGGTTGCCATAGATTATAAAAAGGAAACATTTAGAAATTATGGAGTAAAGGTATTACCGGATGGAGTTCTTTTTAATGCAGATGGTAAAGTTTTGTGGCGAGGAGGAGCACCAAATTTAAAAGCTAATATGGTTTCTAAATTTTTAAGAATGCAAACTAAAACGTCTACTGTAGAATCATTTTTTAATGTTGTAGCTATAGACGAAATTGCTGTTAACGAATATAAGCCGACGCAAGACCTAGAAATAAAGGCTTTGTCTACAAAAAGTGAAGACTTAATAGTTGTTGATAATAAACACTATTTAAAATTAACAGGTACTTTAAAACCTATTATTGGTTATTTAGCAAAGATTTATAAAAACCAAATTGTATTGCCAGATGATTTAAATACCAATTATGAAATTTATTTTAAAAAGCCATTTAGTGCAAACGAAAATATGGCATTTAAACTCATTACTGAGATGAGGTTGGGCGTAGATAGAAAAATTAATGAGGGTGAGGGCATAAATTTTACAGTTGAAAATCCTAGATTTTGGGATACAAATCAAATTGATTGGGGAGAAAATAATGTGAGATATTTAATAGGCGATTCTGAGATAAAAGCGGACAATGTATCTTTAAAAGATATTGCATACCAACTAGCACATGTTTTAGATATACCTGTAATTGTACCAGATGATACTAACCTGTCTTTAACACCGCACGATTGGGATTTTCATTATAAATTTTTTCAACTTATGCAAAATGATTTAGAGGATAACTATGGTATAAAGGCGGAAAAGAAAACAATATCATATCCTGTTTATCATATACAAAAAAAAGCCCCTTAAAAAAGGAGCTTTTTTTACTAAGTCAAAGACTTAAATAATTTTAGTCTTAGTTACTAAGAACTCTAAATTCTGTACGTCTATTTTGTTGGTGTTGTGTTTCAGAACATTCAACTCCATTAGCACATCTGTTAGCTAAACGTGTTTCGCCATATCCTTTAGCAGACAATCTATTTCTAGAAATTCCTTTAGATACTAAATAGTTAACAACAGAATTAGCACGTTGCTGAGATAAAGATTGGTTAAAATCATCATTACCTCTAGAGTCTGTGTGAGACATAATTTCAATATCTACTGGCTTGTCATTTAAGATAGTTAATAATCTTTCGTCAATAACTCTTTTAGATGCAGTAGTTAATCTCGCACTTCCTGTTTCGTAATAAACTGGGATTGGTGTAGCATTTATAATATTACAATCAACTTCTTCCCAAGTAGTAATACCACCTTTTTTATCTAATACAGTACGTGTAACTGTTTGGTACTGTGCAGGAGTTGTATTTGTTGTAGTCGAAGCTGGTGTATCAACAACTCTTCTCTTAATCGTAGTATATTCAGCAGGAATTTCAATTTCGTCCATTCTTGCAGGAGTTTTAATAACACGTTTCTTATATGTAGCTGTTTGCTCAGGTACAGGTATAGAATTTGTGCTAGCATCTGAAGATAAAGTTGTAAAACCTACACTTCTTGATTGTGCTGGGTATTCAACGAAACATGCAGCAACACAGTCATCTTTGTTTACAGAAGGACAATCTTCTAATACTTTATATTCCCACCCTGTAGTTTTAGGGTAAACTTCAAAAGTTCTAGAGTCATTTCCAAAAGAAGCAGGGACAACTTTTAAGTCAGTGCGACTTGCTTGCTTTACATAAGATAATTCTTGAGTTTCATAAGTAGCAGGTACATACACAAATTTCTTTGTTGCTTCTTTCACTAATACGCGCTCTTCAACAGTTTTATATGTTGCAGGAACTACTTTTAAATTTGTGTAAGCAGGATACGTTTGAATTGTTTCTTCAACATCCTTAAATGTATCTTTAGTAATACACTTTACATAACATTTTCCTGGTTCAGGATTTGTTGGTAAGCCTTGTGCTTGAGAAAATCCAATCCCAGCGATAAAGCAGACTAATAATAATAGTTTTTGTTTCATAAGAATTAATAAATTAGTTAATGGTTATAGTTTGTTTTTAACATGAGAAAATTCCCCACGTATTCTATTAGACACAAATGTTTAGCAAGAGTCACTATTAGCATGAAGTTAGGATGATGAGCTAATAGTGTTTCGATCAAAAAATACCATCAAACTAATTGAATGACATTATTTTTGTTAAAAATATAAAAAATTAGTAAAAAATTAACACTTTTAATGATTATTTTCAATTCATTTTTTTTCAATAAAAGTTTAAACTAAATTTTTATGAGAATATTACTGTTTTATTATTATAAACCATCACTTTTCTTTTAGCATGAAGTTTAATGGCATTCGAAAGTACAATTTTCTCTAAATCACGTCCCTTAGATATTAAATCTTTGATGGTATACGTGTGTGATACATGTGCTACATCTTGTTCTATAATTGGTCCTGCATCAAGTTTTTCTGTTATGTAATGACTGGTAGCACCAATAATTTTTACACCTCTCTCGTACGCTGAGTGGTAAGGTTTGGCACCCACAAATGCGGGTAGAAACGAATGGTGAATATTTATTATTTTATCCACATATTTATCTATTAATAGATTAGAGACAATTTGCATATAACGTGCTAGTACAATAAAATCTACATGATGAGACTCTAATAATTCTAATTGTTGTTCCTCAGCTTTTCTCTTATTACCTTTAGTTACGGGTATATGATAGAAGGGAATTTTAAAGCGATCTGCAATAGGTTTTAAGTTATTGTGGTTGCTTATTATAAATGGAATTTCTAAAAATAATTCGCCAGAACTATATCTACTCAATATATCATATAAGCAATGATCGTACTTTGAAACAAATAAAGCCATCTTAAGCTTCTCTTCTGAGTCATATAAATGCCATTTAAGTTGAAACGTTTCTACTAAAGTCGACTTAAAAAGTGCCTTAAAATCTACAATATTAAAAGAAGGGGATTTAAATTCACTTTCAAGACGCATAAAAAATATATTCTGCTCTCTATCAACATGCTGATCTACATAAACAATATTACCTCCATTCGAGGCCATAAAGTTGGTGACTAAAGCAATAATGTTAGGTTGGTCTTTACAATTAATAAGCAGTGTGATCTTTTTCATAATACGTTTGAATTACCATAGCTAAAATCTACTAAAATTAAGTTGTAGCCTAACTTTATATAACTTTTAGATAATTGTTAATTATAGTGGTAATTTTTTGAATATTCCGTAAATTTGTTACTCAATTAAGCAATTTTTTTACGAATGGAACAAGCTGTACCTTACAAGCCGAAATATAAAGTTAGAATAGTAACTGCTGCATCACTTTTTGATGGTCATGATGCTGCTATCAATATTATGCGCAGGATTATTCAATCAACAGGAGTTGAGGTTATTCATTTAGGTCATGATAGAAGTGTGGAGGAAGTAGTGAATACCGCAATACAAGAAGATGCAAATGCAATTGCAATGACGTCTTATCAAGGCGGACATAATGAGTATTTTAAGTATATGTACGATCTGTTGAAAGAAAAAGGCGCAGCGCATATTAAAATCTTTGGAGGTGGAGGTGGAGTTATTCTTCCTGAAGAAATCAAAGACCTTATGGATTATGGAATTACCAGAATCTATTCGCCAGATGATGGAAGAGAAATGGGTTTACAAGGCATGATTAATGATTTAGTACAACGATCAGATTTTGCTATTGGTGATACACTTAATGGAGAAGTAAACATATTACACAAAAAGAATCCTAAAGCAATTGCAAGAGTCATCTCTGCTGCCGAAAATTTTCCTGAGGTTGCTAAAGACGCCTTAGAGCTAATCCATAATAAAAATAAAATATCAAATACTCCGGTCCTAGGAATTACAGGTACAGGAGGTGCTGGCAAATCATCTTTAGTAGACGAATTGGTAAGACGATTTTTAATAGATTTCCCTGAAAAGACCATAGGATTAGTTTCTGTAGATCCTTCAAAACGAAAAACTGGAGGTGCGTTGTTAGGTGACCGAATTAGAATGAATGCTATTAACTCGCCAAGAGTATATATGCGTAGTTTGGCAACACGTCAGTCGAATTTAGCACTTTCTAAGTATGTAAATGAAGCAATTGAAGTTTTAAAAGCAGCCGAATACGATTTAATTATACTTGAAACTTCCGGAATTGGTCAGTCCGATACAGAAATTATGGAGCACAGTGATGTGGCTCTATATGTAATGACACCAGAGTTTGGGGCTGCAACCCAGTTAGAAAAAATCGATATGCTCGATTTTGCTGATCTAGTAGCTATAAATAAATTTGATAAACGTGGCTCATTAGATGCATTACGCGATGTAAAGAAACAGTATATGCGTAATAATAATCTTTGGGATATTCCTCAGGACGAATTACCAGTATATGGTACAATTGCATCACAATTCAATGATCCAGGAATGAATACGCTTTACAAAGCGATTATGGATAAATTGGTTGAAAAGGCAGATTCTGATTTAAAATCGACTTTCGAAATTTCTAAAGAAATGAGTGAGAAGATTTTTGTGATTCCACCTAGCAGAACACGCTATTTGTCTGAAATAGCTGAAAGCAATCGTGCTTATGATAAAAAGGCAAATGAACAAGTTGAGGTTGCTCAGAAATTATATGGTATTTATAAAACGATATGTTCGGTTGCTGTCATTTCGAACGATAGTGAGAAATCTCATTTGAATAAGTTTGGTATTGACCAAGAAGAGATTCTTCGCTCTGCTCAGAATGACAAAGAGGATTTTCTAAAATTACTCATAGCAGAATTCGATCGTGTAAAATTAAACCTAGATCCCTATAATTGGGAAGTGATTACAGGTTGGGACGAAAAAGTAAACAAATACAAAAATCCTATCTATTCTTTTAAAGTAAGAGATAAAGAAATTAAGATAGAAACACATACTGAGTCACTTTCACATACGCAAATACCAAAAGTAGCTTTACCTAAGTATCAAGCTTGGGGAGATATTTTAAAATGGTGTTTACAAGAAAATGTACCAGGCGAATTTCCATATACCTCAGGATTATATCCATTTAAGAGAACAGGTGAAGATCCAGCACGTATGTTTGCAGGTGAAGGTGGGCCAGAACGAACTAACAAACGTTTTCATTATGTAAGTATGGGATTACCAGCAAAGCGACTATCAACAGCTTTTGATAGTGTAACACTTTATGGTAATGATCCTGATTTAAGACCAGATATTTATGGTAAAATAGGAAATGCAGGTGTTTCTATTTGTTGTTTAGATGATGCTAAGAAATTATATTCTGGTTTTGATTTAGCAAATGTTATGACATCGGTTAGTATGACCATTAATGGACCTGCACCAATGTTGCTAGGTTTCTTTATGAATGCTGCCATAGATCAACAATGTGAAATCTATATAAAAGAAAACGATCTTGAGAAAGAGGTCGAAGCAAAAATCAAGAAACTGTACAAAGGAAAAGAACGTCCAACATACAATGGTAATTTGCCAGAAGGTAATAACGGATTAGGGTTAATGCTACTTGGTGTTACCGGAGATCAAGTCTTGCCAGCTGATGTCTATTTAGATATTAAAACCAAAACGATTGCTCAAGTTAGAGGAACAGTACAAGCAGATATTTTAAAAGAAGATCAAGCACAAAATACCTGTATTTTCTCAACAGAATTCGCATTACGTTTAATGGGAGATGTACAAGAATATTTTATTGAAAATAACGTTCGTAATTTCTATTCGGTTTCGATATCTGGTTATCACATTGCAGAAGCAGGAGCCAATCCAATTACACAATTAGCATTAACCTTATCTAATGGGTTTACTTATGTAGAATACTATTTGAGTAGAGGTATGGATATTAATAAGTTTGGTCCAAACTTATCATTCTTCTTTTCAAACGGAATTGATCCAGAATATGCAGTTATTGGTCGTGTTGCTCGTAAGATTTGGGCAAAAGCCTTAAAGCATAAATATGGAGCTAATCCGAGAGCGCAGATGTTGAAATATCACATTCAAACATCTGGCCGTAGCTTACACGCTCAAGAAATTGATTTTAACGATATCAGAACATCTCTCCAAGCCTTATATGCGATTTACGATAACTGTAATTCATTGCATACCAATGCTTATGATGAAGCTATAACAACGCCTACAGAAGAGTCAGTAAGACGTGCCATGGCTATACAATTAATAATTAATAAAGAATTAGGTTTAGCTAAGAATGAAAATCCTATTCAAGGGTCTTTTATTATTGAAGAATTAACTGATTTAGTTGAAGAAGCTGTATTATTAGAATTTGATAGAATTACAGAAAGAGGTGGCGTTTTAGGTGCGATGGAAACCATGTATCAACGCTCTAAAATACAGGAAGAAAGTTTGTATTACGAAACTTTAAAGCATAATGGACAGTTTCCTATAATTGGCGTAAATACATTTTTAAGCAGTAAAGGTTCCCCAACTGTTATACCAAAAGAGGTAATTAGAGCAACTGAAGAAGAAAAACAATATCAAATAAAGATTTTAGAAAACCTTCACAGCGCCCATGATACTGCTGAATTATTGAGAGATTTACAGGAAAAAGCTATAAGTAACCAGAATATTTTTGAAGCACTAATGGAGGTTTGTAAAGTGTGTTCTTTAGGGCAGATAACATCAGCTTTATTCGAAGTAGGAGGACAATATCGCCGAAACATGTAAGCAGAGAACCACTTTTTTTTAGAAAAAGTGAGTGAATCCCTTATGCTGAGTTTAGATGAAGTATCTTATAAATAGCGATTGAATCGCTTATTTCGATTTTGATTTGGGATTTTTAAAGCATAAGTAAAGAAGCAAGTTGCGCTTTTAAAAATGTTGAGGATTACTTATACTAACTTATAGTTAATAGTCTTTTAAAATTAATATTTTCGCAATCTAGATTTAATTTTAAAGTCTTCAATGAAATATCTACATATCCTTTTTGTATTTGCAGGCTTTATTGTGTCAACTCACGCGCAACAAGATACTATTATAGAAAAACTAGATCCTGTACTCGTAAAGTCTTTTAGGATTGAAACTATAAAAGAGAAATTACCAGCATCGATTACAGTTAAGGATTTTACTTTAAGTCAAAATAGTAGACAACAGCTCAGTTTTAATGATTATTTAATTGATGTACCAGGTCTATTTGCTCTAAATGCAAGCAATTATTCTCAAGATCTACGTGTTTCTATTCGTGGTTTTGGAGCACGTTCATCTTTTGGAATTAGAGGTGTCAAAATTATGGTAGATGGTATACCAGAAACAACACCAGATGGACAAGGTCAAATAGATAATTTAAATCTTGGTGCTATTAAAACTATTGAAGTCATTAGAGGTCCATCGTCGGTGTTATATGGTAATGCTTCAGGCGGAGTGATCTCAATTAACACCTTAGATACAGTTAATGAGAACTATCTCAATTTTGGTATTACAAGCGGAAATTATGGCATGCAACAGTATCAATTTGCAACAGGATTACAAAATGAAAACACCAATTTGTTGTTACAAGCAAATCATCTAAAAACTAGCGGTTATAGAGATTTTTCTGGTTTTGAGAATACAAACTTTAATGCTAGAATTTTTCATGCGTTTTCTAACCGTTCTCAACTTAATCTAGTTCTAAACTATACTAATAGCCCTTTTGCACAAGATCCTGGTGGAATAGCTATAGATACAGTTAACGAAAACAGGAGACAGGCACGACAACGTAATGTCGATTTTGGTACAGAAGAAAGTATTAAACAATTTAAAATCGGCGCAAATTATAATTATAAATTTAGCACGTTGGCAAAATTTAATACTTATGCATTTTTTGCGACCCGTGATTTTTACGGAAAATTACCTTTCGAGTTTGGTGGTGTCATAGATTTAGATCGAAACTATTTTGGTCATGGTAGCAACATTGATTTCAGTACAAAAAAAGAACGTTACACTAACAAAATACAAGTGGGTTATGAGGTTGCATTTCAAAACGATTTTAGACAGCGGTTTAGGAATCTCGAAAGTATACAAGGTGAAAAAACTTTAGACCAAAATGAAATTTTTAATACTTTTGGTTTTTATATTTTAGACCAATTTGAAATTAATAAATTTTTATTGAGTAGCGGATTGCGCTATGACTCTAATCTATTAAAAGCAGAAGATAATTTTATAGAAAATGGTGACGATTCAGGACGTATTAATTTAAGTGCTTTTAATATCTCTCTAGGTGCAAATTATAATGTACTAGATAACCATTATTTGTTTGGAAATATATCTACAAGTTTTGAAACACCAGTCCTAAACGAGTTGTCGTCTAATCCATTTTCAAATGGCGGATTCAATGAAGGTTTGGAAGCCCAAAAAGCCACAAATTATGAAATTGGATATAAATTGAATAATAAAAAAACTCAGGCCGAGTTGGTGTTTTTCTACATTAAAACAAAGAATGATATTGTACCTTTAGAGTTAGAAGACGGAAGTAATTTTTTTAGAAATGCAGGCAGAAGTAATAGAAAAGGTGCAGAGTTATCTATAACTAATAAGTTCAATGAGCATATTAAGGTGAATACAAGTTACACGTATTCAGATTTTAGGTATAAAGATTACGTGACTAGCGATGGTGTATTTGATGGAAATACTTTACCTGCGATACCAAAACATCGTGCCTCTTTAAACTCAATATACACTTCTAAGAAAGGTTTATTTGTACAATTACAGGGCAGTTACGTAGGCGCTTTGTATGTAAATGATAGTAATTCGGTAAAAGATCAGGCCTATACAATTTTAAATTTAAGACTAAAACAAACGATAAAATTAAAGACCTTAACTTTAGTACCATTTTTGGGAGTTAATAATGTATTAGACGAAACCTACAATGATAATATTAGAATTAATGCTTTTGGTGGTCGTTATTTTGAGCCTGCTGCAAGAGCAAATATTTATGGTGGCTTACGTTTGTTGTTATAAGTAAGAGTAAGATTTTACAGGGAAATCTTAATAATTAGTATAATTATTTTTATGTCATTTAAAAAGTTACATCCTTTATTAAAAGAATCCTTAGGACATTTAGGTTTCGAAAACTCAAATGGGTTTCAAAAGAAGCTACTCCCAACATTAAAAGGGGGTGCAAATGCTTATGTCATTGCACCAAGAGGAAGTGGAAAAACAACTGCACTTATTATAGCTACAATACATAAATTAAAGGCTGCTGCTTTCGAAGATTCTCCAAGGGCAATTATTGTTGTAAAAGACAAAACTGATGCGATAGCATTAAAAGAAGAATTTGAAAAATTTATTAAGAATACAGATTTGCGAATTTATACGTTATATGATGAATATGATATAGAAAAGCAAAAAACTGAGATTTATCCCGGACAAGATATTGTTATAGCCACTCCGGCACGATTAAGTAAGCTCTATTTTTTAAATGGTATACATCTAGGTGAAGTACAATTATTTGCTATAGAAGATGCAGATTATTTAGGGAGAAATAATGCTTATAATCATGTCCTAAGATTATCAGAAAGTATTAGTAAATGTCAGTTTGTAATTATTGCGGAAGACATTAATTCCAAAATAAAAAATTACGAGAATTCATTTATGAGCAACGCCCATTTTGTAAAGGAATAGAAATGTGTTAAAATTATAAAGTCATCATCCAGCTGCGTTGCAGTTTTCTAAACTTTCTTAATTCATAACGGAGCATAGGGAGATAATCCCTGCCGTTACTGTTTGAGTGCTCTAAACGCTTACAGTTTTTATATAACCGATCGGTTAATAATTCTAAACTTTCGAGATGCTTATGCTTTTTATCCGAAAAACGTTCGCGCTCTGCGTTTAAAATCTCAGGAGCTAAACTTGTTGATTGTTGCACTATATCGCCTGTAAAGTAAATGGATGTATCTTCTGACCCATCAGCGTTTAAATAGGACAAATCATAATTTAAATAAGTTGAGATATCCCTCGAGATTATAATAATCTCCATAGCCTTTTTATAGATAGGCAAATCAGATAAATGTGATGGTAAATTATAATTCATTTTTTATAGCAATCACACGAATTTACGGAGTTAGTTGGATATTTAAATTTAAATATTAAAGTAAAAAGCTATATTTGCTTTAATATAAGTGTTAATTTTTACTAAAAACTTTAAAAATATATGGATGGTCTCAATTGGAAGATATTAAAGTGTCTTCAGCTGAACGCTCGTATGTCTAATGCAGAGATTGCAAGACGTGTTGGCGTTAGCTCTCCTGCTGTTAGTGAGCGTATTAAGAAGATGGAAGATGCTGAAGTAATAGAAGGTTATACGACCTTTGTTTCACCATTTGAGTTGGGTTATCAATTAAAGGCGTTAATCACACTCCGCGCTTTTATGGGAATGCTAAAACCTTTCTTAGAAAAAGTAAAAACTTATGATGAAGTTCTAAATTGCTATAGAATTACTGGAAATGAAAATATAGTTATGGAAGTAGTTTTAAAAAATCAAAAACATCTCGAATCTTTTATTGACCAACTCATAATTTATGGTGAAACTAAGACTCAGATCGTCTTATCTCATGTTATTAAACATAGTGAAGTAAAGCCTCTAAAATAGGGTGTTTATTCTAATACTTTATCAGGATAATCCCATTCTTTTGCACTCAATAGTTTTTTTACAATTGAAAAATAATCTTCTCCGTAGTATTTGTAAAATTTACCGTCTGTTCTTAGTATAAAAAAACCGGAGCAGTTTTTATTAGAGGTGAAAATATTATTTTTTATAAAATTATTATCTTCCAACCAATCGGTATTATCTTCGGCATACTTAGAGAAGTAGGAATTTTTTGTAAGTACTAAAATGTTTTTGGTATCATAGATTTTAGATATTCTATCAGACATATTTTTGTACGTTTTTAGGACGTTTTTTTCATATTTTTCATCTCCCGACCTTACGATGCAATTATCTCCTTTTTGCAGATAGTTAATAAGAATAGTTTTAGAAGTATCAATATTTATATTAAGATTTTGCCCTAGAGCTTCGTAAAATTGACCTAAAGTTGCGCTACCCATTTTACCGAATCTACCGTCAACAGAATTTCTATATTGTTTATTATACTTATTATTTATGTTGTTATTTAAATCATTTTCAGGTATACTATTTTTATTAGCACCACATGATGTAAAAAATATTAAGGTGAGTAGGGAAAGAAAGGTTAATCTCATAAAATGATGCTTAGTGTTTTATTATTAAATGTGGTACCTTTTCTAATTCCCAATCAATAACTAAGCCACCGGCTAAAGATTTAGCAATGTCTTTACCATACAAATACTCACTTAAATAAAGAGCAGCTTCAAAGGATTTAGCACCACCTGCAGAGGTAATATATTTATTATCATGTACAAAGAGTACATTTTTTCTAATATCAAGACTTGGAAACATGTCTCGCATTTTATCAATATCACTCGGAAAAGTTGTTGAAACTACATTATCTAATAGTCCAGCTTTAGCAAGGACAAAAGCCCCATCGCAATGCGATGTTATAAACTGTGCTTTTTTGTCTGTTTTTCTAACAAAGTCTAGCATTACTTCATCTTCTAAATCGGTATCTAAATGATGTTCAGCACTAGGCACGACGAGAATATCAATTTTAGGCAGTGAACCTGTCACATAATTAAAATCTGGTAATACACGCATACCTTCAAATGTTGTAATTGGGTCATCTGTATTTGCAACTGTAAATACATTCATCGCTTTAATGCTATCTCTAAAAATGGTATGCTGAAAGATGTCAAATGGTGCAGTAAGTTCTGTATTATACGTACCGTCCATGATTAAAAATGCAACATTATAGCGATTGGGCTCTAATATTGGAATCTCTTTTATGTTGCGTTCACCTCCTTGCTCCTGGAGAGGTTGATTATTTTTTGAATCTTTACAACCCAGGATGAGCATTAGCACGATTAATAGAATTGAATATCTCATTTTTTTAGTTCGGTTTCTAGATGATTTGCAATTTGTATTGCATGAATTCGCGAATTTTCTATAAACCACTTATGGGTTTCCATACCACCACAAATTACACCGGCTAAATAAAGTCCTTCAACAGAGGACTCCATTGTGCTAGAATTATAATTTGGTATGCGTTTGTCGTCATTAGAAAAAGTGATTCCGGCTTGTTTTAAAAATTCAAAATTTGGTTTATAACCTGTTAAGGCAATCACATAATCATTTGTAATTGTAATATCTCCCCTAAGCGTCTTTATAATAATCTCTTTAGGTTTAATTTCTTTTATTTTAGCATTAAAATAAGCTTTTATGCTTCCTTCCTTTATGCGATTTATAATATCTGGTCTTACCCAATATTTAACACGTTCTCCAACTGCCTTTCCTCGTATAATCATGGTAACATTTCCACCTTTTCTATTAATATCTAAAGCTGCGTCAACAGCAGAATTACTTGCTCCAACAATAGCTGTATTTTGCAAAGAGTAGGGATGTGCTTCTTTATAATAATGCGATACCTTATTTAATTTCTCTCCAGGTACATTTAAAACTTTTGGAATATCATAAAAACCAGTTGCAATTATTACTTTTTTACTAGAATAGGTTGCCTTATCTGTAACGAGCTTAAATCGATCATTAATTTTTTGCAAACTGTTAACTTCCTCATACAAATTAATGTGAAGCTGGTTTGAAGTTGTTACTCGTCTATAATATTCTAATGCCTCATTTCTAGTAGGTTTAGGATTGTTACTAATAAAAGGAATACTATCAACTTCTAGTTTCTCAGAAGTTGAGAAAAAGGTCATATTTAATGGGTAATTGAATAGTGAATTTGTTAACGATCCTTTTTCAATAACTAGATAATCCCAGTTCCTTTTTTTACATTCTAATGCACAAGCAATTCCTATTGGCCCTGCACCAATAATTACAATGTCTTTATAATGGTTCGTCATTTCATTTAGTTAATTCTCCATGGCGGATTCTTTCTGTTTTTTCCTGCGTGATAAATAATCAGTTGGTGCCCATCGGGATCATTTAAATGCACATCAGTCCATTTCCATGACTGCTCGGTAATTTCAGAATTAAAAGTAATACCTTTTTTTTTGAGTTTAGAAACTGTCTCAAAAAGATTATTAACTTCAAAATATAATTTTATATTATTTCCTTCTGGTAAGATATCAACATTGCTAATGGAAAATGTTGATTCTCCATTAGGACATTCTAATCGTACATACCTTGGTAATGCATCTACGATTAGTTTTAGACCTAAAGTTTTATAAAAGTCGGTTGACTTTATAACATCTAAGGATGAGATTGTAACTTGATTTAAATTCATGATTTTTCTTTTTTTACACGATTAAATAACCAATAAGATAGTATAAAACCCAATAAACCATAACCAGCTGTAACTAGCCAATTAACTTGATAGCCATAAAGATCTATGATACTAAATCCAATTTTCGGACTAAAAATATGCGCTAGAGAAAATGACATAGCATACATGGCCATATAACTGCCTTCTAAACCTTCTTTTGCACGTGATAATGCAAATTTATTTGTGTATGGAAAACCAAGCATTTCACTCAATGTCATTAGTATTATACTAATGATTAATATTCCTATCCAAAAATTTTGATACATGACTAAAAAACTTAAGGTTAATAATAGACAAGACATTATTATATGTTTTGTCACAGGAATCAACTGTTTTTCTAAATAATTTATAAGTGGCATTTCAAAAACTACAATAATTACAACATTCAAAAACAAGATAACTCCAATTTTAAATTCGTTAAGATGAAATACCTCATTATAATAAAGCGGAATTGTTGTAAAAAGTTGAAAAAATGCCATTCCGAATAAAAAACATATTATAGAATGAATCCAAAATGAAGTGTCTTTGTACACAACATTTTTATCTAAATTTTGATGTAATTCTCTCGTTTCAGATGGTTTTATTTTTGGGTCTTTGACCAAATAGCTAAATAATAGTATTGCTATAATACAAGTTATACCATCAATCCAGAATATAATATTATACCCTTTAAGAACAATAATTAAACCTGCTAAAGTGGGTCCAATTCCCATACCAGCATTAATTGCTAATCTTAATAATCCAACTGATCTAGTTTGATTATCTGATGTGCTGTAGGCTTTTATGGCAACAAAAACTGCAGGTCTAAAACTATCTGCAATAGACATTGTTACTAAGATACCAATGCAAAATCCCCAAAATGAAGCCATATATTGTAATACTATAAAATTAAGTCCAGTAAGGAATAGACTTAAAATCATAACTTTATAAAATCCAATGATATCAGTTAATTTACCACCTAACCAAGAACCAATAACAGACCCTATTCCGAAAAAAACAAAAATCCAACTGATTTCATTATTAGAAAACCCTAAATCTTTTTTTAAATAAAGTGAAAGAAATGGAATCACCATAGTGCCAGCTCTGTTCACTAAACTTATTAGTGAGAGATACCAAATTTCTTTAGACAAATCTTTAAAAGATTCAACGTAATTAAAGTATAGCTTTTTCATTTTGGTTGTTGTTATAAATATAAAAAGTCCGACGTTGACGTCGGACTTTTAAATATTGTTTAATAGTATATGTTTATAGCTACAATAGATAATGCGTCCGAACAATTTCCGAAGAAACTAAACAGGTTTGCTTTGTATATCTAATGACTTGTAACATAAATGCGAACTTATTGAGTGTCAAAACTACAATAAAATATGATAAGTTGTATTTTTACATTAAAATTTACCAAGATGATAAGAGTATTGTTATTTTTTTTGATTGCTGCTACATGGAGTTGCGAACAAGGCAAAGAGCTGCTCAATGAAGGCACAGAATGGCAAAGGCAACAAAATTCTAATTTTAAAGATGCTTCAAAATCACCGTTAAAAAAGAGAGATTTAAAAACCTTCAAAAGCTTGGATTTTTTTGCTTTCGATTCTTCTTTCGTGGTAAAATCAGAACTAAAACGAACACCAGATAGCGAATGGTTTTTAATGAAAACTACAACTGCTGAAGTTTCTAAAGAGCGCGTATATGGTGTTTTAAATTTTAAATTAAAAGGTGAACAATTTCAGCTCAATGTTTATCAAGGTGAGGATATGATGGATAAGGAAGGTTATAAAGATTATCTTTTTCTTCCTTTTTTAGATAATACAAATGGTTATGATAGTTATGGAGGAGGACGCTATATAGATTTAAGGATTCCTTTAGCAGATACAATCACAATAGATTTTAATAAAGCTTATAATCCCTATTGTGCTTATAATGAAAAGTATTCTTGTCCTATTGTACCTAGAGTTAATCATTTAGATATAGCCATAGAGGCTGGTGTTAAAGTCTTTAAAAAGCCTAACCTTTAACGAGATATATTCCAAAAAAGACAGCTAAAAAACCAACAACGAAACTTGCTATTGTGTACAAGGCAAAACTTGAGAAGTCTCCCGATTTTAAAAACACATGGTTCTCATATGCAAAAGTAGAGAATGTTGTAAAACCCCCACAAAATCCAGTTGCTAAAAGTAAAGTTTGACTTTGAGATAAGGTTTCGTTTTTCGCTGCTAAACCTAATATTACACCAATAAGTAGACTGCCTATTATATTTGTGGCGAAAGTACCAAAAGGAATTCCGCTGTCAGAATTATTAAGCCATTTTCCAATTATAAAGCGTAATACACTACCAAAACCTCCACCGACAAAAACTAAAATTAGTTGTTTCATTTATTTTATCGCTACATAAATTTCAGTTACCCAATTAGCAGGATTAGGGTGACTTACAGGATCTGTTAAGTATGTTTCTAACATTGAACCATTTTCAATGATTTCGAGATTATTGTCAGCAATATATTTCATACTTGCTTCCCAGGCTTCTTTAAGATTTATATAATCTCCTTTTAAAACTGTTTTTACAGCTCTAAAGGACTCAAGCTTGCCAGTTAGGATATCTGATTGGTCAGAAATGATCTTAGAATTGGTTGGTACGCAGGTCGAGAAAATAGCTGCATCGTTTTCTTCATCCCATTTAAGGTAAAGAATAAAAGGTGGTCCTGCCATTGTTACATTATGAGATATTGCATAAGCGCCAACCTCTGGTAGCATTTGTTTCATGTTTTTTTCAAATTCACTAAGTTTACAAGATGCTGTTTTATATAAGTAGTACCCTCCACTATGTTGAGTAATGCCGTCTACATTAATACTATAGAGTTTCATTTCCTCTTGCAATACACTATCTAGCATAGTAAGTCCTCGCTCAAAATGAGGTCCAATTTGTTTTTCCATACCGCCCATTACCACAGAAAATGCTTTAAAAATAAATGGCAGATTCTCACCTTTAATATTCCAAGTTACTTCAGTAGAACCATCGGTATTTGCTTTTAAATCCCAAGTCACATCTGATGGCGGAAAATCACCAAACTGCATTTCTTGAGAAATTGATGAATTTTCTCTAGTATCAATTGTTTTCATAGTGCCAACTCCATCTTCATCTTCCCAAGTGTAAAAACCTCCAATACCTAAGGTTTTCTCTGGTAAAGTTATAATGGTTTCTGGTTTTTCATCTTTCCAAGAATTCCATGCTTCCCAGTTTTTAAAATCAATGACATTATTATAAACCACAGATTGTGGTGCATTTATAGTTTTAGTTCTTGTAACCTCAAAGGAATTTGGTTGAACCGCTATATAGATTGAAAAACCTATAATTACTATAAGGAGTAGTAATAATACGTATTTTAAAGCTTTCATGTGTTTATATTAATTGTTTTTTAGACGTTATATGCTGTTCGCTATTAATTAGAACGGTAGGCTATAATATTTTGAGCATACTCGTTTCATTTTGTTGAATTAACTTAGTTCTCTTCCAAAGATAGCAATTTTATGATATGTGATATATGTATTACATTTGGCTACAACTAAAAATGACTAACACTATGAAGTTAAAATCAATATTTACAATTTTTATGTTTGCCTTACTGGTAATCGCATGTCAGGAGGAAGTAAAAGAAGAAGAAGCTAATGTAGAATTCAGTTTTAATGTAGAGCAATTCGCTGACATTAAAATTCTACGTTATCAAATTCCTGGTTGGGAAAACCTTACATTAAAGGAACAAAAACTAGTGTATTATCTTACTGAGGCTGGTTTGGCAGGACGCGATATTATGTGGGATCAAAACTATAGGCATAATCTTAAAATTAGAGCTGCACTAGAAGATATCTACACAAAATACGACGGTGATAAATCTTCTAATAATTGGAAAAATTTTGAAACGTATTTAAAGCGGGTCTGGTTTAGTAATGGTATTCACCATCATTATTCTAACGACAAGTTGAAACCGGAGTTTTCTAAAGATTATTTAAACGAATTACTTTTAGCCACAAGCACCAAATTAGATGGAGCAGCACTAACTGCAATATTTAGTGATGAAGATTTAAAAAAAGTAAATCAGGCGAAAGATGTGGATAATGTATTGCTATCAGCAGTTAATTTTTATGGACCAGATGTAACAAGTGACGATGTTATCAATTTTTATAAAAAGAAGACATCACCAAATTCTGAAAGACCACTTTCCTATGGACTAAACTCACAATTAGTTAAGGAAGATGGTGTGTTAAAAGAGCGTATATATAAATCAGGTGGGCTATATGGCTCTGCAATAGACAAAATTGTTCAATGGTTAGAAAAGGCACAGGGTGTTGCTGAAAACCAAGCACAAGGAGATGCAATCGGTCTGTTAATTAAGTATTATAAAACAGGGGATTTACAAACTTGGGATGATTATAATGTTGCATGGACAGCAGCAACAGACGGGAATGTAGATTATATTAATAGTTTTATTGAAGTATATAATGATCCTTTAGGTTATAGGGGTTCTTATGAGACAATTGTTCAAATAAACGATTTTGATATGTCTAAAAAAATGGCCGTATTATCGGAAAACGCTCAGTGGTTTGAAGACAATTCGCCATTAATGGAGGAACATAAAAAAGATAGCGTTGTTGGTGTTACCTATAAAGTTGTTACCGTTGCTGGAGAGGCTGGAGACGCATCACCAAGCACACCAATTGGTGTGAATTTGCCAAATGCAAATTGGATTAGAAAAGAAGTAGGTAGTAAATCCGTTTCTTTAGGAAATATTATTAACGCTTATGCTAATGCTGGTAGTTCGGGGCGTTTAAAAGAATTTGTTCACGATGAGGAAGAGTTGCAGCTCGAAGAAGAATTTGGTGGACTTGCAGATAAATTACATACGGCTTTACATGAAGTCATAGGTCATGCATCCGGACAATTAAATCCAGGTGTAGGAGAAACAAAGGAAACACTTAAAAATTATGCGTCTACTTTAGAGGAAGGAAGAGCAGATTTAGTTGGCTTATATTATTTATATGATTCTAAATTACAAGAATTAGGTTTAGTAGAAGATTGGGAGAAAGTTGGTAAAGCAGCTTTTGATGGTTACATTAGAAATGGACTGATGTCTCAATTAATTAGACTTGAGTTAGGTAATGATGTTGAAGAAGCACATATGAGAAATAGACAATGGGTTTCGGCTTGGGCTTTCGAAAAAGGAAAAGCGGATAATGTAATTGAAAAAGTAACTAGAGATGGTAAAACTTATTTTAATATCAATGATTACGAAAAGTTGCACATGTTGTTTGGGCAATTATTGAGAGAAACGCAGCGTATTAAGTCAGAAGGTGATTTTGCGGCTGTAGAAGCTTTGGTTGAAGGCTACGGAGTAAAAGTAGATCAGACTCTACATGCTGAAGTTTTGGAGCGTAACAAGCAGTTTACATCTGCACCTTACAGCGGTTTTGTAAATCCTGTTTTAGTACCAGAAATGAATGATGCTGGTGAAATTATAGCGATTAAAGTAACACAACCAGTTGGCTACTCAGAGCAGATGTTAGAATATAGCAAGACTTATAGTCATTTACCAAAGGTCAATTAGAAAAACCTATTTTTGAAATATTTAAAAGCAGTTCTATAGTATAGGACTGCTTTTTATTTGTTCTGTAATAAAGCAAGAGCAAATTTTTAATTACATCTTATTAATGGGATAACATAATTTTAATATATCTCAATTTGTAGAATGTATCCTAAATTTGACATTCAATTATATTGAAATATGAATTCTTATAAAGAAGTAAATTTTAAAATTATTCTGTCTGGTTTGAGCTAAAAAGTAGTAATACAAAATTAATTAGCAATAATCCTGCTATAATATAAACTAAGTCCATAAGCGCTTTTTATAATATAACAACTTAAGTTAGAAAAGTCCTAGTTTAATCTATTTCAATTAGTAAGATTATATCTACATAAAAACAAACTTCACAGCGGCAATCATACCAATAAAGCCAATAAAAGCAATTAAGATCCAAATAGTGCCTTTATAATATGCTTTGTGAATTTTAAGATCTTTACGGTATTGATATGCAATAGCAATAACGAAAGCTATAAAAAATAATAATCCAAAAATCAATTGACCAGTAGTGAACATCTTCTTATTTTTATGCGAAAATAAGAATTAAGCTACTAAAAAACTAACAACTGTTATGCAAGACAAAATTAATGCAGTAAAAGCATTTCATACCGCTTTTAAAATAGGTCACAGAGAAACGCCAAAGGCAGACTTAGGAACAGATAAAAATATGCTACGATATAAACTTATGCGAGAGGAAAATGAAGAGTACCTCGAAGCTGCAAATGATAATGACTTGGTTGAGGTAGCAGATGCTTTGGGAGATATGCTATATATATTATGTGGTACAATTATCGAGCATGGCATGCAGCATAAAATAGAAGAAGTATTTGAAGAGATTCAACGCAGTAATATGAGTAAACTAGGTGAAGATGGAGAGCCAATTTACAGGGAGGATGGTAAAGTTTTAAAGGGACCTAATTACTTTAAACCTAATATAAAAGAGATTTTAGATAAATAGGAAAAGTACAAAATATCAAATACATTACTGCACCTTTACACGCCAACCAAAAGCATCTTCTATTTGATTTGTCTGTATATCAGTAATACGCTTTTTCAACAAATCACCATATGTATTTTCTATCACTGGTAATTGATAGTCTTTATCTTTAAAACCAAAGCCAGAAATAGGTGAAATAACTGCTGCCGTACCTGCACCAAAAAGTTCTTTAAGGCTTCCATTTTCAGAAGCTTCAATAAGTTCTGTAACCTTTATTTTGCGCACTTCGGTTTTGATGCCTTCCGCTTTGGCTATAGACAGAATACTTTTACGTGTTATTCCATCTAAAATACGATCACTAGTCGGAACTGTAAGTAACGTATCGTTAATTCTAACGAAAATATTCATAGCACCAGCTTCTTCTATATATTCGTGTGTATTATCATCAGTCCAAATAACTTGCTGATAGCCTTTTTCTTTGGCTAACTGTGTTGGGTAGAATTGACCAGCATAATTACCACCAGCCTTCGCAAAACCTACACCTCCATTAGCAGAACGCGAATATTGCTCTTCTATGAGTACGTTAACTTTTCCAGAAAAGTAAGGTCCAGACGGTGCACAAGCAATAATAAATCTATACGAGTCTGCAGGTGAGGCATGAAAACCTTTACCTGTTGCAAACATAAATGGTCTTATGTAAAGGGCACTTCCTTTAGATGTCGGAATCCAATCTTTCTCAATATTTAATAAAGCCTTAAGGCCATCTATAAAATAATTTTCTGGTATTTCAGGCATTGCTAAACGCTTTGCAGAAATATTCATCCGTTTTACATTATCTGTAGGTCTAAATAAAAATACGTTATCTGCTGTATCTTTATAAGCTTTCATACCTTCAAAAATAGACTGTCCGTAATGAAAAATCTTCGCAGAAGGCTCTAGTGTTACAGGCTGATATGGGAGGATTTTTGGAGTTTGCCATCTTCCATCTTTAAAATCACAAACAAACATATGATCTGAAAATACACGACCAAAATCTAAATTATTAAAATCGATATTCGCAATATTTGAAGTCTCTGATCTTTCAATGAGGATGTCCTCTGTATAGTTAATAGCCATAATCCCGTTTGATTTATTTTGCAAAAATACACAATCATGGCGGTTAATAAAAGGCTATATTGTCTTAAATTTTGTAAATTTGTAATTCAATAATTTATGAATATAAAATCTATCAATAATGAAAAAAACAATCTTATTTATAGCAATTAGTTTAGTTATCGTTTCATGTAAGAACGAAACAAAAACTACAGAAACGAAAATAGAGGATGTAAAAGAAGAAATTGCTTATACGTCGGTAGGTATGCAAATAAATGATGCAGATGCGCTAACATCGGAGCGCATGATGGTCCACTATAAGAATATGAAGGTAGGTGATACTGTTCCTTCTAAAATGAAAGGTAAAATTGCAGAGGTATGTTCTAGTAAAGGATGTTGGATGAAGCTAGATATGGATGGTGAAAACCAAGTAATGGTAAAATTTAAAGATTATGGTTTCTTTATGCCTTTAGATGCTGAAGGTGATGTTGTTGTTAATGGAAAGGCTTTTATAACAGAAACTCCAGTCGATGAATTAAGACACTATGCCGAAGATGCAGGTAAATCAAAAGAAGAAATAGATGCAATTACAGAACCTAAGCTAGAATATCGTTTTGAAGCTGACGGTGTATTACTTAAAACAGAATAATTGCAACGAAAAATAATTACGACAGCTGATGGTTCTAAAACCATACAAATAGAAGATTGGGATGAGCAATATCATTCCATTCATGGTGCAATACAAGAAGCAAATCATGTGTATTTAAAACATGGTTTGCTTTTTTTTGTAGAGTCAGTTAATACCGTAAAACATGAAGCGATTTCAATTTTAGAAATTGGTTTTGGAACAGGCTTAAATGCTTTTCTTACTTTAATTAACGGAGAAGACCTGAATCAACCAATAAATTATGTTGGTGTTGAAGCTTATCCTGTATCTAAAGAAGAAATACAAGAACTCAATTATGTTGAACAAATTTCTGAAAAGCACAGAACAGAATTTAACAAATTACATCATTGTTCTTGGGAATTTCAACACCAAATTACTCCAAGTTTTCTGCTAGAAAAGCAACAAAAGTTTTTTAAAGATATCAACTTAGAAAATGAATTTGACATAATTTACTTCGATGCTTTCGGCGCTCGTGTTCAGCCAAATTTATGGACAGAAAACATCTTTTTAATTATGTATAAAGCTTTGAGATATAATGGTGTGTTAGTAACATACTCCGCTAAAGGAAGCGTTAGGCGCGCAATGCAAGCTGTTGGTTTTACTGTTGAGCGATTATCAGGACCACCTGGAAAACGCGAAATGTTACGAGCACGTAAAGTGCAGTAACAATAAATTTGGTAAAACGAGCTGATAGCTTAAGGCTTAAAAAAAAGTATAATAGTATTGTTATTACAAGGATAAATTTTAACTTTTTCTTCAAATTGAAGTGGCAATATCTCCCTTTTACAATGAGGTATTAAACGTTAAATCCAAATTAAAGTCTACTCTAAGGGTTTTACCCTTTCGTATCTTTACAAAAAGAAGAAAGATGACCGTTTTAATAACAGGAGCAACAGGACTCATAGGGCAGGAGATTGTAAAAAAGTGTCATGATAATGGTATTAACGTGCATTATCTCACAACTTCAAAATCTAAGTTAAATAAAGAGGATAATTATAAAGGTTTTTACTGGAACCCTAAAGACAATAAGATTGACCATCAATGTTTCGAAGGTGTTTCTGCTATTATAAATATGGTTGGTGCTTCAATATCTAAACGTTGGACAGACGATTATAAAAAGGAAATTCTTGAAAGCCGTACTAAAACTGCTGAACTTTTACAAAACACAATTAAGGAGCATAATTATAAAATTAAGCAGGTCATCTCTGCAAGCGCAATAGGCATATATCCTACAAGTGAAACTAATTATTACGAAGAATCATTTTCTGATGCGTCTAGCTCTTTTTTAGGTGAAGTTGTAGAGCAGTGGGAAGCCGCTGTAGATGGTTTTAAACCTCTAGGCTCTATAGTTGCTAAAATTAGAATTGGTTTAGTATTGGCAAAGAATGGAGGAGCACTACCAGAAATTGTAAAGCCAATAAGATTTGGGGCTGGTGCGGCTTTTGGAAATGGTAAACAGTGGCAAAGTTGGATCCATGTGGAAGATTTAGCATCTTTGTTTGTATATGCATTACAAAACAATTTTGAAGGAATTTATAACGGAGTTGCGCCAAACGCTGCAAGTAATAAAGAACTTACTAAGGTCACTGCTACTGTTTTAGAACGGCCATTGATTTTACCAAATATTCCGAAATTTGCTATGAAATTAGTTCTCGGAGAAATGCATATCTTATTATTTGAAAGCCAACGTGTGAGCTCAGAAAAAATAGAAAATGCCGGCTTTGATTTTAAGTACGTTAATCTAAGACCTGCGTTAGAAGATTTATTACTTTAAAGACAGTTTACGTCTTAATAATCACAATTTTTTATCAATCTAAAATTTCGTAATCTATATCAAGTTTTCGCAATGCTCGTAATGCAGAACCTGAGTTTTTATTGTTCACTTCAATTTCTACAGCATCACCTTCTAAAAGTATGTCTGTAAGTTCTTGAGATAATGATGTATTCCCATAAGACGAAATCTCTGTAATACATTTAGCTATTGCCCTTTTATCTGGTCGCTGCGCATCACAGGATAATAAGTTTAATTTCATACAACTCTTTTTTTATAAAATAGATTTAGGCAAAATCTTACGCGTCCATGTTTTTAAACGTTTGAAATTATCTACTTCAGAATCTGGATTAAAGTCTAAGGTGGTTTCCCAAGAATTTTCAGGTTTAAATTCTTCTTCCATGCCTTCTAAAACACCTTTAGAAACTTGCTCAGAATTTACAATAACTATGCATTCTGTATTGAGATTAGCACTTCTAGGATCTAAGTTAAAGGTACCAATTACTGTGGTTTTATTATCTATAACCATGGATTTTGCATGCAGCCCAAATGTTGGTGTATAGTCTAATTTTTCTTTAAGCTCACCAGTCATAATTTTGGTTTGCTCTGCGGCATCTGGTCTAAATTCAAAAATACGAACTCCTGTATTTAATAAATCCTCTCTATCTTTTTGATAGCTGCTAAACGCTTCCACATTGTCAGTTGATGCTAAACTATTGGTGAGGATTCTAATTTTAACACCGCGATCTATAGCAGCTTTAAATAATTTTTGTGAGGTTTCGGTTGTTATTAAGTATGGAGTTTGGATTTCGATTGTCGATTTGGCATTATTTACTAACTCAACTAGGTTCTCTGTGGATATACCTCCACCTGCTAAACCTTCTTTACCATCATTTTTTCCGGGATCGTCGGACACAAAATCAACATTATCTAACCAAACTAGTTTACCAGAAGCTTTTATATCTTCGAATGTTTTTGGTAGATCCGAAATTCGTTTTCTTACTTGAGGCCAAAAGTTTTTAGGATTACAAGCGTATTCATGCAGTTTTTTAAACTTATTTTCTTCATTTGCATGTTCAGCCGTTTCGTCAACTACTTTATTAACTTCAATGCTTAAGTCGTGATTCCAGAATTGATTAAATGATTGACTTACCGTTTTTGATGTTTCACCTATTAAAAGAATATCTCTATCTCTAAAGTTGTATTCATGATCGTAATCAAAATACTCATCTGCAATATTTCTTCCGCCTGTTATAACCACTTTACCATCAACAATAAAAGTTTTGTTGTGCATACGTTGATTGGCTGACCTAAAGTCTGTGGCGAGTTTCTGTATTTTATTAAAAATGTTTTTCCCTAAATTTAAACCAGGATTATAGATTTTTACTGTAATATTTTCGTGCGATGCAAAAGTGAGAATATCTTGTACTTCTGCATCTACCATAATGTCATCTACAAGAATCCGTACTTTAACACCACGGTCTGCTGCTCTAACTAAGTAATCGCAGGCAATGAGTCCGACATTATCTGTAGAAAAAATAAAATATTGAATATCAATAGTTTTTTCTGCATATTCGGTTAACCAAGCTCTAGCGACCATGGACCCACTTCCGTCTTCTAAAACATAAACTCCCGTTTTAGATTTCATATCTTCAGCTACATCTGCGAGTTCTTTAGTTAAGGACATACTATCGTCTCTTTTTATTTGAGCACAGAAATCAGTTTCAGGGGTTTTCTGGTTCTCGTTATTACAAGATGCTAATGCAAATAATAGAATCATATAATAAAAATAAGATTTTAATATGGTGTTCATTGAGTTTAATAAGAGTTATGTAAATATAGACTATCTCAAATAGACATTGGTCACCAAGCGCTCTACAGTAGGATGGTCGTTTCCGCCAGCTGGTTCTATGGTAATATTTAACGATTCAGCATGGTCAATATACGCCATAGTCATAATTGTTTTGTCTTTGGCAATTACACCCATATTAATCATCTCACCTTCTACATCTGCCCACATTTGGTAATCGTGGTTGGCATCTAATTGAGGTAAGCGTTCTGTGTTGATAACAACAGATTTCGTTTGGTGATTTACATAACTCACAACTTTGGTTTCTGGTAATGAAGAATTACCATTTAGTATATATTGTTCAGTGTCAGGATTTACTATGGCATTAAAAGACGCACTATTTTCTTTAAGCTGAACATTTAAAACTTCTATGGTTGAGTTAAGTTCGGTATTATTTATTTCAACAATTTGCAATTGTTCTTTTACCTCATTGAGTTGCGCATACATCCAAAAAGTACCAATCATTAATAAACCAGCAATACTCGCAGCGATACCAGCATAAAATTTAGTGTTATCTCTTTTTTCTAATGTTACTACTTTTTGCTGAGTAAATTCTGAAGTTTTTATATTTTGTAATAGGTTCGTCTTAATAAAAGGAGGTGGAGTAATTGCATTTTCTAATCCAATAGTTTCGAAATTTTCCTCTAGTTCTTCAAAATATATTTTTAGCTCAGGATTTGATAAAAGTAATTGCTCAATCTGTTCGCATTGGTTTGCGTTGAGTTCTCCGAGCAGGTATTGCTCCAATAATCCGTTTTCTAACAGCGACTTCTTATCTATCATCATAGCGCATTTAGTATTAGTAAGATTAGACTTAAGGACTTAGCATAAGTTTCTTTAAGCAATTTTAGTGCTTGTCTTATATATGATTTAAATGTGCCTAATGGGACATTCATTTCTGTATGAGCTTCCCTGTGGGTAAGACCCTTAAAGTAAACTAACTCTATTGCCTTTTTATGGTGTTTCTCTAAAGTGGTCAATGCTCCGTTGAGTTCTAAATACTCAGGATCTATCCTAATAACTTCTTCTTTATTATTATATACACTAAAATCATCGGTTTGGATGAGCATATCTGTTTTTCGGAGTACATTTAACGTTTTATTTTTGGCAATACGATAAACCCATGTATAAAAACGCCCTTTATTTTCATCATATTGTTCAGACTTTTCCCAAACAGTCATAAAGGTATCTTGCAATAAGTTTTGTGCTTTACCTTCATCCCTAATCATTTTTATAATGACACTAAATATCGCACCAGCATATTTATCATAAAGTAATGCAAGTGCCTGCTCATCTTTATTCTTTAATTGTTGTATAAGGGTACTATCGTTGTGCATTAATGTTAAAGATTTCCTAAAAGTAAAGTGATGCTCATCCAGAGCAAAGATGCTTGTGTAAATATAAATGAAAGCACTTCAAAAACATAAAAAGTGCATAAATAGTTTAACCAAAATTTCAAAAAATCATGAAAAAATTAGTATTTGTATTTACAACTTTAGTGGCATTAACATTTTCGCAGACAGCTACAGCACAGAAAACTATTGTTGATGCAGCAGTAAGTAATGAAAACTTTTCGACTTTAGTAACCGCATTAAAAGCAGCAGATTTAGTAAGTGCTTTACAAGGTGATGGACCTTTCACTGTATTTGCACCAACAAACGATGCCTTTGCAAAAATTGATAAAGCAACATTAGGAAGTTTATTAAAGCCAGAAAATAAAGAGACATTAGCAAAAATTTTAACCTATCACGTTGTGCCTGGAAAATTAATGGCAAGTGATGTGGTAGCCGCTTTAAAGAAAGGCAAAGGAAGTGTTGAAGTAAAAACATTAGCAGGACAAATTTTAACTGTAATGCAAAAAGATGGAAAGATTTGGTTAAAAGACCAAGCAGGAAATTACAGTGAGATCACAGCGACAGATGTAAAAGGAAGTAATGGGGTGATACATGTAATTGACACAGTAGTAATGCCTAAATAGGTTTTAGTGTATAATAGTTATCGCATTACTATTGCGCTATCAATTAAAATTGTAGTTAATTGTTATTGGTAGCACCGCAATTTTATAACTAAAATTGCTATGAAAAAAAAGCACTTACGTTATGTAAGTGCTTTTTTATTTGCAAAATAGTGTCTTACGTTATGCTTTATCAGCTACTAAGTTTATTGTTAATTCAATATCATCATTAATAAATTTATCTCCTAAATTATCAAAGAAAGATTTAGAACCATATTCGACATTCCATTTAGAACGATCAATAGTAAAGGTTTCACTTTTAAGAGTCATAGTGTTTCCATCAATAGAAGATGTAACAGGGAAACTAATGTTGTTAGTTTTATCCTTCATTGTTAAGTTACCAGAAAGCATAGTTTTACCTTCTACAGTTGCTAACCCAGTAACTTCAAATTTAGCTGTTGGAAAAGCTTCAACATTAAAAAAGTCAGCACTAGTTAAATGACCTTTTAATTTTGCGTTACCCTCTTCTTCTGCAGGAATATCGGTTACGGCAATACTAGCCATGTCGATTGTAAAGTTACCACTCTCTAATATGCCGTTGTTTACATTTACAGTTCCATTTGATAAAGAAATAGTTCCAGCATGAGAACCTGTTGGTTTAAAACCTTTCCACATAATAGTAGATTTATCTGAATTAGCTTTGAATGTTACAGCTGAAGCTTCAGCAACTGCTGCTGCTTCTGCTTCTGTAGTTTCTGCTTCTTTCGCTTTATCGTTACAACTTGAGAATGTAATTAAAGCAACTACAGTAAAAATTTTAAAAAATGATGTTTTCATGTTAGTGTGTTTTATATTGTTTTTTTCAATTTGCGAAGTTAGCCATTAGTTAGGTAGTTAAATGATAAAAAAATGTTAATGACATTTTGACATTTTTATAATATTGGCAGTACTTTTGCCATCTCTAAATCGAAGATTTAAAAATTACTTTAAAATAAACTCAATATGAGTAAAAAAAATAAAAACAAAGAAGCGGAAGATCAACAACAACAAGATACAGCTCAAGTAACTGCTGAGAAAGTTGAGACAAAGTCGCCCGAAGAACAATTACAAGATCAACTTGCTGTTGAAAAAGATAAATTTATGCGTTTGTTTGCTGAATTTGAAAATTACAAGAAGCGAACTACAAAAGAACGTATTGAATTATTTAAGACAGCCAGTCAAGACGTAATGGTTTCTATGTTACCAGTTTTAGATGATTTTGAAAGGGCATTAATGCATATAGAAGACGATAAAGAAGCTGAAGAGCTTAGGAAAGGTGTATTATTGATTTATAACAAATTGGTAAATACTTTAGAACAAAAAGGATTGTCTAAAATTGAAGTAACTCAAGGGGACGTTTTTAATGCAGATAATCATGAGGCTGTTACTCAAATCCCTGCTCCAACAGATGATTTAAAGGGAAAAATAATAGACGTGGTAGAACGTGGTTATAAATTAGGTGACAAAGTAATTCGTTTTCCTAAGGTAGTAATTGGACAATAGTAAAGTCATTTTTTGCAAGGCAGAGCTTGTAGAAGTTATGATTAAGTGAAATAAATAAAACACACCCATTTTAAGGGTACCAAAGATGAAAGAAGATTATTACGACATATTAGGTATAAGTAAAGGAGCATCTGAAGCTGAAATCAAAAAAGCATACCGAAAGATGGCTTTAAAGTATCATCCAGATAAGAACCCGGATAATTCTGAAGCTGAAGAGAAGTTTAAAAAAGCAGCTGAAGCATACGAGGTATTAAGTAATGCCGATAAAAAAGCGCGTTATGATCAATTTGGTCACCAAGCCTTTGATGGTGGAGGTGGCTTCGGTGGAGGTGGTATGAATATGGATGACATTTTCAGCCAATTTGGAGATATTTTTGGAGGCTTCGGTGGAGGCGGAGGTGGTTTTAGTGGTTTTGGCGGAGGCGGAAGACAGCGTGTCGTTAAAGGCAGTAACTTACGCATTCGCGTAACTTTAACTTTAGAAGATATAGCAAATGGTGTAGAGAAAAAGATAAAAGTAAAACGTAAGAAGCAAGCGTCTGGTACAACTTATAAAACGTGTACAGCATGTAATGGTGCAGGTCAAGTGACACGTGTTACAAATACAATTTTAGGTCGTATGCAAACGGCAACAACTTGTCCTACATGTGGCGGAGCAGGTCAGATTATAGATAAGAAGCCTAGTGATGCAGATGCACAAGGTCTAAAGGTTGAAGAAGAAACAGTATCTGTAAAAATACCTGCAGGTGTTGAAGATGGAATGCAGTTAAAAGTAACAGGGAAAGGTAATGATGCTCCAGGAAATGGAATTGCAGGTGACTTACTGGTTGTTATTTCCGAAGAAGAGCATAAAACCTTAAAACGAGAAGGCGATAACTTACATTATGATATGTACGTAAGTTTACCAGATGCTGTTTTGGGCACCTCTAAAGAAATAGATACAGTAACTGGTAAGGTTAGAATTAAAATAGAAACAGGAGTACAGTCTGGTAAAATACTGAGACTAAGAGGAAAAGGTATACCAAGTATTAATGGTTATGGTAAAGGAGATTTGTTGGTACATGTTAATGTGTGGACTCCTAAAACGTTGAGTAAAAAACAAAAAGACTTTTTTGAGAGTATGAAAGATGACGAGCATTTTGAGCCAAAACCAGAAAGTTCTGATAAATCATTTTTTGAAAAAGTTAAAGATATGTTTTCATAAAAAAAGTCTATAATTCATAAAAAATACTATCTTTGAATTATCGCTAATGCTAATTAGCGGTAATTTTTCTTTTTCATAGCAATTTTTTCCCATCCTTATCTAACCATAAGGGTGGGTTTTGTTTTTTACATCATTTCTAGTTTTAAGCATCTATCTAATTAGGCAATTAGTAAGTGTTATATGCCTTAAAACTCTTCAACATTTAATATATTTACGAACTAACCTTCTTTAAAAAACACGTTGTTTATGAATGACTTATTAGTTGCTAATTCTGTATCTAAAAACTTTGGAAACTTTAAAGCGCTAAACCAAGTATCAATTGCTGTACCTAAAGGCAGCATATTTGGGTTATTAGGACCTAATGGAGCAGGTAAAACTACCCTTATTCGCATTATCAACCAAATTACAATGCCAGACGAAGGGTCTGTGCTTTTAGATGGGCAACCATTGAAACCGAATCATATTAGAGATATTGGTTATTTACCAGAAGAACGTGGTCTATACAAATCAATGAAGGTCGGAGAGCAAGCATTGTATTTAGCCCAACTAAAAGGAATGTCTAAAGCAGATGCCAAGAGTAGACTAAAATATTGGTTTGATAAATTAGAAATTGGAGATTGGTGGAATAAAAAAATACAGGAGTTAAGTAAAGGGCAGGCACAAAAGATTCAATTTGTTGTTACAGTACTGCACAAGCCTAAGTTACTCATCTTTGATGAGCCATTTTCAGGGTTCGATCCCATTAATGCCAATTTGATAAAAGATGAAATTCTACAACTGAGGGATGAAGGGGCTACTGTTATTTTTTCTACTCATCGTATGGAGTCAGTAGAAGAAATGTGCGATCATATTACGTTGTTACATAAATCTAATAAAGTTTTAGATGGTAAATTAAATGATATAAAACGTCAGTACAAAACCAATACTTTTGAAGTTGGACTACAGGCAATAAATAAAGAAGTGTTTTTAAATGAGGTAAGAGATAAGTTTGAAATATTACCATCAACTTTTAGAAATTTGAATGATGACATAAAATTGAATATTAAGATAAAAGAAGGTGCGTCTTCTAACGACTTACTATCATTTCTAACATCAAAGGCCGAAGTGCATCATTTTGTTGAGGTTATTCCTACAGCTAATGATATTTTTATTCAAACTGTAAAAAATAATTAGAATGAATCATCTACCACTTATCATAAAAAGGGAGTACCTTACTAAGGTAAAGAATAAATCATTTATTATAATGACATTTTTAAGTCCGCTAATAATGATTGCTTTAATTGCTGTTGTATCTTATCTGTCGCAGCTAAATAATGATAAACAACGCACAATTTCTGTACTCGATGAAACTGGGTATCTCGAAGCTATTTTTAAAAACACTGACAATACAACATATACCTCGTTAAATGGATTAAGTTTAGAAGATGCCATTGGTGTTGTTAAGGAAAAAGAAGATTATGGCTTATTACATATATCTAAAGCCGAATCAATAGATGAGGTGTCTAATAATGTGAAATTTTATTCTGAAGACTCACCGTCTTTAACTATTATATCTAGTTTAGAACGCAAAATAGAAAAGCGATTGCGTGAAATGAAGCTTCAAAAAGATGGTGTAACACTAGCACAAATTGAAGCTTCGAAAACGAATATTGATATTGCTCAAGAAAGTTTTGAAGGAGAAAAGAGTTCTAAAATAGATAACGTTATAAAATTGGCTTTTGGAGGTATAGCTGGCTATTTGTTATTTATGTTCATAATTATCTATGGCAATATGATTATGAGAAGCGTAATTGAAGAAAAAACTAGCAGAATTATAGAAGTTATAATCTCATCAGTAAAACCAATTCAATTAATGATGGGCAAAATTATTGGTACATCATTAGCAGGTGTAACACAATTTGCGATTTGGGTAATTCTTGGTGGTGTGCTAATGGTTGTTGTATCTGCAATATTTGGAATAGACTTAACACAAGCCTCAGCGCCTCAACAAGAGTTAATGGACCAAGCCATGAAGGCAGAAGGTGCACAAGCAATGGCTGAAAACATTTTCACTGCTATTGGAAATTTGCCGATGTTAAATTTAGTGGTCGCATTTATTTTCTTCTTTATTGGCGGTTATTTATTGTATAGTTCGCTTTATGCAGCAATTGGCGCGGCTGTAGATAATGAAACTGATACGCAACAATTTATGCTACCAATTCTTATGCCTTTGATTTTAGCAGTTTATGTAGGTATATTCACTGTAATTGAAGATCCTCATGGTACGGTATCGACTGTATTCTCATTTATACCATTTACGTCACCAGTAGTTATGTTAATGCGAATTCCTTTTGGTGTACCATTATGGCAACAAGGATTATCGCTCATACTTTTAATAGGAACATTTGTTTTTGCGGTTTGGTTTGCAGCAAAAATTTACCGTGTAGGTATTTTAATGTATGGAAAGAAGCCTACATATAAAGAATTATTTAAATGGTTGAAATACTAAATTTATGATTCAAAATTTAGATAAAATTGAAGAGACTATAACCGAAAGTGGAGTTTGGGTAAAAACCAAAGCATTCTTAGGACAAAGCATGGATTTTGGTAAGGATATTAGTATTTCAATTTTTGATATTTTGATTGTAATTTCTGCAATATTTATAACTACAATTGTTTTAAGAATATTTTTAAGAGTAATTACTAGAAACTTACCGGAGGAAGATAAGAGCAAATTTAATGTTGTTTATGGCTATTTTAGATGGCTTATATATTTAATTATATTGTTAATTACATTAAACAGTGTTGGTGTTGATGTGACTGCAATATTTGCCGCTTCTGCTGCCCTTCTTATAGGTGTGGGTTTAGCACTACAAACACTTTTTCAAGACATAATTTCGGGTATATTTATTTTAATTGATCAATCTGTACATGTTGGAGATATTATTGAAATAGATGGTAAGGTAGGTCGTGTAGAAGAGATTAAGCTAAGAACTACAAGAGCTGTTACAATAGACAATAAGGTACTAATTATTCCAAATCATTTATATTTAGAAAATAGTCTTTTCAATTGGACCCAAAATGGAACACTGACAAGAGAAAATGTTTCTGTAGGTGTGGCATACGGAAGTGATGTAGAATTGGTTAGAAAGTTGCTGTTACAAGCAGCAAGTGCCCATCCAAGTGTTGTCTCTATACCAGAGCCAACTGTAGTTTTTGCAGATTTTGGGGAAAGTTCACTGAATTTTAAACTTGTTTTTACACTTAATGATAGTTTTAAAGCAACATTTCCTAAGAGTGATATTCGATTTGAGATCGATAAATTATTTAGAGAGAATAACATTACTATTCCTTTTCCTCAGCGCGATATACACATAATAAATAAATAAATTTTAAATGACTATAGGCTTTTGCAAACGCTCTTTTATTCTTTCTATTTTTCTAATAGTATTATGCGGCAATAGTGCAGAGGCTCAATTAACAGATTTAGCACGATTAGAATATTCATTTATTCCGAGTAGTAAATCAGAAGATCAGTATACAAGATTAAGGGCAATTATTAATTTCCCTATAAAAATTAAAGAAAAAGATTATATAATAGTTGGAGCAGAATACAATAGAATTATTTTAAATCTGGAAGATACGTATCCATTTAATGTAAAAGAATTAAATCGTTTGCACGTCATTGATTTAAGTCTTGGCTACACATTTAAATCTAAAAAGGACTGGAGATTTGGAGTAAAAATTAACCCAAGAATCGCATCTACATTAACTACATCTCTAACTACTAATGATCTCTTTTTAAATGGAGGAATATTTGCAATTAAAGATAGAACTGATGCTGATATTGATAAACCATATAGGTTAATACTAGGTCTTACTTATAATACAACGGCAGGTCTTCCTTTTCCACTTCCGTTTGTAAGTTATTACAGAAGAATTAATAATAATTGGTCTTACAGTTTAGGTGTGCCTAAATCTAATCTAAAGTACTTTTTTAGTGAGCGTAGTATGGTACAAGCATTTACATCTTTAGATGGGTACTTTGCAAATATTCAAAAACCCATAGAGATCAATGGCCAACTTGCTGAAAGTATTTCACTTTCAGTAGCGGTTGCAGGATTTGGGTATGAATATTGCTTTACTAAACATTTAGTAGCTTATTCTTATATTGGTTATACGTTTAGGTTAAATAATGTATTGAGAAATGGAGATAGAAATGAGATTTTTGGTTTAAATGAACTGAATGCATTTTATTTTAGAACAGGATTAAAATTTAAAATATAGATATAGATATGTCGAAAATATTAATAATAGAGGACGAAGCTGCCATTAGAAGGGTTTTAGTGAAAATTTTATCTGAAGAAAATGATGCTTATCAGGTTGAAGAAGCGGAAGACGGTTTAGCAGGTATTGAAAAAATAAAGAAAGAAGATTTTGACTTAGTATTATGTGATATTAAGATGCCTAAAATGGATGGTGTAGAAGTACTAGAAGCTGCCAAAAAAATAAAGCCAGAAACACCTATGGTAATGATTTCTGGACATGGTGACTTAGATACAGCAGTAAATACAATGCGCTTAGGTGCTTTTGATTATATCTCAAAACCACCAGATTTAAATAGATTACTTAATACTGTGCGTATAGCTTTAGATAGAAAAGAGTTAGTAGTTGAAAATAAAATGCTTAAGAAAAAGGTAAGCAAAAACTACGAGATGATCGGGGAGAGTGAAGGTATTGAGCGTATTAAAGATATGATAGATAAAGTAGCTCCAACAGATGCACGTGTTTTGGTTACTGGTCCAAATGGCACAGGGAAAGAGCTTGTTGCTCACTGGTTACATCAAAAAAGTGAACGCTCTAAAGGTCCAATGATAGAAGTAAACTGTGCGGCAATCCCTTCAGAACTTATAGAAAGTGAGTTGTTCGGACATGTTAAAGGTGCTTTTACATCAGCTGCAAAAGATAGAGCAGGTAAGTTTGAAGCTGCTAATGGTGGTACTATATTTTTAGATGAAATAGGTGATATGAGTTTGTCAGCTCAAGCTAAAGTACTAAGAGCATTGCAAGAAAGTAGAATACAGCGTGTTGGTAGTGACAAGGACATTAAGGTTAACGTACGTGTTGTGGCAGCAACAAATAAGAACCTTAAAAAAGAAATTGAAGACGGTAATTTTAGGGAAGATTTGTACCATAGATTAGCTGTTATTTTAATTGAAGTACCAGCTTTAAATGATAGACGAGAGGATATTCCTTTATTAATAGAATATTTTGCTAACAAAATTTCCAAAGAGCAAGGCAACGCAAAAAAATCATTCTCTGCCAAAGCTATAAAACTGCTTCAAAACTATGACTGGACAGGTAATATTAGAGAGCTAAGAAATGTTATTGAGCGTCTCATTATATTAGGTGAAAAAGAAGTTAGCGAAAGTGACGTTAAGGCTTTTGCTTCAAAATAATTAGTATATGGATAAATTTAATTTAGAGGATTTTAAAATCACTTCAAAGATTAGGATCGAGGACCAACCAACAAAACTTTCGGTCAAAGCAGATGAAGATACTATTAAGGATGAGCTAAAATCTGTACGCAAAAAGTTAGGTGAGTTACAAGACACCATATATGCACATGGAAAATATTCGGTTTTAATTTGCCTGCAAGGTATGGATACGTCTGGTAAGGACAGTTTAATAAGAGAAGTATTCAAAGACTTCAATGTTAGAGGTGTACAAGTTCATAGTTTTAAAGTACCTACAGAGTTAGAGTTAAAACACGATTATTTATGGCGACATTATATTGCTTTACCTGCGCGTGGAAAGTTTGGAGTTTTTAATAGAACACATTATGAAAATGTATTAGTGACAAGGGTACACCCATACTATATTATGGGAGAAAATATTCCAGGAATAGATAACGTTTCTAAAATAGATGATGCATTTTGGGATCAACGTTTTGAACAAATCAATAATTTTGAAAAGCACTTAGCAGACAATGGAACGCTAATTTTTAAATTCTTTTTAAATCTTTCTAAAGGCCAACAGAAATATAGATTGTTGCGACGTCTAGAGAAGCAGGAAAAAAATTGGAAATTTTCTTCTGGCGATTTAAAGGAGAGAAAGTTATGGGATAAGTATCAAGAATGCTATGAAGAAGTTTTAAATAGAAGTTCAAAACCACACGCACCTTGGTATAATATTCCTGCAGATGATAAACCAGTTGCTCGATACTTAGTAGCTAAAATTCTTTATGATACACTTAGTGCATATTCAGATATAGAAGAACCAGAACTTCCAGATGATGAAAAAGCAAATATTCATTTATATAAACAACAATTAGATAATGAATAATGCTCAACAAAAAATTAGTAGATTCATAGCCTTAGTTTTAATACTTGCAGGTTTTTCTGTTTCTGCACAAGCCTATTCAAAATCAATTGAAGCAGATTTCACAAAATATTTAGAAGCCATTCAAAATAAAGATTTTGATACATCCTTAGACTATCTTGTTGAAAAAGTTTTTGATATTGTGCCGAGAGAAACAATGGTTGAGGTAATGGATAGAACTTTTAATGCAGAAGGCATTGAGTTTTATTTTGGGGATTTTGTAATTAAAGAAATTGGAGAACCTCAAGTTATAGACAGTACATCTTATATTATTTTAAAGTACGCTAGTGATATGTCCATAAAGATAGAATCTAATGAATCAAAAAAAGAGGTTTCGGAAGATGAGGAAAGAATGATGCGAATAATGACTTCTGCAGCACTGGAGCAGCAATTTGGTAAAGAGAATGTTAAATATAACGACTCAACTACTTTTTTTGATATCACCGCTTTAAAAGAAGCTGTTGCTGTTAAAATAAACAATAAAAAACAGTGGAAGTTTTTAGTTGTAGAGAAGAGTAATCCTTTTTTGTTAAAAGCAATTTTACCAGATCCTATTTTAGAGAAAGTACTAACCGAAGATTAATCTTATGAAAGCAAAACTATTATTTATATTTTTTTGTGTCACAATTTGTTTTGGACACGCACAAACTGATGAAGACGTTTTAGCAACGGTTTATAAAACTTCACTAACTAACGGAAAAAGTTATGAATGGTTAGATTATTTATCTAATACTATTGGAGGTAGGTTGTCGGGCTCAACTAATGCCGAGCTTGCAGTGCAGTATACTAAGAAGGAGCTAGAGAAGTTAGAGCTAGACAAAGTTTGGCTTCAACCAGTAATGGTACCAAAATGGGTGAGAGGTGAAAAAGAAATGGCTTATTTTGAAACCTTGGGAGCATTGACTAAAGTCAATATTTGTGCTCTCGGAGGTTCTGTTGCAACTCCAAGTGGTGGTGTAAAAGCAGAAGTTTTAGAGGTTAGTACGTATAAAGATTTGGAAGAACTAGGTGAAGCGAAAGTAAAAGGTAAAATTGTCTTTATAAATAGAGCTTTACAGCCAGAATTAATTAATACTTTTCAAGCTTATGGTGGCTGCTCAACCGAGCGTTATAGAGGCGCAGCTGAAGCAGCAAAATATGGAGCAGTTGGCACCATAGTGAGATCTCTAAGTTCTAGACAAGATGACTATCCTCATACAGGTAGTATGAGTTATGGCGAGTTACCAGTTAATCAACGTATTCCATCTGCAGCAATTAGCACAAACGATGCTGTAAAACTAAGTGAAGCTTTAAAAGTTAATAAGAATTTGGAGTTTTATTTTGAGCAAAGTTGCCAACAATTTGATGATGTACAGTCTTATAATGTAATTGGTGAAATAACAGGTAGTGAATTTCCTAATGAGTTTATTATTGTTGGTGGCCATCTAGATTCTTGGGATTTAGGTGACGGTGCACATGATGATGGAGCAGGTGTAGTACAGTCTATGGACGTTATTCGTTTATTAAAAGAAAGTGGTATTAAGCCAAAACGAAGTATCAGAGTTGTTCTGTTTATGAATGAAGAAAATGGTTTAAGAGGAGGAAGAAAGTATGCTGAGGTGGCTAAAGAAAAAAATGAAAAGCACGTCTTTGCTTTAGAGAGTGATTCTGGCGGGTTTACACCTAGAGGATTTAGTTTTGATTGCAGTGACCTTATGTTTTCTAAGGTTGAAGGATGGAGACCATTATTTAAGCCTTATTTAATTCATTATTTTGAGAAAGGTGGCAGTGGTGCAGACATAGGACCATTAAAAAACGATGATATTGTTTTGGCTGGATTGAGACCAGATTCTCAACGGTATTTTGACCATCACCATGCAGCTAATGATACTTTTGAGCATGTTAATAAGCGTGAATTAGAATTAGGAGCAGCTACAATGACATCATTAGTCTTTCTAGTAGATAAATATGGTACAGAAACCATTACTAATACCAAAGAAATTAAGGATTAATAATTATGAGAAAATTTTTGGTAATTATAGGGTTAGTTGTGATTAATATATCAACAGCTCAAGATGAAATAAATCTACCTTATTATGAAGTGCCAGACTATCCTGAAGAGTTTACTGCAGGTACAATGGCTGCGCGAATGGTAGATGCCTTGGGTTTTCGTTTTTATTGGGCAAGTGATAGTTTAACAGAAAAGGATTTGGCATACAAAGGAAATGAAGATGGAAGATCTGCAAAAGAGACTATTAAACATATTTATGATTTATCTAAGATTATTGTTAATTCAACTTTAAAGCAACCAAATAGTAGAGACCAAGAAGATCTATCGTATGAAGAACAAAGGACAAAAACGTTAATAAACCTCAAAACAGCGGCAGATATTTTAAGAACAAGCGATGACGTCTCTCAATATAAAATCATCTTTGGTGAGCAAGAAATTCCATTTTGGAACCAAGTTAACGGACCAATAGCAGATGCGATATGGCATTCTGGCCAATTAGTAATATATCGCAGAGCTACAGGTAATCCTATTAACCCTAAGGTTAATCATTTTTCTGGTAAAGTTAGGGAGTAAAATACCGAGTGAGTTAGGAACGATTTTTGAGGGTAAGTATAAAATTATTTACCCTAGCAATATGTCAAAAAATACAATCTCTATTTTATTACTTTTTTTAACTTTTGCCACTATATGCAATAGTCAATCTCAATTAAAAATTGAAGTACAAGACGGTAAAACTTTAGAACCTGTTTCTTTTGCAACTATTAGATTTAAAGGCACTCAACGCGGAATTGTAGCTGATTATAACGGCCAGTTTCGTCTACCCTATAACACGATAGAAGATTTGCCTATTCTTTTAATCACGGCTCTAGGATATGAAAATATAGAAATAGATCCAAAAGTTTTAAACAGAGTTGAACTCAATATTTTGAAAATGAATTCTCAACTCGAAGCTTTAGAAGAAGTTGTGATTAAAGTTTCTAAGAATAATAGAACTTCTGCTGAAGCACTTTCAGAATTACTTAAAAAAGGTAGAAAAATGCTTGCGACCGATATTGTAAGAAGAGCCGTTAATGCGATTCCAATAAATTTAGATAACAAACCGTATTCACAAATAGGATATTATAGAGATTATCAGATTTTAGAAAACAAGTATCATAATCTCAATGAAAGTATTATTGAACAGTTTGATTACGGCATAAAATCTCAAAAAGTTTTAGATTCCTTAAATCAAAGTGTTTTGTATTCATTTAAAAGAAACACGGATTTTAATAGAAATCCACACTTTACTAAAGCTTATAACAATCGCACAAAATTTATTCAGAATGCTGAAATTCTACCTTATGGTGGTAACGAGTTAACTTTATTAAATGTGCATGATGCCATTAGAAATTTTAATATAAATTCATTTTCATTTGTTTATCGAATGAGTAATGAGTTTTTATATAACCATAAGTTTAGTAAAGGAGATATCCTTTTTATTGATGACGAGCCTGTAATCGAAATTGAAATAAAGAGTATTGCCAAAAAAATAAGCTTTAAGCATAATGCGAAAGGTGTAATTAAAATATCTTTAAAGGATTTCTCTATTCATGGGTTTAATTATACTGTATATGATTATAATAAGTTGAACCCGTTATTTAATCTTGAAACGTCATATAGAAGGCAAGGCAAAAGTATGTATTTAAACTACATTACATTTAATAATCGTTTTTCGGTTATGGATGAGGATGTATTTAAAGAAGATAATGTTATCTACAATTTTGATCAAAATAGGTTTTACATTAATTTTAATACTGCGATTGATAAAGGCACTGTGCATAAAAGAGATTTTAAAATAAGGTATAAAGGCAGAAAAGTATTTATAGAAGAATTAAAAATAGAAAACCCTACTAGAGTTAGTTTGCAGGTTGCAGATTTCGATGAAGAATTAAAGGCAATAACTTTAGAAGATATGCCAGGCTTAGTGTTTACAATTAAAAATATTTATGATATTAAGAATCGTAAAATTTATGAGGGTAAAACAAATGTAGCTTATCAATTTAGAGAATTCTTTGTGCAAGAAATCATTAAAGAAAAATTATTAAATAAAGATTTATTTTTTTTAGAAAAGTATAAACCGTTGGATGAAGCACCAATTAATAGAAATTCTGAGATGGATATTTATATTTTAAATACCCCTTTAATGGAAAGAAGAATGCGTAAAACCAATTAATGATGGATAAATTTCTTAAACACATTCACCCAGTATTACCAGTAAAAAATGTTACTAAAGCAGCTGAATTTTATGTTGTTAATTTAGGGTTTAAACTAGCGTTTACCGATACATCAAGTGCGAAAGGTTATGCTGGTGTTCGTAGAGATGGTGTGGAAATTCACTTGCAATGGCACGATGAGATTGAATGGGTCAAAGGTTTAGATAGACCAATGCTTAGAATTTATACCGAAGGAATAAATGATCTGTATAAAGAATACGTTACCAAAAATGTTTTTCATAAAAATACGACGCTTAAAGAGACTCCATGGGGAACAAAAGAATTTGCTTTTTTTGATATTTATGGTAATGGATTAACTTTTTATACGGATATTTAAATATGATAAAGTATTGATAATGAGACTTAACTATTTATAGATAAATACTAATATGCTAAAATACAGAGCTTTAATTTTAATGTTATTTTTTTGTGCCTTTACAAGTGCACAATCGCAATTAGAATTACTATGCAGAGTAATAGATAAAGAATCTAAAATTGCAGTGTCTTACGCTACGATACAAATAGTAAATACAACTAAAGGAACAATTGCAAATATTGATGGTGATTTTAGAATACCATTAAAATTTTGGAAGGAAAACGGTAAAATATTAATAAGTAGTATTGGCTTTGAGACTAAGTTAGTCGATCTTAAAAATTTAAATAGTAAAGGCATAAACGTTCTTGAAATTACACCTAAAGCAGAAGAGTTAAGTCAAGTTGTTATAAAAGCATCCAAAAAAAGTTCTACAAGTAATTTATCGGCATATACCATTGTAAAGAACGCCATACAAAGAATACCACAAAATTATCCAAGTAGTAAGTTTTCTAAAATCGCTTATTATAGAGATTATCAAATTGTAAATAACACCTATTATAATTTAAATGAAGCTATAATAGAATCGTTTGATGCCGGTTTTCAAACAGATGTTATTATGGATAAGTTTAATCAAAATGCATTGTATAGTTATCGCGAAAATAATGAGTTTCCTAGAGACTCAATTTTGCAAATACCTTATGATGGAAAACTGAAGTTTATTAATAATACAGATATGTCTTCTCAAGGTGGAAACGAACTTGGAATTTTAAATATTCATAACCCAATTAGAAACTTTGAGCAACTTAGTTTTTCATTTGTATATGTGTTTAAAAAGAAATTTTTAGACAATCATGAGCTAACTAATATTAAGAAAGTGTATCTCAACGATGAAGTTTTATATGAGATCAATTTTAAGGCTAAACAATCATTAACAAAAACAAGTCATAAGGCTTCAGGTAAGATATATATTGCTAAATCAGATTATGCCATACATAAGTTAACGTATAGTGTTTACGAACTTAAAGTGCCAGATCCATTGTTTGAAGTAAGTATTGAGTATAAAAAGAAAAATGATTTTATGTTTCTTAATTATATCACATTTAATAATCAATTTATAGTTAACAACGCCTATAAGTTTGATGTTACAAATGTCGATTATAACCGCAAAGAACAAGCTTTTTTTATCGCATTTAACAATGAGATAGATACAACTACTTTAGATAGAAAGGATTTTAAGTTTAGATTTAACAAGAAAAAAATGATGGTAAAAAGTCTAGAGCTTGCTGATTCTGTCACTGTAAAAGTTAATATGGCCGATTGGTCTTTACCAGATGTAGATGAAGAAACAGATATGTCTCAATTTACTTATAAGATAAAAAACATAAATGACATTTCTAATAGAAAATTATATGATTCACCAAAAGTGAGAGGATTTCAATATCGTGAATTTTTTGTGCAAGAAGTATTTGAAAATAAGGAGAGACCTCAAAATGTGATGTTTATTAATAAATTTCAACCATTATCCAAAGCTGAGTTAAATGATCTTGATTTAGCGAAATCTTATTGGTTAAATACGCCATTAAAATCTAAACGAAACTAAAAGTCTATGAAAAAGGTGTTTATTCTAGTCGTTATATTTTTTAGTTTTTGCAGTTTTGGTCAAACAGAATTTGATGATGTCATTGATAGTTTTGAAGATTTTGCAGAACTTTCTAGAGAACAAATTTATATACATCTAAATAAATCTACTTACATCAGTAATGAAGCTATTTGGTTTAAGAGCTATGTATTTTCTAGAGATAATCGAGAACTTTCAGGGCAAACTTCTAATCTTTATTGTGTTTTGTTAGATCCTAAAGATTCAGTTGTAAGGGAGAAAATGATTATGTCTGTAAACGGAATTGGACAGAGTTATTTTGAAACTGATAGTAGTTTTGTACAAGGGGAGTATACCTTAAAGATGTATACGAATTGGTCTAAGAATTTTGAAAACGAATACACGCATTACGAAACTAAATTTACCATTATAAACCCTGATAAAGAAGCCGTTATAAAACCGGTGTCGGTTTCAAATAAGGTGGATCTTCAAATATTACCAGAAAGTGGACATCTCTTGGCAAATATAAAAAATAGTTTAGGCATTATAGCTAAAGATAGTATTGGTTTGGGTATTGGTAATCTTAAAGTTAATGTTTTAGAAAATGGGACATCGATAAAACAGCTGCAGTTAAATGCGTTTGGTATAGGTTCTATTGAACTGGTTCCGAATGTTCAATCCGATTATAAAATTGAATTTTTCTACAATAATAAAAAACAACAAGTCGATTTTCCAACTATCGAATTAAGAGGTGTAGTTTTAAATGTAGAAATGGTAAATAGTGGTGTTACAGTAAAAGTTAGTACAAATGACGAGACATTGAATAATTTAGAAAACGAATTATATAAGTTAACATTACATAATAGTGTTGATATTAAATCGTATGACTTCTTAATTCAAGATAAAAAAACGCAATTATTTAATTTCAAAAATCAAGAATTGTTTTCTGGCATCAATATTATTACTTTATTTAATAGTGATGCAGAGCCAATTGCAGAGCGTTTATATTTTAATTATGAAGGTTTAGAATTAGGTGAAATGGACACACCTATTACCAGTAAAATGAAAGACTCTATATTAGTAAGAATACCTTTCGGTAATGCAGATGCAAGTAAGTTTCAGAGTTTGAGCATATCAGTTTTACCTTCTAAGACAAAATCGTATAATCATCATAATTCTATTATTTCATCAGTGTTATTGCAACCTTATTTAAGAAATCCGGTTCAGAATGCTAGTTATTATTTTAAAAACATAGATAATAAAAAGGTAAAAGATTTAGATGAATTATTGTTAACAGAGGGATGGAGTAGTTATAATTGGAGTACGATTTTCAATAACCCTCCAGAGTATATTTATGATTTTGAGGTAGGTGTTTCGTATAATCTTAATTCTAACAGTGATGAAACTGCAGCTTATTTTATTTATCCTAATTTTAATACCAAAACTGAAATTTTAACATTAGAAGCGAAGGGTTCTCTAAAAAAGAAAGGCTTTTTTCCATTATTTAATGAAGATTTACGCATTGGTAAATTAGGTAAAAACAAACAGCTAGAGAGTTCTAATTTGGTTGTTCAGTTCTTTCCTTCAAAGATTCCATTTTTACAATCAAAACGAAAGCCTTTTACTAGTCAAATTAGTTATCAGGATTCTAATGGTGGTATGGCATATTATTCATTGAATAAGCTGGATAAAATACAAGAATTAGAAGAGGTTACAGTAACTAAGAAAAAAGAGTATACTAAAATTGAAAAATTAAAAAATGCACGTCCAAGTACGTTTATTGAATTTGATAAAAAGAAAAGGCGTTTCTACAGAACATTTGCTCAATTCATCTCATCATACGGGTTCTATGTTGAAGAGACACCAAGCGACGAAGAAACTGGCTATTCAATCTTTAGAATATTTAATAATCTTCCAACCAGTATTAATGCTTCTCAGATACCTACCATATTCTTAGATGACGTTCTATTGATCGATTATAATATTTTGAATAATTATAGTATGCGAAATGTTGATTATGTAGAGGTAAATAAATCTGGTGTTGGTGAAGGTATAAGAGGAGGTGGAGGTGTTATAAGGATTTATAACCATCCATTTAAACCAGACGTAGCTTATATAAAAAAAGAGTCATATACCAGTTATAGCATACCTGTTGTATTCGATAAACCAAAAACATTTTACGCTCCTAAATATGGTTCTTATGAGACTAATTTTTTTAAAGAATATGGAGTGATTGATTGGAAACCGAACGTAAAGGTTATAAATAATTTTATCGAATTAAAGGTAGTTAACCACAATCAGCCAATTAAGTTATTTGTAGAGGGTATTGTTAATAATAGTCAACTTGTTTCTAAAGAGGTTACCTTAGAAGATTAATTCTCTTTTTTATTAAATCTTTTGTCAATTCTAGTTATGAGTTCCACTGCACCAGCTTTATGAGTTTTAATGAAGCTACCGTGATTTGTACTAGCTAATATTAAGTTAGATGCCACTCTATTTTTATAATCGATAGAACTCCCAAAATAGACTTTCATTTCTTTTGTAAAACGACCTTGCATCCAATCGATAAACCAATCTTTAGTCCTGTAATGTTGTAAGTTTTTTAATGTTTCAGATTTCACAAAATCATTACTTTGGTCAAGAATTGTAGTCATAGATTTATAAAATTGAATAATTGAAACCTGAAGACTATCTGGCTTTATGTTATCTAGCTCCTCAAATGTTAGTAACATAGAATACCCTTTATCTTGTACTGTAAATGGTTGGTATAATGTAATTAAACTTCTACATAATATGCAATCTTCAATGTTAGCTTTATCGTACTCATAGTTAATCACCTTCGTGCTATACTTGTTAATAGAATCATAGAACTTTATTATTCGCGTAGCGACAAGTGTGTCAGTAACTAAATCATTTCTTACAGTCTCTAAAATTGTATTTAATTTTTTGTCTTGTCTGCGATTTTCATTCCAGTTATTTATATACAGTGCTAATAAAATCCCAATCATTACAAGAATAATTTCGCCAATGGCATAGATTAAATAGCTACTTGTTTTTTTAGAAAACAATAGATTTTTTCTCATCTTTCTAAAGATATTAATCATTGTCTAAATTATTTTTTTCAGAATCATTTTCTTTTTTCATACTGATATAACGTGTTACTAAACGCACACCTAAACGTGCAAATAGTATTACGGCAATGACCATTACAATATCAAATCCACTCATAATTCTTTAGTTTCCTTTAGCAGGTTGAGAAAATTTAGGTGCTTTAATTATCTTTTTTACACCTAATTGTTTCATTAGTTCTGCAACAGCCTTTTCTAGTTGCGGATCACTACCATTATATAATGATTTAGCATCTTGTCTAATTTCTATATCTGGTGCGACTCCAATATTTTCAGCAATCCATTTATTATTAATAGGATCAAAGACGGCATTATCTGGTGCTGTTAGTCCTCCACCATCAATTAATGCATAATGAGTAGATGATTTTACTAAGCCACCCCAAGTTCTCATACCAATGAGTTTACCAGCATTTTGTTGTCTAAATACCCAAGGGAAGAAATCTCCACCCGAACCAGCAAGCTCATTAATTAGTAGCACTTTTGGTCCTAAAATACCAGCAGGTAGACGCATAGCTTTTCCATTAGGTACCTCATTAGTTAAGCCAGCTCTTAATTTACGGGTCATTAAGTCTACCATATAATCATCTAATAGACCACCTCCATTAAAACGTTCATCTATAACAGCGCCTTCCTTGTCTTGTTGGGCAAAGTAGTAACGGTTAAATGACACAAATCCTGGTCCACCAGTATTTGGTACCCAAACATAACCTAAACGCCCATTTGATAGTTTTTCAACCAATCTGCGATTATCCTCTACCCATGCACGTTGTCTTAGTGAGTTTTCGCTTCGAATAGGTTCTACAATTTCTGTCCAATGATTCTTAAACTCAGGTGAGTCATTTAGGTGTAGAATTGTTTGTTTACCTGAGTACCCATCTAAATGCTTATAGAAGTTATCATCCCCTTTAATTTCTTTACCATTAATACCTACGATATAATGGCCTTCCTTAATATTTAATCCAGGTGCATCTAATGGACCAGACAGTCCAGGGTTCCAGTTTTCTGTTGTATAAATGCGTTTAATTTGCCAACGTCCATTGTTTACTATTAAATCTGAACCTAACAAACCTGTTCTAGAACGTTCTACATCAGGATAATCACCTCCAAACACAAAACTATGACCAACCGATAGTTCTCCATTAATTTGGTCTAGTATATATGTTAAGTCTGCCCTGTGTTTTATGTATGGTACTAATGGCGCATAGCGTTTATAGACTAATTTCCAATCACGACCGTGTATACTTGGGTCGTAGAAGTAATCGCGCTCGTACCTCCATGCTTCTTCAAACATTTGTTCCCACTCAGCAGAGCGATCTAATTTCATTTGAAGATTAACTTTTAATCCTTTCGCTCCTTTTGCATTTGGTCCGCCAGTTTTAATCACTTTCCAACTTCCGTTTAAACGCGCTAACATATGCTTACCATTTGAAGTGACCGAAACTGAACTAGCGCCTGATGCAAACTCTTTACTTTCTTGGTCTTTAAGGTTAAATTTATGTAGGGTTAAACCTCTTCCGTTTGGAATGTATTCTGATATAAACATAGATCCTTTTGGTCCGCCAATAATAGAACCATAATACCTTGAGGGCATAGGTAATGCTAAAGTTCTTCTTCCGATGTCTTCAAAGTTTATAATTATCTCGTCTCCTGAATTTTCTTTTTTGTCACTGGCCGAATCTTCTTCTTTTTTCTCATTATCAACGTCCTCTTCTTTAACCTCTTCCTCATCACTTTTTGGTTTAAAAGGTGAGTCATCATTAGCATTAAGATTAACGACATATGCGGCATATACAGGATCGGACGTCATAGAACTTGTATTTGCCCAACCCGAACCTAGAGCCACATCAGTACTAGCTAAAAAATAAAGCTGCTTTTTATTAAGATCCCACGTAGGTGAAAAAGAATCAGCAAAAGTATCCGTAATAGGTTTTGTAATGTCTTTAGCTAATGAATAAATATAAATTTGTCTAAAATTATTTGAACCAGATTTTTCATAAGCAATCCAATTACTATCAGGAGACCATTTTAATTTTATTTGACTGCGCTCTAAGTTATTACCTCCAATATCAAAAGTTTTTATTTTTTTAGTCTCTAAATTGACATAACGTAGGCGAACATCATCATCGATAAAGGCAATATATTTGCCATTAGGTGACCATGCTGGACTCCATCCTAACTTCGATTCACCTATAGAATAAATTTCAGGTGTTGAAAGTCCATCTTGCGAAGCTATCATAAGCGCGTAATTCTTTCTGTTGGCATCAGAAAACCAAGCTATTTTATCACCTTTAGGCGACCAAATAGGTCTTCGGTCAGCAATACCAGAGCTGGAGGTAATGTTCCTAGCATCACCAAACTCTACAGGAACGGTAAAAATATCACCTCGAGATTGCATAATAGCACGTTTACCATTTGGAGATAATGATGCAGAACGCACGGAGCGAGATACATCTTCCCACTTTGTTGCTGCCCATGGAAAATCTCCGATAACATTTATATTTAATTGTTTAGAATTTCCATTAGAAAGGTTCATGGTATGCAAAAAGCCGTCACGTTCATAAACAATAGTATTGTCATGGCCACTAATCCATTTAATATCTGAACCTTTGAATTTTGTGATTTGATTTAAAGCCTTTGTGTTTATATCATACGACCATATGTTTGCAACTAAATCTCTATCTGACAAGAAATAAATTTTTTCTTTAAGCCAAATAGGTTTAATATCAGTGGTACTTTCATTAGGTAACAAAACTTCATTTTGAGTTTCTAAATCTAAAATTAATAAAGGTGTGTTTTGTCCACCTCTATAGGCACGCCATTCTACATCCCAACGGTCCATTTTATCTATTACTAATTTTTTTCCATTAGGTGAATAGGCTCCATCAAAACTCCATTGTTTTGTTAATAGTTTAGGTACACCACCTTTAACCGAAATACTATAAAGGCGCTGATATGGTCTCGGTGCAGTTTCCCTATTGCTGGCAAATAAAATAGTACTTCCATCATTAGACCAACCTCTTACAGTTGATCCACTTGGATGCCACGTTAGTCGCTTAGGTTCACCCCCATCTTTTGAAACAATGTAAACGTTATTTGATCCATCACGATTAGAACTAAATGCAATCCAATTGCCATCTGGTGAAAAATAAGGATTAGATTCAACAGCTGCTGTAGAGGTTAAACGTTTAGCTTCGTTAGATTCTATTTCTGAAATCCAAATATCGCTGCCATAAGTATATGTTATATGTGTTGTGCTTATATCTGGTTGTCTTAATAATCTAGTATTCTGAGAAAATGAAAAATGACTTAAAAATAGAAATGGGACTAAAATTGAAATTATTATGTGTTGTGTTTTCATGTTAGGAAGTTGATTTAAAAAATAAGCTTGATATGTGAATAAAGTTACAAATAACTTAGCCACCATTTATCTTTATTATTTGCTTTGTATTTCATATACATTTTACAAACAGGATAAAGAATTATAATTACTAGAATCCATGTGACATAAGTTACCCAAAGATCAAAACCAATATTAAATAAGTAGCCACTTTTAAAACGGTCTACAGTTAATATTAATTCTTGCCAATTCTCACCGAGAATTACAAGTCCAATTATACCAATTAGATGGATGATATAGAGGTGTAAGATGTAATAAAAGAAAGGGACTCGACCAAATACTAGCATCATATTTGTAAATCTGTTTTTAACCGATTCAATAACATAAAGGAATAGAAAAGCTGGTCCTAAAGTCATCAATGTATAAATGAGCGAAGGTGGATATTTAGTTACACTTAAAAATGATAATACAGTTGAGGTTACATTATCTTGTGACGTCCAAGGTGTTAAATCTCCATAAATATTTAAAAATCGTAAGCTAAAAAAGAAGAATATAGATCCAATGCCTAATCGCAACAGCCATTTCTTTCTAATAGTTATATCGAATCCTTTTTTATAGAAGTACCCAAAACAATACCCTAAAATTATAATACCTAACCAAGGTAAAAATGGGTAAGCAATGGCTAGCATACCGTTGCCATCATTTATAACCTGAAAGTTAAATTGGTGTACATAATACCATAATAATGACAATGGTTCAGCGCCTTGTTGTGTTACTCCGTCTAGTAGGTTGTGTCCAAAGACTATGATAATACCAATTGCAAATAAAAGCTTTTTTGGTAAGTAAATTAATGCAGCTAAAATCATCATGCATATTCCGATTGCCCATATAACCTGAAATATGTGTACACTTAAAGAAATATCAAAGGTCCAAGAAAAATTAACTACCGTCAATTCTATAAATACCAGCCAAAGTCCTCTTGTAAACAAAAATTTAGCAAGTTTATGTTTAGAGGCTTTCTTACTACCATATAAAAAAGCTGATGTGCCTGCTAAGAATACGAATATTGGCGCACAAAAATGCGTAATCCACCTTGTAAAAAATAACATTGGTGTCGTAGTTTCAAGATTTGTCGGATCCGCAAACATATAACCTGTGTTTGTATAGTCGCGTACATGGTCTAAGGCCATAATTACCATAACTAGACCTCTTAAAATGTCTATAGATTCTATTCTTTTTGATTTGGCGGATGTCATAATACTGCGTAAATTTAAAATTGAAAATATATAAATTGTTCACCACTTCCTTGGGCTATTATTATTAAAAACAACATAATTGCCCATATTAACCCAAGAGTGTAGGGAGAAATCTTTTCAGAGACTTGCTTTAAGGAGGTATTTCTCATAAACCAATGACATAGAAACATAATAAAAACAACTGTAGATACTTTTATTATAGAAAAAGTATCAAGAATTTTGGCTCCATCCGACTGCAAGTAGAACATAGATTTAATCATATTCCAGGCGGTCTCAAACTCTCTAGCCCTAAAAAACACCCAAGTTAGATTAACACATGTGAAAGTAAGAAAAGCTAAAAATATACCATTCCATTTCGTTATTTTAAATGGTAAATATTGTTTTTGAAGTCTTTCAATAATTAAATAGAAGCCATGTAGGCCTCCCCAAACCATGAAGGTCCATGCCGCGCCATGCCATAATCCGCCAAGTAACATTGTAAGCATTAAAGCAATATACATTCTTATTAATCCATTTCTATTACCACCTAAAGGAATATACAGATAGTCTTTTAACCAACTAGATAAAGAAATATGCCAACGTTTCCATAAATCAGAAAATCCTAATGATGCATAAGGATATTTAAAGTTGTCTGGTAAAATAATACCTAACATTAGAGCAATACCTATTGCACAAGTTGAATACCCTGCAAAATCGAAGAATATTTGACCAGAAAAGGCGAGTGTTCCTGTCCATGCATCTATACCATTTAATAACCCATCCGAACCAAATACAGTATCTGATGCTTCTGATAGTAACGTGTCAGCCAAAACGACTTTTTGAAATAAACCAATTGTAAGTAGAAAAAAGCCCCATATAAATTGATTTGTTGTAGCTTTCTTTTCTTCATAAAATTGAGTAATTAAGTCTTTCGCCCGCACAATTGGCCCTGCAACAAGTTGAGGAAAAAAGGTCACATAAAGTGCAAAATCTAAAAAGGTTTTCGCTGGTTCTATCTTGTTGTTATATACATCTATTGTATAGGACATAGTTTGAAATGTGTAAAAGGAAATACCCATTGGGAGTATAATATCCATTGGTAAAGTATTAAATTCAATACCTATAGAATTCAGAATTAAGACAAAGTTTTCAAGTAAAAAATCCCCATATTTAAAGAAAGCCAGAAAACCAAGATTTACAAACATACTTAATAGCAACCACAGTTTTCTTTTCTTTTGATTGTCTTCAATTGCTATTCTTTTGCTGGCAGTCCAATCAATAATTGTAGATATCCAAAGCAATAAAATAAGAGGTGGGTTCCATAAACCATAAAAAACATAGCTAGAGAGTAGAAGCATACGTTTTTTACCTTTCCAACTAAATATTTTGGAATAATATAAAGCTAAAACAATAGTAAGAAATAGAACAAAACTTAGTGAATTAAAAAGCATGACTAGTTAGATTTAGAATTAGAAATTACATTATCTGCTTTCATTAGTTTTATAAGTTCTCTAGTGAAAAACTGAGCGTCACTTGTTGCTAAATGAGACCATTCGGGTAAGAATAGATTATGAAATTGTTGATAATCTAAATAATGATACCCTTTTGAATTAGATTCTATTAATAGCCTATCCCAAAATGTTTTTCTCGGAAAATCTTGAGTCTCTCTTTCTCTAAATAAGCCATCAGAAGGACATCTAACCAGTATTAAATTGCCACCACGTTCTCTAAATGTTTTTGATAATTCTACAAATGCAGAAATTGTACCATCAACATCTGGCGGTGGATAATCACCTGATAATATCGCTGTCCAAACTTTTTTTATTGAATTAGCATAAGCTGTATCAGTTTCTACAAGTTTGGGCATTTTCATATGCCTATCTAAACTTATATCTTCAAAGTTATTGAATGGTGGAAAAATTGGTCCGCCTCTCTCATCTTGATAAATATGACTAATTAGAGTTTTTAAGTCTACGTCAGAATCCCAAGCTTCATCGCCGTCTCTAATAAAGGTAAAGTTTTTTTGAAGTGGTACTGCCAATGCATGATTTATGCGCTGAGCATACGTTCTTTTTTTATGATAATCAACTAAAAACTGAGGGCGTTTTATAAAATCTACTTGAGGGTGTAAAGTTGAAAAAAAAAGTGCAGGTGTAATACCAACAATTAAGGTACCGTTAAATTCCGTGTTGTCAACAATATCTCTGAAAACAGGTATTGGAGACCCACCTTGGGCTGCTAGCATTATAGGTTTTGTCTGCGTTTCTTCTTCCCAAATATCCAATTGTATCGCATACAATATTCGAGATGAGCCAATAAAGGTCACATCATTTTCATTAGGCTTATCAAGTTTATCTCTTTGATTAGCCCAAAGATTTTTATTGTCATCGATATTAGGTATTCGCCCTTGATTTCTCCAGTAAATTTCCCAAAAAACGGTGGCAACTAATGTAATTACCAGGGCCAAAATTAGTGATAGCTTTAATTTCATATGGATTGGTGTGTTTATTTTGGTCGAATAAATAACTGAAATAAGTAAAGGCGCTATGTATTAGGAGGTAGTACGGATATATTAAAAAAAACATATCGGTTATGAGGAATTGGTAATTTTTATTCACAGTCTGTCCTTATTGATTGGTAAATAAAGACTTAGGGTTCAGAAAGATATAAAAAAAGCACTAATTATAGTGCTTTTTTTAATTTAGAAAGTAATCTCTACTTGATTATGCAGTATATCATCAAATGTTTCTCGTTTTCTTATGAGTTGTGCTTTTCCTTTATGGACTAACACCTCTGCAGGTCTATACCTTGAGTTGTAGTTGCTAGCCATAGAATAACAATAAGCGCCAGCATTTTTAAAACACAAAACATCTCCTTCATTTATTTCAGAAATTCGTCTATTATTAGCAAATGTATCAGTTTCGCAAATGTAACCAACTACCGAATAGAAACGCTCACGCCCTTTAGGGTTAGAAATATTTATAATTTCGTGTTGTGATCCATAGAGCATTGGTCTTATAAGATGATTAAATCCAGAATCAATTTGAGCAAAAACGGTAGAAGTAGTTTGCTTTACCACATTTACTTTTGCTAAAAATACACCTGCTTCGCTAACTAAAAACTTTCCTGGTTCAAAAGCTAAGGTTAAATCTTTACCATAATCTTTACAAAATTCATTAAAACGCTTGGATAATTTTTTACCTAACTCTTCAATGTTAGTTTCAATATCACCCTCTTTATAAGGTACTTTGAAGCCAGAACCAAAGTCAATAAAATCTAGGTTGTCAAAATTCTTTGCAGTTTCAAATAGTATTTCACTAGCATATAAAAACACATCAATATCTAAAATATCACTACCAGTATGCATATGAATACCGTTAATTGTCATTTTGGTGTTTTCTACAGTACGCAGTATTAATGGAATTTGATGTATAGAAATTCCAAATTTACTATCAATATGTCCAACAGAAATATTAGTGTTACCACCTGCCATAACATGCGGATTAATGCGTATACAAACAGGGATGTTTGGATGTTTAGTTCCAAATTGTTCTAGAATTGAAAGATTATCTATATTTATTTGTACACCTAATTTAGAGACTTTTTCAATTTCTTCAAGAGAAACCCCATTTGGTGTGTAGATTATATTTTCTGGTTTAAAACCGGCTTTTAATCCTAATTGCACTTCTTGTATGGAAACTGTATCAATACCAGAACCCAAAGAATTAAATAGTTTTAAAATGGAAATGTTAGAAAGCGCTTTAACCGCATAATTTAATCTTAAGTTTTTAACTTTACTAAAAGCCTTTGTCAATCTTTGGTGTTGACCTATAATAGTCTCCGAGTCATATACATATAAAGGGCTTCCGTATTCTTTTGCTATTTCTAAAAGTTGATTATGCATTCTTACTTATTTTTATCCAAAGATATTTTATCTCTCCTTTTATAAAATAAAACATATTATAAATTTCATATTTTAAACATATTGTTAATTATTTAACAATACTATTTCTTTTTACATTTTAATCATTACAATTTTTATTTGAGAAACGTTTTACTATGCTTATTTTTGTGCTGAAATCAACTTGAGAGATTACCTATGATTGGGAATCTATAAATTGAATATTTATTATGAATTTACACGAATATCAAGGAAAAGAATTATTAAGTAGTTTTGGAGTGCGTATTCAACGCGGTATTGTAGCCCAAAGTGCTAAAGATGCTGTTGATGCAGCAAAGCAAATGACAGCAGAAACTGGCACAGGTTGGCATGTTATAAAAGCTCAGGTTCATGCAGGTGGACGCGGAAAAGGCGGTGGAGTAAAACTTGCTAAAAATCTTCAAGAAGTTGAAGAAATTGCAGGGAACATAATTGGTATGGATTTAGTAACTCCACAGACTTCTGCAGAAGGTAAAAGAGTGCATCAAGTTTTAATAGCTGAAGATGTTTATTATCCAGGGGACAATGAACCAGAAGAGTATTATATGTCAGTTCTACTAAATAGAGGAACGGGTAAAAATATGATTATGTATTCTACAGAAGGAGGTATGGATATCGAAACCGTAGCTGAAGAAACACCACATTTAATTTTTACAGAAGAAATAGATCCTGCACTTGGATTACTTGGTTTTCAAGCACGTCGCGTTGCCTTTAACCTAGGTTTATCGGGTGGTGCTTTCAAAGAAATGACAAAATTTGTTTCTGCTTTATATACTGCTTATGTTAAGTCAGATGCTTCTTTATTTGAAATTAATCCGGTATTAAAGACTAGTGATGATAAAATTATGGCAGTAGATGCTAAGGTAACCTTAGATGATAATGCCTTATATAGACATAAAGATTTAAAAGAATTACGAGATTTACGCGAAGAAAATCCAATAGAAGTTGAGGCTGGTGCTTTAGGCTTAAATTATGTAGATTTAGATGGAAACGTAGGTTGTATGGTTAACGGAGCTGGTTTAGCTATGGCCACAATGGATTTAATTAAGCAAGCAGGTGGTGAGCCAGCTAACTTTTTAGATGTTGGAGGTACTGCTGATGCTGCAAGAGTTGAGGCTGCCTTTAAAATCATACTAAAAGATCCTGCAGTTAAAGCTATTTTAATTAACATATTTGGTGGTATTGTTCGTTGTGATCGTGTAGCACAAGGTGTAATAGATGCTTATAAAAATATGGGTAATATTTCTGTACCTATTATTGTAAGGTTACAAGGTACCAATGCAGATATTGCTAAAGAATTAATAGATAATTCTGGTTTGGATGTAATGAGTGCAACAGAATTCCAAGAAGCTGCAGATAAAGTTCAGGAGGTATTAGGTTAATAATCAAATCATTATAAATAAAAAGCATCTAATTATAGATGCTTTTTTTATTTTGGTGTAATTTTTGTTACCTATAAGTCTAACCGTTAAACTTGAATTTTATGAAAAAAGTATACTCTCTATTCACGAAAAACCTCATTTATACATTTTTAGCTTTCACTTTCTTAAACTTTAGCAATGCTCAAATTTCTAACGAGAACATTTATCTTTTTGGACATATGAATGCTGAACGTGATAAGCAAAATACTAATTATAACGATTTAACTTATTCTATTGAAAAATCAGATGAATTTAAGTGGCAGAATATTAGTGTAATTATAGAAGGAGAATTAGAAAATGTATTCGGGCGTTATAATCCTATGCAGGATACTATTGAAGTAAAAGATGCCGATAAAATCTATGAAATTGCAAAACGCAATAATTTAAGAGTAACATTTACTGAGAGCGGTAAAGTCTATCAAGTAAAGTCTTATTATGGGAATGATGATAAAATACATAAGAGTTATTTTATTACTAGCAATTTTTCTAAGGAGCTTGGTGTCTTTAAGCGAGAGAGATTTAAAAAAAATGAGCTTAAGAAGTATAAAAGAAAAGCAAATGGTACCATTTATTTTGATAAAAGTTTCGTGTATTACATGTTAGATAAAGACAATAAGTTACTGCAATTAACAACGAATAGAAAAACGATTAAGAACACTTTTCCAACCCAAGCGAAATCTATTATTAATTATATTAAATCTAATGATTTGAGTTCTAAGAATGAGAAAGATATCATAGTATTAGCTCAATATATAAAGTCTTTAAAAAGTAAGAATTGAGAAAACTTGCATCTTAAGTTTTTTAAATAAAAAATAAAAAGAGTAATACTGCGTATTACTCTTTTTTTTGTGAAGATTTATTAGGGATTTTTTTCTCAGCTTTTTTAGGCATTGGCCCTCGCAAATGAATAATTAACCCATTTAAAAAATTTCTAAGTACCTGATCTCCGCAAGGCATATATTTAGGATGATCTTCATTTCTAAACATGGCATTGAGTTCGCTTTTAGAAATTCTAAAGTCTACTAAAGCTAAGATTTTAACCATATCGTCATCCCTTAGTTTATGAGCAACTCTTAGTTTTTTGAAAATATCATTGTTTGTCATATGAATTGTATTTGTAACATAATAAATTAAGAATATCATTTTCCGACGATTCCCAAATTAACCTAATTTAATTCAATTTAAAAAGCATGGAAAAATAAAAAATCAGATTAAATGTAAAACTTTTAGGTTCATTGTTAAATAAAATAGATGAACGTAATAAAACTAATTTTCGCTTAGTAATCTAGCAACAAAATTGAGTTGATAAAAGCTAAATATTTCCGACAAAGTACACTTAATTTTTCGACAAGATACATTATATCAACGACAATAAAATTATCTTACTCATTAACTTTACATCAGAGTAAAATCCCTAAGACTATGATTAATCGTGCTGAAAAATTGAGCTTATTATCTGAGATGATTGCTTTCGCTCAAACAGATGAAAATATAAAATCTATAGAGTATAACTTCTTATTTAGTATCGCTAGACAATTAGAGATATCAAAAGAAGATTTTGAATACTTATTTAAACATCCGGTAACCTATGTGCATTTAAAAACACATAGTGAACGTATCGTTCAGTTTCATAGGCTTGTACTTTTAATGAATTTAGATGATAAAGTAGCACCGAAACAACTAGTTAAAATTCATAACTTCGGTTTAAGAATGGGCTTAAGTCACGAGTCTATCAATAGAGTATTAGATCTAATGGACAGTTTTCCGAATAAGATAGTTCCACCAGACTTTTTAATTGATATTTTTAAGGTGCAATACAACTAGTATTCATTATCAGTAATAGTTTTTAGTAAGAAAGAAGAATGTTATTGCGAGGACGCAGAACGTGGCAATCATATAATAAATTGTTATTTAGCCTTCAACTTTTCTAACTTACCCTGATAGGATGTAATCTCATCTCTAAAACGTGCTGCTTCCATAAAATCTAAAGCTTTAGCTGCCTGTTCCATTTGTTTTCGTTTTTCACGTATTTTCTTTTCTAACTCACCTTTTGTTAGATATTCACTTTCTGGTTCTGCTGCTATTTTCGCATCCAATTCTGTTCTATACGTACTTACTGAGTTTTTGGCTAAAACACTATCTAAACTTTTATTTAGAGCTTTAGGTACTAGCTTGTGTTTTGTATTATAAGCAATTTGTTTTTCGCGACGATACTCAGTTTCATCAATAGTTTTTTGCATGCTTTTCGTAATCTTATCTGCATACATAATGGCTTTACCATTAAGATTTCTAGCCGCTCTACCAACCGTTTGTGTTAAAGAGCGATTAGAACGTAAAAAACCTTCTTTATCAGCATCTAAAATGGCAACTAATGATACTTCAGGTAAATCTAAACCTTCACGAAGTAGATTTACACCAACTAAAACATCGAAAATACCTTTTCGTAAATCTTGCATAATCTCAACGCGCTCTAGTGTATCAACATCACTATGTATGTAACGGCATCGTATAGAAATTCTAGATAAATATTTCACCAATTCTTCAGCCATTCGTTTTGTTAAGGTTGTCACTAACGTACGCTCATCTTTTTCTACACGATCTTGTATTTCCTCAATTAAATCATCAATCTGATTAAGACTTGGTCTTACTTCAATAATAGGATCTAGTAATCCTGTAGGCCTAATAACCTGTTCTAAATAAACACCATCTGTTTTTTGCATTTCGTAATCTGCTGGAGTCGCAGATACATATATCACTTGATTTTGCAGGGCTTCAAATTCTTCAAATTTTAAAGGTCTGTTGTCCATAGCAGCTGGCAAACGGAAACCATAGTCTACTAGATTTACTTTACGACTTCTATCACCACCATACATGGCATGAACTTGTGAAATAGTAACATGACTTTCGTCAACAACCATTAAATAATCATCGGGGAAATAATCGAGTAAACAAAATGGTCGAGTTCCTGGCGCTCTACCATCTAGATATCTAGAATAGTTTTCAATACCAGAACAGTAACCGAGTTCTCTTATCATTTCTAGATCAAATTCCGTGCGTTCTTTAAGACGTTTTGCTTCAAGATGTTTGCCAATATCTTTAAAATAATCGTGCTGTAAGACTAAATCATCTTGAATATCTTTTATAGCACCATTCAATACATCTGGTGAGGTAACAAACATATTTGCAGGATAAATATTTAAGCGGTCATAACGTTCTATAATTTCATTTGTTCTTGCATCAAACGCTTCAATTTCTTCAATCTCATCTCCGAAAAAGTGAATTCTGAACGCATTGTCAGAATACCCAGGAAATACATCTACCGTATCTCCTTTTATCCTAAAGTTTCCGTTTTTAAATTCTGCTTCTGTACGCGAGTATAAACTTTGTACCAACTTGTGTAATAATGCGGTCCGTGATATAACTTGTTCGCGTTCAATAGAAATAACATTTTTTTGAAATTCTATCGGGTTTCCAATACCATACAAACAAGAAACTGAAGCAATTACAATTACATCCCGACGTCCAGAGAGTAGGGAAGAAGTTGTACTCAAACGCATCTTCTCAATTTCTTCATTTATAGATAAATCTTTTTCTATATAAACACCAGAAACAGGTATATAAGCTTCGGGTTGGTAATAATCGTAGTACGATACAAAATACTCTACAGCATTTTCGGGGAAAAATTGTTTGAATTCAGAGTATAGCTGCGCAGCCAATGTTTTGTTGTGGGCTAAAACTAAAGTAGGGCGTTGTACTTCTTCAATGACGTTGGCTACTGTAAAGGTCTTACCAGAACCTGTAACACCTAATAAGGTTTGATATTTCTCTTTGCCTTCAATGCCAGCAGACAATTGTTTTATAGCTTGTGGTTGGTCTCCGGTAGGCTTAAATTCTGATTCAATTTTAAATCGCATAATGCAAAGTTACGATAAAGATTTAGTGAAATCAATATTGAAATAAACACACACGTCAACTTAACAAATAGGACAAATTATATAATTTTCGAGAGGTTGTTTCTGTAATAAATTAATTATTAGTTGATTGTATGAGACGATGGTTCTGAATTAATTTTACCGAAAAAATCATAAAACTCTTTTAGTACAATTTCTGGGTTTGTAATATGTATGTTATGAGGCTTATTATAAGAAACATGTTTAGAAATTGTACGTTTAGAGCGCCCAATAATAGCTTCCATAATTGCTGAATCTTTTTTATCATTTATCGTACCTTTTGTAGATGTAGAAATAATGTGCATCGGTAGTGTTGTTAAGAGAATATTTGCGTCTTTCATTTGCTGCATAGAAGCTTGGATTGCTAATTTCTCCCTGGCATCATTTCTTATGTTTTTAGATGTTTTGTAATTTGAGTTAGACCTATTAGGTAAAATAAATTGGGGAAGTCCACTCCATGCAAGGTTAGATTTAATAAAGCCATTCAATTTAAAATACATTGAATATGATTCGAAATAATAAGTCATTTTTTCGTGACTAGGATCAATTAAAAATATACCTGCAATTTCTTCTGGGTAGCGATGTGCATAATATCTAGTGAACACACCGCCAAAGGAATGACCAATTAAAATATAAGGACCTTTAATATTTTCATTTTCTATAACCTTGTGCAGTTCAGCCGTTATTTGCTCAGTTGTTTTTAACTGTTTCGTCTCCTCACTAAAACCAAGACCAGACCTTTCATATGTAAATACACGGCCTATTTTAGCTAATGAATCTTTGATTTTATCCCAAGTTTTTATGTCTGTTCCTAAACCAGATTGTAATATAAATGTGTATTTACCATTACCGATTAAGTTATAATGAATTTTGTGGTTATCTAATTGTGAGAAGAGTTTATTAGATTTATCACTTTGCTCTACTTTACGATTGTATTGGTGTTGGTTTATTGTTCCATAAATAAATAATGCAATAACTAGTAGTGTTGTGGTTAAAAGTAAAAGTTTTGAAATAGTCTTTAATTTCTTCATTTCTTATTAGTGCATGGTCTCAAGTAGTTTTTAAACTCTGATTCAATTTTAAATATCATAATACAAAGTTACGATTTTGTTATGCCCAAACCGAACACTATAAAGATTCTAATTGACTATGCCAAAATTACTTAACGCCATATAAAAATATGGCGTTAAGTTTAATAAGTATTAAGCGTAAAATGTTAGAGGGCTATTCCTTAATTAGTCTTTTTGTGATGGTCGTATTGTCCACATTAATTTTTATTAAATAAATACCAGAATCTAGATGACTAATATCTAGAGTATTGTTTTGATGTTTACCAATTAGTTTTCCTGTAATATCATAAAGTTCAACAGCATTTATATCTAATTTTGTATTTATGGTTACTATATTTTTTGAAGGATTTGGATAAATGGAAATACTATTGTCAAAAGCAAAACTATCATCAATACTTAGTGTTGAAAATTGAATTGAATTAGCGCTCGGATCATTTTGAGCATAAGCATTGGTTGTACCTGAGCCTAAATTAATATTCATATAATTTTCTATAAATAAAATTTCGTTAAAAACAGGATCGCCATTTTCAACAAAGGTAATGTCACCAGATGTTGGGTTAGGATCAGCAATTATATCGAATATAACTAACTCAAAAGGGCCAGCTCCGTTTAAGAGTACACTTGTAGATCCGGCTTCTATTCTAGACACAAAATAGGGGTCACCATTTGCGTTAGTAGCACCTAAGGATTGTGATGTCCATTCTGATGCTGGTAAATTAGAATTTCCTGTTTCAAAATTACCTATGGTTAAGCCTGTTGGTATGTAAAAGCCAGCTCCCATATCTGCTGTATTACCATCGGTAACAGACGCATTTGGTGTAGCCATAAGTGCCATTTGGTAATTGTTTGTTGATGGATTTACACCAATAAAAGAAAGGCTGAAATCAAAAGTTTGTGCTTGTAAAGTAATAGCGAAAATGGCTAATACAATTGATGTGTAAAGTTTTTTCATGATTTTTTGTTTTATAAAAGATTAGGTACTGTTGTGAAAAATGGAAAAAAGTTAGAAAGCGTTCCGTTATTTGGGTGCAGGAGAATGATGTCCTTTAAAATATTAGTGTCATTTCCTGGACCTAGATATCTTACTTGTCCATTCATATTAATATCTGCATTGTCATAAGCTGTATAAGGATAGAAATTACTACTTGAGGTGTTTCCAGAATCAAATAGAACTGCATCTTTAATACTATTGGTATCATTATTTGGACCTAAATAGCGCACTTGGCCATTATTATTTACATCACCTGCCCAAAGCGCTGTATCTCCAGAATCTAAAATAGATTGTGCATTAGTTCCAAAAGTATCAAAGCCACTATCCGTAAAATCTACAATTGTTGTAATATCTTCTGCTAGTGCAATTGGATTTTCGCTCATTACACCGAGATGATTGCGGTGTTTTACAACAACGTAGTGGTCTTTTGGTGGAGCATTCATTGTTAAAGTAGATATACCATCTACATCAACGATATCTCCATCACGCTGCAATAAAGCAGACTTACCGTTAAGCAGTTTTGTATTATCGTTACTTGCGCGTACTTCTATCCAAACCCAATCAACGATAGCGTCAGTTCCGGTTACTGAGAATACAGAAGCATTACAAGTGGCATTATCTACGTAGGGACTTGAAGTTGGTATAAGACCAGCAACACGAAGATCATCATTCATAAGTCCACCAGTATCTGCATTGAGAATAGGCCCTTGTAGATAGACTATAGGATCTATTTTAACTTTAAAACTAGAGTTGATAAAACCTTCGGAAACCGAAAGTGTTGAAGTACTGACTTCTTGCACAGCGACCTCACCTATGGTATATAGAATTTGGATACCTCCGGCAGAAGCAGATGCTCCACCAGAATCGATACTGAATTTTTCTATAGATTGCCCATAACCAAAGGGTATGATGAGGCTGAGCATTATACTTAATTTAATCATTTTCATAATGGCGTCTTTAGTGTTGTTTACAAAGGTTGTTTTTAAGCGTTTATAAGAGTTTTACTTATGTAACAAATGATATAATATATGTAACAAGCTGTTCAAATTGTTTAATATTAGTTCACTAAACTATGTTTGATGTGTTATTTTATTTCTGCTTTACTCAATAACTTCTGCTTCCCAATTTCCTATTGCTATTTCTAAATTCATTGAAGTGTTATTGTAATTAGCTGAATCTCCTCCAAAATCTGATACACGAATTCTAAAATCATCTGTTCTATTATCACCTATTGCTCTAAATTTCCCTGTCAGTACAGCACCATTAAGCGGATTATTTCGGTCTCCAATCCATTCTATATTTCTGTATAAAGTAGGAATATTTGTAATGCTCCATGGACTAGGTATTTCTGTATCAAAGGATATAACGTCGCTATATGGTACGCGCCATCTTGCATATCTAAGACCATCTAAATCTGTTCCTACAAAGGAAAATCGGTAACCCGCGTCATACTTTAATCTAAGTGTCATATTCTCTAGATCATCATCTTGTGTAAATGTGCGGTCGAATCTGGCGCTCCAAATTCTTAAACTAAACTCTGGAGGTGTTGTATCGGTTTCTGGTATATCTGTATCACAACTAAAAGTGATAACAGCTATTAACATTAATAATGATAAGATTGAATTTTTCATATTGGTTGTAATTTTTATGGTTTATATATTTTAGATTTTAGTGTTTTAATTAGTGCTACTAGTCCCTTTAGAACCAAAGAGTTTACCAGCTTCTGAGTAGCCAATGCCACTAAAATTTAAATCTTCTACAGTTATGCGAGTATCTGCATCGTTTTTAACTTGTGCTTTGTCAAAACGAACGTCTAAATCTGAAACTTCGGCATTACCAGAGGCATTACTAGGATTAGATAAATCTATAGTACCCGAAATTTTAGCATCTGGATGAAATTTGCCTGTATTAGGATGGTATATGTACATCGCTGTCATTTTTTTACCATCGGTTTTTGGCACCTTTAAATGAATATTCACTTGCTCTAATTGATTAGTGTCACCATCATAAAAGAGCTGAACCGTTTCTTTGGCTTTGCCTATTTGCTTGGTAAAGGTGAAAATAGCTTCGCGTTTATTTGTTTTTTTATGACGACTTATAATACCAGAGGCTCTGGTATAAGCCCAATTTTTACCATTTATTTTACAGAGGTAGGTGTCTTTATTGGTAGATTGTTCTGTGGCTTTTTTTGAAGCTTCTACCTGTGTTGTTTTCTCTGCTGTTTGTTGAATAGTCTCATCTTTGTTTGTTTCCGATTTGCAGGCTACTAATATTAGTATAACTGCAAGCGTTATTAGTTTTTTCATGATTTTATTAAAGTTTATAAATTGTAAATTGAAATGTTGTTGGGTTTATATTTCCTGAACTATCAAATATTCTAACATCAATATCTCCACCACTCATTATAAGAGATGAGGTTCTAAAAGCTGTAGAGTAAGTTGTAATTAGGCAAGATGAATTATCGACAGTCAAGTTTTCTCCATTAACACTTATGCTAAGAACGCCAGCACTTAGGCTAGCTGTGAAATTACCAGTACCACTTCGTACATTTCCGTCAGATTCTACAGTGCCATAAGCGATTGGGATTAAATTGGCATCACCTGTTGTAGTATGCTGAATTTCTGCATCAAATTTTGCGTTACCGTTTTTATATATAGTTAATGCGTTGTTTCTACTGGTATTGCTATTACCGTTACCAACTTCAAAAAGAGGGTCTTCAGGTAACCAAACTATATCACCATCAACTGGATTTGGTGTATTGGTAAAACCTCCCATGTTATGCCTGCCAATGGCAAAAGATGCATAAGAATTTGCATTTGTATTGCTCCCTATTGCCGTAGAAATGTTTCCTGACGCAGTAGTTCTTTCACCTAACGAGGTTGAAATATAACCAGAAGACTCCGTACGAAAACCCATTGCTGTTGAAGAGCCACCTGAAGCTTCATTTCTAAGACCAAGTGCAACAGAATACTCACCAGTTGCACCAAATATTGTAGATTCGAGATCTGATAAACTTAAATCCATAGCATAGTTTCCTATAGCTCCATAATTATCTGGATTAAAATCTACTAGTCTCCAACCTGTATTAAGTTTCCTTAATCCAGTAACGTTTTCTGCATATTGAGCTCTATGTGCTATATGAGCAAAATCTGCTGTCATTGCCATTGGTACTTTTTTAAAATATGTAGGTCCAATTAGAACGAAAGTACCATCTTGCTCTATATCTATTTCTGTAGCGAGGAAATCACTTTCTTCCCAATAATCTGTAGGAAATTCTCCAGATAAAATGTCATCACCTTCTCCAATAGTTGCGATTGCTATACCATTATTATCTAATGTAACATTGTGTCTTTCTTGATAAGTAACATCTGGTCCAAACTCACCTAATGTAAAAAGTGTAAACCTTATATGTATATCTTGATTGTTAATGATATTACCGTTAGCGTCCTTAATTAGAGCCTTGTAATTAAAACCTATTTGTGCTAAGCTTGCTGTAGAAATTAATAAAGCAATAATTAAGGTTATTATATTTTTCATGATTGGTTAGTATTATAATTTATAAATAACAAATTGAAACGTGGTTAACACTTGCGTACCACTAGCATTAAATATGCGTACATTAAGATCAGCATCGCCATCTCCATTACCATCTGTAATAATTGTGCTCGCTGTTCTGGCTGCTGTAGAAATTGGCGTAATTAAACACACCGTATTACCATAACTTAAAGCTTCTGTGCCATTTACATCTATAATAAATACATTACCACTTAAAAAAGCTGTAAAATTTCCAGTACCAGTTTCAATGTCTCCATTAGAATCTACAGTGCCGTAGGCAAGAGGTATCATATTAGCATTGCCAGTACTTGTGTGTTGAATTTCTCCATCAAATTCTGCGTTACCATTTTTGTAGATGGTTAATGCGTTGTTTCTACTATTAAGGTGATCACCATTGCCAACTTCAAAAAGAGGGTCCGCACTAAACCAATTAGTATCACCATTAGTTGTAGCACCTCCTATATTAAATCTACCAATTGCGGTTGATCTGTAGGATTCTGCTTTTGTCTGAAATCCCATGGCAGTGGAGCCAACTCCTGAAGCAGTTGTCTGAGATCCTATGGCAGTGGAAACTGCTCCAGAAGCTGTTGTATTATCTCCCATTGCTGTGGAAAGTGCGCCTGAAGCAGTTGTAGCAAATCCCATTGCTGTGGAAACTGATTCTGAGGCAGTTGTGTTGTATCCCATTGCCATAGAAGCTAAATCTGAAGCATGTGTGCCTATTCCTAAAGCAATAGAATTTTCACCAGTGGCACCTCTTGTTTCTGACAAACTAGGAGAATAGCTTAAATCAATAGCAGCTGAACCTATAGGTCCAAAATTATTTGGATCTGTGCCTACTAATCGCCATCCTGTATTACCACCTTCAGTAATTTGCTCTAAACCACTAACATTGTTAGCTATAGCAGCGGTATTTGCAAAATTTGCTGTTGATGCAAATGAAGCCTGGCTTGCTGTATCTGCAAACCTTGCTTGTTTGGCCATGGGTACATCATTAATAATGGTAGTTGGTAAGGTTATAAATGTACCATCTGTTTCGATGTCTATTTCAGTTATTAGATAGGATTCATCGTACCAACTATTTTCAGGAAATGAACCAAATAATAATGTGCCTTCACCAATATTTAAAACTATAATGCCGTTAGCATCTGTAGTAGTATTTTGTATTTCTCTATAACCTGTTATGATTCCGAATTCAATATCATTAAACTCTATAGTAAATCTTATGTCTATATTTTGATTAGCAACGACGTTTCCTAGATCGTCTTTAATTACAGCTTTGTAGTTAATACCTGTTTGAGCAAAGCTAGATATCGATATAGAAAGGATAATGATTAATGTGACTATATTTTTCATTGTATTTATTTTTAATTGCTAGACTTTGATTCTAAGCGATCTAATCGTGCTAATAAGGCTTCAATAGATTTATCTTGGTCTGTGTTTTTTGTGTTTTGGGTATCAATAATAACTTGTTGCTCTTGCAGTGCTTTTATAAGTATAGGAATGAGTTCTGTATAAGACAATGCTAACAAATCTGACTCTTTTACATAATGTGTAATGCTCGGAAATAGTGCTTGTACTTCTTGCGAGATTAAACCAAGATTTCGTTTAGAGTCGGTTTGGTCTTTCATAAGATAGCTTACAGGGTTAAGTTGCATTACTTTATTAAGTGTACCATTATTTAAAGGAATGATATCTTTTTTTACACGCCTATCTGATGCTTGTACATATGCACCACTTGTTGCATTCCAGGATCCTTTAAAAACTCCATTTCTATATAGATTCAGGTAATTGGTTGTATGAAATTGCCAAGAATTGTTAGTATCTGTATTTAAAACACTTAATGATTCTGCTTCTGGTGAACCATTTTTATGGGCTATTTCAAGTACACTTGAAGGTGTCGCTATACCAATTCCTGTTTTACCATTTTTTAGTACGGTTAAAGCATTGTTTCTATTTGAATCGCTACTACCATTACCAATTTCAAAAAGCGAATCAGATTCTATCCATTCATCAACACTTCCTCCACCAATATTTAAACGACCAATAGCTGTTGAATAAGCAGCATTTGCATCCGTACTATAACCTAAAGCTGTAGTTGCTCTTCCAGTAGCATCAGTATTAAAACCCATAGCTGTTGAAAATTGTCCATCAGCATTTGTAAAATATCCAGTTGCCATAGCATAACTGTTAGTTGCCTCTGTATCTCTTCCCATTGCCGTTGCTCCAAAACCTTGTGCTCTGGTGTTTCGTCCAGATGCAAAGGAATATTCACCTATATAATTCATTTCTTCCTCATGAAAATAATCATAGTAAGTTTCATTATTCCAGTATGGATTAGGAAGACCATCAGTACCAATATCACTAAGAGTTCCCACTCGAAAGGCATGGAGCTTTGGTAACCACATAAGTTTATCTCCAGACCCTATGGTGTCATTTCCAATGAGAAAAGCTTCTGGTGACATATGAAATTTAGTTTTTGGATTAGATATGTTGATTCCAATATTTTCTAAATTAGAATTGTAAATATTATCACCGTTTTTAACCCAAGAATTATCACTAGAACTTAATGCATGTAAGGCATAAGGCACAGCCATAAATTGTGTAGTGCTTACATTCATAAGTCCAGCACCAATATCAACTTGAACATTAAGCCAATGCTCGTCATTTCCCCAAACAATGTCTGTAAATAGGTCTGTTGTTGTTCCACTTCCTATATTTAAAACAACAATACCGTTAGCATCAGTTGATACGTTAGTGTGTGTTTCTAGGTATACAGGATTTGTTAATGCTACGCCTTCATAAATTGTAAACTGTACATCTATATTTGTTACATTAGCTACTACATTTCCCAAATCATCTTTAATTAAAGCTTTGTAATTAATACCTTGTTGGGCAAAAGTTGATACTACAATTAATAAGGCAATAATTAATGTGAGCGTTGATTTCATAATTTTATTTTTTAAAAGTGGTTTTTTTTATCACTTTATTTTTGTGAGTAATATTTAAAACATATTTACCAGAAGTGAGATGATTAACATTTATGTAAATCGTTTTTGATGGAAATTGATCAATCTCGCTTTTGTAGGTTGTACGTTTTTTTTTCATACACTACAAAGCTATGTGGAAGGCAATAAGAAGACTGTGAGACATGTAACAAGAGCTGTAACTTTTGTAACATGCTAGTGTTAATAGGGTTCTTGAGAGCTTTTTAAGGGATTTTTATTTACGTTTTGCATACTCAGTTGGTGTACACTTGTAAAATTCTTTAAAGCATTTGGTAAAATAGGAGTGGTCATTAAAACCTACAGAATACCCAACTTGTGAGATATTAATATCTGAAGTTTTTAAGAATTGCGCTGCGAGCATTAGACGTTGAGAACGAATAAATTCTGAGGCTGTAAGACCCGTTAATGCTTTTAATTTTCTATGCAGTTGCATACGACTCATGCCAACAGCTTCTGAGAATTCTGTGACGTTAAATGAAGGTTCGATGAGATTTTTATCTAATGTAGTTTGTACTTTATCTAAAAATTGTTCATCTAAATTTGTAATAGATATATCTTTAGGAAGTAATACCAATTCTTGGCTATAACGTTGTTGAAGTAAACGTCTGTTTTCTATAAGTTTTTCTGCTTTGGTAATAATTAATTTAGAATTAAACGGTTTGGTGATGTAGTCATCAGCACCAACTTCCAAGCCAGTTAATTTATTTTCATCTCCTGCTTTAGCTGTCAATAAAATTATAGGAATATGACTGGTACGCTCATCGGTTTTCAATTGTTCTGTAAGCGCTATGCCATCTTTTACAGGCATCATTATATCAGAAATAATAAGATCTGGAATATGCTCTAATGCCAGTTCTATCCCTTTTTCTCCGTTTGGAGCTGTTATAATATTATAGTTGTTTTCAAAAGTTTGCTTTAATAAGAGCCTCACATCCTCATTATCTTCAACCAATAATAAAATGGGTTCGTCAGTATCTGTAAATTCTTCTTCAGTTATAACTGCTTGTTTTTGTTCTATTAGAGCTTGCGTGTTTACTTTTAAGTCTTCTGTTTTTGCTATAAATGTTTCATTTTTAAAACTTTGTTTATCTACAGGTATTACCACTCTGAAGGTAGTCCATTGGTTTGGTGTGCTGTCTACGTCAATGGTTCCTTTGTGTAAATCAACTAATTCTTTAACTAATGCTAAGCCGATACCTGTGCCTTGGTTTTGATCTTTTGTTTGGTAAAAGCGCTGAAAAATATGTTTTATTTCGTCTGCTGTTAAAACTATACCTGAGTTTTTAACTATAAAATGAAGCTTGTTGTTTTTAATAAAAGCATCACAATGTACAGATCCATTTTCTGGTGTATATTTTATAGCATTAGAGATGAGGTTTACAATGATTTTTTCAAGAGCATCTCTATCAAAACAGACGTTTTCGGTGTGTGGATTTATATGTAATTTATACTTAATTTGTTTTTGTTTAGCTGCATGATTAAAAGATTCAGTTAATGCTGCTACAAGTGTTATTATATTCGCATTCTGAATATGTAATTTTAGTTGGTTAGCATCAATTTTTGATAAATCCAAAATTTGATTTACTAAAGCTAATAAACGGTCTGAGTTTCTTTTGGCTGTTATAAATTGTTCTCGTTTTACTTCGGAAATGGTATCGTCGTTTAAAGTAGTTTCAATCGGATTTGCAATTAGTGTTAAAGGTGTACGAAACTCATGTGAAATGTTAGCGAAGAAGTTAGATTTAATAGCATCTAATTCTTTTAGTTTGTTATTTGTTTTTTTACGGTTTCTAAACAAAACAAATAAAAATAATCCAGCAAGTGAAGTAATAGTTATTCCCCCAATAAATATATTACGTTGACTTTTTTGTTTTTGATTTATAAATTTATTTTCAGACTCTAATAAAGCAATTTCTTGTTCTTTTTTATCATTTTGGTATTTAGCTTCCAAATCACGCGTCTCTTGGGCTATTTTTTGTTGATCGATTTTCTTTTGTAATTCTATCTTTAAATCATAGTATGTTGCAAGTCTCTTATAATTTTTATTCTTTTTATAAACTGTTATTAATCCGTCAGTATTTTGCAAAATACGGCCATTATCATTAACTAGTTTATTTTTTTCAATAGCTAGTTTATAATACTTTTCTGCTTTTAGTAATTGATTGCTAGTTTCATAAAAGTACCCTAAATAGCCTAGTCCAGAACGCTCATAGAAGTCATTTTTATTTTGTACAGCTAAGTCATAGTAAAGAAGGTAATCTTTTTCAGCAGCTTTATATTTTTCCATTTGAAGAAAAAGGTATCCTCTTACAATAATTGCATAAGAATAAGAATTTTCATTAGCCATATGTACTTTATGGTATGCAATAGATTCGTTAAGTAGTTTTAAAGCTTTATTATAATCTTTAAAGGATGTATATGCTTGTGCGATGGCAATGTTCGCTTCTTGTACTCCATTTTCGTTACCGAGTTTTTTATTGATCTCCTTCGCTTTAATATAATATCTAATAGCGTCCTTATAGCCATTACTTTTTCTAACGCTAAATCCTAAATAGTTGTTAATGGTGGCTCTTATTTTAGAAACTCTTAATTTAGAATCATTTTCGCAAATGGAATCCGCTCTAGAGTAAAATTTAAATGCTTTATCGTAATCATATGTCTGATTCCATATATTTCCAATAGAAATATATGCTGAAACTATTTTATGATTCTTTGAATATTTCTTTGCAATTTTTATTGATTTATTATGATAATATATTGCCGAGTCGTAGAGTGATTTTTTTGAAAATTCATCACCAATTAGTTGAATTATATGATAACTGTAGGAATAATTTTCTGGTAGAATTTTGAAGGCTTTTTTGTATTCTAATATCGCAGAATCAGAATTAAATTTAGATTTTTTCCAACGTGCCGTTTTAAGATATGATTTGTAGATACCATAATTAAAGTTTGTTTCTTTAGAAAATGATAATGCTTTTTCATATCCCTTGAGCTGTAAAATACTATCAGTTTCTTTATCAGCTTTAGAAATAACATTTATGAATTGTATAGAATCTTGTTTTTTATTTTGACTTGTTATTGTTAACGTTACTATTAATAAAACTATGAGACTAAAATATTTCATAAAACGTAATTGGTTTTAAATATAGACAATAATATGAAAATGAATGACTTATAGTTATAACTATTGTAACATTAGCTGTTACAAACGTAACATTGAGAAAATATATAGAAAAATTAATATGTTACCGCTTCAAAGCAAAATGACCAGTATAAGATCTACCGTCTATAAACTTTGCGATGTACCAATAATCACTGCTAGGTAAGACTTTACTATTTAAGCGTCCATCCCAACTTCTTTGTTGCGAGTTTAAAACAGTAATTAATTTACCAAACCGATCAAAAATCCTAATATATTCTAGGGTGTCAAACTGCGTATCAAACCCTAGTACTTGCCAAAAGTCATTAACATCGTCACCGTTTGGTGTAAAGAAATTTGGAAAACCGATAACAGAAATTTCTTCTTCAATAGTACCACAGCCATTTCTGTCTCTCACGTATATTGTATGATAGCCTTCAGTAACATTTAAGAATACATTACTCTCTTGATAGAATCCATTAATATCGTCTATCGCATAATCGTAAAACCCATTTCCTGAAACATTTACAGTAACAGAGTTATGAGGTGAAACGCCATCAACGTCTATACTGTCTATTGTGGCAATTTCTGATGGGTTTAGTATGATTGTTCTATTGGCAGAACACCCATTTGGATCTGTAACTACAACTGTGTAAGTTCCAGTCTCATTGGCATCATAGAAAGAGGTTGTGACATTGGTTAATAACCCATTAAAAGACCACTCGTAGAAATAGTTATTAGGTAAATCATTAAGTACACCACCAAAAATTGTAATGGTTTCAGGGAAGGCATTTAGACAATAGAATATTGATGCGTCTGGTTCTAAAATCGGAGTAAAGAGTACAGTCAAATTTACACTAGCTAAACTAAAGCACTGATTGTTATTTTCAACTTTTACAAATAGGGTTTGTACATCGATACTCGTGTTGGTATATGCATTTGGAAGTTGATTAGTTCCGCTTAAAGCATCTGCTTCAATTTCATAATAACTAACGTTTGCACCTGTCGGAATTTGATTAATGATGGAAGCCTCAATATCACTTAAAGTAAAATTTGCAAAGCCATCAATAACGGCTCCATCGCAGGCTTCTAAATCCGGAATTGTTATACTGTTATTAGATGTTTGTAATTCTAATTGCGCAATAGCGACGCAATTTGCAGGATTTATAATTCTTGCATAAACGATTTGATTCGGAAAAGAATTTTCGAAACTCGTTGCTGCTGCAATAGGATTTGTATTATTTAACGCGTCTGCTTCAGTTAAGAAAAAGTCTGTAATAACGATTGTAGTATCATTATTAATTAAATCTTCTGTAGCATCAAAAAGATTGTAGGTGGTTAATCCATCTTGATTAAGATCACATTCAATTAAAACGGAATTTTGAACTATTGGAACAGGAGCATATTCAATGACGACGTCTCCAAAAGAAATACAGGTGTTATTAAGACCCACTTCTACCGTATAAGTTCCTGGTTCTGTCACCTCATAAATACCACAATTAATACAACCACTTGGTGTAGATTGTACTAAAACGCCATCTCTAAACCAATCAAAAGATGGAGATCCGGCTTGGTTGGCATTAAGCTCTAAGGTTTCTCCTTCGCAAAGTGAATTACCAGTTGCAATTAAACGGTTTGGACCTAAATCTGTAGAGAGCTGAAAGCTACCTGCTTCTAAAAAAACTGCGCTGTCAAATCTAAAATTCTGCTCATCAGCGATTACTAACTTAACGTGATAACTGACATTAGGAATAATATTAGCAGTAGCGTTTAAAACGGCCGTTTGTCCATTAAAATTAATGGGCGAAATGGTTCCGTTATAAGTACCAAAATAAGTTTCATTTTCTGGAGGACAACTTCCAGGAACGCCTGGTGTTACTGTCGTAGCTTTTACAGGAATGTTTGTGTCTGGCACTAGAGCAATATTTTCATACTGATTTTGCCCTGCTGTAGGACGTATTAGAAAGCCGAATAAGTCAGAAAAATTGCAACTGTTAGGATTATTTTCTTGATATTCTTCTGAGGCAAACAAATATCTAAAACTCACTTGCGTAGCTACAGAGGTAAAATCGAATTCTAAAATTGTGGCATTAAAAGTTCCTGTTTCATTTAATGCAAGTTCTAAATCACTGTCTCCAAGCCAATTAGGCGCATCGTCATCACTGAGGTTATTATTTGGCCCTGGTACATTAACGAGTCTTCCAGTACTCATTACAATGCCGCTTTGAAAAGGAAACGTTGTACCTGTTGCATCAAAAAATCCATAACTTTGGTCAGTTCCTCCAAAATCACCTCCGACAACGTTGGTTACATTAACATTAGTAATACAATCACTATCAATTAAGACATCTTCAATGAGTTGTTGTGGTGTAAAAGTTTGACTATCTACCGTAATGTTTTGACTATATGTTAATAGTGAACATAGAAAGAATACTAAAATAATACCTTTATTCATCTCTAATTTTAGGGAGTGCAAATATAGGCATCAATTGAATGCTAAAATTTAAAGAAGATGTTAAAGAAATGATTAATTAAAAATTATCTCCGAATCGAAAAATGGCCTTTTACTTCAAAAGATTGTGTCCCTCTTCTTACCTCGGCTACAAACCAATAGTCACTCGCTGGCATTTTTAGTCCATTAAATGTACCATCCCAACCCGGAGTATCATGTCTTAATTGTGTTAAGAGTTTACCGTAACGATCAAAAACATGGATTATGGTGCCTGGTAAAGTTTCTACACCTACAATATGCCAAGTATCAAAATGACCATCGTTATTTGGTGACATATGTTTAGGTATATCAATCACTAGGACCTCACGTGTTACTTCTGAGCAACCATTTAAATCAATGATTGTAATAGTATGGTAACCCATAGCTACATTTTCAAAAAGGTTAGATTCTTGTGGTTCTCCATCATCTAATTGATATAAGTAGTTACCAATACCACTAATGGTAATGGTAATATTATTAGGATCAGAAAAGTCAATAATTTCTGTAGCTTCTATAGTGGCAGCTTCTGAAATCGAGACTCCAAACGCACGTGTGTTTTCACAACCAAACTGTGTGGTTACAGTTACCCAATAGGTGCCAATATCCATTATTTCAATTTCTGGAGTTGTTTCTCCAGTAGACCATAGATATTGGTCTGTTGCTATATTTGTATTTGCAGAAACAACCAATGGTAAGTTATCTAAGCATATTACTTGGTCTTCAATATCTATAATTGGTAATGGATGCACCAAGGTGGAAAATTGAGTTGTATTATAGCAACCCGTAGTATTATTTTCAATACGAACAAATACTATTTCGCCATCAAACGCTGTATAATTATTGGATATAGGAGAGCTGTTATCATTCGCTTCCAATTCTGAATTGTGATACGTTATTGTATAATCTGAAGCGTTTTGACCACTTAAGATTGTGCTGTTTTGTTCCGATAAATCGAATTCTAAAATACCATCAAAATTATCATCACAGGCTTCTAAATCATTAGGTTGATTTGCTATTGGTAAAGGATTAACATTAAGGATAAACTCATATACGAGATAGCATTGGGTTGTACTTAACTCAACTCTAACAAAAAGTGTATCGTTATTTGTGACGTAATTGTAATTTGTATTTAAAGGATTTGTATTTGCTATTGCGTCTGTTTCACTAGAGAAATAGGTGAATAACACATTATTACTTTCGTCCGTCAAAGCCCCATTTATTTCAAGTAAATCAAAACTATTCGTGGCATTTGCACAGATATCAAAGGTTTGAAAATCATTAATAGCTGGAGGTGTGTTTACAACCAAATCAATAGGTACCAGCGCATAACAATTAGATATGGTATTAGTAATTTTTATAAATACAGTTTGAGGGTTACTTATATTTGTATAAGCTTCTGGATTAGGAATTATGTTTATATGTGCTTCTGCATCTGCTACGCTTTCGAAATACGAGATTTCAATATCATCTTGTCTTACATCTAAAATATCAAACTCAGATGTAGTTAGATCAAATTGTGTAAAACCATCCGAATCTGTATCGCATATGGTTAGTGTTGAAGATTCGTTAACCTGCGGTACTTGTATAACATTTAATTCAAAAGAGCTTATAGAATTACAGATAGTACCATTATCTATTTGAACAAAGATAGTTTGAGGATTTACAGTGTTTGTATAATCTAGAGGTAAAGCATCTATGCTATTTTCAGCATTAAACTGTGAGGTGTAAAAAGTAACGGTTAAATTACCTGCAATGGCTTGAGATACTTCAGTAATTTTTGTTGATAAGTCAAATGTTTCGAAACCGTCATTAGAAATATCATCGCAAACAAACCAATCTGATGGGTCGTTAAAAATTGGATTTGCACCCACTTCTACAGTAAAACTAGACGTACCATAACAGTTTTGATCACTTAAGTTTTCTACTCTTACAAAAATGGACTGCGGATTGCTTGTATTCTGATAGTTAGAATCTTTATCTATAGCGTTAATACGACTGTCTGCGTCACTTTGATTTAAATAGTAAAGGACCTGTTTTCCTGGTTGTCCATTTAATATTTCTGCATCTTTAGTATTAAAAATAAAATCTCCAAAGCCATCACTGCTATCTTCACAAATTGTATAATTACTTATGGCGATAAAATTAGGAAGGGTATTGACAATTATACCAAGTGTTTCGGTAGAAATACAACCTGTAGTGGTATTTTCTACACGAATATAAACAGACTCAGTTTGTGCATTATAAGTGTTTGGATTCGTAATGGTATTAGAGCCATTATTAGCATCTGTTTGGCTATTATGAAAAGTTATTTGCCTTTCATTAATGCTACTAACTACTTCCGAGATTACATCTAAAAGGTTAATTGTAGAGAACCCATCTTGGTCATCATCGCATATTAGAATATCTGATGGAGTAGAGGTTGTAGGTGCATCTAGTACTGTAATCTCAAAAGAATTTACATCGGCACATCCTGTAGTATTTGACTGTATTCGTGGAAATACCGTAAAGGGGTTCGTCATGTTAGTGTAAAAATTAGACAATACGTTGGTATTGTTTCTAGCATCACTTTCAGAAAGGAAATAGCTCACGCCAAAACCAGATTGTCCTTGAGTTACTAATATATCAAACTGAGATAAATCTGTGGTTGTAATACCATCTTGATTTTCATCACAAACTGTCTGACTCGTTATATCTTGAAATTCTTGTATTGGAACTATCATTATTTCAATACTAGAAGCCTCCATACAAGTTGGACTAGATAAACCTATATAAATGGTTTGTGGGTTACTCGAAGGAAAAAACGGAATAGATTGATTTATGGCATTTATTTGGTTGTCCCTATCAGTTTCAGATTCATAGAATTCTACGGATACATCCGGAATATTATTTATAATTCCCATAGCTATACCAGCAAAAATAAATTCCTCAGATCCATCATTATCAACATCACAAAGGGTAATATCTGTAATATTTGTAGCGGTAAGTAATAAATTTGTATGCAGTTCTATTGGTGTAATTGAAGGACAGCCTGTTGTATTATTTTCTACACGGATATATACAACTTGCACATTGCTTACAATATTAGCATAGTTAGTTTCATCTGCAATAGCATTTGTACCATTAAGTGCATCATCATTAGTTTCGTGGAATGTTACTGTAACATTGGTAAGTCCTTCTAATACATCAGGGATTATTGTTGTTAAATCAAAATCAGCAAACCCATTATGATCTGTATCACAAGCATCTAAATAATGTGGATCTGTATTTATAATGGGATTATCTAATACTGTTATATCTAAAGTTGTAGTGCTTATACAGCCTGTTTGTGAGTTTTCTACACGAACAAATACGACTTCATTAGTACTTGTATTGACGTAAGGCATAGGCAAAGCATTAGTACCAGATTCTGCTTCTAATGAAGTACTATGATAGGTAACTACTAAATTGGCTTGTCCATTTGTAATTTCGTCATCTTTAATTGTTAAATCGATAGTTGTAAAACCATCTGCAGTTTGGTCATCACAGACCTCTAATGGAATGGGCTCTACTATTGATGGTAATGCATTTACTACTAAATTTATCGTGGAAAATGCTAAGCATCCATTGTTTGTATCCTCAATTCTTACATGGACAACTTGAGGATTCGATGTATTTTGAATAGGTGCTAAAATAGGATTTAGACCTGTTTGCGCATCAGAATTAGAGAAATGGTAAGAGATATCATAGGTTGAAGTAGGAACAGAAGCCAGAACTTCACTAGTTTTTGTAGATAAATCGAAAGTTTCGATACCATCATTACTTGAATCGTCACATATTTGATAATCTGAAATTGGATCTGAAGATTGTGTAGAGCTTAATTGAATATTAATAGAATCTTCTATAATACAAGAACTCCCAGAGAGTGGAATTTCTATTTCAACTCTATAATTTCCTGATACTACAGCATCAAATGTTGGTTGAGTCTCAGCAGGTACTAAGGTATTATCTAAGTACCAAGAATACGTTGCTAGCGGATTTTCTATATCACCATCTAATAAAACATTACTAGCGCACGTAGAAAAGTCTTCACCTAAATCTACTGTTGCATTGAAACTACTTCCCTCAATGAATACGGCAGAATCATAGTTTTCATCAGTTTGGTCAGCAATAACTAGTTTTATTTGATATTGTACGTTAGGCTGAATAGCAGCAGTTGCAGATAATACTGAGGTTCTTCCGTTGTAGTTGGTGTCACCTAAATTATAACCTTCAAAATATTGACCATTAGATGCGTCACAAAACCCTACAATTTCATCATGAACCGTGTTTGTATTTACAGGTGTTGAGGTGCCAGGAACTAAAGCAATATTTGTATAAGGGTTTCCGCTGTTTGCTTCTCGGATGAGAAAAGCAAAACCGTCTGAATATTGACAAGGAAAATTACCAAAATATTCTTCTGATGCTAATATGTAATTAAATTGTATTTGGTTTGATATAGAGATGAAGTTAAACTCAATAGATGTTGCATTTAGAGTGCCTGTAATACCGAGAGCCGACTCTAAATCTGAATCAGTAAGCCAACTTCCGTTACCATCATTTAAGACTTCTGTATTTTCTCCATTCCCAGCAGAATTAGCGTCACCTGTCGTTAAAACAATACCGTTTTCAAAAGGAAAACCAGAGGTTCCACGCTCAAAGTATCCGAAGCTTCCTAAACCAACTATGTTTCCATTAGATGGGGAATTTATATCCGATACATCTACACATCCCTGAATTAAGGTATTTTCTATTAAATCTTGAGCCGATACTGAGTTGTTTACAGTGATCTGTTGTGCAAATGAAATACTCGAAATGAAGCATAACATTAGAAGGAGGGAACGTTTAGTACAATCCATAAATTGAGGTTAAGTTTAAAATGCACAGTTAATATTAGATTTGGGGACTAAATTTTGGTTGTGCAATTTAGCATGTCCAAAATACACCGATTAAAGATTAAATGCAAAAAAATACGACAAAGAGCATTAAATGTTAACGTTTACATAGAATAATACTACATATATTACATAAAAAGGCCTCTTAATGAGGCCTTTCTCCCAAATTGAAATTTCGAAACATTACATCTTTTATAAAAAAATGTTGCTTAACCTGAAACTCAATATCGTAATATGATGTAATGCTCTGATATACAGATGAGTTATATTAATGTTGATTTAAGAGGGAAAATGAAAAGTGTTTTAGAGGGCACTTAAGTAAACACAGTTTACTTTAAAATTAATGGATGTACTTTAGAGTTACAAAAGAATAAGATGAACGAACTAAAAATTTAACATTTTTAGTAATTTACGTACACCCAACCTACCATTTGTCGATAGTTAGGATCATTTAAATTTAAAATATAATAATAGGTGCCAACAGGAACTATTTCGCCTCGATTATTTATACCTCTATTAATCTCTCCAGTCCAAGGTTTATTATTATTTCCTTCAAAAATAACATCACCATAACGGTTATAAATAGTAAGCGTATGGTCCGTAAATATATCATAAAGTCCTTGAATGTTAAACCAGTCATTGTAGGTGTCGCTATTAGGAGAGAAACCCTGAGGTATATAAGGTGGACAATTTTCTATATTCAGTTGAAACTGAAATATTTCATAGCAAGGATTACTTTCTAAGCGTACATAAATAGTTTCTGGGTTAGATGAGTTATTATAATTAGAAGGTATTAAAATAGAGTTGGTTTCTAATTCTAAATCTTCTATTGTTTTATAGAAAGAAATCGCACTCTCATCAAAATTCAAACTTTCTAAAGCATCAAATAAATTATAAGTAGCTATTTCAAAACCTTCGTTACAATTTAAGAGATTCGGTAAAATTCTTATGTCTGGAATAACTAATAATTCAACATCTACTTGCGTGTTATTATTACCCTCATTTGTTTCTGTTATTATACCCATCATAGAACCATTATCATCTACCTGCGCTGTTATAATTAAGTTTGAGTTAGAGTCGTCTGGAACAAATACAATAACCGAATTGCTTTCACTTTCTCCTATAGCAATTTCACTTAGAGTTTGGCTTTGGCCTATTAAAACTCCATCTAAATAAAAAGCTATAGGAGTATTCGCAGGTATAGGAGCTGTGCTATTAAAATTATTTATAGTGTAAAAAAACGTAATACTATTATCACCACAATTTACTTCATAACTATCCACGATAATGGTTGCATCAGGTAATTGGCTATTAAGTACAGTAATAATATTGTTTATCATTACAAAATCTTGACCAGATGTAAGTTCAATTGTGGCTGATGTATCACCAATATTAATGTTGTTTTGAATATTATAGACATCAATATCCATATTGTACAGGTCCGTTGCACCAGTAAAAGAATTGGTACCATTAAATGCATTGTTGGCAGGATTTAATGGAGGATTACTTATTATATTTCCATTAATAGTGAGTTGCTCAGTTACAGCCAAGGACCGATCTCCTTCCCATGCTATAAACCCTATTTTAGCATCTTCATTGTCTAAAACGTTTAGATTGTCTAATGTGATATTTAAAAAATCTGGAACACTCTGCAGCCCGTCATATACATTAAGTTGGTTTAGAGGTAAATTGTCGTCTTGATAAATTACGGTGATTGCCCAACCACCAAAATTTGTTCCCGACGCACAAAATGGTTGTATAACATCCGTTAAATCAAAATTAGAAATGGTATATAGTCCGCTACCTTGAGAGGCTATAATATCTGTTATATCAGCAAAAGCAGCAAAGAAAGTCCGTGTACTATCTAATGCATCATTAAAAGTACGTTCCGCAGTAATGGGAATATTATTTAAAGCAATATCAAAATCTCCATCCCCAGAACCTGCCCAATATAAATAGGCTGCAATTACATTTTGATTTGTATTCAGGTTTAAATTTGCAGAGGAACTTGTTAATATACTACATGTAGAAAGTGGGCCGTTTTCCTCAATATTTAAGGTATTGCCAATAGCTATGTAGTCATATCGACCGTTATATTGTTGAAACAAAGAGACGTCTTGAGCACAAAGAGGTATTGTTGCACCAAACAAAAGAAAGTAAATTATGAAATATATACGTTTCAAAGCGGTGATTTAGTAAAACTAAATTACGGTTTTTAATTTTACCGTTTCAGAGTAAAATGACTTGTAAAAGTTCTTCCATCCTCAAGATTTACTTTAAACCAATAGTCGCTTGTAGGCATTTTTGCTCCGTTATAAGTTCCATCCCAACCGCGACTCAAAGGATCTAGTTCTTTCAATAGTTTCCCCTGACGGTCGAAAATAAGAACTAAAGAATTTCCTTGAAATTGGTCACTTATACCAGAAACTTGCCAAAAATCATTAGCATCATCATCATTTGGTGTGAAGAACTTTGGGAAACCAATAACAGAAACTAATGCATCAATGATACCACAGTCATTTTTATCGCGCACATAAACTGTATAAAGGCCAGGTTCTACATTAGAAAAGGTATTACTGTCTTGGTAAGGGCCATTGATATTATCTAAAGAATACTCATAATCTCCTTCACCATCTACTACCACAGTAATAGAATTATTTTCTGAAGCATCAACAATTTCTATATTGGTAACCGTCGCAATATTAGAAGGTAAAACATTAATTGTTCTATCTTTAAAACAACCATCAGTATTACTAACTCTAACAGTATACGTGCCAGGAGTGTTTATCTCAATTGTAGCTGTGTCTTCTCCAGTAGACCATAAAAACGAAAAATTACTAGGTGTATCATTAATAATACCTGCATCCAAAATAATTGTGCTAGAAGGATCATTAAGACAATAAACAGTTTCAAAAGTTGTTTCAATATTTGGTAATTCAAAAACAGTAAGTGTTATTTCACTAATCCCATAACACGCGTTGGCATTTTCTACACGACCGTAAATAGTTTGGTTATAAGCTATTGTGTTTGTAAACGTATTGCCAAGTGGGTTATTTTCAATAAGCGCGTCATTATAAGTTTCATAATACTGAAGTGTCAATCCTGCAGGTGCGCCAGCTAAGACAATATTATTTGTATCATTAAGGTTAAACGTGGTAAAGCCATCTTCTGTGCCATCATCGTCACAAAGTAAAATACTGGCATCATTAGAGGCCGTTGTACTTACTTCTAAAGAAATTTCACTAAAATTTATACAACCTGTACTCGTATTAGTTACTCTTGTATATATAATTTGAGGATTAAAGAAATTCTCAAACGCATTTGGATCGATTTCATTTTGTTCATTCTCAGCATCTATCTGTGCTAAATAATAAGTGATTGACGTATTTACATTACCGCCAGTAATCGCATCGAAAGCCTCAGTGATATTAAATATTGTAAATCCTTCTGGTATACCATCTTCGTCGCATTGCACAAGAGATACATCATTGGCTATTGGTTTAGCAGCAACAACGATATCAAAAGATCTAAAAGCAACACAACCAGAATCTAAATCTTCTATACGGGTAAAAATTTCCGTTGGTGTTGCAACAGTATTGGTATAATCAGTTGGTAGAGGGTTGGTACCTGTTTCGGCATCTGCTTGATTTAGGTAATAGCTAATACTATAATTAGCACCAGCAATACCATTTGTGATTTCTATAGTTTTTTCATCAAAATTAAAAGTAGTAAAACCGTTTTGATCATCACCATCGGTATCATCGTCACAAATCTCAAAAAGCGTTGGGTTATTAAAATTAGATAATGCTGTAACAACTATATTAAAGCTGTTTATAATAAAACAGCCAGATGTTGTATTTTCAATTCTAATAAAAACTGTTTGATTGTTTCCTGTGGTATTAAAATTTTCTCCTAATGGATTAGTATTTATATTGGCATCACTTTCAGATTCGTGGTATGATACTACAACATCACCTTCACCATTAATAATATCTTGTGTTAAGGTCGTTAGATCTATATCTGTAATAAAGTCATCTAAAGGCAGTAGTCCATCACAAACTTCAAAATTTGGGAGTTGTGTAACACTAGAATTTGCTAACAAAGGATTAGATGGATTATCTGGAAAAGTTGCTGTGCCAGTCCATTCTAAAGAAAAAGGGCTATTACCAATAGGCCTATCTATAACAATAAAGTAGCTTTCACCAGCGAGTGCATCAATTGCACTTACAAAACTATCACCATTTTGTCCTGGACCTTCATTAACCTCGGTAGAAGTGGCGTTAAGACCTGTTAAGTTATTACCCTGCATAGCAGCTGCAGGATTTGTTGTAGAGCAACGAATTGCTTGTCCAATATTACCGCATGTTACATTAGGACCAAAAATAAAAAAGTCGTAATCTTCATTTATATCTGTACTTCCTGGCGTTAAAGTAAATGCTAAGGTGCCATCGGTTGCTATATTAACTTCTAACCAAATGCTGTTATTTTCTTGACTTTGACAGTCGTTTAGACCAGACAATTCTTGTGTGCCAATACCGCTAACATCCAAACTAAATTGTGAGTTTCCGCAAACAGTGACTGCATTTTGGCAATCATTAGGTTCTTGGGCAAAACTTGTTGCTGAGGCGCATAAAATAGACAAAGTCGCTAATACAAATTTATATATATGTTTTAATTTCTGATTCATCGTTTTAAGCTAAAGTGACTTGTAAATGTTCTTCCATCTTGCAGATTTACCTTAAACCAATAATCTGTCGATGGCATTTTTGCACCATTGTAAGTACCATCCCAACCTCGACTAAGAGGATCGAGTTCCTTTAAAAGTTTTCCTTGCCGATCGAAAATAAGAATTAAAGAATTTGCTTGAAACTGATTATTGACGCCAAATACTTGCCAGAAATCATTAGTGTCATCGTTATTAGGTGTGAAAAATTTGGGGAATCCAATTACCGAGACAAGTTCTTCAATAGTTCCACAATTATTTTTGTCACGTACATAAACTGTATACATTCCGGGTTCTACATTTATAAAAACATTGCTTTCTTGATATGGACCATTAATGTCATCTAATGCATATTCATAACTACCTTCACCACTTACTATTACAGAAATAGAATTATTTTCTGAAGCATCAATAATATCTATGCCAGTTATAGTTGCAATATTAGAAGGCAAAACACTTATAGTTCTATCCTTAAAACAGCCATTAAAATTTGTAACTCTTACGGTATAGGTTCCTGGAGCATCTACCTCTATTGTTGCAGTATCTTCGCCAGTAGACCAGTCGAAACTGTAGTTATTAGGAATATCATTGATAATACCAGAATTTAATACAATAGTTTCAGGTGTAGCGTTAAGGCAGTAGATAGTTTCAGAAGCCCTTTCTATATTGGGTAGTTCGAGAACGTTGAGTTCTATTTCGCTGATACCATAGCATGCGTTTGCATTTTCTACACGCCCATAAATGGTTTGACTATAAGGTATGGTGTTTGTAAATGTATTTCCAAGCGGATTACTTTCAATAAGTGCGTCGTTATAGGTTTCGTAATACTGCAAGGTTAAGCCTGCAGGTGCACCAGCGAGCACAATATTGTTAGTATCCATAAGATTAAAGGTTGTAAAACCATCTTCAATACCATCATCATCGCAAAGGGAAATACTAGCATCATTAGCCGCTGATGTGCTAACTTCTAAAGATATTTGACTGAAGTTTATACAATTAGAATTTATATTGGTAACTCTCGCATATATTATTTGAGGATTAAAGAAATTCTCAAACGCATCTGAATTTATTGCATTTTGTTGATTTTCTGCGTCAGTTTGAGATAGATAAAACCTTACTTCACTATCTGTTGTATTTCCAATAATTTCTTCTGCAAAAGCAGTAATATTAAAAACAGTAAAGCCTTCTGGTATGCCGTCTTCATCACATTGTACAATCGTAATGTCATTAGCTTCAGGTATGGGATTTATAGTCAACTCAAAACTACCAATATTATAGCACGTAGTATTGGTTGTGTTTTCTATACGAACAAAAATAGTTTCGTTAAAAGCTATCGTATTGGTATAAGATAAAGGTAGGGCTGAGGTACCATCATCAGCATCGTCTTGTGTGGCATGAAAGGTAATTTCAGTTTCAATCTGCGTACCATTAATAATTGGTATTAAATCGCCTAATTCTATTGTTGCAAACCCATCAGTAACGTCACCTTCATTATCACAGAATTCTATATTATCTAACAACACAATTTGAGGTGTGTTAAAAACTTCAAGTTCAAATGTGTTAATATCAAAACAGTTGGTATTATCGATATTATCTACACGAACAAAAACCGTTTGTGGATTGCTAATATTGGTATATGGAAATATGATTTCGTTTTCTAAATTATTGGCATTATCGAGCGTTTCAAAATAACGTACATTATTAAGAAAAGGGTCTTGTGCTAATAAAGCTTCACCATTTTTATTTGTGAAATCAAATTCAAAAAAACCATCATTACCTGTATTATCACAAACTGTAACGTCTGTTAATGGATTAGCAATAGGAATTTCAAAAACTCCAACAAAAGCAGTGCCTTCAATTGGGCAGTCTCCGTTATTAGGCTCCACAAATACTTCATAAAAACCAGGACTATCTATAAGAAGTTGTGCTGTTGTTTCAGCTAGAGGGTTACCATCAAAGGTCCAGACATAATCTGCTCCAACAATATCTTCTGCCTGTAATGTATAACTATCACCAGTACAAAGTTTCAGTTCTGTGGTACTGATACCATTCCTTATTATATCTGTTTGAGAATTAAATAACGATTGAATAAAAGGCGGTAACCCAATACGACTTAAGTTTTGAAAACCACCATTAACATCTAGTAAGATTCCTTGTTCGTCATAGTTTGCTGCCACTCCATCGGCTTCGGGATCATTTATAACTCCCAAGTACCTGCCGCTGTTATTAAAATTACCAAAATCTACCTGTGCTCTATAAATTCGCTTATCAATTCCCAGTTGAAGAGCACCTGCACTCAAAGAGTTTGAAGTATGTAAAACTTGTGAAGAATTAGGTATGTCTGCTGCTTCTAGATTCCATTGGATAATTTGGCTTTGTCCACCGCCACCAGCACCAAATCCTAATGTTGCATATACTTTTTTATTTTCTGCAGAAAACTCAACACCGTAAGGACTGTTATTATTTTGAGGACTATAAAGCTCTAAACTATTAGAAACAATACCTGTGTCATTATCAAAGTCAAACAAATAAATTCCACCTCCAGCATCACCTCCAGGCACAGTAGATTCGCCAAAATTTGCTGATATTAATTTAGTTCCATCTGGTGAAGCTTTAAGATAGCCTAAAGCGTTTCGTCGATAGCCCTCTAAAGGAATATTTGGACCTACTACGGAAGTTACGGGATTAGCATCTACACCATTTTCGTCAATTTTAAAAGCATAAAATGTATCACCAAAGTGCGTGATTACCCAAAACGAAAAACAATCATCAGCTTTAACAGCTGTTATTTTTTCCGAACATTTCAATTCTGAAGCTAAAGGGTTTGCTGTATCGTATGTAATTAAAGGTACGTTCTTTTCTGTAGCATCAACAGCTCCTAATCCACCGTCATCGAGAATATTTATTCTAGAGTACATAAGACCATCATTAACACCATCGTTTGCAGTTTCTCCAGGAAATGCTGATGTATTTAAATGATGTGGTTCGTCTACTGTAAATATGTAATAAAAGTCTGGGTCTTGTGGTTTAGGAACTATAACGCCTGAGGATGTGCTAGAATCATCTCCTTTAAGACCTGTGCCATTAAGCATTATTAGGTGATTTCTATTCCAAACGGTGCTGCCATCAGAATAAAAAAGTAAATCACCATTCTCATCTGCAATAGAGGTACAACCTTCTAAAGTACTTAATTGTCCATTAGTTACCGCATCTATTGTACCAGTTTGAGCATTAAAGCGTAAACCTGCATTTTGCCCAAAATACCAATATGAGGCTTCGTTTTGCCCAAAAATTGGGGAGCAAAAAACAAATAAGAGAAATATAAAACTTATCTTTTTCATAATATCTTTAGAGTGCAAAAACACACTATTTTCAATAGTATAACAACGAGAAAGGTTATTCTCCTAGTATATGTTGAAAAGTATAATAGCAATTGCTATCAAAGATATTATAAATCTCTCTTTTTTAATAATCGATAAGATAAAAAGATAAAAAGGGCAGACCAACCCAAAACTACGGCAATCTCGTACCAGTGTACTCCATAGTCGTATGCTATATCTGTCTTTTCAGGGAATTTAGTCATTACTATACGCTGAATCGGTTGATCTATAAGCTTATACATGGATTCTAACGGCAACATATTTTTTACCTTAAATGCACTATCGGCATTGCCAAAGGCTTCGTATGCTCCCCAAAAAATGATCCACTCTAGTATATATAGTACAACTAGGAATGCAAGGGCAAAAGCCGAGCGTTTTAAGAGCATTCCAAAAAACAGACACAAACTAAAGAACCCAACTAATTTTACAAAATAGGCGAGTAGAAATTCAACTTCTCTAAATATAATTGAAGCTTCTGTGTAACTAGAATAATATAGGCCAATTAAGAATGATGCAATACCAATTAGGGCAGTAGCACAGAGCGAAAAGAAGACAATAGTATAAAATTTTGATAGAATGAATTCTTTTTTACTTAACCCATCTATAAGATTTTGTTTTAGCGTTTTATTGCTATATTCATTACCTATCATACTCACAACAACAATAGCAAAGAAAAATTTAAAGTAGGAGGCAAAGAATGTTGTAATGTGCCAAATTATTGGGAAGTTGAAAATACCTAATTCGCCTAACTCTAGTGTAAAAAATCCAAAGAAGTTAATTTTTATAGAGGAAAGCACAAGTACTGTGAATGGCAGTATAAATGAAATAAATATTAGGATTCGACTTGTTTTATTGAGCCAAAGTTTTTGTAATTCTAATTTTACGAGACGTAACATATAGCGATTGGTTGTGTTTAATTCTTTGCAAGAATTAAGCTGTTTTTTAATTGATTTCTTGGTTGTCGGTTAATTGTAAGAATTGTTCTTCTAAACTTTCTTTACGCTTCACTAGGTGAGATAATAAGATACCTTTATCGAACATTAATTTATTAAAATCTGGTGCAGACATAGGTTCGTTTAAGAAGGCAGTTATTAGATCATCTTCTACGGTCACTTTTTCAAAATTAGGATGCTGTTTTAAAAGATTTAAGAGGTCTTGGTGTTTTTCAGCTTTTAATTCAAAAAATCCATGGCTATTAATCATTTCATCAACACGACCTGCATATAATTTTTCACCTTTACGTAAAACTACAACATGCGAGCATACTTTTTCAACCTCATCTAAAAGATGCGATGCTAGCAGTATTGTTGTGCCATTAGAAGCAATCTCTTTAATAATTTTTCGGATCTGATGAATTCCTTGAGGGTCTAGCCCATTAGTTGGCTCATCTAATATTAAAATTTCAGGATCATTGAGTAGGGCAGAAGCGATAGCTAAACGTTGCTTCATACCTAAAGAATACGTTTTAAATTTATGATTTTTTCGATCTAATAATCCAACAACTTCTAGCTTTTCTTCTATTTTAGCATGGCTAACACCTTTAATTCTGCAGACTAATTTTAAGTTCTCTTCTGCCGTCATATAAGGATAAAAGTTAGGACGCTCTATAATAGCTCCAACTTGCTTCAAGGCATCGTGTGTTGTTGTATTACCATCGAACCAATGGAAATCTCCATGAGTTTTATTAACAACATTTAGGACAATACCTAATGTTGTAGATTTACCACTACCGTTAGGTCCGAGTATACCGTATACATTGCCTTTGTTAATAGTAAAGCTTAGGTCTTTAACAGCCGTAAGATAGCCGAATTTCTTTGTAAGATTATTGATTGTAAGGATTGGCTCCAAAATATGATTGGTTTTAAAGATTGATTGGTTTACAAGATACTAAAACAAGTTTAGTATATGTTGGTTATGTAGATAAGACGAGCCTCTTCTATTTTTGTTACATAAAGATTTTAGTCTTTAATTATTTTTATTGTAAATTTAAAGAAATCATTAGTATGAAAAGCGTAATTTTTATTGCAATTATAGTTTTGTTTTCTGCAAACTTAACTTTTGCTCAAGATTCTGGAGACTTTAATTTAAGCGATAGTGACTTAACAAATGACATTCATACTTCTAAAGCTTTAATTGATGATCGTAAAACTGTTAAAGCAATACAGGTTTCTAACTTAAAAGTCGAAAAAATCGTTTTCAATTTAAAAATGTTAATTCAAAATAGAAGTAGGTCTGTTGCTTTCAATAATACATTATCCTCTTACAAGCCACTAGAATTCGGGCTTGGTAAAAATTTCAATTTAAAATACGGAACTAATGGCAAGCTAAAGGATGATAAAGAAAAGGTTATTGAACAGCTATTTAATGAAAATTAATTAATTCCAATTTTCATCAAAGTCTAAATCGCTATAATCATCAAGATCTAATCCATCTTCAAATTCCTCAAATTCATTGTCATCATCATTTTCTTCAGCTTCAAAAGTTTTTTCTGGCGCTTCATCAGGGATTTGACCATGAACATACATTAAATTTGGATAATCTGTACCTTGAGCTTCTTCAATTATTTCGCCAAGCTCAACATAAAATGTCCACATATTCATAAAATCGTACAAGTAGATTAATCTTGTTGCAGCTTCATGCACTACATCGCTAATAATGGTTGTGCTCATCATTTTTACTTCGGCACCAGCTTCGCTCATATCCATCATAGCAATTTCTTCGCCTTGATTCCATTGTTCGTCACTAATATAAAATGATGCCATTTCCATACCATCAAACCCAAAAGATTGCGTTATAATGTTATGTAAGTCTTCCATGGTATCACTTTCGCGAATCTCTAAATCACGAAAAACATCATCTTCTGTAGTGTTATCTAGTATGACTCTAAATCTATATATCATTGTTAATTATTAATCTATTGCAAAGATACAATTTAAGTTTAATCAGTACCTAATTTTATAGCACCTCTGCGACTACTTTCTAAGATGATATAGAACTGTATACCAATTAAAATTGTCGCTATAACTAGATGTAATGGTTGAGATGTAAATGGAAAATCAAAATAGTACATTATTATCCCTGTTAGAATTTCTAGGCCTATGCAAATTAATACGAGTTTAAACTTATTGTAACCTAGATTGAGTTTTTTGTTTCTCTGAAAAAGCCAAAGATTTATAAACAGAACAGCTATGGATAAGCTACGATGAATATAAAAATCTAGTTGAGGATTTTCCATCCAAAGGGATTTTACATAACCAATTGATTTTACTTGCTCGTCTATAAACTGCCGTACTTGAGTGCCTAAAACAATTTGTATTAAAGTTAATAAGGTTGCCACAATTAAAACATTTCTAAACAACTTATCGAAAGTTTGTTTTTTAAAATGTGTTTTTGCCAGATAGATGAGATATAATAATACGGCAACAATCACTAACGCCATAACCATATGAATAGTAATTTTGTAAGGTGCCAAATTTGAATCTACAACAGTTTTTCCAAGCCATGCCTGAAAAGCCATGCCTATTACTGTAAATAATGAAAGCAATAAGAAGCGTTTTCTGTCTTTCCATAACCATATAGACAGAATAGTAAATATTAGAATAGGAATACCCGAAAGTGCACCCAATAATCTATTGATATATTCTACCCATGTGTGCAACGGATTAAATGTTGCATAATCGTGCGCCGTATATGGTTCCCAGTTATTTAGGTCTAATGATGCTCCCGAAGTAAATTGTGATTGCGAAACTTGTAATTCTTCATCTACTATAATTACAATACCTTTTTTGTAATTATGATTTGGTTTAAATTGTAGCTCAGCTAATTCTGTTGGTGGTATATAATAGCCAAAGCACTTTGGCCAATCTGGACATCCCATTCCCGAACCAGTCATCCTTACCACTGCGCCAGCTATAATTACTAGGTAAACTAAAACTAAGGCTATTTTTACAGTTTTTCTATAAGTCCTCTTCATTGCTTGTTTAATTTCTTTTTAAAACAAAGACTGTTTTCTATTCCGATGTATTGGCCGTAGTTAGAAGTTAGCTGATAAGCGTTTTTTTTATAAAACTCAACGGCTTCGGTTTGGCGAATTCCAGTTTCTAATAGCGTAAACGCATAACCCAATTCTTTGGCCCAATCTTCTAAACCTTTTAAAATTTTTGAAGCAACCCCTTTTTTACGTGCTTTAGCCACGGTAAACATTCTCTTAACTTCTACTTTAGTATCATCGAAATTTTTAAATGCTCCACATCCAACAACTTCATTATTATGTTTTGCAATAATCACATGGTTTAGATTTTCAATTGCATTAAATTGATTATAAAAATCGTGTTCATCTCCATCAGTTACTTTCAGATAAGCATCAAGTTGCTTTACTAATGCTTTAAAATCCTTATGGTGAGCATCTGTTCTAATGATTTTTATCATAATTCTACTGTCAATCCTAAAGCCTTACCTTTTTTAAGCATTAATTGAAAGGCAGCCTCATGCTCATTGGCAATATCACCTTCGAGAATTGCTTCTTTTATGGCTTCTTTAATAATGCCTATTTCCTTTGAAGGTTTAAGGTTAAACGTTTTCATAATTTCTTCTCCAGATACTGGAGGTTGAAAATCTCTTACGCGATCTCTTTCTTCAACTTCAACAATTTTATCCCTTACAAGTTTAAAATTATTATGATATTTTATAAATTTTTTAGGATTCTTTGTTGTTATATCGGCTTCGCAAAGTGTCATTAAATCATCTACATAATCACCTGCATCAAAGACTAAACGTCTTACTGCAGCATCCGTAACATCTGTTGCTAAAACGATAGGTCTAGAACTCATAAACACCATTTTCTGTACAAATTTCATTTTGTCATTAAGTGGCATTTTTAACCGTTTAAATAGTTTGTATACCATTTTAGAACCTACAAATTCGTGCGCATGAAATGTCCAACCTATTTTTTTATGAAACTTTTTAGTCGGTGCTTTGCCAATATCATGCAATAAAGCTGCCCAACGTAACCAAAGATTATTGGTTGTTTTAGCTATATTATCTACAACTTCTAGAGTGTGATAGAAATTATCTTTATGCCTTTGACCTTCAATCTCATCAATACCTTTTAAATCGGTGAGTTCAGGTAAAAAATAACTTAATAAACCGGTTTTTTCTAAATGGAGAAATCCAATAGAAGGTTTTTTACTTCCAAGAATTTTGTTGAGTTCTACAACGATACGCTCTTTGCTTATAATTTCTATACGCTCTTTATTAGCTGAGATGGCTTCTAAGGATTTGTCTTCAATTTCAAAATTTAATTGCGATGCAAATCGAATAGCTCTCATCATACGCAAAGGGTCATCGCTATAGGTTATATCTGGGTTTTGCGGTGTCCGTATAATTCCTTTATCTAAATCGGTAATACCATTAAAAGGGTCTAATAATTCGCCAAAGTTATTATGGTTTAAACTTAAAGCCAGAGCATTAATGGTAAAGTCTCGTCTATTTTGGTCATCTTGTAAAGTCCCACTTTCTACAACTGGGTTTCTGCTATCTTTTGTGTAACTCTCTTTACGTGCACCAACGAATTCAATTTCAATATCGTTATAGCGTAACATTGCTGTACCATAAGTTTTAAAGACTTGTACTTTAGGGTTATTTGGTAAGTTCTTAGAAACTTGCTGAGCCAATTCTATACCACTTCCTATTGCTACTATATCTATATCTTTTGCGTTACCACGATCTAGGAAATAGTCTCTAACAAAACCACCAATAACGAATGCGTTAATGTTCAGTTCTTTTGCAGATTCTGAGATAATTTGAAAAATTTTTCCTTTTATGGCAATCTTATGATTCATGTTATATATCGACACCTTTTTCTGTGATTATTTCATTAAAGAACAATCATTTTTTTGAGATGCAAAGATACGATAAGCAACCTATCTATTAAAATTCCTAAAACTATTTCTGTAGCCTATATTTATTCTAAATTAAGAATACTATTTTTGTTAAAAACAGTGAGATGCATCAAGTTTATGTTATAGATTCAGTTTATCATATATATGTTAGCATTCTTCTGTCTTATGAAAATTATAAAAGCGGAAAAAAAACGTTGTTGATAATTAATGGAGAAGGTACTGAAGGTATAGATGTATATGTAGACCCATTAAAACAACTCAAAACTTTTGAAGATGTCATAAGTGTTAAAGGTGCCTCAGCTGTTATAGCATTAAAAAAAGAGGGAACTAAGTTTGATAGTATTTTTAGAAGGTCATCGACTCTAGTAAAATTATTTGAGGAGTTCAATCCTAATTTAGGGAAATACCACAGTTTTATTTCTGATGCTGAAATTAACTTATTTCACATTATAATGTCTAAAGCTTACTTTTTAATTAAATATCCCAAGAATAAGTTTCGAATGATAGAGGAAGGAATCGGAACATATACTAAAAAAGCAAGAAGGATAAGACGTTTTAAACGCCAGTTATTAGGCTTTCCGCAACTTATGGGTTACGATAAACAAGTAGAGGAAATATTAGTGCAAAACCCAGAAAAGATGATAGATGCTACGTTAAGGGCTAAGGCCTCTAAACTAGATTTAGGTTATTTATTAGATACTATTAACGAAACGGAAAAAAAAGAAATTATAAATGCATTTAAATTGGGAGATCTAGAGGTTTATTCAAAAAAGAGAAAAGTAATTATACTAACACAACCTCTAATTAAATCTGGTTTTAAAGTAACACCAGAAGAAATGATTGCTATTTATAAAGGCTTTATTGATAACGCTAAATCTAAAGGAATGGAAATCTATCTAAAATTGCACCCAAGAGAAGAAATCGATTACAAATCTGTTTTTAAGGATGAAGACATAAAAATAATACCAAAGTTACTTCCAATAGAGGTTTTAAATATGGATAGTTCTATTTACTTTGACGAAGCTCATACAATATGCTCTGGTGCTATTTTTAATCTAAAACATGTTGGGGAGACTAATTTTTTAGGAATGGATTATCTTAAACGCTAATTCAAACAATTTTAAAGTTAAGGATGCTGCTGCCATAAGTTAATTTAAATGATAGAAAAAAAACACATACATAGCGATTTTATTAACTCCGAAAAGTTGATTGGCGCTATGATTAGTAATTTTGATAACTCCGGAGTACCTTTTGGAAATCAAGATAGAAATTCATTAAAGTTATTTAGCTTAAACGATGAAACCTTAAACATAAAGTCATTTAAGATTCCCAATATAATTAATCAAATAACGTATAAATTTTTTAGAAAAAGTAAAGCACAACGCTCGTATGAATATGCTAATGAATTAATTAATTTTGGTATTGGTACACCAACTCCTATTGCCTATTTTGAATTTACGTCTGTATTACTCTTCAAAAATAGTTATTACGTAAGTAAGCAACAAGATTGTGATTTAACATATAGAGAATTGACCACGAACTTTGATTATCCTAATCACGAACAAATACTAAGAGCATTCACAAAATTCACATTTTTATTGCACGAAAATGGTGTGAATTTTTTAGATCATTCGCCAGGTAATACTTTAATTAAAAAAGTGGGTTCTACCTATAAATTTTATTTGGTTGATTTAAATAGAATGCAATTTGGTCCGATGGATTTTGAGGCTAGAATTAAAAATTTTGCGCGCTTAACAACCCACAAGCAAATGGTGGAGGTTATGAGTGATGAGTACTCAAAATGTATAAATAAACCTTATGAAGAAGTCTATAACCTAATGTGGGAGTACACTGAGAATTTTCAATATAATTATCAAAGGCGCAGACGATTAAAGAAAAAACTAAAATTTTGGCGTAAAGGTTAAGAAGCTCTAAGAGCTTTATAAAGTTCTCTTAACTTATAATACTTGAGATACGTAATTTTTCCGGTTTGATAACAAATTCTATAGCCATTTAGCCCATCTAAGAATCCTAATCTTAGAAAGTAAGCTTTGAAGAATGCCCAAGATGGGTTCCAAATTAATTTCCAAATAGGTGCGGTTTTGCCTTTGTCTAAATAAGCTTTGGCCGCAATTGTAGAGAAGTAATCTGTTTTTTCATCCATTTCTTTATAGCTCTGGTAAGTCCAATGCAAAATATCACCTTTTAAATGACCGGCTTCAGAAGCGGTATCATGGAGTTGTACGTTATCATGCGGATTAATGCCTTGCCACTGAGCTTTTCTTTTATCAAAAACTCGCAATTTTTTATTCGGGTACCAATCGGAATGCTTTATCCATTGACCACAGAAATTATTATATCGATTGGCATAATAGCCATCGAGTGTCCAAGTTGTTTTTAACAACTTAATCGATGCTTGAAGTTTCTTAGATAAGGCTTCATCACCATCTAATGAAACCACATGGTTATATGTAGCTTCTCCTAGAGCAAAATTTTTCTGTTCTATATAGCCTAAGAATTTTTGCTCAACAAATTTTACATTGTATTGTTCGCATATGGCTTTGGTTTTATCAGTAGAAAAAGAATCTACAACTACAATTTCGTCAACAACGCCTGCTAAAGATTGTAAACATTTTTCAATATTTCGTTCTTCATTAAAAGTAATAATAACTCCAGATAGTTTTGGCATAGTTGCAATTTCACTGCTGTAAAAATAGTACTTTTGTTAATATGATATCACATCCAAATAACTCTGTTATAATTAGTACTTATAATCAGCCACAATGGTTAGAGTTAGTTTTAGATGGTTATAATATTCAAAGCACTAAAGACTTTGAGATAATCATAGCCGATGATGGATCTGACGAGAGAACTAAAGATGTTATTGATAATTTTAAATTACGAACGAATATAAAAATTGTTCATGTTTGGCAAGTAGATAATGGTTTTCAGAAAACAAAAATTTTGAATAAAGCCATTGAAGCTTCAAATGCGCAGTATCTTATTTTTACTGATGGCGATTGTATTCCTCGTAAGGATTTTGTTGCACAACACAGTCTTTTAAAACGAAAAAAGAGCGCACTATCTGGTGGTTATTTTAAGCTTACAGAAAACATTTCTAAAGAAATTACGAGAGAACTTATTATTGCCCAAAAATGTTTTAAAAAGGATTGGTTAATAGTAAATGGCCAACCAAGGAGTTTTAAATTAAATAAATTGACAAAATCGAAATTTACAGCTAATTTTTTAAATACAATAACACCAACAAAAGCTACTTTCGACGGTATGAATGTATCTTGTTATAGGGCCGATATAATAGCAGTAAATGGATTTGACGAACGCATGCATTATGGAGGTGAAGACAGGGAAGTAGGTGAAAGAATGATGAATAATGGCATTAAATTTTTACAAATTAGATATAGTGCGATTTGTTTACATTTGTATCATAATAGGCCTTATAAAAATATAGAAGCTACACTTTTAAATAAAGAAATAAGGCAAAAGACAAGGCAGAACAAGTCTAAATGGACAGCCTTTGGTATAAAGAAATAGGTATATGCAGAAACCCGAAATTTCGATCATTATTAGTACATATAATTCTGAAGACTGGTTAGAAAAAGTCATGTGGAGTTATGAGGCACAGAATTATAAGAATTTTGAAATGATTATTGCAGATGATGGCTCAAAACAACCAACTCTTGATCTTATTGAAAAAATGAAATCTGAAGTAAGTTACTCTATCGTGCACGTTTGGCATAAAGACAATGGGTTTCAGAAATCACAGATTTTAAATAAAGCTATATTAGCTTGTAGTTCAGACTATATTCTCATGAGCGATGGAGATTGTATGGCACGAGCGGACTATGTTGAGGTGCACATTAAGGAGCGAGAAGAAGGTTATTTTCTTTCTGGTGGTTATTTTATGCTACCTATGACTATTTCTAAACTTATAACAAAGGATGATATCTTATCGCAACGATGCTTTAATGTAAAGTGGTTAAAGTCTCATGGTTTAAAGTCTTCATTTAAAAATAATAAACTAACTGCGAAAGGGTTTTCTAGACAGTTCTTAAATACTGTAACTCCAACAAATGCAAGTTGGAATGGTCACAACTCATCAGGATGGAAAAAAGATATTGTTGCCGTAAATGGATTTGACGAACGTATGCAATATGGAGGTCAAGATCGCGAACTGGGAGAGCGTTTATTTAATTTTGGATTAAAGTCTAAGCAGATAAGATACAGTGCTGTTTGCCTGCATTTAGATCATCCAAGGGGCTATAAAACAAAAGAGTCCATCGATAAAAATCTAGCGATTAGAGCCACAACAAAAAACGAGAATAAAAATTGGACGACTTTCGGAATAGAAAAAAATTAACTTAAACGTTTTAAAAAATCTTTTAATTCTTGTTCAAAAAATGAAGGACTAAATTTTTTATATAGTTCGAAAGCTTTCGTTTTTAGCTCTTTTGGATGTGTGGTTTTTGCGTAATGCTGACTCTGGTAGTCCTTTAAATGAATAGAAACATGCTTGTTGCCTTCATCAAACATGTTCCATGCTTCTTTTTTAATCCAAGGTGAAAAAATAGTAAATGTAGGAATCATTAAGGCTTTGGCCATATTAATTGCCCCTCCTTCGTTACCAATTAAGGCATCACAATGTGTTGTCATTGCCAAGAAATCTCTAAGATTTTCACCAAAGACATTAAAATAGATATGTTCTTGAGTTTTTACCGAGCATAATTTTAATAAGGCTCTTGCATCATCTTCTTGTTTAGGTATATAATTAAATATTATTTGACTATTTGGTTTAGTGTCAGCAATATTATCAATTACTTTGGCCATAAGCTCTAGAGGATACGTTTTGTTACTTCCGCTTCCTAAAACTCCTAACATGTAAAGTGGCTTATTAAGATCAATCGAATTAGATTCTAAAAACAGTTTGGCATTCACCTTTTCAGCATCTGTGATATAAATTTTTGGTCTTACAATTTTAGAAACCTCAATATTTAAAGGTTTTAATAATTGTAGCCTGTTTTCTATTGCCAAACCTGCATTAGTTTGTGCAGTTGATTTGTATTTAACTCGATTATTAAAAATAAAATGGTTGTGACCTTTATCTATAGAGATTTTAATATCCGCCTTAGAGCGCATAGAAATAATCTGACTCGAAATCTTAGAGTAGACATCAATAAGCACATCAAAATTTTCTTTTCGTAATTGATTAGCAAATTTCAATAATTTGAGCTTACTCTTTTCGTGCTTTGGAGTAAAAAAATGGAACGTATCTATAAAAGGGTTTTCTTTAACAACAGGATAGGTGTGCGAATTTATTACATAGTGTAATTTAGCACTAGGATATTTTTGCTTTATGGCCTCAAACAAAATGCTTGTAGCCAAAACATCACCTATCATTTTCTGTTGTATGATTAAGATTTTCATTTACACGGCGACACCATACTCACGTAATGCATCGTTTAAAGATGTTTTCTTATCGGTACTTTCTTTACGTTTTCCAATAATTAATGCACAAGGAACTTGGAATTCTCCCGCCTTAAAGTTTTTAGTATAACTTCCTGGTATAACAACAGAACGTGCAGGTACTCTTCCTTTCATCTCAACCGGTTCGTCACCAGTTACATCAATAATTTTGGTACTCATAGTTAATACAACATTCGCACCTAAAACCGCTTCTTTTTCTACACGGACTCCTTCAACTACAATACAGCGGCTGCCAATAAAAGCACCATCCTCTATAATAACCGGTGCTGCTTGCAAAGGTTCTAATACACCACCTATACCAACTCCGCCCGATAAATGTACATTTTTACCAATCTGAGCACAACTACCAACAGTTGCCCAAGTATCTACCATAGTACCTTCGGCTACATAGGCTCCTATATTAACATAACTTGGCATCATAATAACACCTTTAGAGATATATGCTCCATGTCTTGCCACAGCGTGAGGAACCACTCTTATGCCTTTATCAGCATAACCACGTTTTAGTGGTATTTTATCATGGTACTCAAAAACACCAACTTCAAATGACTCCATTTTCTGAATTGGAAAATAAAGAACAACAGCTTTTTTAACCCATTCATTCACTTGCCAGCCATCTTTTACAGGTTCAGCGACTCTAAGAGTGCCTTCATCAATTAGGTTTATTACGCTTCTTATAGCATCTATAGTTACTTGGTTAGTTAAAAGGGAACGGTCTTCCCATGCATTTTCTATTACGGATTGTAGTTGTTTCATCTCTTAAAATTTTAACCAAAGATAAGTCGATAATAAGGCTTCAGAAAGTATTTTAAAATAATTGTGACCTCATAAAAAATGTAGTGTCTTATTATCAGTTAAGTGCGAGGATTATTTATTTCTATAAATATCTAAGAATTTAATTGATAGCTAATTTCGAAAACCCCTCTCCCCTTAAGTTTGAGGGGTTTTCTTTTTTTAATTATTAAAACAAATGTGACTTAGTTAAAACTTTAGTGTCTTATAATTGATTAACACATTGATTTGTTTATAGAGGGTAATAAAATCAAGACTTAATTGATAGCTAATTATTGAAAAACGCTTCTTCTTGCTAAGAAGCGTTTTTTATTATATTATCTTTACGATCAATGGGAAGAATCTTAGCGATAGACTATGGTACAAAACGGACAGGATTAGCTGTAACTGACGAAATGCAAATTATTGCCTCAGGATTGACTACTGTTAATACTAAAGATCTAATTTCATTCTTAAAAAAATATGTTTCTAACGAAAATGTTGAAAAATTTGTTGTAGGAGAACCAAAGCAAATGGATAACACGGCTTCAGAAAGTGAGGTTTATATTCAGAAGTTTTTGATGCAATTGACAAAGTCGATACCTAATATTCCAATAAAGCGGGTAGATGAACGTTTTACGTCAAAAATGGCTTTTCAAACTATGATAGATAGTGGGCTAAAGAAAAAGCAGCGTCAAAATAAAGCGTTGATTGATGAAATAAGTGCTACGTTAATACTACAAAGTTATATGGCTTCTAATTCTTAAATAAGAATTGTATTTTTGCACCCGAAAAAATAATTAGAATATGATATTACCAATTGTAGCTTATGGCGATCCTGTTTTAAAGAAAGAAGCGAAAGAGATTGATAAGGATTATCCGAAGTTAAAAGAACTCTTAGAGAACATGTATGAAACCATGTATGGAGCATATGGTGTTGGTCTAGCAGCGCCACAAATTGGTTTACCTATTAGAATATTTTTGGTTGATACGGAACCATTTGCCGATGATGAAGATTTGTCTGAAAAAGATAGAGAACAAATGAAGAATTTTAAAAAGACCTTTATAAATCCACAAATTTTAGAGGAAGAAGGAGATGAGTGGGCTTTTAATGAAGGGTGTTTAAGTATTCCTGATGTGAGAGAAGATGTATTTAGAAAACCTAGAATAAAAATTCAATATCAAGATGAAAATTTTGAAACACATGTTGAAGAGTATGATGGTTTAATTGCTAGAGTTATTCAGCACGAATACGATCATATCGAGGGAGTTCTATTTACAGATAAGTTATCGTCTTTTAAAAAACGTCTAATTAAGGGAAAGTTGACAAATATTTCGAAAGGAAAAATTAAAATAGATTATAGAATGCGTTTTCCTGCAATGAGCAGAAAGCGTTAATACATTATATATGAGTTTAGATAAAATTTTATCCATTTCTGGTAAACCAGGATTATTTCAAATTGTAACACAGACAAGAACAGGTGCTGTGGTAGAATCTTTAGTAGATAAAAAGAGACTTACAGTCGGTGCGCACAGTAACATAAGTATTTTAAGCGAAATTGCCATCTATACTTTAACAGAAGAAGTACCATTAAGAGATGTGCTTAAAAAAGTTAAAGAAAAAGAAAATGGAAAACAAACTGCTATCAGTCATAAAGATGGAAAAGATACGTTAGAAGAATTCTTCTTTGAAGTCTTACCAGATTATGATGAAGATCGCGTATATCCGTCAGATATTAAGAAAGTAGTTCAGTGGTATAATTTACTGCAGAAAAACGATTTATTAGGTACCTTAGAAACAGAAGAAGATTCTACTGATACTTCTGACGAAGAAGAATAGAAATGTCTGATAAAACTAATCAGCTTAAAGCCTTTGAACGTTTGCTCAATATTATGGATGAGTTGCGAGAGCAATGTCCGTGGGATAAGAAGCAAACAATGGAGTCTCTTCGTCACTTAACTATTGAAGAAGTTTACGAGCTAGGAGATGCTATTTTAGATAACGACTTAGAAGAAGTAAAAAAGGAACTCGGAGATGTATTGCTACATATCGTTTTTTATTCTAAAATAGGAAGTGAAACAAGTGATTTTGATATTGCAGATGTATGTCATAGTATTTGTGATAAGTTGGTAGACCGACATCCACATATATATGGAGATGTTATTGTAGCAAATGAAGAAGATGTAAAACGTAATTGGGAGCAACTTAAACTAAAAGAAGGTAAAGCAAGTGTTTTAGAGGGTGTTCCAAAAAGTTTACCAGCTATGGTCAAAGCAAATCGTATACAAGATAAAGTTGCAGGTGTTGGCTTTGATTGGGAAAAACCAGAACAAGTTTTTGAAAAAGTAGAGGAGGAGCTTGCAGAACTCAAAGTAGAAATTCTAAAAGGGGATGCTAATGGCATTGAAAATGAATTTGGCGATGTTTTATTTTCTATGATTAATTATGCTCGGTTCTTAAAAGTTGACCCGGAAAACGCTTTAGAACGAACCAATAAAAAATTCATCAAACGTTTTCAATACCTAGAAAGTAAAGCTAAAGATTTAAATAAGTCTCTTAAAGATATGACACTATCTGAAATGGATATATTCTGGGAAGAAGCAAAGTCTTTATAACCTTCTAATATTCATAAATAGTGGTAATTCAATAAATGTGATGCTATTTATTGCAATTAACTTCTACGATATCTAACGTTAAAATTATCAAAAAAACAAAAGTAAAAACATCTAAAAGTAATTTCTCTGCGTAATTAAGGTATAGAAACAAAAAACGTTTTTATAATCTTAGTAGGAGATCTTAATTATTATTTAAGCGGTTGTAATTAAGGTTAATTTAGTTTAGTTAGGGCAAAACCCATCAGTTGGTAACTGATGGGTTTTGATTTATAACTAACTATACATTCCACGAATCTTAATCAACTTAGCTTTCCAAGTATCTAAATCTTTTTTGTGATTGTCTATATTTTTATGCACATCTTTTACCAATGGATTATCAGAATCTACATTAGAGAAAAACTGCAAGTTGTTTTCTAACTGTGTAATTTCAGATTGTACCTCTCCAATACGTTTTCTAATAAAGTTTTGTTCATTATCTAGTAGCCTAGTATCATCAGAATCAGCAAGATTCTCTAATTTACTTTCAAACTTTATCATTTCTAACTTAGACTTATCCATCTTAAGCTTATCGAAAGCATCATCAATGGCTTTATAGAATTTACCATCAATATATCTTTTATTTTGAGGTACATAACCAACTGTTTTCCATTCAGAGATTTTAGCCTGTAAGGTTTTTATATCCGTTTTAGGATCATCTGACAATTTTAATTCTTTTAAGGCGTCTAATAGTTTGGTTTTTTTATCGAAGGCATCATATAAATGTTGATCCTTTGCTTTACGCTCAGCATTCATTCTATCAAAGAAGTGATTACAGGCTCCCTTAAATTGTTTCCATATTTTATCGCTATCACGTCTAGGTACGTGCCCTATTTTCTTCCAGTCGTTTTGAATTTTCTTCATCAAAGGAGTTACATTGACAAAATCATCACTCTCTTTATGTTCTTCAGCAATTTTAATAAGCTCTTTCTTCTTTTGTAAGTTGGTGTATTGGTCTTTCTTTAATTCTTTATAGAATTTATTTTTTCCACGATTGAATTTTCTAACCGCATCTTTAAATTTTGCCCAAGTGGCTTCATTTACCTTTAGAGGCACTTTCCCTGCTTTGAAGAATGCATCTCGCAAAGTTTCAACTTCCTTAATCTTGTTTTGCCACGCACCATGAGCATTGGTCTCGTCATCAGCTATCGCTTGTATCTGAGATATAAGTTCTTCCTTTCTTTCTAGATTCTTTTGGTGGGCTTTATCTAAATCGGCATAATAGGCTTGTCGTTTATCATGAATTGCTTTTGTTGCATTACTAAAGCGTTCCCATATTTCGTCTCTATGTACTTTAGCTACAGGCCCTAGTTCTTCTTTCCAAAGTTTATGGAGTACTTGTAATTCTCGAAAAGTGCGATTTGTATTGTTATCAGTAACAAGTTCTTCAGCACGTTCTATAATCTTAATTTTTTGCTCATAGTTATGCTTAAAGTCCATGTCTCTTAAATCATTATTAAGATGTAAGAAATCATAGAAACGTTCAACGTGATGGTGATAGGTGTTCCAAGCGTTATTGTATTTATCTCTAGGAATTGGTCCGGCATTACGCCATTTTTCTTGAAGTTCTTTAAAGGTTTTATAGGTAGTACCCATATTTTCTTCTACAGAAAGTAAGCCTTTGATGTCCTCTATTATTGATAATCTATTTTCAAGGTTTTGCTTTAAATTTTGCTCACGTTCCTTGTAATAAGAACTTATAGATTGTTTATAGTCTTTATAAAGTTGATTAAATAATTTCTTAGTATCGTTGGTATAATAAAAGTCAATCTCGTTACCGCCGTCATTTATAAATTCTTCCTTTTTCTCCTCGAGTAACTGACTGTATTTGCCATTAAATTCTGATTTAATTTCATTAACTTGTTTAGAAATTGTCTGCACTTTGTGGTGCTTTAAAAGCCTATTTAATTCAGTTGACAATTCTTGCATTGACATGGAGTGGTAGTCCTTTTCTTCCACATCATGCCGTTCGACATTAGATTCATCTTCAGCATCCTCTGCGTTTGAGGCTTCAATTTCGTCAACATGCTCAATAGGAGTCTCAGAAGATTCTTCTGTTAATTCTTCTTTTTCTGGGTTAACTGCAGCTATGTTATTACTAGTAGTTCCAGCCTCTGGGTTTGTTTTTTGTGTAGGAGTAGACTCTTGTGATTCTACTTCGTTTTTTCCATCTGCATTTAGCAGGTTATCGTTCTCAGACATATGTCGTTGTTTTTATAAGGACGTTAAAGATAGTAACAACTCCGTGAAATAAAAAGGAAATAGAAGCTTAGCTCAGTATTAAGACTTATTCCAAATTTCCCAAGATTTTTCGGCTTGTAGTTTTAACATTTCTAAACCATTAATAGTTGTAGCGCCTTTCATGTCTCCACAACTGAGAAATTTAGTTTGTTCAGGATTGTAAATTAGATCGTATAATATGTGCTTGTCTGTAATACCTTCATACGGTATATCTGGGCAAAAATTTACGTTAGGAAAAGTACCTATCGGTGTACAATTAATAATAATATTATATGTGGATATTATGTCATCAGTTAAATCTGAATATAAAAATTTCACTCCTTCTTTCGGAGAACGCGAGACATAATCATATTGAATTTTTAGCTTTTTAAGCGCATATGCAATAGCCTTTGATGCGCCACCAGTACCAAGAATTAAAGCGTGTTTATGATGCTTTTTTAAATGTGGTTTTAATGAGTTTTTAAAACCATAATAATCGGTATTATATCCTATGAGTTTTTTATAACGAGTGATTCTGATGGTGTTAACCGCTCCGATTTTACGAGCACGCTTATTTAAATCATCTAGCATAGGAATGACCTCTTCTTTATATGGAATTGTAACATTTAAACCTTTTAGATTATTTGTATTAAGAATAATATCGTCTAATTTTCCAATACGCTTTAAGTCAAAGTTAACATAGGAATGTAATAAGCCTTTTCGCTCAAATTTTTTAGCAAAATAATCTCTAGAAAATGAATAGGATATATCTTTACCTACTAAACCGAATTTAAATTTTGACTTTTCTTGTTTGTTGTCCATACCATTCTAATCCTAATACTATAAGGATGCCTAAGCTAATATATGAAATTGCAATGTAAGTTTGCGTATTGAATTCGGGCAAATACCGTTGGTAATTTTCAATGATGTGTTTTCCTGTAGAGTCTAAAATTAGTGCACCTTCAGAATTAACTTTGTAAATCGTTTCTTTCCAAGGCCATACCACACCTAATGAGCCAATAATAAATCCCATTATAGTTGCAAGTGTTACACTCTTATATTGTTTTAAAATATAGCTTAATATGTGAGAAAAGGTTACTAAACCAGTTACAGAGCCCAAAGTAAATATGCCTAAAACTTTAAGCATTCTTACACGTGCTTCATTTTTTATAAATTCAAAATCACCACTAAAGATATCAAAAATTGTATCATATAAGGCATTCACAGAATCTACTAAAAGCAATACATAATTGCCTAGTAGAATAAGAATAAAAGATCCAGAAAACCCAGGAAGAGTCATTCCAGAGACACTAATTATACCACAGAAAAAAACAAAGATTAGGTTATCATTTTCAGTAGCAGGATCTAAAAAACTAATACTAAGACCAGCAGCAGCACCTAAAAAGAGAGCGAAAATTGTTTTTCTTTTCCATTCACCAAAATCTTTACTAATATAATATATGGAACCTAGAATCATTCCAAAAAACAAACTCCATACATACAATTGATAATGTACTATTAAATAATCTAAAACCTTAGAAACACTGAAGTAACTAATAATCATTCCTAAGAAAAGTAAGCTTAAAAAGTGACCGTTAATGTAATTATAAAAACTTTTTATACGACCATTGAATAGGAGTTTAAAGGCCTTTTTGTTAACACGTTGAAGAGAATAAATAAATTCTTCATAAAACCCAGCAACAAACGCTACCACACCACCAGATACGCCAGGTACTTTATTAGCTGCGCCCATAGCCAAACCTTTAATGACGAGAAATATGTTGTCTTTTAAAGTTCTAGAGCCAGGCATTAGGCCTTATTTTTTTGTCTCCCTAAACTTTCTAAAATGAGAATAGCTGCGAACCCAATAACAATGAAAACTAACGCCATTACAATTTGGTTATCTCCATCGTAGGATGTTGGTAGAATACTTTTGTCTAAAAGTGTAACCTCTACTCCTTCTGAGTTGACACGGGTTTTTAAAACTTCTTTCCAAGGCCAAATCTTGTTTAGAGAGCCAATCATAAAACCAGTTAAAATGGCTAGAGTTAAGTTCTTTTGATGCTTAAACATCCAATTGAGTGCTTTAGAAAAGACTTTGAGTCCAACAATGGCTCCTAACGCTAAAAGAGCAAATTTAAATAATGCATCTTTAAAAAGTTCCATATTCCCTGTTGATAATCCTTCAATAAGATTATTAATAGTGTCAATAGCTGTTTGGTATGCACCTAAAATTAATAAAATGAAGGCGCCAGAGACACCAGGAAGTATCATTGCTATAATTGCTATAAATCCGCAAAATAATAAATAAATAGAGCTATCTGGTGAAGCAAAAGGTTCTGCTAATGTTATAAAATACGATAATACAGATGTGACTATAACCGCAATAATAACTTTTATAGACCAACCTTTAATTTGCTTTGCTATATAAAGAATACTTGCAAGTACCAAACCAAAAAAGAAGGACCATAATAGTACAGGTTCATTATGTAATAACCATTTTATAATTTTTGCCAGAGAGAGGATACTAATAGCAATACCAGAAAATAATGCCAGAAGGAAGTTTCCGTTTATAGAATTCCAAGCAGTTTTAAAACCCTCTTTTTTCCATACTTTAAAAACATCTAGTCCAACTTTATCAATGCTTTCAAGAAGCTCTTCGTATATGCCAGAAATAAAAGCAATAGTTCCTCCAGAAACACCAGGTACAACATCTGCTGCACCCATCGCAATGCCTTTAAATGTTATTAATAAATAGTCTATTAAACGTCTTTGCATTTCTTTATATTATGGTAATGCTAAGGTATGATTTTTTATTAATTTGAGGTGTTTTTAGAATCTGAAATAATAGCTCTAATCATCGGTCTATCGTTAAGGCTTGGAAATAATTCGGAAATTATAAAACTATAATCTTTATTAAGTCTTACAGCATTTTTTAGATGAAAACGGCCTTCTTCTGACTTAAGCGTTGTAAAATATAAACCTCCTAGACGATATTCAATCTCGGCATTTTCCGGATAGAATTCAGTAGCTTGAATTAAGTTGTAAATAGCAGCTTCATATTCACCTAAAGCAGTTAGAATATCTCCTCTATCGAGCCAAGTCTCTAATTCATAATTCCCTAAATCTAATGTACGTTTATAGCCAATTTCTGCTTCTTCAAGAAAATTTAATCGCTTATTAATAGTTGCAAAAAGTTTCCAGTATAAAACATTTTCGCCGTCAATATTTACAGCCTTATTAATGTAATGAAGCGCTTTTTGATAGTTTAAACGTTTCATGTAGAACTTTGTAATGGCTATCCAACCCTTATCTAATAGCGCATCCTCATCAATAGTCTTTTTAAAGAATTGTATTGCAAGATCATCTTGTTCTAATTTATCATAACAATAACCAATACGTAATAAAGCAAAAGAAGTAGGTTCATCTAAGGCTAAAGTTATTTTATAATTCTCAATGGCTTCGTCGTACTGCTTTAATTTTTCTAAAATCTTCCCTTTTTCAATATAAGCACTGACAAACGTGTCGTCAGAGATTATTGCGAAATCAAAAGCAGCATTAGCTTTAGAATAATCTTTAATTGTAAAGTATTGACGTCCTAATTGGTGCCATGCTACCTCACAATAAGGGTTTCTATCTAGGAAGTTATTAAGGTAAGTTATGGCTTCTTCATTTTTATTTAAAAAATCATAACAATAAACTATGTTGTGCAGTGCAGAATAATCAGAGATGTCAGAGTCTAAACATTTTTTGAAATAGATAATAGCATTTTCAAATTGATCTAAAAAAAGATATTCCATACCAACTAAAGCGTATAGATCTGCATCTTCATTTGGTGTACTAGAAATATCAATGGCAATTAGTAAGGTGTTTATTGCTTCTTCGTGTTTATCTTGTTTAGAAAGAACATTTGCTTTTTGAATGAATATTTCTTCGTTATTTGGTTCTAAATCATGAAGCATATCTAATACATCATCAGCTTCAGAAAATTTATTTTCAATCACTAAAATTTCAACTTGAAATAATCTTAAATTTATTGAAGAAGGGTGTTGTTCTAATCCTAACTTAATGGCCCTTTTAGATAAAGCTATTTTACCATTTTCTAAGTAATGGTGAATAATATTTTCGAATTCACTAGAATCAAAAAACAAAATATCATTTGTTTTAAGCATAGATTCAAATCGAGTAAGCGGAAATTTTTCGTCGTCTTGACTATAATTCATAAGCAGTTTAAATATTCACTACTCGAAGTTACTCTTATCATTTATACATCTAAGATTTATAGATTATTGTTTTTAACAAATTAATTAACATTGAAATGAAACTTAAAATAAAATCTTTTATTAATTGAAAATCAATAGGTTAAATAAGTCTGAGTAAAGTTATATTGAATCTAAAATAGAAGTTATTAAATTACAGCCTGTAATAATTTCTTGCTTAGAAATAGTTAAAGGGGGAGTGATTCTTACTGCTCGAGGTTCAAAAAGTAGCCAAAATAGAATTAACCCTCGATCTTGTGCACTTAAAATTAATGTGTTTGCAATATCTGAACTTTCCATTATAATGGCTAGCATTAGGCCTTTGCCTCTTATTTCTTTAATTAGAGGGTGCCGAAGATGTTTACGAATAAGATCTTCTTTTTCTAATGCATCACGCATTAAATTGGATTCTAAAACCTCACTCAATGTGGCTAATGCGGCCGCTGCAATAACAGGATTACCTCCAAAGGTTGTAATGTGTCCTAATTTTGGGTTATCCTTTAAAGTATCCATCATTTTTTTAGAAGCAGTGAAGGCTCCAATTGGTAAGCCACCACCTAATCCTTTACCAGTAACAACTACATCTGGTTTACAGTTATAATTCTGAAAACCAAATAGTTTACCAGTTCTACCTATTCCTGGTTGAATTTCATCTAAAATAAAAAGTGCACCAACATCATTACAGCGTTTTTGTACTTTGGCTAGATAATCATTAATTGGCTCTATAAAACCAGCTCCACCTTGAATAGTTTCTAAAATCACACCTGCTGTATTTTTTGTAATTTGATGTAAGCACCATTCGCAGTTAAATTCAATATGTTTTATATCTGGTATTAATGGTAAAAAAGGTTGTTTACGCTCTTCATAGTCCATTAAGCTTAAAGAACCCATGGTATTTCCATGATATGCATTTTTGGCTGCTATAATTTCACTTCTCCCAGTATAACGACGTGCTAGTTTAATGCTACCTTCAATTGCTTCGGTTCCAGAATTTACTAAATATGTAGTCTCTAAGGGTTTTGGTAAATGGGCTGCTAACAATTTAGATAACTCTAAAGCTGGTTCTTGGATGTATTCTCCATAGACCATAACATGCAAATATTTATCTAATTGGACCTTAACAGCATTAATAACCTTAGGGTTAGAGTGTCCTAAACTGCAGGCTGAAACTCCAGCTACAAAATCGAGATAAGATTTACCGTTTTTATTAAAAATATAAGAGCCTTTTGCATGACTTACTTCCATTGCCAATGGATGTGGTGTTGTCTGAGCTTGATATTTAAAAAAGTCTTGCTCCAATTTATTGACCTTCTTTAGCTTTTTTTTCTTTTGTACTTTTTACCGGTTTCATTTCAGGCACTACCGGGATTACAGTCGTAGTTTTCTTCGGAAGATTTCTTGCTGCTTTATTAGGTTTGTTAGGTGTTGTTTTACCAGCTTCTTCAATTCGCTTTGTAACACTGTCGTCAACAAATTCTTCGGGTGGTATGTAATCGTGAAGTCCTTTAATTATTGGTAAAACTATTGGTGCTTCATCCTTAAATAAATCATTAATAGAAGTTAGACGTTCTTCTCCTCTCCAATCAAACCCTCTTAATCGTTTACCACTCTTAGGAAACTCATCTTCAGGATATATGTTCCCATCTATTTGATTTATAAATCGAACTTCTTCGATGGCTTGGTCAATAATTTGAATATTTAAACTTCCAGATTTAGATTTTTGAATTCCAATTAGTTCATTTTCTTCATTTCGCATAAAGCGAATCGTTTCTGCATTCTTAATAATATCAACATTGTAGAGTTCGTTATCTCTAAAAAGACCAATGAGGCGTTGTCCTTTAATTTGATTAAATGCATCTTCACTAATTGTATCCTTACTGACTAAGAAGGCATTATTAAAAACTTTTAGAGAATCTAATTTTTCAGTTTCTACATTAGATAATAGATGTATCGTGTCACCAGTGATTTGATTATCTAAATTCCAAAGTACAGGTTTCCTTGTAGTTGCAAAAATATCATCTGAACTAAAGCGACTTAAATTAATCATTTTAGTTAATCCGGTTTTATGGTCTACATGAATTGAATCTGCTTTACCAGCTAAATCGCTCTTATATAATCTTGCTTTATAATAAGCTCTTGTTATACGATTATCTTCTTTACCTGTAACCATTAAGGTGTCTGCATGTAAGTAAACAGAGTCTTTCTCTTGTACTGTTATGGCCAAAGCACGTTTGGTTATAAATAATGAATCTTTGTCTTTCCAAACTTCGGCGTAATGTCCTCTAACAACGCTGTTGTTAATAGTGTCTGTAACTTTTATATTGTTGGTGGCAGAAGCAAAACTTCTATCACGATCAAAATAAAGACTGTCGCCCTCTACGATTCTGTCGTCATAATTAATTTTAGCATTACGCTGAAAATAACCTGTATTTGCGTTGGTGTCATAAAAACCGCGTTCGCAATACACTGTACTATCTTCGCCATCTATAGTGGATGGACCAAATAAATATGCGTGTCCATTGTCTGGAAAGAAATCGAGGCGTTCCGTTTTTAGTGTGTAATCTGGGTTTACTAAAACTACATCTTTAGTAAATTGATATTTCTTAGCATTCATGTAATACCTGCCAACTTGGCTAGTAATAGTTCCAGAAGAATCTCTAACTACTTTACCTTTTGTATTATAATAGGCGAGTTGTCTAGTCCTATCAAAATAGAGTTTATTGGTTGTTAAAGTAGATTGTGGCTCTGTTAAAATAACATCACCTTGAGCAAATGCTAATTGTGTTTTACCACTATATTCTACATATTTAGCAACCATATTAATAGAGTCGCCTTGCTTCATTACAACGTTACTAAAGGCTTCAATGAAATCCTGATCCTCGTAATAAATGGCCTTATCACACCACATGTTAACTCCTTCATGAATAAAATGAATTTGTTGCGTCTCGTCTCTTAGAAACACAAATGCACCTTCATTAATGTTAGGATTAGATGAAGCGATGCCAGCATACTCAATACGTATTCTCTGTTTTTCTTGCGAAAAACCAGATAAGGTAAGACATAAGATAAGGACAAAAAAGATATTCTTAAAACTATTCAAAACCATATGTTTTTTACAAAGTAACACTTATAGATTAGCTTTAGTATGGATTAACAGTTTTTTTAACAGTGCAAAAAAGCTTCTTTTTAAAGCGTTTTGCGAATAATAGTTTGCTTACGATCAGGGCCAACAGATGCAATTGTAATAGGAATATTCAACTCTTTTTCTAAGAATTCAACATAACCATTAAAAGCTTTAGGTAATTGAGACGCTTCCGTCATACCTGTTAAATCTTCTGACCAACCTTCTATTTCTTTATAAATAGGAGTTACATTTTCTGCCTCAATATTATATGGTAAATGTTGTATCTCTTCACCTTTGTATTTATAGGCAGTACATATTTTAAGCGTTTTAAAACCTGAAAGTACGTCTCCTTTCATCATAATTAGTTGCGTAACACCATTAACTTGGCAAGCATAGCGTAAAGCTACTAAATCTAGCCAGCCACAACGTCTTGGCCTGCCAGTTGTTGCACCAAATTCGTGACCAACACGACCCATAGTTTCTCCGTCTTCATCAAATAATTCTGTTGGGAAAGGTCCAGAACCAACTCGTGTTGTATATGCTTTAAAAATACCAAATACATCACCTATTTGATTAGGTGCAACACCTAGTCCTGTACAAGCGCCAGCAGCAGTTGTATTAGAGGATGTTACGAACGGATAAGTTCCAAAGTCAATATCTAATAATGAGCCTTGAGCACCTTCAGCGAGAATAGATTTACCAGACGTTTGTGCTTGATGAATAAATTCTTCTGAATCTATAAACTTTAGGCTTTTTAACGTCTCGATTGCATTGAAGAAATCTTTTTCTAAATCTTTTAAATCATATTGAATATCTACATTATAGAAATCAATCATAGCTTCATGCTTATCTGCCAAAGCTCTATATTTATCTTTCCAGTCTGCTAATTCAATATCACCAACTCGTATTCCATTTCTGCCAGTCTTGTCCATATATGTTGGACCAATACCTTTAAGAGTTGAGCCTATTTTTGCTTTTCCTTTAGAAGCTTCACTTGCCGCATCTAATAAACGATGCGTAGGTAATATGATATGTGCTTTTCTTGAGATACAAAGTGATTTTTTATAATCAACATTTTGCTCATCTAGCTTGTCTAATTCTTTTTTGAAAATTACAGGGTCTATCACAACACCGTTGCCAACTAAATTAATCGTATCGTCATGAAATATACCAGAAGGAATAGTATGTAAAACATGTTTTCTGCCATTAAAGACTAAAGTATGTCCTGCATTTGGTCCACCTTGAAACCGCGCAATAATATCGTATTTAGAGGTGAATACATCAACAATTTTTCCTTTGCCTTCGTCGCCCCATTGTAATCCAAGTAGTAAATCTACTGCCATTGTAAAAAATTAATTAGTCTTCTTTTTTACGATTACCGTAAAAATATAGTGAATGATTAGTTATCTGAATATCAAAAACCTCTTCGATGGTTTTTTTTATGGATTGAATGCGTGGATCACAAAATTCTATTACTTCTCCTGTATCTGTAAGAATAACATGATCGTGCTGCTTGTCAAAATAAGATTTTTCGTAATGAGCCTGATTTTGTCCAAATTGATGCTTACGCACTAAAGCACAATCTAACAATAATTCAATAGTATTATAAAGTGTTGCTCTACTTACACGATAGTTTTTATTTTTCATTTTAATATATAAAGACTCAATATCAAAATGTTCTTCACTATCATAGATTTCTTGAAGTATAGCGTAGCGCTCAGGTGTTTTTCTGTGACCTTTATCTTCAAGGAATTGTGTAAAAACACGCTTTACAATATCCTGATTACTTTCTTCTGTTGTTGTACTCATAATTAAGGGGTAAATTTAAGTAAATTTAATAGGATATGAATTATAAAAAATGGGATTAAGAGCAAAAGAAATGAACAACCTCTTAATAACTTTTTTAATGTTTTATCTGGTAATTATACTCGAGTAACTTTATCGATTCCGTTAATTTTTTTAAGCTTGTCAATTAGCTTTTTTAGCATCGTTTGGTTTTTTACTTCAACGGTAATATTGCCGCTGAATACACCATCATCACTAGAAAAACTAATGCTTTTCATATTTACGTGTAAATTCTCAGATATAAGTTTGGTTATATCATTAACTAAACCAAGATTATCAATACCAGATAGTTTTATCTGAGACGTATAAGTGCGTTGCGAAGAATCTATCCATTTTGCTTGCATTATTCTGTATGCATAATTTGATTGTAAGCTCACTGCATTTGGGCAATTTTTTTTATGAATTTTTATACCATCATTTATTGTAACGAAACCAAAAACTTTGTCACCAGGAATTGGATTACAGCAATTAGCAAGAGAATAATCTAATCGTTCTTCTTCTTTACCAAAAACAAGCATATCATAGCTAGACGTAATTTCGTCTTTATTTATATCTTTTGGTACAGATGGCTTGTAGATTTTGTTTTTAAAATAACTTACAAACATGTTACTTCGCGATGCAGCAAATGCTTTTAGTTTGGTATTGTCAATAGTACCTATGCCAACACGATAAAATAGATCTAATGATGTGTTTAATTTAAAATAACTAACCAATTCATTAACTGATTTTTCATTTAAACTAATCTTTAGTTGCTTAAGCTTACGTCTTAAAATCTCTTTTCCTTCTTCAGCTATTTCTTTTGTATCCGCATTTAAGGCAGATTTTATTTTACTACGTGCTCTTGCCGTAGTTGCATAATCTAACCAGTTTGCGTTGGGTTTAGCATTTTCTGAGGTCAAAATTTCTACACGATCTCCGCTTTGCAGTTCATTACTTAATGGTACCAACTTACCATTCACTTTTGCTCCACGAGTTTTCATACCAACTTCGGTATGTATACTAAAAGCAAAATCTAGTGGAGTCGCACCTTTTGGTAACGACTTTAAATCTCCCTTTGGCGAAAACACAAAGATTTCTTTAGAGTAGAGGTTGAGTTTAAATTGCTCTACAAAATCTACAGCATCAGCTTCATTATTCTCCAAAGCTTCTTGTAATCTATTAATCCAAAGATCTAAATTGTCGTCTTTGTCATCATTATTTTTGTATTTGTAGTGCGCTGCGTAGCCTTTTTCAGCAATCTCATTCATGCGCTCACTTCTAATCTGTACTTCGACAAAACGACTTTTTGGGCCAACTACAGTGATATGAAGGGCTTCATAACCAGTGCCTTTGGGTGAAGAAATCCAATCTCGTAAGCGGGTTGGATTTGGCGTAAAGTGATCGGTTACAATAGAGTAAATTTTCCAAGCCAAAAACTTTTCATTTGCAAGGTCAGATTTATAAATAATACGTACCGCAAATTTATCATAGACTTCATCAAAGGAGACTCCTTGTTTTACGATTTTACGACGAATACTAAAAATAGATTTCGGACGACCTTTAATCTCGTAATTCAGTTTTTCTTTATTTAGTGAATTCTCGATGACTCCAGAAAAGGCTTTGATATAAGCATCTTGCTCTTCCTTACTCTCTTGCATTTTTCCTAAAAGGTCATTGTATACCTCAGGTTCGGTGTACTTAAGGCCTAAATCTTCTAGCTCTGTTTTAATATTATAAAGTCCAATTCTGTGTGCTAAAGGAGCATAGATATATAAGGTTTCTGAAGCTATTTTAACTTGCTTATCTGGTCGCATCGCATCCATTGTTTGCATATTGTGCAAACGGTCAGCAATTTTTATAATGATAACGCGCACATCTTCATTGAGTGTCAGTAACATTTTTCGGAAGTTCTCTGCCTGAAGCGAAACATCCATATCCTTTTTTAAGGAAGATATTTTTGTAAGACCATCAACTATTTTAGCAACGGTTTCTCCAAAAAGGCGCTCCATGTCTGCGATGGTATAATCTGGATTGTCTTCAACAACATCATGAAGCAAAGCTGCTGCAATAGAAGTGGCATCTAAACCAATTTCTTGAGCTACAATTTTAGCCACTGCAATAGGATGAAAAATATAGGCCTCGCCAGACTTACGCCGTTGTTCTTTATGCGCATCAACCGCAACCTCAAAGGCTTGACGAATCAATTTCTTATCGTCTGCTGTTAAAGTCTGATAACTTACTTTGAGTAACTCTTTGTAAGCTTGTGCAATGGCTTTATTTTCTTTTTCTATGGCTTCTGCAGTCATAGAACTAAAATAGTGAAATGGTTTTTAATGGGCAATGGTTTTTTTGACCTAAATTTTTGGAAAGTTTCGTTAACGTATTTGTGTATGGTTAGTTGCTTTAGCGATTAAGATAACAAAAAAGGGCAAGAGTAAGGAAATCCGCTAGGATTTCCGAGACACTCATTACCCACTTTCAGCAATTAACTATAAACGTTGTTGTGATGCGTTTTTACCATTGATTAATCTTTTAATAGAAATCTGACTTACTTCTCTAAATCATGTCTTGCATCATTTTATCTATCTTATTATTTTTATATAATTCCTCTAGCATGGAAGTGTAAATTCTGATAAAATTGTTGCTTTTTGCAAGATTACCAAAAAGGCTTTCATGTTTAATAAAAGCTAAAGGGTTATTTTTTGTTTCCGAGGCCGTATGGTGTAATTCGTCGTGCATTGCGTCTATAATTTTTAGAGCTTGTCCGTTCTGATCTGTTTCTTTATCACTGTAGTAGCACCAAGCTGCTAAGACTAAGGTGGCGAATTTGATACTTCTTCCTATTGCTAAATTTTCATGTATGGTTGGGATTAAAAATTTAGGTAGTTTGGCTGAGCTTTCTGAGCAAATACGGCCAACGCTGTCTTTGATATTGGGGTTCGCAAAACGTTCTAAGAGGCTGTTTTTGTAGTTCTTCAAATTAATGCCTTCAATGTCTCCTAAAACAGGTGTGGCTTCTTCGTCTAAGAACGCACGTAAATAGTTTGCAAAGACTTCATCTTCAACACAAGCATTGATAGTTAGGTGTCCGTGTATTGCTCCCAAAATTCCCAAAACTGAATGCCCTGCATTTAGTAGTCGTAGTTTCATTTTCTCATACGGCCCTACATCAGGCACAAATTGCACGCCTACTTTTTCAAAGGCAGGTCGTCCGTTGGAGAATTTATCTTCTACTACCCATTGTATAAAAGGTTCACAGGTCACTGGCCAAGCATCGGCAACTCCATAGTTTTGTGCCAGTATTTCAATATCTGTTTTCGCCGTTACTGGGGTTATACGGTCAACCATGCTATTGGGAAAGCAGACTTCTTGCGCTATCCATTTTGCCAAGTCTGGGTTTTGTGCTTCGGCAAAGGTGAGGAGCATTTTACGTGCCATGTCTCCGTTGTGTTCGATGTTGTCGCAGGACATCACCGTAAAAGCAGGTAGCCCTGAGTCGCGACGAGTTTTTAGAGCCTCAGTTAAAAAACCGTATATGGTTTTTGGGTCTTGAGGATGACGCAGTTCATGTTGTATGTCAGGGTTGTCAAAATTGAATTTTCCCGTGGTTGGGTTGAAATTATATCCTCCCTCCGTTATAGTCAGTGAAACTATTTTCGTGTCAGCATTTGCAATGCGGGCTATGACTTTTTCTGGGTTGGTGGTTCCCATTTCAAAGTCAACTATCGAACCAATGACTTCTGTTTCGATATTACCATCAGGATGCTTAATCATAAGCGTGTAAAGATGGTCTTGCTTTTTTAAAATGTCGCTTAATTTGGTGTCTGCTTCGCGTAAACCGATTCCACAGATTCCCCAGTTTGAGGCTTCCCCTAACTGCCGCAGTTGATGTAAATAATATGCTTGATGTGCACGGTGGAATCCGCCAACACCGACATGAACAATTCCAATTTTATTGTCCATGCGATTATATATCGGCACGGGTATACGGCTTCCTAATTCTGCTAAATTTTGTTGTTGAAGCTGTATCGGTGTTTTCATTACTGCGTTACCGTTTTTGATTTTCCACGTTTCAACGCCCAATATGCTAGTACGAAATAAATGATGGTACAGATAAACGCGTAGGTGTAAAAGAGTTCCCGGTTTGAGATATAACTGGCTTCCGTAGTACTTCCGAACATGACGTTACAAGCCAAAATCAAAGTGGCCACCAAAGCCGAAATTGCGATGAATTTTATGCCCTTAGAGAACGCAGAAACATCCTTGGAAATAACAACTCCCTCCTTTGCTTGCTGTTCTTGAAAGCGTTCAATTGTTTCATTTCGAACTTTTTCTTCCTCAACTTCTTCATGATATTCTTGCTTCGCCCCATTGCGATACGCAAGAAACGTATACACTGCTATAGTGAAAAACCATGTCGGGATGAATAAATAATAAAAGGAGATCACATCCAATGCATTCAAGCCGAAACCAAAGACCAAGCCCAAGCCCCAAGAAGCAACAGCAGGCATACTAAAGGTTAGCTTGCGATACGAAGACCAGTAGCGGGTATAGCCAATTCTAGGGAATATCTGATGTTCAGCAAACACAATCGCCCCCACAGGAACTACCAGCAAACCTGCATAGGTGAGAAGCGGTAGTATTTGTGAAAATACAAAGGGGAAACAGGCGATTACAACGGTGACCACACCAACCACAATAGTCGTTTTTTTGCGAGAATGGTTGAAAAAAATAGCTTGTGCTGCCAAACCTGCTCTGTACAAGTTCGTAATCGCTGTCGTCCAACCAGCAACAATAACAATTACAAAACCTGACCAACCTAGAGCATAATAAGCCACATCACCTGGATCGAGTTCAACAATGGATTTCCCTAATATGACAGCTGCTCCGGCACCCATTATTCCAGCAGCTATCCAGGCCACATAGTGACCGAACATCATACCTGTACTGGTTGCATATCCATAGTTTTTCTTTTTTGCAAAACGAAGGAGGGCCATATCAATCAATCCGAAATGGGTAATGGTATTGGCAGCCCAACCAAAGCCAATGACTTCGACTAATCCTATTCCTGGGCCACCATCACTGTTGATACCTGTCCAGATACTCTGATCACCGAGCGTCATAAAATCGGCCCATCCAGATGGTAACGTTTTATCTAATACATCCAAAGACAAGGCCGGGAGTAACACCATAGCACCACTCGTAAACATCACAAAGAGCCAAGGAGCGCAAATACCTGAAAATTCAGAAACTGCATTGAAACCATAAATCGCTATAGAAACCACAACAATGCCTACCGCCAAAACAATCAATATAAACCAGGCATTGGTCGGATACCAATTGAGTTGTGCAGGAATATCAAAAGCAAAACGCACCGCCGTCGAAGAAACAGTAATCATGGCGGCCGAAATTACAGAAAAGATAATGACATTAGCCCAATTATACAGCTTGGTCATTGAGTCACCAGCGATCTTATTCAAATAAGTATAGAGACTCAGACGGGTGTCAACAGCAATCGGGGAAGTAATGAACCTCCAGCTCAGTACCGCGAGAATATTACCAATCAGAAGACCGAGGATAATATCCATCGTCTTGGCACCAAGGGCTACAAAGGTGGCCCCAATTATGAACTCTGTAGCCGCAACATGTTCGGCGGCGTAGAGACCCGCAAAATGAGTCCAATCGTGTAATTTGTGTTTGGCAACGGGTAATTGTTCTTCATTTAGATTTTCAAATTGTTGGTAGTTTGTCTTTTCCTGCATGTTGGTTTAGTTAATATTCTAATATGATTGAATGCATCACAACTTAATGATATGACGCCGTTTTAATGCATTATATCAAACGCTAACGAAGTTCGTTGAAAATTTTCGGAAAGTCAAGTGTTACTTCTTTAAGTTTTTAACACGTTCTAAAAGCGTAGGATGCGAATAATGCATAAATACATAAGCTTTATGAGGTGTTAAATTACTTAAACTATTTTTAGATAATTTTTTTAAAGATGTAATTAATGGTTCAGCTTTACAGGTGTTTTTGGCATAATCATCAGCTTGGTATTCAAAAACTCTAGAGATGTAATTCATTACTAATCCTGTAATTTCTGAAATAGGAGAGTAGAGCAGTCCAAAGGCAATAAGCCCAACATGAAAACTAGGTATTTCAACTCCAATTGCATTAGATAATAAGGGGTTAGAAATAAAAATTGAAAGCATATAAAGTGTTAATCCAGTCAACAGAATAGAGGTTACCAAATTAAAAATAATGTGTTTTCTTTTGTAATGACCAACCTCGTGTGCTAAAACAGCAACTATTTCGTCATCGTCTAAATCATTAACTAAAGTATCATAGAGCGTAACGCGTTTTTCGCTTCCAAAGCCAGAGAAATACGCATTTGCTTTGGTGCTTCGTTTAGAGCCATCAATGATAAAAATTTTGTTTAAACTAAAACCAACAGAATTTGCGTAATCAGAGATTTTATTTCTTAGTTCTCCGTCTTCTAATGGTGTTTGTTTATTAAATAAAGGTACAATGAGTTTAGAATAAAACATATTCATAAACACGGTGAATACAGTTACAATTCCCCATGCATAAAGCCAAAACTGATTTCCTGTTAATTGATAAAACCAAACGATAAGAGAAATTATACCTCCACCAATAATAGCCATCATTAGTAATCCTTTTATTTTATCTAATAGAAATAGTTTTATGGTGCTTTTATTGAACCCGAATTGTTCTTCTATAACAAACGTTTTATAGTAGGCAAAAGGTGTTGTAATGATATCACTAGCAATCATAATAATTCCGAAAAATATCAAGGCTATAACAATGGGTTGATCTGAATAGCTTCTTGCTATTTTATCTACATATTCAAAACCATCAAAGAAAAGAAAGGCTAAGGTCAATACTAATGAAAAAAGAGAAGACCAAATACCAAACTTATAATTAGTGGCTTTATAATCTTGAGACTTCTTGTATTCAGCATTGTCGTATACATCATTTAATTCTTCAGGAATTGCATCATTAAAGTGTTTTGCATTTATGCTATTTAGAATTTTATCTTTTATAAAGTTGATAATAATTATTCCGATAATAATATAAAAGAGAATGTTTGCTGTCATTATTTAAAATCGCGTTGTCGTTTGGCTTCAAAAATAAGGATTCCTGCGGCAACAGATACATTCATTGAGTCAATAACTCCTTGCATTGGTATATTTATATTTTGTGTAGCATTTTTCCGCCATGCTTCTGTTAAACCTGTTGCTTCTGTGCCAACTACGATAGCAGTTGGTAAGGTATAATCTTGGTTTTGATAGGGCTCTGATTCTTGTAAGATGGCGGAAAAAATATTGAAACTATATTTTTGTAAAAAGGCTATTGCATTATCTGTACTCGCAATAGCAATCTGAGTAGTGAAAACACAGCCCACACTAGAGCGAATAGTATTGGGATTGTATAAGTCAGACTTGGGATTAGCTATAATCACAGCATCTACATTTGCGGCATCTGCTGTGCGTAACAATGCGCCAATATTTCCTGGTTTTTCGGGAGCTTCTGCGACAAGAATTAGCGGGTTTTTGGTTTTAAGTTTTAAACTTTCAAGATTATGATTTTTTGAATGTACAACTGCAATAATACCTTCCGTTGAGTCTCTATGTGCTAATTTTTGAAACACTTCTTTAGATATTTCAATACTATCAATTCCATATTTAGAAATGGCTTCAGCTTCACTTTGTGAAAATAAATCTGCAAAAAACAGTAAAGTTTTAATCTTATAACCGCCTTTTATTGCAAGCGACAATTCGCGTTTACCTTCAATTAAAAATTGATTTGTTTTTTTACGCTCGCGAGATTTTTCTTTTAGTTGAAAAAGCTGTTTAATTAATGCATTTTGTGGACTCGAAATATATTGCCTCATAGACTAAAAGCTGATTTATAACATGATCAAAATTACTCTTTTAAGAGGTATTATAATCGCTTTAAAATAAAAATTAAACTTTTAGCCGTAAAATCACTCGCTTAATCTGATAGTAACATGGATTTTAGTTAAATTTCTTACATTTAACTAAACTACAATCAATCAAAACTATGCGTCAACAATCAACCTTTGTATTCGCTTTAATTTTAAGTTTATTATTTTGGAGTTCGTCAAAAACCTATGCGACGGAGTCTGACATTACCGAACCTATCGAGACCAATTTAACTAAGTCATTTTTTGCTGGCGGATTTTGTAATGATGCTTTGTCTATTGACGTTGTGTCTAACTGTGATCCTAATATACCAAATACCTTCGATTTTTCTGTCGGTGAAGATATAGATGCTAATGATCAAAATCCGAGTTGTGATGGATTTGGAAATTTTGGATATTGGTTAAGCTTTACCAGTCCTGCATCAGGTTCGGTTCAGTTTAGTTTTGGTGGTGAAGCGGATAATGTTGGTTTAGAGGTTTTAGATGCGTGTGGCGGAAATACAATTGGTGAATGTTTAAATAATTTATTTGATGCAGGTGATAGTTCAGAATTATATTCAGGCCTTACACCAGGTGAAACATATTATGCCGTAGTTTGGAGAGATACACAGGAAGGCTCAGCAGATATTTGTTTAAGAGAAGGGCCTACTTGTTTCGAACCAACAAATGTAAATTTTGATTCGACATCAGATGAAGCAGTAGAAATTAGTTGGAATGAAAATGGCATTGCTACAACTTGGAATATTGAATGGGGAATTGAAGGTTTTAATTTAGGAACTGGCATATTAATAGAGAATATTGCTTCAAACCCATATACGATTGCTGGTCTATTACAAAATGTAGGTTATGATTTTTATATTAGGTCTAATTGTGCTGTTGATGATTTGAGCGATTGGGTTGGACCGTTTACTTACTTTAATTCTTATTGCGAATCTATACCAACAAGTAATGATGGTGAAGGTGTTTCTAATGTTACTATAGGGAATTTGTCTTTTGAAAGTTTTGGTGATGTTACTTATGAGGATCATACCGCTGTAACGACGTCTTTGTTTAGAGATGTTCAATCTACAGTAGCCATAACTTTTGCTACTGGTTTTACATATGACACTAATATATGGATTGATCTTAACGATAATTTAGTTTTTGATGAATCCGAGTTGGTCTTTCAAGGTGAGTCTGGGAATCAAAATCCAGACATTTTAGAGGCCTCTTTTTTATTACCATTTGATGCTTCCCTAGGTAATCATAGAATGCGTATTGGTACAGCAGATGCGGGGCAAGCTACACCAAATCCTTGTTATAGTGGAAATTGGGGAGTAACCTTAGATTTTACCGTTAATGTTATGGATCTTAATTGCGTATCACCTGATGCAAGCTTTATAGCAATAGAAGATTGTGATAACAACCAATTTTATATAGATGTAAATATTACCAGTTTAGGTGATGCTACCTCTTTAGAAATCTCAAATGATTTTGATGCAAGTACACTTCAATCTACGACATTGGGCATATATCAAATTGGCCCATTTCCATTTGGTGAAAGTGTTTTAGTTTCTGTAGCTAATGAACAAGATAATAATTGTACAATTCAAAGTTCCTCGATGCAGATAGATGCTTGTGCACCAATTAATGACGAACCTTGTAATGCAACTTTATTAAGTTCTACAGTGGATGAGTTTTGTAACTTTTTTGGATCTGGTACTATTTTAGGAGCAACGGATTCTGGTATACCAAATGATTTTTGCTCAGGCGATACAAATGATGATGTATGGTTTCAATTTACTGCAACTTCAGAAAGTCAAATCATCAGTATTCAGAATGTTACAGGAGGTACTTTTAATCTAGACCATAATGTTTATGCCGGTACTTGCGATAGTTTAATAGAACTATATTGTTCGGATTCAATCTCTTCAACGGCGTCTCAATTAACTATAGGCTCAACATACTACATAAGGATTTACTCTAGTGGTAGCATTGCAGAAACTTCGAATTTTGATTTATGTTTAAGAGATGCTCCGTCTAATGTAATTTGTAATAATGCAGTCCCGTTTTGTTCACTAAATGGTGCATTCACAACAGCTAATACAATTGGGATTCCAGGATCTGGGAATATTGCGTGTTTAGCTACAACGCCAAACCCTACATGGAATACTATTGAAATAGGCAGTACTGGAAGAATTGAAATTGAAATCGTACAAACAGATGCTAACGCTAATGGATTAGATGTAGATTTTGTGTTGTGGGGACCATTTGATTCTGTAGATGATGCATGTGTTGATATATTAATTGAAGATTGTCCGACATGCCCAAATAATACAACAAATCCAAATTTTTATCCTTTTGGTAATATTATGGATTGTAGTTATTCTTCTGCATTTGTTGAGAACTTGACTATTGAAGATGCGCAATATGGTGAGGTTTATTTGTTGTTAGTAACCAATTTTAGTGGCAACCCAGGAACAATTTCTATTGAGCAAACAAACTTAAATGAAGAAGGTTCTGGTAGTTTAACAGCCCAACTAGAGGTAGATTTAGGACCTGATTTAAATATTTGTGAAGCTGTCCAGGATGTTGTTGCCTTAAATGGGGAATCTGCTTTTGCAGATTCATACGAGTGGTATTTTAATGGCATATTGTTTAATTCTGGCGAAGATGAAGGTGTGGTGAATGTTACAGAATCAGGTGTGTATACATTAATAGCGTATAATGAAAATTGTGATGTTTTAGCACAAGATGATATTACAGTTTCATTTTTAGATTGTGCTTCAATAGGAATTATTAATGTCTCTGCTTACTTTGACGATAATGATAGTATGACATTAGATCCTGGTGAAAACTATTTTACGAATGGATTTTTTACCTATGAAAAAAATAATGACGGTGTCATTAATACAATTCACTCTTCCACCGGTAATTTTACTATTGCCAGCGATGATGAATTAAATACTTACGATATTAATTATTATTTCTATGAAGATTACGAGGATTGTTTTGATGTTTCTCTTGTAAGCTTCGAGAATGTTAATGCTCTGTTCGGTGAAAATGTTGAGGTAGAGTTTCCTATTGTTAACCAAGGAACATGCGAGGATATAGGATTATCGCTTGTTAATCAGCAAGCTCCTAGACCAGGGTTTGATCATCTCAATTATTTAATAATAGAAAACTTTGGCCTAACTACAGTGACTGGCACAGTTAACTACGAGTTAGACGATGATTTAATTATTAATGCTATTAGTTCTGGTACAAATTATACAATTGCAATTAATGCGAGTGGTTTTACAACTGAATTCTTTGATTTAGAGCCTGGCGGAAGTATAATTATTTCTATTTCGTTATTGACACCATCTACCGTTGGCCTCGGTGAATTGGTTACAAATATTGCGACATATGCAACCGCTGAAAATGATATTGTTATAGATAATAATATTGCTTCTATTACAGAAGAAGTGATTGGAGCTTTTGATCCTAATGATAAAATGGAGGCACATGGACCAGAAATAGTTTATGATGATTTTATTACGACAGATGAATACCTATATTATACCATAAGATTCCAAAATGTAGGAACGGCTGAAGCCATTAATGTTAGAATAGAAGATATGTTAGACAATCAATTAGATGAAACTACTTTTCAGATGTTGCGTTCTTCACACGATTATGTAGTTATGAGAACGGTTAATAGTCTCGAATGGACTTTTAACAATATTAATTTACCAGCAGAGCAAGATGATGCAGAAGGAAGCAATGGTTTTGTGCATTTCAAGATAAAACCAAAGTTTGGTTATAGTTTAGGTGATGTGATACCAAATACGGCTTCAATTTATTTCGATTTTAATGCACCAATTATAACAAATACATTTACAACGACTTTTGTACAAACGCTTTCTGTTGGTTCTTTTGATAACATAAAATTTAATATGTATCCAAATCCAGCAAAAGATAATGTTACTATTATATTAAATAATAGTTTAACCGAAGATTTAAACTTAATAATCTATGATATTCAAGGGAAACAAATAGGAGTAACAAAGCCTATTAAAACAACATCTACGGTATTAGATGTATCTGAGTTAAGTACTGGATTATATTTTGTAAAACTTAGTGATGCTTCAAATACTATAATAGAAAAATTAATTATAGATTAAACGAACTATATTTTCTTATAAAAGCTTCAGATAATTTCTGGGGCTTTTTTTGTAATTAGTTTTATTTAATTACGTCAAACGAATTAACTAAAAACCATGTCATGAAAAAATTATCATTTGTACTTCTTTTAGCGCTACTAATTACAGCATGTAAAAACGAATCTAAATTAGAGTCTACAGTTATAGAAGATGTGTCTATAGACGATATTACTACCAGTATTTATCCAGAGTCAATTACTAAAATATTCGACGCACACGGAGGTATAGATAACTGGAATAAAATGCAAACCTTAGCTTTTACTATGAAAAAGCCAAATGGCAAAGAAGTCACCACTGTGAATTTAAAAACTAGAGCAGAGCTAATAGATATGCCAACGCATATGCAAGGTTATGACGGTGAATCCATTTGGATTAAAGATAAAGGTGAGAATAAAAATGATGGCAGTAGAGCTGGCTTTTATAGAGGGTTAATGATGTATTTCTATGCCATGCCATTTATAGTTGGTGATGACGGTATTATTTACGAAGAAGCAGAGTCTTTAGAGTTTGAAGGTAAAACTTATCCAGGGATTTTAATTTCTTATGAGGCTGGAGTAGGAGCATCTCCAGACGATCAATACATTGTGTATTATGATGCTGAAACCGGTCAAATGCAATGGTTAGGTTATACAGTAACTTTTGGAAAGGATGGAAAGAGTAAGAATTTTAAGTTTATCCGTTATAACGATTGGCAAACTATTAATGGACTCGTATTGCCAAATAGTATCAGCTGGCACGAGTACAAGGATAAAACACCAACTGCGTTAAGAAACACAGTAATGTTCAGTGATGTTATTGTTTCAGACGAAGCACCAGATAATTCTATGTTTACTATACCAGAAGGTGCTAAAGTGATAGATTAAGTATTTTAATGTACTTTATAAAAAAAAGCGAGCCAAACGGCTCGCTTTTTTAGCTTAATCCTGTTGACTATATTTGTTGGAATAGCGTTTCCAAAGTTTAGTTTGATGTGTTTCTAAACTTAAATCTCTACCATCAATAAATGCTTTTGATATAATATTAGTTCTCATATCTAATGCATCACCTTCACTAATAAACAGTGTTGCACTTTTACCAGATTCTAATGTGCCATACATGTCATCTATTCCTAAAATTTTAGCAGCATTTTGCGTGATTAACTGTAAAGCTTGTGCTTTTGTTAGGCCGTGAGCCACTGTTGTACCAGCATAGAATGGAAGATTACGCGAATTCATGCGTTCCATTTGTCCGCTAGGTTCTAATGCGACTAAAACACCAGCGTCTACAAGTGCTTTTGCTTGCTTATAGCTGTAGTCATAATCATCGTCTTCTAGTTCTGGTCTGGTATGTACGCGTTGTAAAAATACAGACACATCATTTTGTTTTAAAAAATTAGCAACATTAGCAGCTTGATAGCCACCAACAATAGTAATCTTTGTAATACTTTGAGATTTTGCAAAGTTTACGGCATCAGTGATTCCTTTTTCATCATCCACATTAATATAAACATGTTTAGAACCATTAAATACTCCAGCCAAACCTTCAAAAGGTAAATGACGCTCTGTTTTAGTGCCGTTGTCATAGCTTTTTGCTTCGTTAAAATAATCCGCTAATTCTTTAACTTGCTTCGCGTAATTTTTATTTGGTTTTAATCCAGGATCTTCACCTAACCACCAACGTCCTCTGCTAAAGCTACTTGGCCAGTTAATATGTATACCATTATCCATTTTAATGGCGGCATCTTCCCAGTTCCAAGCGTCGTACTGCACTACGGAAGAAGTTCCTGTAATACGTCCGCCTCTTGGCACTACTTGTCCGAGTAAAACACCATTAGGGCGCATTGATTCTATAATTTTAGATTCTGCATTATAGGCGATGATACTTCTAATATGAGGGTTGTAAGTACCCATTTCAGAAAGGTCATTGGATGCTTTAACCGCATCAACTTCTACTAATCCAAGTGTTCCGTTACCAACAATGAAACCTGGATAGACGTGCTGACCTTTAGCATCGATGATATCTAAGGCTTGGTTAGTCATTGCAGTAGAAGATTCTGGTCCAATAGCAGTAATTTTTCCATTGCTAACTACTATGATACTATTTTCAATAACAGTTCCATTTCCAATATGAGCTGTAGCTCCAACAATAGCAAAATCTTTAGATTGCTTCGGAGCCGGAGTTTGTTGTGCATAACCCAGAGTAACACACAACAGCAATAGTACAATAGGTATTTGTTTTAATTTTTTCATGTCTAATTCGTATTAATGGGTGTGTGTTGAATGTTCGTTATCCATAGAGTCGCAATGCAACAATACTTTTTCTTTTTTCTTTACGGGTTGCGTTTTTAAACCCTTGTTTTTATCTTGAAGCATAAGATTGGTTAATTCACTTTTTTCTTTCTTAATAGCTGCACGCATCTGTTTATCGCGAGCTAAATCAAAATAAGTAACACCTTCTATAATTGTTTTTTCTGCTTTTGCATAAATAGATAAAGGATGCTCTGTCCATAAAACAACATCAGCATCTTTACCAACTTTAAGACTTCCTACGCGCTCATCAACGTGTAATAGTTTAGCCGGATTTAAAGTCACAAACTTTAAAGCATCTTCTTCACTAACACCACCATACTTAACAGATTTAGCAGCTTCTTGATTTAAACGTCTAGACATTTCAGCATCATCACTGTTTATGGCAACAACAACTCCTGCATTATGCATAATTGCCGCATTAAAAGGAATAGCATCATTAACTTCATACTTATAAGCCCACCAATCACTGAAGGTCGATCCACCAACTCCATGTGCTTTCATTTTGTCAGCAACTTTATAACCTTCTAGAATATGAGTAAACGTATTAATATTAAAGTCGAATTTATCAGCAACTTTCATAAGCATGTTTATTTCGCTTTGCACGTAAGAGTGACAAGAAATAAAACGTTCTTTATTCAAAATTTCAGCTAGAACTTCCATTTCAGCATCTTTACGATAGGGTTTCCCACTTTTCTTAGCGTCATTATAAGCTTTTGCTCTGCTAAAATAATCCATGAATACTTGCTCCACTCCCATACGAGATTGCGGAAAACGCTCATTTCTATTAGAACGTGATTGTTTTACATTCTCACCTAAAGCAAATTTTATAAACTTTGGTGAATTATCATACACTAAATTTTCAGCAGATTCTCCCCATTTAAGTTTTATAATCGCAGAACGACCACCAATAGGATTAGCAGAACCATGTAATATTTGAATCGATGTAACACCACCAGCAAGATTTCTGTAAATATCCACATCCTCATCATCAATTACATCTTCTATAGTAACTTCAGCAGAAGAGTTTTGACCACCTTCATTTATTGAAGCTGCTGCAATATGTGAGTGTTCATCTATAATACCAGCTGTTATGTGCTTTCCTGTTGCATCAATAACCTTAGCGTTTCTATCAGATATATCTTTTCCTATTTTAGAAATCTTACCATCTTTAATTAGAACGTCAGTATTATTTAAAACTCCATCTTTTTCATTCGTCCAAACTGTAGCATTTTTAAATAATAGTGTCTCTGATTTTGGTTTTTCTGTAAATCCATAAGCTAAATTTGGAAAGGTAACAGGACTCATAAAAGGCGATTCAGAAGCTTTCTTATCCTCTTTTTTCTCATCTTTCATCTTTTCTTTTTCTTTAGCTTTACTAGCATAAAATGACAACTCGCTGCCATTTGGTAATATTGCTTTTCCATTAAGACTATTACCACTAGCAGAATTTGCCATAACTCTTATGAATTCTTTTTTAGTACTATCTGCAGTTTTAAAAGTAAGATTAACCCAATCATCAGCATAACTCATTTTTGTGCCTAGCTTATTGCCTGCACTTTCTAATGAAGCACTAGGTTTACTCTCACTACCTTTTATAGAGAGCCTATAATCGTTACCTGTTAGTTTAAAGTTATAATCACCATCAATATCTTTTACGTTCATATTGGCAATAACATGCGGTGTGCCTTGAACCCAATTTTCGTAAAGCTTGGTTTTCTTTTCAAAAATATCTCCAGAAGTAATTAAGAAATTAGCGTAGCTTCCAGACTTAAGTGTTCCTAAGACATCAGATTTACCGAGTAATCCTGCAGGTATTGTTGTTAAAGCTTCTAAAGCCTTTTGCTTGGAAAGTCCACTTTCGATGGCTTTCATTAAATTAGAAGTAAAAGACTTCTTCGATTTTAAACCGTGCGTTGTTAATGCGAATTTTACACCGTTTTCAGCCAGTAATCTTGGATTGTGTGGTTCTTGATTCCAAGAACGCATATCGCTCAATGACAAGGTAGATGCTAAAAGTGCATTGTCTACATCATAGGCTAATTGAAAGTCTAAAGGTAATATTAATGTAGCATTTGTAGATTTTACCTCGTTTAGACGTTCATATTCATCACCACCTCCAACTATTAAGTATTGAATGTTAAAGGCATCACCAACTTTGTCAGCGCGCATTAAGTTTGCACGACTGCCCGCTTCAAAAATTTGTGGTAAATTTTTATTGCCGTTTAAAGCTTCTAAGGCTAAATCTTTTGTGTCAATATTTCCGCCAGCATACCATTTTGCATCATTGTACATTTGTCTTAATAGCGCCATACTTCCCATAATAGAAGAAGGATAGGATTGGTTTGAAGTAACACTTTTGCTAAATGATAGATGTTGTGTTGTTTCTCCATCAACTACGCGCAATGCATTATCTGCGTCATTGTTAAGGGCAATTAATGCTCCAGTTCCGCGTACAATGCCGTCTGGCATATGCGTGTTTACCACACCAAAACCAAGTTTGTGCATTTCGGAAGCAGATTTAGAATCGTATTTAAAACTTGCCATAACGTCTTGTTCTGGCATAATATGGTCATTCCAGTAAAACCCACTTCTACCAGCACCATATCTTGGGCCATTACCACCACGTTTTGGCTTTTTTACACCAAATGTTGTATACATGTCAATGAATGATGGATAAATTGTTTTTCCCGAAAGATCTACAATGGTCGTATTCTTAGGAATGCTTACAGATGCTCCTACACTAACAACTTTACCTTCTTTTATTAGAAGGGTTGCATTGTTTAAAACTTCGGTAGGAGATACATGGATCGTTGCATTTTTAAATGCCGTGTAATTAGAATTATTTGCAATTACACCAGTATTACTTGGAAAATAATCTTGAGCAAATAACGAAAAACTGCACATAAAGATGAGCAGTCGTAAATGAACTTTAATCATAAAATTGGTTAGTTAAATTGAATTCTAAATATAATGATTAAACCTAAAACGTAGATTTAATTTATCGATTTTAACGTTTACAATATCCTGTCGTCATAGTAGTTAACAAGAAGGGCAACGATATAGCTGTAACTTTTCATTCCGGCTGATTGATTATTAGCTTTAAGAAAGCTATCAAATGTCTTTTCAAAAATAGGTTCTAAAGGATTTTTATAGGCTAATGAAAACTCTTGAACTTCTTGATAGTTTTTTATAATTCCTTTATTAATTGTTGACAGTATATCGTAATATAATTCTGAATCTCGTTTATAAATCTCATTAAGACAATAACGCAGTGCAAACGTGTACCCAGAATATTTAAAGTATTTATCCTTATTATGTATTGCAGCTAAGCTACCAATAAAATTAGCTTCGTTTTCTGCAGCATAACCTAACTGATGAGCGGCTTCATGGCAGGCTGTTGTAGGGAATTTATATATTGGAATTAGGTTATTAACCTGTGCTTCATTTGTAAACGGATTTAGATAACCTAAAAAGCCCATATAAGTTAGAGGTGTACTAAATAAAGACGTTTTTATACTTTCTGGCTGGTACTTAAGATGTGGATATGTTTTTTCAAGAACATCATAACCGTTACTTACCATATCAAAAACTTCAGATTGCGAATAGGGCAAATCAATTTTTAATGAATCAACAGGTGTTAGTTCTGAATGAATTGTATTTGATTTACTGATTAGGCGTTCTGTAAAAGCTACTAATCGCTCGGTTGTATATTCAGCTTCAATATTTAAAGATTTATATAAGGGTTCTCTATAGTAATTATAGGCCCAAAGCATATGAAAAGCGAAATAGGCTATAGAGAGCGTTGCACCAACATCTAATAGCCAATTAATAGTATCTTTTATAATACGCTTGCGATTTAGTATTAACCATCTTATGAGATAAATAATCGCTAAAGTGTATAAAATATCACCAACAGAAAGAGGAAGCCACCCAAATACATAACGCATCAATTTAGAAATATAAACGTACAAACCGTTGCTGTAATAGTGCTCTACAAATTCAGGATAATGTTTCAAAATAGAAATAAATAAAATCTGAATTATGAGAAAAATGACAAGGCCAAGTTTTTTGTTCAATCGCATATTTCAAAAATAGAAAATAGTTTTAGTTTGGTTACCTTTGTATGCATAAATTATAATAAATATGAGTACTGAAATTAGAGCTTTAGAGCCAAATGCACTTTGGAATAAATTTGCAGATTTAAACGCGGTTCCACGTCCTTCAAAGAAAGAAGAGCGTATCATTAGATTTATGAAAGACTTCGGTGCAAACTTAGGTTTAGAGACTTTTGAGGATGAAGTTGGTAATGTCATTATAAGAAAGCCTGCTGCAAAAGGCATGGAAGATAGAAAACCTATTGTTATGCAATCGCATTTAGATATGGTACATCAAAAAAACAACGATACAGTTTTCGATTTTGACACTCAAGGTATTGAAATGCATGTAGTTGATGACTGGGTGAAAGCAAAAGGAACAACATTAGGTGCTGACAATGGTTTAGGAGTTGCAACTATAATGGCAGTTTTAGAAAGTGAAACGATAGAGCATCCTGCATTAGAGGCTTTGTTTACTATAGATGAAGAAACTGGTATGACAGGTGCAATGGGTTTAAAAGGAGGTATTTTAAAAGGAGAAATACTTTTAAATTTAGATACAGAAGAAGATGATGAGATTGGAGTAGGTTGTGCAGGTGGAGTAGATGTTACAGCTACAAGAACTTATAAAGAAGAAGAAACACCAGAATTTAAGATAGGCTATAAGATTACGGTAAAAGGTTTACAGGGTGGTCATTCTGGTATGCAAATTCATGAAGGTTTGGGTAATGCCAACAAGATTATGAACCGTCTATTATTTGATGGTTTTGAAAATTATGGATTACGTATTTCTGAAATAGATGGTGGTAGTTTACGTAATGCAATACCAAGAGAAAGTAATGCTATCGTTGCTATTGATAGTGTAAACGAATCTACTTTTGAATCTGAAATCAATCAACTAGTTGATGTTATAAAGAAAGAATTTAAAACAATGGAGCCAGATCTTGGAATAGAGATTTCTAGGACTGAAATGCCAGATAAAATTATGGATTTAGGTGTGCAAGAGGGCTTTACAAGAGCTTTATATGCAGCTTGTAACGGTGTTTATCGTATGAGTGCGGATATTAAAGATTTGGTAGAAACCTCTAATAATATAGCAAGAGTTATTGTTAAAGATGGACATATTAAAATAGGCTGTTTAACTCGTAGTTCCGTTGAAAGTTCTAAGTTAGATTTAGCAAATACGCTAAGAGCTACTTTTGAATTAACAGGTTGTGAAGTTGAATTTTCTGGCGATTATCCTGGTTGGGCACCAAATATGGATTCAGATATTCTTAAAGTTATGGTACCAATTTACGAACGGTTGAACGATGGCGAAAAGCCTCATGTAGCAGCATGCCATGCAGGATTAGAATGTGGAATTTTAGGTAAAAATTATCCAGATATGGATATGATTAGTTTTGGACCTAATATTAAAGGGGCACATTCGCCAGATGAGCGTGCACAGATATCTTCCGCTCAAAAATATTGGAAGTTTGTTTTAGAAATATTAAAGCATATTCCTAAAGCATAAGAATTATTACTTTGTAATTAATTTAGAGTGACCGCTTAGAATTAATATAAGTAGTCATAAAAAAAGCAGCTCATTGAGCTGCTTTTTTATATTTATAAATTCAATTATTCTGCAATACTTGTTAATTGTACTTCAAATACTAGGTTAGTATTTGGTGGTATAACTGGTTTTCTGCCAGATTCACCATAACCTAAGTAAGATGGTATAAATACTCTGGCAACATCTCCAACTTTCATGTTTAACATCGCTTCTCTAAAACCTGGTACTAAAGTCGCTGTTTGATTATATGGCATTGTAAATGGCGCATAGTAACCTGCTTGGTCTTGTTGCTCTTCATATTTACCATTTTTTTCTGCTACTTCTTTCCATGTTGTCCAGAATAACTCACCATTTTCAAAATAACCAGCACAATCAATATTTACACGTTGCGCAGGTGTTGGTTTAACGCCATCTGCGTCTTTTGTAAATATCATAACCATGCCTGTAGGAGATTCTATTCGTCTACCATCTAGTTCTTCGTTTTTCTTTAAGAAGTCTGCTTTGGCTAATTCTGCTAACTCTACAGCTTTCTTTTTTGCTTCAGCTTTTTGCTGTGCCTGTCTTTCCTTTATTTTTGGCATTTCTTCTTCAAATACTTTAGGAGCTTTAAATGCTTTTGCTGCTGATCCTTTTCTTATGATATTGAGTTTGGTAATTACAACGTCTTCAATTGGCTTATGATTACGTACTTGCGGATTTATAACTTTTACGTTAGAGATAGAATCATGAACATCCATACCTTCAACAATTTGCCCAAAAACAGCATGTCTATTGTTTAAACTTGGCCAAGGTGCTTCCATTATAAAAAACTGGCTTCCATTAGTATCTGGCCCACCATTAGCCATAGATAACACTCCAGGCTTATCGTGTATTAATTCTGGAATAAATTCATCTGGGAATCTATATCCAGGATTTCCAGATCCTGTTGCTGTTGGATCACCACCTTGAATCATAAAATCATTTACAACTCTATGAAACGTAAGACTATCATAAAAGCGTTTTCCTTTATATTCTTCGCTAACCATAGGGTGCTCACCTTCCGCTAAGGCAACAAAATTAGCTACTGTTACAGGAGCTTGTTTGTAATATAATTTTGCGATCATTGTACCTTTATTGGTTACAAATTCTGCATAAATACCATCTTCTAAATCAGGATAACGTTCTTGGCAAGAAATATTTACCAATACGAGTAATACAACTAATGCTGTAAGTGCTTTTTTAATCATTTTCTTGGGTTATTGTATTTAATGTTACTTCACAAATTAAAGGAACATTTGTTCCTATTTTATTATCGTCACCATAGTAGCCAAATGCTTTTTGCGATGGAAAGATGAATGTAATACGCTCTTCTGGTTTCATTAATTTTAAACCTTCTCTAAGACCAGTAAATAATTCTTGTTTATCTATAATATAGGTTCTAGATGTGTTGGCATAAATTTCTTCACCGTTGATATCAGAAACGTTGTAACTAAAATCAACAAGATCTCCGAAAGCAGGTTGTATTGTGTCGTTTTCTATTTTATCATTATAGAAATACCAAAAGCCACTCTCTGAGGCTATGTAGTTTTTATCTGAATTGTTATCGATTATCTTTTGAATAAGTTCACGCTCAGTCTCATTCAGTTTTCTATTCCTTTCTGCAGATTCTTTTAAAAACGATCCAGATTGCACAGTTTCTGGCATTCTAGCTTCTGGAGATTTACAACTCGAAAAACCTAGTAATGCTATAACTACATAATATAGGTTTGTACGCACTAAATTTCTGATTTTCTTACTGTTTATGTGGATATTCGATTTCATGTTTGGGACAATTCGTTCTTATATTGTGGTAATATACTAATAAATTTATCAACTGTAGATTCTAGAGTGCTTTCACTCCTTCCACCAGCAGCATTGTCGTGTCCACCGCCATTAAAATGCGAACGAGAAAACTGATTCACAGAAAAGTTGCCTTTACTTCTAAATGATATCTTTATAAGATTGTCTTGTCTGTTTTCAATAAAAATAACAGCAAAAATAATTCCTTTTAATGATAAGCCATAATTAACAAAACCTTCGGTATCTCCTTTTTTAAATTGGTATTTATCCAATTCCTCTTGGGATAATGTAATATAGGCTGTCCTCAATTCTGGAATCACTTTTAAGTTTTGTAATGCTCTACCTAATAACTGAAAACGACTATAACTATTGGTGTCTAATACATTGTTATGTATTTGGGTATTGTCAGCTCCTTTATCTATTAAATTACCAATCACTTTATGAGTTCTGCTTGTGGTTGATCTATATCTAAAAGAACCTGTGTCTGTCATTATACCAGTGTATAAACATGTTGCAATACGTGCATCAATTTTATCGCTATCACTTAGCATTTCTATGAAGTTGTAGACCATTTCACAAGTCGATGACATCTCAACATCTGAGTAGGTATATTTTGCATAGTCATCTGGTTGTTGATGATGATCTATCATAATTTTAGTGGCATCAGATTCTTCCAAGCTATTTGCCATATCGCCTGTGCGGTGAAAGGCATTAAAATCTAAAGTAAAAATGAGGTCAGCTTTGTCGATTAAGGTTTGGCTATAGTCCTTATCATTTTCATAGATCATTACTGTTTCATTTCCAGGTAACCACTGCAAAAAATCGGGATAATCATTTGGTGCAATAACAGTAGCATTGTGTTGTTGCAATTTTAAATAATGGTATAAACCTAATGTTGAGCCCATAGCATCTCCATCAGGATTTTTATGAGGTACAATAACGATGTTCTTTGTAGAACCTAGAAGTGTTTTTATCTCAGAAATCTGTGCTTTAATCATAGTCGACGAAGATACAATTTTTAAGAATTTTGAAACAGGCTTTTAGTATGAAATTAAGAACCTTTATTATTCTTCTACATACAAGAATCTATTCTGATCTATTTAGAGTAGCATAGCGAATACACGAATGATAAAAAACGCTTGATAAATTAAAGAAATAGATTACTTTTGCACCTCATTAAAAAAAAATACATGGCAACTAACAGAACATTTACAATGTTAAAGCCAGATGCTGTTGAAAAAGGACACATTGGCTCAATATTAGAAAAAATTACAGCTTCAGGATTTAGAATCGTAGCAATGAAGTTAACTCATATGACAACTCAAGATGCTAAAGCGTTTTATGCAATACATAGTGAGCGTCCATTTTATGGGGAATTAGTAGAGTATATGACACGTGGACCTATCGTAGCGGCAATCTTAGAGAAAGATAATGCAGTTGAAGATTTTAGAACATTAATTGGTGCTACAAATCCTGCTGATGCGGCAGAAGGTACAATTCGTAAAATGTTTGCAGATTCTATTAGCGAAAACGCAGTACACGGCAGTGATAGTGATGACAATGCAGCTATAGAAGGTGCTTTTCACTTTGCAGGCAGAGAGCAATTTTAATCTCACAAGTTATACTATATAAAAGGCCATCTATTACGATGGCCTTTTTTTATTTCTAAGATTAAGATAGAATTTATATTGTTTTATTTATTTAAAATTAAATAAAGATTAGTGCCTTTTGCTGTTGGTATAATAATAGCGGCGTGGTTAAGTTACTAATTTAGGAAACAAATTACAGATAGAAAGTCTGCGAGGACTTTTATAAGTAGGTTATAACTAGTAATTAATTATAAAAATTGTTATACCACATTATTTTTTGATTCGATTATATTTTTTGAGTGTTTCAATAAGTAAATCATGAGGTATAGCATAAGCCTTATTTCCATTAATACCTTCCATAGTTTTAGCGGCTACCATTGCGTTAATAATTGCTTCCTCGACAGTCTGCACTGTTGCTTCAAAAACAGGCAATAGTTGGTCATTTGACATGGATTGTACAATGGTTGTTTCATCCCGATTAAAAGCGCTTTCATTTGCAGTTGAGAAGGCTAAAAAAATATCTCCAGAACCATTGCTTCCTCGTCCACCTACAATACCAACGCCTAAAGGAATTCTTTGAGCGATTCTTTTTAACTGGTGTGGTAAAAGAGGAACATCAGTTGCTATAACTACTATAATTGAGCCATCTCCTTCTTGTCTCCTAGATTTTGGTGGCCCATTAAATTCGTAGTTTAAAGTGTCTTTTAATTCTACTCCAACTGGAACTCCTGCTATTGATAAATTTCTCTTTGCTCCGAAATTGGACTGTACGATTGCTCCAACAGTATAGGTTGAATCCTTAATTTTAAAAATTCTCGATGACGTTCCTGTTCCTCCTTTATAACCTAAACACATCATTCCAGTTCCCCCTCCAACATTTCCTTCATCTATTTTTCCACTCGAAGAATTTTCTATAGCCTCTAAAACATGTTTTTCTTCTACGTGAAATCCGTAAATATCATTAAGAAAGCCATCATATGTTTCCGCTACTACAGGATAGGTATACCACCAATCTTCTCCATTATACCAATCCGTATCCACATACCACTTTAATACTGCGTCTCTAACGACTCCAACACTATTGGTATTGGTTATCATAATTGGTGTTTCTAAAAATCCTGATTCGGTAACCCAAGTTGTACCGGTCATTTCCCCATTACCATTTAGACTGTACCAATTCGCGTAAACTGGACTAAATTTTTTGGCCTTTCCTCTCGGAAATATTGCAGTAACCCCTGTTCTTACAGGTCCTTTGCCAATAATATTCTTACCTTTTCCAGAAATTATAGTACTATAACCAACTTCCACTCCTTTAACATCAGTAATTGCATTAAATTCTCCAGTTATACCAACAAAGGGTATTCCCAAATCTCTTGCTCTCGGTTTTTGGCCGTAAGATTGAGAGATCATTAGCATTACTAAAAAAGCTAAAAATAATTTTTTCATATTGTTTGGTTTTAATGCGGTACAACGGTCTCGGCTATGAGTAGTAGCTTCGGTTAGTACTCAACTTTGCAAGTATACACCAAGTTGGAAATGCCTGAGGAATTTCCAAAGTAGGCGAGGACAAGCAACTACTTACAGTCATTGTTTTAAGTAGTTATTATTTTAGTTTTACAAATTTGAACGTATTATTTGCTATAAAACCTTTAACCTTTTTATCAACTAGGAATTCTATAATGGTACCACTTTCTACATCGATAAACTTAGTTTTGGTCATTGCCAATAGGCGTAAATTACCAACTGGTGTATTTCTTAATAAAAGAATATTTTCTTCCAATTGAACTTCCAGTACGATACCTTGTTCTTTGAGTTCATATTTTCCTTTAAATTCCTGTAATTCTGTATTTGGTAAATCAATTACTTCAATAATATTGGGTTGACTTATTGACCACTTATAATAATTAGATACTGCATTTTTTATTTCAGCTATTAATTTACCTCCATTATCAGCATTGGTCATAACTATTATAGCATTGCCCTTATTAACAAAAGCTTTCATGTCATTTGTAAAGCCTGCATTTTTTCCGCCATGCCCAAAAATTAAAGTATCGTCCTCTCCATTTAACGAAGGCCCAAGTCCCCAATTATTTTTGTGCTTAGTAAGCATTTTATCAATAGTATTCTTTGATAAGACACCATCTTTTTTACCTTGTACAATATCTTGTATTTCTATACAATACAATGCTAAATCTGAAGCTGTTGTCCATAGTCCAGCTGCAGCTTGTTCAGGATAATTATTCCATAAACCTTCAATTAGATTACCATTTCCATCATATGCGGCGCTAATATTATTTTGCCACTCTTTTAATATAGGTTGTTGATATGTACTATTTTTCATTCCGATAGGTAGTAAAATGTTTTTAGATATATACTCTTCAAGGGCCAATCCGCTAACATCTTCAACTACTTTTTCCATTACTGTATAGCCACCACCAGAATATCTCCATATGCTCCCAGGTATAGTATCGACAACTATTTCGGGTGTATTTCCATTCCCATTTAAAACATCAATAATTTCTGGAAATTCATCAGTTTGCTGATAACCCGGAAAACCATGAACTGTCATTCCTCCAGTATGTGTTAATAGTTTTTCAATTGTTACTTTTTCAATTTTAGTAAACTTATTTTCTGGAATCTGCCAATTTTTCAAATAATAATTCACATCTTTATTTAATTCTAGACTGTCATTCTCAAATAATTTTAAAGCAGATAAAGCAGCTATAGGTTTACTTATTGACCCAGCCTGAAAAAGTGTATTTTCATCTACTTTTGTTCCAGTTTTACTATTCGCAAACCCGTATCCTTTTGCCCATTTAATCTTCCCGTTTTCAACTACGGCTATACTAACTCCTGGAACTTTATAAAAATCCATCCTTTCTTGGATATTGAATGTCTTGATTGCATCTCCTTTTATTTGAATATTTTTTATCAATCCATTTTCAATAGCATTAATTTCTGCTTGTATTGTGTTTTCTTTTTGAGCAAAGCAATTGCTAATAAGAATTAAAAAGAAAATTAAAAAATAGATTTTTTTCATAATAATAGTTTTAATTACTGCCAACGTGTTTGTGTATGGTTAGTTGCGTGTTTCAGCAACTAATTTAGTAAACAAAAACGAACGCGATAAAATTCCGAAGGAATTTTCCAAATAGGCACTTGCCAAAGCAATTAATTATACACGTTGTTGTAACCAGTTTTTTATTCCGTTATTTTTCTAAAATATAAATCCGCTTTTCTACTGTCAGGTCCATAAATTTCCAAACTCGGTTTGAGTTCGTTATTTTCCATTCTAATATTTAATTCGTATTTATTCGTATTCCAATTATTCATTTTGAAGTGTCCAAATTCATAAACCTGTTTTCCTTTCCAAAACAATTCAAAAATGCAATGACCATATTCGTTTCTAATTCCTTTTCGGCTTTTTCCGTCCGCAAAGATTGTCTTTCCGCTATTTTGGTTCACAACTTTAAAATCAGATAAATTCAGAGTTGAGTCAACTTTTAATTCAAACGTATTAAAGTCAAATAGTCTGGATGAAATTTGAGTCGCAAGACAATGTTTGTCTTTTACTTTTTCAGCGTAGTTTTTAAAACCATAGAAACTTAAAATTCCGATTAATAGAATTATAATAATAATCAGATTTTTCTTCTTTCGCATTCGGTTTCATAAATTGGTTACAACTGGTTATATCATAACAAAAGTAATTGATATCCTCTCCGTTTTTCGGGATATCAACACTTTATAGTTTTTTTATTCTTTTCGCTTTGCTGTAAAAATACCATTTGGTTGTACAAACTTTAATTCTACTATTTTGCCATCTTCTTCCTTAAATTCAACCTTATAACCATCAGCTACTTTTAGGTTAAATTTATGCTCTGCTGTTGGTATAAGTTCATACTCGGGCTGTCCTGGTAAAAACACATAAAGTACATTTTCATCTTTAATATATGTTTTTACTTCCGTACCTACTAAATCATATAGACCAACATATTTTTCTAAGGTTTCTGCATCCACGTCTATGGTGTTGGGCGTGCGCTTAAATTGTATTGGGTCTGTTGTTGGTTCTATGGATGTTTTTAAATAGTCTATATCTCCGGCTTCATTGGTAGTAAAAGACACTTTTAATGATTGGCCAATCTCTGTTGAGTCCACTTTGCCATCGTTGTAGTCTATAAGCTCAAAAGTATCATAGTGGAAGTGATTAAGATAAATCCTATCTTTATTTAAGTTTGTAATTAAAGAGTCATTTTCTAGCGTTATTTCAAACTTACCATAACCTTCGTTTTCGTAAAAACCTGTGTATTCTATTAGCGCGTGCGATGGTTTGGTGTTTTTAACATTTGAAACTTCAGTATCTTCCTTAGCCTTCTCCTGCATTTCTATAGCCTCTTCTACATCTTCCTTATGCTTTTTTGCCCATTCTGTTTTTGTAACTTTTAGCATATAGTCTGCAGCAATATTTCTTATAAGCCTTGGTACCGCAGAACCATTTTGATTGGCTAATACAACAATACCCAAATTGTCTGAAGGATATAAAGCTACACTTGCAGAAAATCCATCGATATTGCCACCATGTTCTACCATATAATGCCCTTTGTAAGAATGTAAAAACCAACCATATCCGTAATTTGCAAATTGAGCTTCGGGTAATTCTTCACTAGGAAAACCCGCTGCTACAACCATTTGAGAGCTCATGGCTTCTTTTATATAGTCTTCTGGTATAATTTGTTCTTCTTTATATTTTCCATCGTTTATCCAGGTCATTAACCATTTACTCATATCATTTACACTACTATTAATGCTTCCGGCTGGTGACATACCAGCTATGTCGTAGTAGTCCATTTTTTTAATATTTCTATCTGCATCTAATTCATAACCAAACGATGCATTAGTGCTAGATTTCATACCCTCTATTGTAGTTTTAGAACGATCCATACTTAGAGGTTTAAAGAACTCGTCTTCAATATTTTCTTCCCAAGTTTTACCAGTAATTTTTTCGGTAATTACACCTTGTAATAAAAATCCAAAATTATTATAATACCATTGCTGGCGCACTCCTGTAAAGGGTTCGTGGTTTTTTATACGTGCAACAAGACTGTCTTTACTATGACTTGGAAAAAAATACCAAGCACCATCATGTCTTGGCAATCCTGTACTATGTCGCATTAAATCTTTAATTATGATATTATTATTCATCTCATCATTAAAGAATTCTAAATTAGCAATATGTTTTCTTGGGCTATCGTTAAAAGAAAGTTTTTCATCTTCACGATGCAGTCCTAACAAAGCCGATGTAAAGGCTTTTGTTGAAGATCCAATAGCGAATAACGTATTAGCATTGACTGGTACTTTATTTTCATAATCTGCATAACCAAAACCTTTAGCATATACGATTTTATTATCTTCTACAATAGCGACTGCAAAACCTGCGGCTTTAGTACTTTCTAACACAGAGTTAAATTCCTTCTCTATACCTTTTAGGCGCTTGTCAGTTTGTGAATAACCTAATGCCGACAAAAGGATAATGGCCAAGACTAGAACATGGTTAACCTTATTTTTATTGGTTTTAATAGTTTTACTAAACAGTGAATTCATTTTGGTTGATTTTTTAGTTTGTGATTATGCACTATAAGTATATAAATACCCAACTAAGTTACTGTTTTTAAGCAGAACTTTTATAAAATTACAATTCATCAGTAAAAATTTACAGTTCGGTAACTCTAGTTTTAAAAATCTAGTTATCTCCTAGATATTTGTGTAAAATAAATCACAGTAATATGAGCACACTAGTTAAAATAGCGGTTCTGCTAATAATAAATTCCTTCATTGTTTCTGCTAAAGAGCAAAACAACTACTCAATAAAAGTAAATATTGAAGAAGTAAAAAGTAATGAAGGGAAGGTACTTATAGCCTTGTACGATGCTAAACAAGATTTTTTGTCTAAATCATTTAAATCAACTAAAGGTGCTATAACTGATAATACGTGCGAATTTACTTTTAATAATTTACCACCTGGTGTTTATGCCGTTTCTATTTTTCATGATGAAAACAACAACGGAAAGTTAGATAGCAACTTTTTAGGCATTCCTAAAGAAGATTATGGGTGTTCTAACGGAGCAACCGGATTTATGGGACGACCAAAATGGGAGGATGCTAAATTTGAATTAAAATCTGATAAAACAGTAACTATAACACTTTAAAAAAATTTATAAAATGAAACATTTAATACTTATTGCTTTTTTGGTAATTTCAGGAATTACAAAGGCACAAACTAATTTTGAAAAAGGAATGGGAAAGGCTTTTGAGCTTTGGCAATCTAATAAAACAGACGAGGCCGAGAATATGTTTGAACGTATATCTAAAGTAGAATCTAAAGAGTGGTTGCCTCATTATTATATTGCTCAAATCAATAGCCTTAAAAGCTGGAGTACCACAGATAAAAGTTTACTAAAAGCACAATTAGATAAGGCACAAGATCACCTAAATGCTGCCATGTTATTAAGTGAGGATAATACGGAGCTTTTAGTAATGCAAGCCCAAATATACACCAACTGGATTGCCTCTGATGGTATGACGTATGGCATGAAATATTCTGGTAAAGTAGATGAATTATATACTAAGGCCTTAGAGTTAGATCCTTTAAATCCCAGAGCAGTATTTTGTAAGGCAGATTGGAGTATGAACAGTGCTAAGTATTTTGGAAAAGATACGGCTCCTTACTGTAAAGAAATTGTGGCATCAATAGAACTTTTTGATACCTTTAAGGCAGAGAGTAACATGCATCCAAGTTGGGGAAAGGAACGCGCTCAACAAGTTGCAGAATCTTGTAAACAATAAATAAAATATTATGATAAAATCAGTTAAAAGTATTATCGTAACCTTTGCAATTGGTAGTATTATTTATGTACTAGCAGAGCTTGCATCTGGTGATAATTTTCAGTACGAGAGCACAAATAGCTTTTTAATTGATTTTGGATTTACACAACTCTACACCTTTGTTTTAAGCTACGTTAATACGCTCTTTTTTGAATATATTAAAAAGCTACAATTTAAAAATTATGAAATAGCAAAACGAATTTCTTACGGAATTTTAGGAGCTACCGTAATCACTATTATAGCCATATTTATTTTAAGAGTATTTATAAGTGTAATCATTTATGGGGCATCTTTCGATAATTTTATTAGTCAAGAAAGTTGGAGAGGGTATTCCTTTGGTCTATGGATTACACTTACTATTCTTTCTGTCTTTTATGTAGCATATTTTTATAGTCGTTATCAGAAAAACAAAATCACAGAGCAGAAAGTTATTGCTGGTACAGCAAGCGCAAAGTTTGATGCTTTAAAAAATCAGTTAGACCCACATTTTTTGTTTAATAGCTTAAATGTATTAACAAGCTTAATAGAAGAAAACCCAAAGAATGCCCAAAAATTTACCACCTCGCTTTCTAAAGTATATCGTTATGTGTTAGAACAAAAGAGTAAAGAATTAGTAACTGTAGATGAGGAATTAAATTTTGCAAGGACTTATATGTCTTTATTAAAAATGCGATTTGAAGATAGTATCATTTTTGAAATTCCAGATAAGGCTTCAAATCCTGAAAGTAAAGTAGTGCCATTGTCTTTACAGTTACTTTTAGAAAATGCGGTAAAACATAATATGGTTACCTCTAGCAAACCACTGCATATTAAAATTTACGAAGATGGCGATCACCTTGTAGTAATGAATAATCTGCAGCCAAAACAAATTGTAAAAAAGAGTAGTGGAGTAGGTTTAGAGAATATAAAGCAACGTTATCAATTGCTATCAAACAGAAAAGTACACATCAATCAACGAGAAAAGGATTTTGCTGTAGCAATTCCGATGCTCACAAAACAAGTATCAATCATGAGAATATCACAAAAATCAGAAGCCAGTATTAACGATGATTACGTTAGAGCGCGCGAACGCGTAGAAGAATTAAAGGCGTTTTATTACAGTCTTATTTCTTACTGTTTTGTAATCCCTTTTTTAATATTTATTTGGTATAAATTTTCGCGACATACCATAGAATGGTTTTGGTTCCCAATATTTGGATGGGGACTAAGTTTAGTTTTTCAAGCTTACAGAGTTTATGTAGATAATGGCCCTTTAGGTGGTAATTGGGAAAAACGAAAAATAGAAGAATACATGCAGAAAGAGGATCAAAAAAACCAATGGAATTAAAAAATAGTATTATGAAAGTAGAAAGATCAGATTTAAATTATATTAAGGCTAAGGATAGAGTAGAAAAAATAAAGAAATTTTATAACCATTTGGTAGTATTCATAATCGTAAATTTAGTTATTACAGGTTTTAAAGTTTCGGACAATTTAGACAGTTGGGAAGCATTTACAAATGAGTTATTGAGTATAAATGTTTTAAGCTCGTGGACCGTTTGGGGAGTGGTTTTATTTATTCATTTTCTATCAGTTACAATAGGAAGAAATTGGGAAGAGCGAAAAATAGAAGCGCTTATGAAAAAAGAATTATCAAAAAATAATAGAGATTAGTAGTATGGAAAAATATAGTATAGAACCTTATAACGAAGGAGATTCAGTCTCCGATTTTAGAAAAGAAGAAGCCTATTTAAGAGCTAAAAAGAAAGTAGATACTATTATAGGTTTTTATTGGCATTTAGCGGTTTATCTTGTAGTAAACATTTTTTTAATTATTCTTATAGGAATGAATTCTAATCAAGGATTCTCCGGGTTTGGACCGTATGCAACAGCTTTCTTTTGGGGAATTGGTTTGGCATTTCATTTTATAGGTGCCTTTGGCCCAGATTTCTTTTTCGGTTCTAATTGGGAGAAACGCAAAATAGAAGAGTATATGGATAAAGAGCGCAAAAATTGGGAGTAAACTTAAACCTATGAAGAAGACTTTAGATGACCAAAAATTGCTTATAAAAGCAAGGCGTAGGGTTCGGCAAATTCAAATTTTCTATTTTCACCTTGTATTATATATTATAGTTGTTGCCTTATTACTTTATAACTTTTATATCGTAGAAGGACCATATAAAAATAATATTATAGCTTTAAATCTTAGTGTTTTATTGGTATGGACAGTTTTTATTGCTTTACACGGGCTTATTGTTTTTAAGGGACGCCAAATTTTTAAGAAGCGTTGGGAAGACCGAAAAATAGAAGAATTTTTAGAAAAAGAGAACGAGGTTGAGACAACAACTTGGGAGTAGATTTATTAATTAGAATACTTAAGTTTATACAATGAATGTAATAATTATAGAAGACGAGAAACCATCTGCAAGACGTTTACAACGTATGTTAAAATCTTTAGATGTTGAAGCACAAACCATGTTGCATTCTGTTGATGAGTCGATAGATTGGTTTAAAACCAATACACACCCAGATTTAATATTTTTAGATATTCAGTTGAGTGATGGACTTTCTTTCGAAATTTTTGAGGCTATTGATATTAATTCTGCAGTAATTTTTACTACAGCTTATGATGAGTACGCATTACAAGCTTTTAAACTTAATAGTATAGACTATTTATTAAAACCAATAGATGAAGACGACTTAAAAATAGCTGTAGATAAATTTAGAGATAGAACTCCACAGAAACAGTCTGTTACTTTAGATTTTAACGATATTAAGAAACTACTAGTAAATCCTATTGAACGCGATTATAAAAAGCGTTTTTCTGTAAAAGTTGGGCAGCATTTAAAGCTTATTAATATTGAAGATATAGAATGTATCTATAGCGAAAATAAAGGGACTTATGTGTTTACTAATGAAGGTCGCAATTATTTGCTTGACCAAACTTTAGATCAGCTCGAAGATGAATTAGAACCGCATGTATTTTTTAGAGTAAGTAGAAAGTTTTACATAAATATTAAAGCTATAAGGGATATTGTGAGTTACACCAATTCTAGATTAGAAATAAAACTAAATCATTATAAAGAACAGCAAATTATTGTTGCTAGAGAGCGAGTAAAAGATTTTAAGAATTGGCTAGAGTAATTAAAAGCCATCAAATATTCCACCAATAACATCACCAAAAATATCGGTGATATTCTCAATCAATGGTTCTGCGTTATCAATTAAAGATTCCGTACCTAAGAACAATCCTTGTATACCTGCTTCGGCAAAAATGTCTAAAAGTAAGAGTTCTGATAAGCTAGACGTTCTATATGTTTTAGATTTTATTTTCGCTTCCTCAGTCCATTCTTTAAATTGTTCTTTTTGTTCAATAAGAACTGGCTTATTTGTGGTTTCTAGTTTTAAAAGTTCATCATAAGTATTTCTTTTCTCAGTCTTAGAAAGAACTTCAAAAGCCTCTACGAGTGTATCAAATATGGCTTTAGCATCAGGTGAACTATTAGTATCAGGATGATATATTGCTATTTCTCTTCTAAAGGCTTGTTTAATCGTATTAAGATCGGCAGTTTGCTCAATCTTTAAAAGGGTATAATAGTTGGTTATCATATGTAATAGAATTCAATTAAATATTGGTAGTCATTTTAATAAAAATGTTACAACTTAATTGTCTTCCTCTATTCTGTTTTCGTCGAATGCAGATGGTAATAACTTAGGTATAAACTTTACAAATAAGGGTAACAACAGCATGCCTCCTGGTAACATAAAGATTGCTAAACTTGGTATTGATTTAAATATATCTAAAAGTTGTGTTTGGATTTTCTTTTGTTCTTCATCTGTAAGATTTCGTTGAGTAGATTGTGCTAAGAGCCACATTACATCTTTACTTTCTCCGAGTTCTTTAATAAGACGCTTGCTATTTCGCTTAATTAATTTAGATACGATTTTGCTACTATTATCATAAAAACTTTGTGCTAAATTTTTAGAACTTAAAAAAGCAACATCTTCTTTATGGGCTTCATAGAAAATATTAATGTCATCTACAGATTTTGTAATATCAGCATCACAAAGTGATAGATCAGTTTTTAGTCGATTTAAAAAAGCACGTTCTTCTTCATCTATAACCATGTCTGTCCAAGATGCCATACAGACTAAATCTATAACATATAATTTTTCTAATTTAGAATTGATAGCGGTAACGGCATCTTCATAATTTGGTAATTCTGAAATTTTGTTGCGTATAGAACTTTCAAATAATTTAATAAGATTTCTATCGTACTCAGTCTTTTCTGCTTTTGCGTCTATAACAGAAAATACGATAGTTTCTAATGCAGATTCTAATTTACTAACATAAGTTTTTATTGCTGTTTCATCCTCTAAGAAACGTTGGTATCCTAAAACATCGACAAATAAAAGTGCATTAATTAAAAAATAATTAAAACTCTTTGAGATAATATTGTCGTCTATATTGATGCGTTTATGAATCATTTTTTCTAACAAACTATCCGATGATTTATCACCAAATAATTCTTCAAAAAAGGACCGCTTTTGATGACTTATTGCCTTGTAATATCTTATGAGATTATCTATAACGTTTTCTTGTGATCCAGATTTTTTATATATAAAATAATACGTAAGTAGTAAATTGATTTTACAGCGTTCTTCTTCAGTAAAATCAACAGTTTTTACAATATCGAGTGCCACTTTAATATTGCTGCCATAGATAAATCCTGTTTGTTTTAATTGATTATAAAACTCAGTAATCTCCATCTCTGAATATAAAGTTTCAGAAACTTGATTAAGAAGTTTTTTTATCCAGCCTGTAGCTGATGGATTCATAGCAATTTTAATTATATGGTAAAGGTAAATTTTAATCTATTATAAAGCTAGTTTTTTTCATTAACAGAAGTTTAACAAAACCGACATTATCATTTTCTCGTAGGTAGAACAGAGAACAAACAAATTAACAAATCTCAAAAATTATGAAAAAAACAAAATTTTTAATCGCAACGGCAATATTAGGTATTGCAACTTTTGTTGCTATTGCAGCAGATCACATTGATGCTCCTGCGGTTGCTGGTGGTACAAGTGATATCACAGATTTTTACGCCTTTCAAGGTGAAAACACATCAAATATTGCATTTGTAGCTAATGTACAAGGGTTGTTAGGCTCAGGTAGTGCAACACAGAATGCAGCATTTGATGAAAATGTATTAATAGAATTTAATATTGATACTACAGGTGATAATGTAGAAGACCTAGTTATACAAGCTGTCGCAAGAGATGGTAAAATGTATGTTTTCGGACCAGTTGCACCAAGCCAAACAGGACTAAACAGTTCAATTGCTTCTAACGCAGCTAATCAAGTTGTTGTAGATATTACTCCTTACGGTCAAAATGCTATTGTGGAAACTTCTGGAGGTATTATGGCATTTGCAGGCCCTAGAGATGATCCTTTCTTTATGGACTTTAATCGCTACGGAGCTATAATCGGTGGTGTTGAAACTGAATTTGCGAATCCAGGCACAGATACTTTTGCTGGCAGTAATGTTATGTCCTTAGTAGTTGAGGTGCCAAAGTCAATGATTGGCGGATCGGGTACAATTAATACTTGGGTAGAATCTAAGAGAAAACAATAATCTTAAACTTAAAAAAATAGAACACATGAAATTTAATAATATAAAACTTTTTGCAATCGCAATATTAGTGTCTGTAACAGCTTTTAATTGTAGCGATGACGACGATAACGGAGGTGATCAAATGATGGGTCCAGATTTTACAGGCACCTATACACAACAAGACCAAATGGGTAGACCAGCAGTAAATACTGTTTTCGTATCTAGTGGCATGAAGGATGCATTTAACACTACAATACCTTCAGCGCAGAATGCGTCTTTTCAATCTATGTTTCAAACAAATTTAGAAGGTTTAAGTCCTGCTTATAATGATCCAACAGATGCTAATGCCTTAGGTTTAACATCTGCACAGTTCACAGGTTTATTGGCAACAGACGTTTTAAACGTTTCTTTAGATGGTACGACTACATTTTTTGACGGCACAAACGTATTAACAGGGAGAGCGTTAGCAGATGATGTAATTACTGTAGAATTAATCTTAATATTTGGTGGTGAAGCTGGACTTACAAATCCTGAATTTCCCGGATTATCTAATGATAATGTAGACGCGAATGATAAAGCATTTTTAACATCATTTCCTTACCTAGCCACACCTTGGTAAGTCATTTATAAAACTTTTAAATTCTGAGGTAAAGCCTCTGGTTTTGCTTCAGAATTATTTTCCTAACACACTTAAAAAACTCAAAAATCATGATACGTAAGAAACTATTTCCCCTTATTATTTTAGTGCTAATTTTTAGTTGTAATTCTAAAAAAGTAACTAATCATAAAGATTATACAGCCTATTTAAATACCGTTATAAATGACACAGACTTAAATTCTAGCGTTCAGTTATTAACTAGGAAAATAGAAGCAACTCCCAATCAGTTTACACACTTAGCACAGCGTGCAGGTTCATATTCACAATTATTTAATACTACAGGAGATATTACCTATTTAATTAAAGCCGAAAAGGATTTAATTGAAGCAATAAAAATCACTGGTAGAAAATTCCCTTCATTTCTAAAAAGCTTAGCTGTAAATTATATTTCTCAACACCGCTTTAAAGAAGCATTAGTATTGTTAGAAGAAGCAGAAACCAATGGCGAAAAGTTAAACGGAACTAAAAAAATGCTTTTTGATGTACACTTAGAACTAGGCAATTATATCTATGCTGAGGCGTATTTAAACCAAATAAAAAACACATCAGATTTCGATTATCTTATCCGACTTGCAAAGTGGGAAGACCATAAGGGGAATTTAGAAGGTGCCATAGAAAATATGGAGAAGGCTACTGTTGTTGCAGAATCTTCTAACCTTAAAGGAATTAAAAAATGGTCGTACACTAATCTGGCTGATTTTTATGGTCATGCTGGTGATATTGAAAAATCGTATAACCATTTCTTAAAAGCGTTAGAAATAGATCCAAATGACGCGTATGCAAAGAAAGGTATTGCATGGATTTTATATTCTCACGAAAATAATCCTGAAGAAGCACTTGCTATTTTAGACAACGTATCTACCTATTATAGTGCACCAGATTATGACTTACTAAAAGCAGAAATAGCAGAATATAAAAACGATAATTTCTTAAAATCAGCATCTTTAGCGCGCTATAAAGAAGCTGTAAAAAACACACTTTATGGAGACATGTACAATAAGTATAATGTTATGCTATATACTGAAGATTTCTCTTCACCAGAATTAGCCTTAGAAATTGCGAATCGCGAAGTAGAAAACAGACCAACACCACAGTCATACGACTTACTAGCTTGGAGTTACTTTAAATTAGGTGACATAGATAAAGCAAATACAATTATTGAAGCATATGTAGACGGTAAAACCTCAGAGCCAGAGGTCTTATATCATATAGCAGAAATATATAAAGCTGTCGGTAAAATAGAAAAAGTACAACCTTTAAAAGACGAATTAATTGCGAGTCTTTATGAGTTAGGTCCTATGATGGAAATAAAAATTAAACAACTGTAATAATGAGCAAACACATTTTAGTACTGCTACTTTTTGGTTGTTTATCTATACTTAGTCAAGCTCAAAATCTAAAGGGTTTAGTTACAAATAAAGGTGTTCAGCCCTTAGAAGGTGCATACGTATATAATTTAACAACAGAAACTCATGCGCATACCTCAGAAACAGGCGTTTTTATAATACTAAATACTAAAAAAGGAGATTCTTTAAGAGTTGGTTTATTAGGCTATAAAGCTAAAACTTTAGTATTAGATTCTGACGCTTATTTAAAAATTATGCTTCAAGAAAAAGCATTTCAATTAGATGAATTAGTGATAGAAGAAGAACTAAACACAGCGAGGACAATTTCGAGATTAGATTTAAAGGTAACTCCCGTAAATTCTTCTCAAGAAGTCCTTCGTAAAGTACCTGGCCTTTTTATAGGACAGCATGCAGGTGGAGGTAAAGCAGAACAAATATTTCTTCGTGGATTTGATATAGATCATGGTACCGATATTGCTTTATCTGTGGATGGTATGCCAGTAAATATGGTGTCTCACGCACATGGCCAAGGTTATAGTGATTTGCACTTTGTAATACCAGAAACCATAAATAAAATAGATTTTGGTAAAGGAGGTTATTATGCTGCAGAAGGAGATTTTAACACAGCGGGTTATGTAAATTTTAAAACTAAAGATTATTTAAAAGAAAGCAGTATTTCGTTTTCTGTAGGTCAGTTTAATACCCTTAGAACTGTTGGTTTATTTAATCTTTTAGAAAACACAAAAAAGCAGAATGCTTATGTTGCTATGGAATATATAGCCACTGACGGACCGTTTGAGTCACCACAAAATTTTAATCGTTTAAATCTGTTTGGTAAATATGTAATGTTTACTCCAGAGAATGATAGGTTAACCTTAACAGCTTCACATTTTACAAGCCGTTGGGATGCCTCTGGACAAGTGCCACAGCGCGAAGTCGATAACGGAAACATTACACGTTTTGGTGCTATTGATGATACCGAAGGTGGCACTACAGAGCGGACAAATTTCAATGTTACATTCGACAAGTATATTAATGATAATACTAAGTTTAGTGCCAATGCTTTTTACTCTCATTATGCATTTGAACTATATTCTAATTTCACTTTCTTTTTAGAAGATCCTATTAATGGTGATCAAATAAAGCAGAAAGAAGACCGAAACATTTTTGGTGCAAACACAGCAATTACTTATAATACCTATTTGGGTGATACCGAGTTAACTTTAACAACTGGTTTGGGTGTAAGACATGATATTGTGGACGATGTAGAATTATCACGAACTTTAAATAGAAGAACGACTTTAGAAACCGTTCAGTTAGGAGATATAGACCAAACGAATATTGATGCTTATGTTAATGCTGAATTTGAATTTGGGAAACTAAAAATAGCACCAGCCTTACGTATAGATTATTTCAAATATTTATACAACGACGCCTTGCAAACGACATTTGAAACTCAATCTGAAACGAAAACAATTTTAAGTCCTAAATTAAATTTCTTTTACAACGCTGAAGATAATTTACAACTGTTTTTAAAATCTGGTTTAGGTTTTCATTCTAACGATGCTAGAGTAGTGGTTGCTAATGACGGTAAAGATATATTACCACGTAGTTACGGAGCAGATTTAGGTTCGGTATGGAAGCCGTTTCCAAAATTAGTGGTTAATTCGGCCTTATGGTATTTGTTTTTAGAACAAGAGTTTGTATATGTTGGTGATGCTGGTATTGTAGAGCCTAGTGGAAAAACAAGACGTTACGGATTAGATTTGGGCTTACGTTATCAAATAAATGACTGGTTATTTTTAGATACAGACGCGACGTTAACTAATGCGAGAAGTATAGATGATACCGAAGGACAGAACTTTATTCCTTTAGCACCAGACTTTACTTTAACAGGTGGTTTATCTGTTATCAATTATAACGGATTTTCTGGCGGATTACAATTTAGATATTTAGATGATAGAGCGGCAAATGAAGATAATAGCATTGTAGCTGAAGGGTATTTTGTCACCGATTTTAATATCAATTACCAACTGAATGATTTAACATTAGGTCTAAGCGTAGAAAATCTGTTTGATGTGGATTGGAACGAAACACAGTTTGCGACAGAATCGCGCTTACAAAACGAAGCACAATCAGTAGAAGAAATACATTTTACACCAGGAGTACCATTTTTTATAAAAGGAACAGTAAGCTACAGGTTTTAAAACATATCAACACACGGTTTGTGGGGAAGCAAACGGTGTTAAGTTGATTGATTGCTGGCAAAGAAGATTAGCTGCTGATTACAGTTAATCGGTATCATAATTACATACTTATGATATTTTTTGAGTTTTTTTGTTAGTTAAACACCCATACGAAAGTGTGGGTGTTTTTTTAAAGGCTTGTGTAGGTGGTTTAATTATAATTTATAACTATCGTAAGTGTTTTTACTATTTTTAATAGTTGCTGTAAAATATTGTTAGAGTAATTTATTAATTAATCTTTCATAATATTCAATTGCTACATCTACGTCCACATCTAAATGACTTGGAAGTGGTCCTTCTATATTTGTAATTTTGCCATTCTTATCAATAAAAATATTTTCAGGATATGGGTATGAAGCAATTTCCTTTATAAAAGTTTCAACATTTGTAATATGAGTAAACTCAAATCTGCGTTTTTTTAAGAATTTCTGAACATCCTCTTTTTTTTCATAAGTTAAAGACACAAAATTTACTTTATCAGCATATTTTTCTTTTAGTCTATTAAGCGCTGGCATTTCTGCAATACAGCCAGGACATTGAATAAACCATAGATTTATAAAAGTTGGTTTATTTTGTTTACCTCCAATAATTACTTCTTTTCCATTAATTGACTTGAAATTTTGTTTCAGAATTTTCATTCCAATTTTTTTATAATCTTCAGCTCTAACAATATATTTGTCTTCTAGCCTCATATCATATTTAAAATTCTGAATTATAGAATCTGAAGATTTATCTAGTTTATAAAATTTCCAAACTATTTTTGGTTTTGCAACTGAGTCTATGTAGTCTAATGTGAAAGATGCTTGATATTTTTCGAATTCTGTTTTATTTAGTATTTCTCCTGTAAAAAGATTTTTGTAAAAATTTGGTTGAGGTCTTTCGTTGCCGCAGCTTAATATTAAAGTTAAAATTAGGATTAAAAAAAGATATTTCATCAAAGGTTAGTTTTCGTTTCTTCTAGTTAATGTGTTTATGTATAATTTCCTTTTGCATCGCCATACCCAAACGATTTATTACAGCTGTCGCCGTAAGTAGTTTATTCATTTATTATTGCGATTTTTTCGTTCACTTTATCTATGAAATCGTGTAAATAGTTTGGGACGTTATTTTTTATTTGATCAATTCTCCAGCTTTTTATATTTCCATTCTCTGAATATTGAATAAAAATTCCTCCTGCATCTACACAATCTGGACATCCAATACTACTTTCAGTAACGCTAAGAAGTTGGTTTGGAAAGAAATCTTCTAAATCTCTAACTAGATTAAACGTCTCAGTATTTAGTTCTACAAATTCTAAATTTTGCCCTAGATAGTCGTCTATAGTGTCTTCAAATAATTTTTCGTTAGTTAATTTAAATGTCTCAATACAACCTTCACCTCCACATTCTCCATAGAAATGTCCAAAAATTAAAAAGTTTTGTTCATTTAGTTCTATACCACTATCGTCATTGCTGCACGACGATAAAAGTCCTGCGGCTAATATTATTATAATTATCTTTTTCATAATGATTGTCTTAAAAAATATACCTCGATGGCCTTTAAATAGCATTTGGTAAATAATTATATACAGTTTTGGTCATTGTTAATTCTAATTTAGTGCTAAATCGGGCATTTATCTGAAAGCTGATAGAAAAATTTTAGTTTATATTTTTTATGAGCATTTTTTTCAGTGCTTTTTTTTGTAAAACTTTCGCAATCTTTAAAATATTCTGAGAGTTGTTTTAGACTAAACTTATCAGAAGATGAAGTACTATTATAGCTAAATAGTATAGAATTAGAGTTTGGTTTGGTTATATATGTTTTTCCACCATTTTTTCCAGGTTTAGCATAATAATAGAAATCAACATTTTTTCCTGAGTAATTTAATTTTGCTAATCTGCCTTGTTCTTCGTTAGTATTATATATGACTTTAAAGTGCCTGATATATGTTTCTATTTTATATTCATCCGGATTATCACTTTTTTCAAGAATATTTTGGTATTGTTTAGATGCCTTAATCTCTTTAAGTTGAGTAACAATTAATTGAGGAGGTGCTTGCGTTATATTGTCAATATCAGAAATTTGATAAGAAACACAATCTTTATTCTTTTTTCCATTACATAATTTTACTTTACCATTAAATTCTATTCCTTGAGAATTATTAAGTTTTAATGTACCCTCTTTAATGGTTCCGTTATTAAATACAATTTTATCTATTGTAGGAATTGCGTTCTGAGAAAATGTATAAAAGCAGTTAACCAATAGAATTAGTATAATGATGTAACTTTTCAATTTCATAATATTCTATCTAAATTTTTTGAGTTTTGTTCTACTTACGATTAACGGTCTTGTGTATGATTTCGTTACATTAACTACTAAGATAGCAAAAATGGACTGTGTAAATGAAATTTGAGAGAATTTCCTAGATATTCAATGAACACCATAAAGCAATAAATTATGCGTGTTGTTGCGCAACGTTTATTTCATTCTGAATTCTATCAACTTCAGATTCTATTAAAGGTTTTAGATTAAGCTCTCTAATCTTTTTAATAAGCTCATTTGCTTCTTTAAAATTCTTTCGTTCAAGTTCTATATGAGCTAAATTTAGTAATGCTATCGACGTATCGTTTTCTGTTCTTAATCCAATCTCTAATGCTTTACTCCACTGAGAATAGCTTTTCTCCCAATCTTTATTATTAGATGTAATTGCGCCTCGTATAAAATGATAATAGCTTTTTTGCCTTTTGTTTAGTGTATCTGAATTTTTAATTTTAGAAATTAATTTTTCTGCTTTTTCATAATTTCCTTTATTTAATTCTTGTAAAGCGATATAAACAGTCCCATATCTATAATGCCCATAAATAAATAGCACGGCTGCAACTAACATCATTGACATATTTAAATACTCCTCCTTCATAAAATAGAAAAAAGTAGCAATAAGACTTATACAGACTAAGATTATTCGTATCAATGGGTTAAACATTTAATTAAGATTTTTTTAAAGATGTTGCACAACGTGTTTGTTTATTATTCCGTTGCGTTATGCACTAAGATAGCAAAAATGAACTGCGTAAAGGAAATTTGAGAGAATTGCCTTGATACTCTTTAAACCATCTTACAATTAATTATACATCTTGTTGTTTAACCTTATTCTTATTCTTTAAGGATTTTAAATGTTTTCTCTATTCCACCTATACTTGTCGTTAGAATATAAATGCCTTTTTGAAATTTAGATAAGTCAACCTTAGTTTGCTGAGAATTAATACTTGAAGAGTATATTTGTTCGCCAATTATCGAAAAAAGCTGTAGTTTATCTCGCTTTGAAAACGACGAATAGTAGGTCTTTATTATAAGTTCGGAGCTAGTAGGATTAGGATAAATAACTGTTTGATTGTTAAAATCAAATAAATCTGTTGAAAGAAGAGCTCCACTGTAGCAAGAATTAATAAATGCTGAACTTCCTTCAGTACTATTAGATAATGTAGCATCTTCAAATTTACAAATACATCGACCATCACTTTCCTTATATGTTATATATGGCGCGTCTGTTTCAAATGCTTTAAATGTGCATTGCTCGAAGGTTAACGGACCCGAAACTGTTTGAGTCATATGATTCCAATTTGAAAAAAGTGTAGTTCCACCATTCCAAAAGTTTAGACCAGATTGTTGATTAAACTCACAAGGTTTCAGGAATAATAAATAAAGGGAACCAGTTCCGCCAAGACCAACACCACCACCAAAATTTATAGCAATCGAGCCATCTCCTCTTAAATCACCAACAAAAGATATTGATCTAGAAAAACGTTCTTCAGAACCTTCATCAAAAACAAGATTAAAGCCGCCTTCTGTTTCATCTATTTTGGTGTAAGTTTTTACAGTTTTATCACTATTAAGATAAAGGATATAGGCATCACCTAAACCTTGTTGATTTGCACCTGTTATTAAATCTATTATACCATCTCCGTTAAGATCGCCTGCAGCGCACATGGCATGACCAAATTGCCCACCAAAAGTACCGTTAGGGTTTAAATCTGTATCTAAATTATCATTAAAACCATTAAGACCTTCTGTGATTTTCAATTTAGAAACTACATTATAAGTTGAATTATCTAGGGAAAGTATCCAAATTGCTCCTTTTCCGCCATCAGACATAAAGGCGCCAACTGCCATTTCTTTTGTTCCATCACCATCTATATCTCCCAGCATGGCGACTTCTCGGCCGCCAAATTGATCACCAGCTACTAATCCTGAACCAAAACCACCACTACTAGGGTTTATTAATACTGTTTGTGCTGGAATGACTTGCGAATTACTATTTAAGAAAAGTATGCTAATAGCACCGATATTATTGCCTCCTATATCGGAACCAGGATCACAAGCCACCAAATCAATTCTTCCATCATTATTTAAATCGCCAACTGCTGTAAGTCCTTGGGCAATAATATTTGAATTTTTAACAAAGCTTTTTACCGTTCCGTTGCTATTTAAATGAATAATATATAATGCTCTATTACTTGAGGCTGGCGCAGAAACTGCTACATCTGGAATCCCGTCATTATCGTAATCCCCAATGCCAGCAACACCATAACCAAAAAAATTATTGGAGAGTAAAGTCTCGTTAAATCCACCTTCTAGCATAGAAATTTTTTGATTAGATTGTACTGTTCCATCACTATTCATAAATACGATATAAGCTGCACCTGCATCTATTGCACCATCATCATCAGAACGAGCACCAATTATGAGGTCAATTACTCCATCTCCATTAATATCACCTACTTGGTCATGGTCGCGTGCAAATCGATCTCCGGAGTCTAAGTCTGCAATGAATCCTCCAGAGCCTTCTTCAATTTTCACATATCCATCTGGTCCCCATTGGGTCGTTACTTGTGCTACAGAAAAAGTTGCATGAAAAAATAGTGCTAAAACCATCGTAAGCCTAATACATCTAAATAGCATATTAAAGTTTTTCTATTTAGACTTAAATAATGTGAAAAGGTTTAATACTTGGTTAGCTCTTTCTTATTTATAGCCTACGCGTATGTATACAAAAAGTAGCGGATTTCTACTCACTAACTTTTAGTTTAGCACTGACCTTTGTTTTATGTTTATATCTTAGTTGTGTAAATTAAAAAACTATTACTCATACAGCGAGTTAGGTACTACTATTTTTCCTTTATATCGTTAATAATCCATTCCATCATATTATCTATTCCTTTAGAATAACTTTGCCAATCATATTCAATTAATACATCAGGTTGTACCCCTTGTGTTACCTTATCTTGAAATCTGAAAAGACGTTTTGAATATGTAACTGTCATTCCTGAATTTGGAAGTGTAAATTGTCCCATATCTTGATATCCTGACGGATTCGAGCCTGTTGGTTCTCCTACAATTTTTGCATTTAGGATTTGCCTAAATTGCGAAGCATTACTAGTAGCCGCTGAAAAAGTTACTTTATCCGTTAAAACATAAACTCCAGACTTCCAATCAATATTATCTGCTAAGTTTAGATAATAGGCTAAAAATGTTCCTACAAAAAAATCTCCACCACCATTATTTCTTAAATCAATGACAATTTGTTTGATGTTATTGTTATTGATATGGTTTAAAACTGATGCTCCAAACGTCTCCATTTCTTCAAAAGAAGGATAACTTTCGAATTTTATATAAATCGCTTGAGTAGTTTTTATAGGGCTAAACCAAAGATAGTCGTGTTTTAGGTCGATTGGTTTTTCTATTTCAGGAATTACAGTTTCAAGACTTTTAAATTCAACATTTTCATAATAGTCTTTACTGTTTATAGATTTTAAGGTTACTTCTGTTTTCCTTTCGTTTTCATCTAGAAATGTAAAAATTGCGTCAAATTCTTTTTGAGTTAAATGTAAGCCATAAAGTAATTCTGATATCATTGAATATTGAGCTACTCTAATAATCTTGGATTGTTCATTTTCAACATATTGTGCTATCTTACTAACTTCATCTTCGACTTGTTCCATTGGTTTTCCGTCAATTGCTATCAATTCTTTACCTAAGATATCGTTATGCTTCTCAGTTGTTTTAATAACTCTCCACTGTCCGTTTACTTTATATATCTCAATTGGGAATAAGTGTGTTTCGAGACCTCTTGTTGAAAATGCTGTGTGTCCATCTCCAATTTTTCGAGTTAATCGCATTAGGTCAATGATTACATCTGTATCAGTTTTTTTATTCAAGTTAGATTTCAACTTTTGCAATTCTTGTTCAAATTCGACCTTACTGATAGTGTTGTACAAATCAATATGTTTTTTTTCAAGATTGGTTTTATAAAAGTCGATGTCTTCTGTCCAATTCGCTATGTCTATAGATTGAGAACAAGCGTTTGAAATAATCATCAGACAGAGAATGGTCGTTAAAAATCTAATCATAATTTATTTTTTTAATTCGATATGTAAATTGGATATGGTTTACTATTTTTTATTTTTTTTTACTCCATTTCCAAGAGCAGCTCCAATTACTAAACCAGCGCCAGCTCCTAAAGACATACCAATTGCAATATTATTTGTCAAGATTCCAATGCAAAGTCCAATTCCTGCACCAAAAAGGACACCTATGGTTATATTTTTGTTTTTCATAATTTATGTTTTTATTAATTTAATTTGAAATGATTATTTAATTTAAATCAGGGAAATTTGTTGGTTCTAGAAATAAATTATTCGACCTGAACCAAAATCCAATTTAAAATAATCTCAAGTGCTTGTGGTGAAAACGTTTGGTCAATTGCACTGTATTCATCCATTTCGCCAGTTTCTGCTTCTTGAAAAAGATGATTTAGTCCTTCTAGTTCAATTATTTTAAAGTTTTTATTGTTCGCCTTTTCTAGTGCTTTTCTAATGCCTTCTTGATGGATTTTTGCTGGTACTTGTTTGTCTTTTGTTCCATTTAATGATAATACAGGTATTGTAATTTTAGCATATTCATCTGCTGGATTGTAATTATAAAAATATCTCATCCAAGGTGTTGTTCTTGCTGACACTAAGCTATTTAGAACTTGTTCTGTCTTCTCGTCTGAACCTAACATAGGTTTTAAAATTGGTGCAACTTCATTTGTGTAGAGTTGCTTTAACTCTGACTGAACTTCAAGCAATTTTTTAGAAGAACTTGCAATATCAATTGCCTTTCTCATTGTGCTATTAAAGGCTTCTTCGTCGGGGACAGGAAATGCCCTCATGCTGATTACTTGATTATACACTAAATCACTTCCTATGATTCCTGTTCCTGCCAATGATATAATAAAAGCAATATCATCTTTTGTTTTATTAGCTGCCAAGGGTGCTATAATACCGCCTTCACTATGACCAATTAGTCCAATATTCTTAGTGTCAATATCATTACGTGTTTTTAAATAATTAATTGCAGCAACAACATCATTTGCAAAATCTTCTGTAGTCGCTGTGCTAAAGGTTCCAGTTGATTCACTGGTGCCTCTATCATCATATCTTAATACGGCGATTCCTCGTTTGGTTAAGTAATCAGCTAAGACTAAAAAAGTTTTATGTCCTACAAAAGTTTGGTCTCTGTCTTGTGGCCCGCTACCAGTAATTAATATAACTACAGGGTGTTTTTTATTCGTTTTTGGACTTGTAAATGTTCCTGCTAATGTTACATCAGCCGTATTGTTTGTAAAATGAACTTCTTCCTCATGATAAGGATATGGTTTTGTTGGCTCTTGAGGTCTTCCAGCAATTGCTTTAGACTTATTTTTTGATTTCTCTAAAATCAATGGAATTGTATTTCCACTTTCTGAAAAATTGCCTTTGATTTTTTGAGTACCTGCATCAAAAATGCCTTCATACTTGATACCTAAGTTAGTCCCATCCACTAAAAGCGTATTATTCTCAAAAGTTGTAGCCTTTGGCTTTAAGCCAGTTACTCTGTTTGTAGGGATATCAATAATTGTTATATAATTATCACTATCCTTTGTAATGTGAAAGTTAAATTCTAAGGTTTTTTCAGCGCTAATTTGCACTTTCCCTGTCCAATTACCTGAAATGTTTTGTGAGTTTGTAGTTGCAAACAATAAGATTGCAAATACTGAGGTTATAATTTTTTTCATCTTTAAAAGTTTCTAGATTTTGTTAGTGTTTTTTCCAAACTCTACTTTTAAAAGCATCGTCAACAGGCGTATTAAAAATGTGATTAAAATAATTGCTCATTGTTTTAATACCAACTCCAGCGATTACACCTAGAATATGGTTTTCGTTATATCCTGCTTTTATAAAGTCATTAATATCTGTTTGAGATGGCAAACCTCTTTTTAAGGTTACAGCTCTGGAAAATAGGCTGAGAGCTTTAAACTTTTCATGAGGTATTTCTACATTATCCCTTATAGCGTTAGTCACTTCAACAGGAACTTTAGTCATATTATCACCTACAAAACTATGGGCAGCCATACAGTATTCACATCCATTTTCGAATGCTATGGAAAGAAATATCACTTCTTGTTCTTGTGGGCTAAAACCAGAATTAGCTCTGAAAGAATTATATGCCGACACATAACCGTCAAGTAAAGCAGTATTGTTTGCCATCCCTAAATACATATTGGGAATCAATCCTAATTTCTTTTGTGTTGTTTGTAAAATTTGACTTGAAATTGCGTCTGCATTTTCAATTGTCTTGGGTTCTAAATTCATTGTTTTTATTGTGTTCATAAGTATTGTTTTTTGTTATTATCAACAGGACCCATAATTGATTGAAATAAAGATCCTGTTGTATGAATGTTTTTCTTATTTATTTTAAATCGTTTCGGTGACACTTTGATTCCATATACCAGTGGCAGCAGTTTGCTTAACAAACGTCTCAAAATCTATGGCTGGTCTACCCAAGACTTTTGCTACATCATCAGAGACTTCTTGATTATCCGGGTTTCCTAATACTTCTTGGAATAAATAACCGAACAGCCATACATAAGAATCTGGTAGGCCTGCTTGTTTCATACCTTCTTTGAATTCGTCTATAGAAATTGGCACAAATTGAATATGTCTGTCAATAGCTTCTGCCATAATTTCGACGACTTGCTTAAAGGTTCTTTTTTGAGGTCCTGTTACAGTTATTGTTTGTCCATTATAAGAATCATCTAAAATAACTTTAGAAACAACATCTGCTATATCATTGACATCGACAAATGGAATTTCAGCCTTTGGCATCGGTAGTGCAACAATACCATTGAGTACAAATTCTAAAAAGGCACCTTCACTAAAGTTTTGATTAAACCATGATGCTCTAACTAAAGTGTAATTTAATCCTGAGTTTGCTACGATTTCCTCGCAAGCTTCCGCTTCTGTCTCGCCTTTACCAGAAAGTAATACTACTTTTTCTAAACCAGCCTCTAAAGCTTTTTCAGTTAGTGCACTAATAGCATCTCTTGAGCCAGGTACTGCTAAATCCGGATAATAAACAATGTATGCTCTATCCATATCTTTTAAAGCTGCGTCAAAGCTATCTGTGTTTTCCCAATCAAATGCTGGATTTGTTTTTCGACCAACAACTCTTACGTTGTGACCTAATTGTGTTAAATTGTTTGCAACTCGGCGACCTGTTTTTCCAGTTCCTCCGATAACTAAAATGTTTTCTGTTTTCATTTCTATTCGTTTTTAAATTGTTAATGATTATTTTGAAACTTTTTGATTTTACTTTTATAAATAGTTCACTTTTTTACTACAAATTTTTACATACCAATAAATGGTACTCATTGCTATAAACTCTATCCCAATGAGCCAAAAGCCAGCAGTAGTAAAGAAGCTATAATGTGTTCCTCCATATGGTGCCATTAAAAAGGGCACTGTTATTAGTGCATCCAGAACTGCAGCGACTAAAAAGAAAGTCAACCCTAACCAATATCCTTTTGTTGTACTTTTTTTTCTGTAGTAAAGTTTTGTTCCTAACCACACGGCTGGTAGTATTCCTAAAGACAAGAAAATATTAGCCTGAAGTTCTGGGTCTTTTAAAATTAGAATATAGAAGGAAACTGTGTACATACTTACTCCAATAATCCAGATAATAATTCCAATACCGATTGCTCTTATTTGTTTCATGATTTTTTGTTCGTTTTTTGATTGATGATTTGTCTTATTTTGAATAGAGCATTCCTATAATTAAGAGCATAAAAGCACTAAATGATGAGAGTGTTCTTATAGTATGCAAGAGGTTCCATGGTTTCTCAAATCTGTCCCGAAGCTCTTGCAATTCTATTTTAGAGAGTGCTTCCAGATTCGATTTGTCTAATACTTCGTTTAAAGGCACATTGCCGAAAATGGTTACCAAGCCTATTCCTATAAAAAACAGTATTGCTGCAATCAGAAATAGCCAAAAGCTAGTATTGTTTCCCTTAAATAAATAAGTATTAAGAAAGAGTAGTAGAACCGGTCCAAAAAATACAATCATAAATTTGCCATTAATGATTGCTCTATTCATGGCTTGAAAAGCTTTTAAGAAGCTTAGGTTATCAAGTCGTCCAATTCCTGGTGTTACAGCATTAGACCAAGTAAAGCATAGTCCAGCTGTAAGTCCTGTAAATAAGATGCCAAGCATCATTACGATTAATTTAAATTTTATTTCCATTTTGATTGTTTTGAGTGGATGATATCCAGGTTAATAAATCTTGATATTCTTTAGAAGTGAGCTTTATTTTTTTGCCTTTAGGCATTCGTTTTTTTATAAAGACTTGTTTGTTAATATCATTAGCCCATGTATTCATATTTTCTAATGTGAATACACGTCTTTTGTCTCTTTTTTGGTGACAAACGTTGCATTTGTTCTCTAAAATTTGAAATGCTGTAGCTTTAGTATCTTTTACTGTATCGATAGATGTATATAATGCTGTTAATTTGTTTGACTCTTGAATTGGCTTATAGCCATTTGTTGAATTAACTGAAAGTACTGTAATAATTCCTATTACCAATTTTGCTAATGTTACCATCATAATGTCGTGTTATTAATTTGATGATACAAAGATGCGAGGTGTTCAAATGAGATTTTTGACACTTAAAGACAACCTTTTAACATTTTACGCCAATTCTTTATATGTCTGGTCCTGAAATACGGCTGAAGGTCAGTATTTGTTTTTTAGAACGTTTTTTATAAACCGTTATATGTATTCATTTAATTGATTTTAAAATAACTCCTATTTCTTAACTTAGAATAATAGTAGCCCCCAATTATAAAAAGGAAAGCAAAAGAAAATATAGAAACCTCGAGTCCAAACTCACTGCCAATTATTAGTTCTGGACCCTCTAATTGAGCTTCGAAAAGTGAAATGAATTTTCCTCCTGATAAGGTTGTTATAAATATAGGTTGTACCAAGTTCCATGCGAAATGAAATCCTATCGGAAGCCAGAGCCTGCGAGTATAGGCATACATTAATCCTGTCACCACTCCAAATAACACGCCTAAAATTGCAGGTGAAATTCCTGAATGAAGATTCATGAAATGCGGTATTTGAAATATCAGAGAGGATACCATTAAAGCTGTAATCGGACCTTTCCATTGCTCTAATTTTCTGAAAATAAGGCCTCTAAAAATTATTTCTTCTAACACTGCCGCACCAAATATAAATGCTACTGTAGGTAAGAATTCATATAAACTTTTAATGTCAACAAAATTGTAATACCCTAAAAGGTATAATATAAATACCACTAAACTCATAGCGCCAAACCCAATCATTAAGCCAGTGGGAAGTTCTTTGTGGATATATTTAAATGAAAATTCTGAAAACGATTTTTTCTCTAAATATTTTAAATGAAGATAGTATGCCAAAAACATGACACTGGCACCAATACTAGCTGTTATCGACTTAATTAAAGGTTCATCTGAAAAAAGTGAAGATAAGATAGGTTTGCTAATAAACTCTTTAACTAATAATGTTGCTAGTATTACTGTTAATGTGCCTGTTAGAATGGTTGAAATAGGATGCTTAAATATTCTTTGAAATAGTGAATGTGGTTGTTTTATCATCATTATGTTATTTATTAATTTGATGATACAAAAGTGCAAAGTGTTCAAAAGGAATTTTTGACACTTAAAGACAACGTTTTGACATTTTACGCCAAAAGGCTAATTTTAGATAGATTTTCTAAATTCGGAAGGTGTTTGGTTAGTCCATTTCTTAAAAGCACGATTGAATGCACTTTGCTCGGAAAAACCTGTTAAGAAGGCAATTTCGCCTATACTTTTTGTTGGGTCTAATAACAATTTTTTAGCTAATTTTAATTGAGTAGTTTTTATAATATCTCTAAAAGTAATTCCAGATTTAGATAAACGTCTGGTTAAAGTTCTATTACTCATAGCTAATAATTGGCTAATACTTTGAATACTTGGTATACCACTAGAAAGAGCATCTTTAATAAGTAAAGAAATATCAGATACTAAATGATTCGCTTGTTTTTCAATTCCTTTTTTTTCTTCTTCTAACCTCTCTAATAAAAACGCACTAATACTTTTATCAGCTTTAGCTGTAGGAATATCTAAATCTTTATTTAAGAAATGTATAGAATTTGTTTTATCTGAAAAGTTTACTTCACAATTAAAAAATTTAGAATAATTTGAGTTGTATTCAGATTCATTATGAACAAAAGTTACTTTTGTAGGATTAATTTCTTTTTGTGTGATTTCACGTATCATTTTTACGCAAACCGTTAAAGTGGCTACGTTAGATAAAACATGTCCCAATCTTATAGTAGGTCTATTTATACTTACAATAGTCAAATCTTCTTTATTCTCTACTTGAAATCCAGAAACATCAGTAATTAAAATATTAAACCTAATAGTACGTTCAAATACATCTCTAGCTTTTAATGATGTTTTCCAAGATAAACCCAATGTTCCATAATCTTCAGGCAACATATTTTTTCCTACCCTGATTTCAAAACCTGATTCTAAATATTTATTACCTAATTCGTAAACATCCAATAGAAGATTAAAGGGTACAAAATAATTAGATTTATACTCGTCTAAGATCTCTTTATGGTGAGACAATAAATTTGAGGATAAACCTTCTTCAATTGCTAAATCATAAACTTTTTTATAAATATTTATTGAAACTACGTTCATGTGATTTTCAAACTTTTATTTGACTGAAGAGTAATCTTTAAGTCTCTTTCACTTATTGCCAAAGGTCTTGTGTATAATTTTATTACGTGTTTGAGCAACTAAATTACCAAATAGAAATCTAATAGAAAATCGGATAAGATTTTTGTAAGCAGGCAAGTGCTAGCAATGAATTATACACATTGTTAGAAATAGTTATTTCTCGTACACAATTTCCCCTTCTTTAATTGTTTTTAAAACTTGTATGTCTTTAATGTTTTCAGGATTTATTTTTAATGGATTTTTATCTAAAATCACAAAATCAGCGAGTTTTCCTTTTTCAAGACTTCCTTTTCTGTCTTCCTCGAAATGTTGGTAAGCCGACCATATTGTTATGGCTTGTAAGGCCTCATATGGCGTTAACCTCTCATCAGGACCAATGATTTTCTCTGAACGCGAAGTTCGCTCTACAGCAGTCCACAAAACGCGCATTAAATTGGGTAATGCAACTGGTGCATCTGTATGGATAGTTATGTCTATACCTTTGTTTAATGCTGTCTTTACCGGACTTATATCTTGCACTAAAGAATCACCTATTAATTGCGTATGCCAATCTCCCCAATAAAAAGTGTGCAATGGAAATAATGAAGCAATCATTTTCATTTCTTTAGCTTCGTCTAGTTGATCTTCTCGAATATATTGCCCGTGGATTATGACATCTCTTCTATTTTCTTTACCATATTTTTCTTGCAGCGGTTTCATGGTTCTAATAAACTGGTCAATTGCAGCATCTCCATTAGTATGCGATAAAATTTGCCAATTATTCTTGAAGCCTTTTTCAAATATAGAAGTAAGTACACTATCATTTGGAATTGCCGGATAACCACTATAATCGTGCGGCATTCCTTCTGGTGGAATAAGATAAGGTTCAGTTCTCCATGCAGTTCTACCCTGTGGTGAGCCATCTAAGGTTACTTTCATTCCACCAATCCTATATCTATTAGTATAATCTTTGCTATTCCATTTACTATCCATGTATTTATCTACAAATGCGTAGTCGATATAGCTTACTACATCAATTTTGTATTTATCCTTTTCGGCCATTGCAACTAGCATTTCATGATTTTGCATTGCTCTCCCTTCCTGAGCAGTTGTGTATCCATAGGACAAAGCCATTTCTTGTCCGGCTTCGAAAAATCTCATTACGGCTTCCTCAGATTTGGGTGCAATAGCTTGCAACATATAAGGAATTGCAGCTAGTTCTTCTAAAACCCCATTGGGTTCTGTAGAGTTGTTTTCACGTCTTATGATGCCACCTTCGGGATTTTTACTGTTTTCATCAATCCCCAATTTCTCTAATCCTTTTGAGTTCACTACGGCAAAGTGACCTGAAATATGTGTTATCATAATTGGAAATTCTATACTTACTTCATCCAAGTCGTGTTTAGTTGGAAATCTTTTTTCCTTCAAGATGGAATCATCAAACCCAGTACCAAAAATCCAGCCTGTCAATTCTCTATTTTCAGGTGTATTCCATTCTTTTAGAACTGAAATTAAAGTTTTCATGTCATCAACATTGGCGTCTGGTGAAGCTAGTAATTGCGCACCAATAGCTTGCGCACCAAAATTGGCAAAATGGGCATGACCATCAATTAATCCTGGAACAAGTGTTTTTTCTTCCAAATTAATCATAGTGTGACCTTTTCCAGCAATTGTCATTGCTTCCTTGCTAGAACCAGTAAAAATGATTTTTCCATCTTTTTCAACAATGGCTTCAACATAATTCGGTGAATCACCAGACATTGTAATAATATCTCCATTGTAGTAGACAGTAGATAGATTTGATGTTTCACTTTTTTTGCATGAATAAACAAGAGTTATTCCTAAAATTAGAAGCAAGATTTTTTTTGTCATAATTATTTTGTTTTTTAACGTGTTTTTCAATTGTTAGTTGCGTGGTTAAGCAACTAAGTTAGCAAAGAAATCACAGATAGGAAATTCCAGTGGAATTTTTGTAAGTCGCCAGTGACCTAGCAATTAACTATACCCGTTGTTAGCCTTTCGTTATTTTTTATTTAGAGCTTCAATTTTTTCTTTATAGTAATCGTCACCACTTAATTCATAGGCCTTGTTTAAGTATTTTAAGGCATTCTCTTTATCGTTTTGAGATTCATAATACTCAGCCATCGAATCATAAGCATTTGCACTTGTTGGATTATACTTAATATTCATTTCAAAAAACATGAAGGCCTTTTTAGGTTGTCCCATTTGCATATTCATGTAGCCATAGCCATTTAACATTTCGTCTATCATTGGTGCAGTAGGAACACCAAAATGTTCGGTATAGATTTGTTCCTGCACCTTCAATAGCGAAACCAATTCTTCTATAGGGGTTTCTGGATTATTATATTTTTGAGGTGATTTAAATTGATACCATTCAAAAAGAAAAATCAGCCCATCTCTTATTGATGGTAAGGGAACTGTACCATGTAAATCTTCATTATAAACTTTCCATAAAAAATTTAATCCATTCTGTTTTTGAGATTTAGTATAATTTGAAAACTCAATGATTGAACGCGCAAACAAAGTAAATTCTGAAGAGTCATCCATAATATTCTCCATGTTTATTTCTTCATTCCACATATGCAGCTGCTCAGCAGCTAAAGACACAAAGAGGGACTTGCCTTCATAACTTTCCGTATTCAGTTTTTGTTTTGCCTCCTTCAATAATTTTTGGTCATCCCAATCCAAACTTGGATCTATGGCTATATAGTTTTGAAAGAGATGTTTATGATTAACCAATATATTTATAGTAAACAATCCGGCATAAGAATGTCCAATTAATGTACGATAGTTAATGGTTGGATACTTACTATCAATATATGGGATCAGTTCTTCCTCCATAAATTTGGTAAAGGTTTCTGCACCTCCAGTTTCATCGTTCATTGCACTACCGCGTCTCATTTTTATCTGCGAAGTAGTTAAATCTCTTATTCGGTTGTTGCGATTAGATATCCCAACAAGTATCATATGTGGCAAGTAATGCCCCCAATAATTACCATAAACAGCTTCTAAAGTACTTTCTAATGAAAATCCATCAATTAGATAAATCACGGCATATTTTTTATCATTATCTGGCTGAAAATTATCTGGTAATCTTACCCAAAAGTCACGGCTTTCATTTAAAGTTTTAGAAAATATTGAATCCACTATTCGATTTTGAAATTGCTCTGTTTGAGGAACAGTTGTTTGTGCAATTGCATGCTGATTTACCATTAAAATTGATCCGATAAATACAAATAAGTAGATGTAATATTTCATTATTTTTTTTTGAATTTAAATATAACTCTAAATACATAAATAAGAATCAGAATTTATATTGGTTATTAGTTGTTCATAATGAAGGCTAACGTGTTTGTGTTTGGGTAATTGCGTGATCAAGCACGTAATTTAGTAAATAAATCACATATAAAATATTCCGCAGGAATGTTCGTAAGTAGGCAGTGAACCAAGCAATGAATTATACACAGTGCTGTACAATGTTATTTTATTTCAGCTTTTAATAAATCTGAAAGTATTTCAATTTCTTTTAATAATTTATTGTAGCTTTTATACTCTTCAAGTGCATTATCTCTAAGATTAATAAAATACCCATAAAGGATTAAATCCTCTTCTTCACTCAAAGTAATATTTTCGTTATAAGGTTTCATTTGGTGATAAAACTGAGTTAGATGTTTCCTTTTAAGTACCTCATCAGTAAAACTTCCCACTTGGTTATTTATGTATGAGTATTCAAATCTTTGAACTTTATCAGCAGCACTGTAATATTCAGATATAGCTTTTTGAACTTTTATGTCCTTAATCAATTCTAAAATATTATTGGATTTTATCGAATTATAGGTTGAATTATGTATGACCGAAGTGTGAGTCCAAAATGCTGATTTAAAAGTTTGATTGCTCAATATTGTCTTTCCAGAAAATATATATTGGTTTAGATGTTCAGCTCTTAGAGAATCAGCATTTTTGCAAAAAATGAATCTTGCTTTATCATTATCTAGGTCTTCTAATAGTAATGTTAAATACTTATTAAGTTTATTTTTATTTGAATGATTTTGAGATATAGTATTTATTTGAAGAGCTATTAAAATTCCAATAACAACTAGTATAATTTCTCCAAGAGCATACTTAAAATACTTTCCAGTTTTTCCCTGAGAAAGTAAGTTCTGTCTAATTTTTCTAAAGAATTTTATCATTGGTTAGCGGTTTCTGACAACGTGTTCGTGTATGGTTAGTTTCGTTGGCTAGCACTAATTTAGTAAACAAAAACGAACGCGAGAAAATTCCGAAGGAATTTTCCAAGTAGGCAACGACCAAAGCAATTAATTATACACGTTGTTGTACGTGCGTGCTTTTATTCAATTCCATATTCCGTATTAAGGTTCAGTTTATAATGTCCTTCGACCGTTCTATTTTTCAAATTCACAATTATTGTCAGAAAAACATTTTCCAATTCAGTTGGCAAGAGAACGTGGTCAAAGGTTTTTAAATTGTTCCGATAAACCGATTCCACTAACTGCTTTTCCAATACTATTCCGTCAATTAGATTCAGTTCATTTAATTCCGCAACATATGGCCAAATATCAATTGGATTTTCAATACTTTCGGTTATATCAATCATACTCTCTCCAAAAGTGTGCTTAAATTCTAATTCGGATAATTCTTTCGTCATATGGTTTTCCAGCATTACGTACAACTGATTATATCATAACAAAAGTAATCGATATCCTCTCTAATTTTACGGGATATCAACACTTTTTGTTGAATTTTAGCTTTAATCAATCCTTACTCAAAACCAAAGTTAACTGCTTGCCAAATACAGCTGCAATACCAGCAGCCAAGCCACCAACAACACCTGTAATTAGTATTAATATATAAGGATTTCCTCCTAAGGATAATAAAACAGAAATACGTTTTGCCAAGGTATAGTCGTTACCACTGCTTAATATAAAACTATATGCGGCCCAAAACAATAATACCGCTAAAAATGGAATAAAAAATACTGCTGCCTTTTTTAGTGGTATAAAAAGAGCGGTTGCTAGAGCTGCTGTCATTACAGACCACCAAGGCAAAAATAACGATAGGATCAGGGATAGTACTATTGTGGCTATAAAGTTGATGCTGTTTTTAGTCATTAGTAGATGGTGTTAGTGTTTGTGTGCCAATAATAGCGTCCGTAGCATTACTGTTTTGTAAGAAGTTAAGATTGTGGTACTTACCTGCAGCCCAATCGTCTATAAAGTTGTCGTAGTACTTGCTACCAGGATTTCCAGATTGTCCACCAGGATAAATACCAATAGCAGTAGGTGGTGACGTCATTTCTACAATCATTCTCCAAGAAGGGCCGTGATTTTCTGAGGTTGCGTTTACAATATTTCGGTCACCACCAATTGGGATATTAAAACGTGAAAACGCTGGCAATGCACGCAATAAATGACCAGCATAGGTACTTTTGTATTTAACCCAAGTATAATCGCCTTGTTCTTTCTTAATTTCTAGTAAGCGTGTTGCGGCCTTTTTAAAGGCTAATAAAAATAGATCTTTTGCCGTTTCTGTTTCTGGTGTTTCTAAAATATCCATAAACTTATGATCTCCGTTATTCTTAAGTAGGTGTATGGTTTGGTAGGTGTAAGGTGCATCTAGTGCGGTATCCTCAACATCAAACTCATCCCAAACCATATTATAGAGTTTACCATACCATTGGCGCCAAATACTTGGTCCAACCTCATTAATATCGTTATTAAATTTCCAGTCTTTTATTTCTTTATAAATTGCTTGTTCTTCTTCAGTGAGTTTAGTTGCATCCATATGTTGTAGCATATAAGGGACTAGTTCAGAAGCTTTAAGATTATAGTTGTTATTATGTAAGTCTTTAAAATCTTGCACACTTACCTTGTCTCTAGAATTAAAGAAGTCGTTAATAACCCGATTACGATACGTTTCGTAACCATCATTATATACATAATACGGATAACTTTCATCAACAGGATGTTGGTTAGCAGAACTTACAAAACCACGTTCCGGATTTTTAGAATGGGCATTAAAGGCTTGCGGAATATAACTTTGCCAGTCATTTTCTGGATTACTACCATCCATTAAAAATTTTCCTTGACCTTCCCATTTATTAGGGAATTTTCCTTGAATCCATAAAGCAATATCGCCTTCAGTAGACGCAAATACAATATTTTGCGCTGGTGCATTCCAGTATTGTAAAGCTTCTGTGTAATCGTTATAATTTTTGCTTTTATTCAATTCCATAAAAGTCTTTTGGTTGTTGCCGCCTTCATGTCCAATCCATTTCATAGCATAGCCTGTTAATTCAGAATCAGATTTAAAATTCTTATCATATACCACAGGTCCATGATGTGTATAAAGCACTGTGTCTTTGTAGCTTTCTTTGCCCTTAATTTTAATATCTTCAACTCTAATAGTGACATCTTTCCAAGCGCCATCATATTTGTATTTGGTACGCTCTTTATTAAACTCTACTTTGTACCAATCTATAACATCTCTAGTGGCATTAGTTTCTCCCCAAGCAATGTGTTGGTTAAAACCAGATATAACACTTAGCGCACCAGGTATGGTAGCTCCAAATGCATTATGGTCTGGTGTGCTTAATTGCATTACAAACCAAATGGCAGGCAGATTGAGTCCTAAATGCGGATCGTTAGCAAGTATTGGGTTGCCTGTTGCAGATTTTGAGGCAGAAATCGCCCAATTATTACTCCCATTATCAGGATTAGGTTGACTAATGGTTTCTCTAATCGTATCGAGTACAGCCATGCTCGCTGGCAATGGCGTTTGTGGTACATCTATAAAACTCCAGTCTGTGTCTTTAGAAATTACAGGATCTGTAATATCGAAAAATTCAGGAAATAATAACTCAAAATTATCTTTTCCGAAGAGTCTTAGTGCATTTGTGTTTTCTAAATCCTCATCACCACCAGCGAGCATTTTAGTCATATACATTAAGAGTAATGCTGTTTTTTTTGGTGTCCACACTTCGGGTTGGTAGTCTAATAATTTATACTCAACAGGATAGTCTTCTTCGTTCAGTTGATCGATGTAGGCGTTAACACCATCTGCATAATCTTGTATCAGTCCTAAGGTTTCTGTATCGTTTTTTTTCATGTAAGCCATGGCTTGGTCTGCACCATATCCCATACCACGACGACGTTCGGTTCTGTCGTAATCTAAGGCTCCTTCACCGATAAGTTCAGATAATCTTCCTGAAGCGGCATGTGTCTGAAATTCTAATTGCCATAAGCGATGTTTCGCTGTTAAATAGCCTTGTGCTTTGTAAAGATCACTATCGTTTTGTGCGAATACGTGTGGTATTAATTGCGCGTCATAATGTACTGTTACTTTATCCTTTAGTCCAGGAATTAAAACGTCGCCAGAAATAGATTCGTCGGTTTCATTCTGCCAAACACCACTGTATGGATTTAAGAATTTACCAACGGGAGGAATGGCACCTAGTTTAGTGTTTAAAACAAAGAATATACCAATGGTTAAGATAAAGGAAAGAACAAGTTTAAAGTATTTCATTAAGTTGCTATTATTTAGAACTTAAAAATACCGAATATTATTCTAACGTTATAGAATCGATTAAAAGTTTAAAACTTTCCTCTTTTTTATTACCAATGAGAATAGCAACTTCACTCATTGTTTTACCATCATAATTAGGTATGTCTAACTCGTAACCTCTAAAAGAGGCATACATTTTAGAGAATGGTATTTCTACAGTTTGCCAATCTGTAGTGGTATTAAATTTAAAAATATAAGAATGGCGATTAGAAGATTTATCTTTTACTCTAAACTGATAGCTTTTTCCGTCTCCTTTTAATTTAATAACAAATTTTGAATATGTTTTACTTTCTATAGCGTCGAAATAATAACGCAAAGATGAAAATCCACCATTGTTTTTTAATGAAATAGCGCCATAAAATTCACCATAACCCGCTGTGTTTAGTTTAAAATTTCCATTAGAACGGCCGCCCATAACAACATCATCTAAAATCTGCCAATTAGAAATATCACTATCTGTACTAAAGTTAAAAAGTGTCATGTTTTGGTAGAAAGTTAGAAGGATTAAGACTGCTAAGAAACGCATACTACATTTTTGGTAAAGATACGAAGTGGTAGTACAGCTATGTTTTAGTTTTTGAAAACTTTAGCATCTTTAATTAGCGAAGTACTAACTTCCTAACCACGTCCTTTCCGATAGCTTCATTAAGCATTTTAATGATTTTTTCATTCCCATAACTTAATTCTTCTCGCAAAACACTAGAGCTTAATTGCACATAGAGTATGTTGTGTTTTAACTCAATGGCCGTTGTGTAGTTGTTAACACCATTACCCATAAGATTTGCCCAAGCCTCGCGCACGTTCACTTTATCTAAACCAGATTGTAAATTGTTGTTGTCTACAAACTCTTTTAGAACGTCTTGTATAGTTTGGTTATCGTTGTTTCTCTTTGCCATCTAAGTTGCCTTAAATCCCGATAGCTATCGGGAGGTAATCGCTTAATTATGATAAAATTCGTGAAATCGAATGAATTTAACGATTGAAAAGTCTTAAATCTTTATCGACAATTCTAATTTGTGTCTAAGCTTTCTGGATAAAATCACTCGAATTGATGCTACATTTAAAAACTACTCTATGTCTAATTTAATAGGAGTGTAGCGTTTATATAAATATACATCCTTATTTTTAGTTATCACTTTTAGATGTTCTGCGGAGACTTCTAAAACGGTTTCTTTCCACTCAGAATAAAGCGTACTGTAATACATGTTAACGCTATCATTCTCTCTTTTAATATGCAATTTTTCTGCATCATCGGAGGTGAAATAGGTGTCGTTAATTCCTGGTTTTAACTTTTTTCTAAAGCCTATTAAACTGTCGTTAATTTTTATAAAATCAATGGTTTCGTTGTATTTATATTCTTTTTCTGTACCATTAGAAAGCGTTACTTTTTCAATCTCCCAATAGCCATTAATATCATCAGTACTAATGTTTGCAGTTTTTGAGCAGTTAAAGACTAGTATTGAAAGAAGTATTACAACTGAATTTCTCAATTTTAGGAGATTACAAAAGTCTTGCTTTAAGTGGGACTTCTTAATGACAGCTCTATGTTTCATAATTTAAAAATTTGATAGGATTGATGAATCTGCTTCACTACATTCTCTGTACGTTCGGCATGTGTGTCACTAATAAAAATTTGCCCAAAATGTTCGTTATCCACAAGATTTATAATTTGTGCAACGCGGTTTTCATCTAGCTTATCAAAAATATCGTCTAAAAGTAGAATAGGCGATACACCACTTTGTTGTTTTATAAAATCGAATTGTGCTAGTTTTAACGCAATTAGAAATGATTTTTGTTGACCTTGACTACCAAATTTTTTAATAGGAAATCCATCAATCAAAAACACTAAATCATCTTTGTGTATACCAGTACTTGTATATTGTAGCGCCTTGTCTTTATTGATACATGCTTGTAAAAGTGTTATTAGATTTCCATTAAATAAATCGCTTTTATAGGTTAAGTCAATCGCCTCTTTACTTTGACTAATAGCCTCGTAACGCTCTTTAAAAATAGGGATGAAAATTTTTAAGAAATCATCTCGTTTTTTAAATAAAGCTGTACCGAAGGTGTTAAGCTGTTCATTATATATAGAAAGTGTATCTGCATTAAAGGTATTATTTAGAGCAAAATATTTGAGTAAGGCATTGCGCTGTGATAGTACTTTATTGTAAGCAATGAGGTTAGTTAAGTAGCTTTTGTCACTTTGCGAAATAACACTATCAATAAATTTTCTTCGTGTATCACTGCCCTCTGTTATAAGATCACGATCTGCTGGCGAAATAATGACCAAAGGAATAAATCCGATATGATCGCTAAATTTATCATAGGCTTTTCCATTGCGTTTAATAATTTTTTTCTGACCACGTTTTAAAGACACTATAATCTTTTCGGTACGCTCATTTTTGGTAAAATTACCATCAACTACAAAAAATTCTGTATCGTGTTTTATGTTTTGAAGTGCAATTGGGTTAAAATAGCTCTTCCCGAATGCAATGTGATAAATGGCGTCTAAGGCATTGGTTTTTCCGACTCCGTTTGCACCAACAAAACAGTTGATTTTAGCATCGAAATCGAAAACCTGACTTTCAAAATTTTTATAATTAACTAAAGATAGTGTGTTTAGAATCATAAGAATAACACTGTTTCCTTGAATTTACTGAGGTTAAGCGGTAAAAAATTATCCTGCAAATTATTGAAAAATAACAAATAAATAGGCTTTTAAATCCCAATAAAAATTTTATTTTTGCGCACGCATTAATAGACAACAGATGGCAACGTATAAGAAAAGAGGATATAAACCAAAAACCAAAAAGGAAAAGGAAGAAGTGATTGAAGAAAACTCGGCAACTGCTGAGGTATTCAATACGCTAGATGAAAGTGCTTCTAAGACTGAAGAATGGTTTGTGAAAAATCAAAACTACATTATCGGTGTTATCGCGGTTATAGCATTGGTTGTTTTAGCGTATCTAGGATATAAGAAATTTATTGCTGCTCCTCAAGAGAAGGAAGCTATGAATGAAATGTACCAAGCAAAAAAGTATTTTGACGATGCTGCTAGTGGTATTTCTTCAGATTCTCTTTTTACTATGGCTTTAAATGGAGGTGAAGGTAAGTATGGTATGTTAGATATTATTAATGAATATGGAGGAACACCAGCTGCAAATTTAGCAAACTACTACGCTGGTATGGCTTATTTAAATTTGAAAGACTACCAAAATGCTGTGTCTTATTTAGGTGATTTTTCTAGTGATAATAAAATTCAGAACCCAATGGCCAAAGGTGCTATGGGAGATGCTTTTGTTCAGTTAAACCAATTAGCTGATGGTCTAGATTATTACGAGAAAGCTTTTAAGGCAAACACAAACGACTATACTACACCTATGTTTTTAATGAAAGCTGCTCGAATTGCGATTCGATTAGAAGACAATCAAAAAGCACTAGATTATTTAAACCGCATTAAAACTGAATTCTCAACTTCAACTGAAGCAGGACAGGTAGATGTACTTATAGGTATGGTAGAAGCTAAGCTATAGTGTATGGCAACAGCAAATCATAATTTATCTAATTACGATAAAGCAACAATCCCAAACGCGAAAGACTTTCGGTTTGGGATTGTTGTTTCTGAGTGGAATGACACGATAACTGAAGGACTTTGGCAAGGTGCATTTGATGCATTAATAGACTGTGGTGCAGTTAAGGATAACATTGTTCGTTGGAATGTGCCAGGAACTTTTGAGCTAACCTATGGTGCTGCTAGACTATCTAAAAGTATATATGCAGATTCTGGTATGTTAGACGCTATTATTGTTATTGGTTGCGTTATACAAGGAGAAACAAAGCATTTCGATTTTGTATGTGAAGGTGTCACTCAAGGGATTAAAGATCTTAATCTCAAAGGTGATATTCCAGTTATTTTTTGTGTGTTAACGGATAATAATAGACAGCAATCTATTGATCGATCTGGAGGTAAACACGGTAATAAAGGTACTGAAGCAGCTATTGCAGCCATAAAAATGGCAGATTTAAGGAGGCAAACTTCTTAAGCCTCAATTTTTATTTTCATTTTTAAATTCTATTCGTGGCATCCTTTTTGTTAATAATTTTAAGGAATCCTTAGGCTATTTTTCATAGTAATTTAAGTATTTTTGAGTTGAACCAAGGTTTAAGTTATAATACAATTTGTTAAATCAACGAAAAAATAAACGTTTTAGTTATAAGCCTCGTTATCAGGATTCTAATACCGATAGATATCGGAAAGAGTCGAAGGACGACTTGGAAGCGAAATGGAATGCAATGAAAGGCAATACCAATCGTAGAGGAAGTATATTTACTTCCTTGCCTTTTTTAATTATATTCTTAGTTACGCTTTTTGTTTTAATGTATATCCTAGAAGGGTATATTAAATAAAATTATCATGGGACCAATAAAATTCACTTTAATTAAAAGACTACCAAGAAACAAGAGGTTTAATTATACACCTAGGTATTATAAAGGTAAAGAAGATGCAGATTCGTCAAAGTATATGACCAAGTTTGATGCCTATGCTGAAACCTATAATAAAAATGATTTTTCTGGGCAATGGCATGAAAGTAGAATAAATAATAGAAATCGAAACAATTCTGGATTTAATAGAACAATTTTAATTTTGATCGCATTATTTGTTTTAATTTTTCTTTATATCATTGATTTTGATCTTTCTATTTTCTCTCTAAATCGCTAATGACAGATATTATTCAACTTTTGCCAGACCATGTTGCTAACCAAATTGCAGCAGGTGAAGTAGTACAGCGACCAGCTTCAGTAGTTAAAGAACTTTTAGAAAATGCCATAGATGCAGAAGCTACAGAGATTAAGTTGATTATAAAAAATGCAGGTAAAACATTAGTACAAGTCATAGATAATGGCAAAGGAATGAGTGTAACTGATGCAAGACTTAGTTTTGAGCGTCACGCGACCTCAAAGATAAAATCAGCGGAAGACTTATTTCAATTAAACACTAAAGGTTTTAGAGGAGAAGCCTTGGCAAGTATTGCAGCAATCGCGCATGTTTCATTAAAAACAAAAAGGAGTAGTGATGAACTAGGAACTTCTATAGAAATTGAAGGAAGCACAGTTAAATCGCAAGATGTTTCAGTAACACCAACTGGTACTTCAGTAGCCGTAAAAAACTTGTTTTTTAATATTCCTGCCAGGCGTAATTTTTTAAAGTCTGATACTGTAGAATTGCGTCATATCACAGATGAGTTTCATCGTGTAGCATTAGCACATCCAAATATTGGGTTTGCCTTTTATCATAATGGTAGTGAATTATTTAACCTTCCAAATGAAAATTACAGACAACGTGTTGTGCATATTTTTGGGGCAAAGACGAACGAAAAGTTAGTGCCTGTTGAAGAAGAAACTGAGGTTTTAAAAATTTCTGGATTTGTTGGTAAACCCGAATATTCTAAAAAAACAAGATCAGAACAATTCTTTTTTGTCAATAACAGATTTATAAAGAGTCCTTATCTTAATCATTCAATTAGTGCTGCTTTTGAAGGTCTACTTAAGGATGGTTATCATGCCAGTTATTTCTTAAATCTTACCGTAGATCCTAAGACTATAGATATTAATATTCATCCTACTAAAACAGAAATAAAATTTGATGATGAGCATACATTATATGCTATTCTTAGAAGCGCTGTAAAACATAGTTTAGGTCAATTTAATATTGCACCGATATTAGATTTTGAGCATCAAAGTAGTTTAAATACACCTTATAAGTATAAAGATAAAACAGTAACAGCACCAATAATTGATGTAAATAGAGGTTTTAACCCGTTCTCAGATAATACTGATGTTGGCAATAAAATAAATAGAACATCTTTTACTAAAGCTCCAACGGCATCTTGGGAAAGTTTGTATGTAGGTTTAGAGTCTAAGGGTAATGCCTCAGATACGGAGTTTAGTGAGGTGACTTTTGAAAGTGACACCAAAACAGAATCGATTTTTGAAGATGCATCCATAGAAACGACAAAAACAACATTTCAATTACAGCAAAAATATATAGTAAGCACTTTAAAGTCTGGTATGTTGATTATAGATCAAAATCGTGCACATCAGCGTGTGTTATATGAGAATTTTTTAAAGCATATCACTATAAAGGAGGCAACAAGTCAACAATTATTATTTCCGTTACAACTGCATTTTACACCTAATGAAATACATATTATTGATGGTTTAAAAAGTGATTTAGAACATACGGGTTTTGTTTTTTCTGAGTTATCTGAAGATGGTATAACCATTACAGGTCTACCTGTAGGTGTTCCTGAAAGTGAGGTATCTATAATATTAGAACAACTGATTAGCGATGTAGAGAATGATGTACCAGACGCTAATTTTAGTTCTACAGATCTATTAGCTAAGTCTATGGCCAAAAGTTTAGCTATAAAAAATGGGCAATCTTTAAATAATACAGAGCAAGAACATTTAGTAAATAGCCTTTTTGCTTGTAAGGAACCTAATGTGTCACCAACCAACAGACCAACATTTATCACTATGGCAGTTAATGATATTGAAAAAAAATTTGTTTAGCATATGAGACGACAAATAACTGATGCAGTAAAGCATCTATTGATTATTAATGTAATAATGTTTATAGGTACCATAGCAATTGGCAATGGTGAAGCTTTTTATCAGTGGTTTGCATTATATTTTCCGAAGAATTCTTTATTTCAGCCTTGGCAGGTATTAACTCATATGTTTATGCATGGTGATTTTATGCATATTTTATTTAACATGTTTGCTTTATGGATGTTTGGAACGGCTGTAGAACAAATTTTTGGTTGGAAAAAATTTATAGTCTTTTATCTACTCTCAGGCTTTGGTGCAGCAATTATTCAGGTTGCATTTTTATACTTTCAGTTCAATACGGGTTTGGCAACTTTAATAGAGACAGGGATTTCACAGACTGATATTCTAAGTGTTTTAAGTGAAGGGAAATACAATACGAATTGGGTACCTATTTTAGGCGATGATTTTAAAGGTTTTGTAAGTGCTTTTAACTCTACAATGGTAGGAGCTTCTGGTGCAATTATGGGTGTTTTGGTAGCTTTTGGTATGTTGTTTCCAGAATCGAAATTAATGCTGATATTTTTACCAGTGCCAATTAAAGCGAAGTATTTTATTCCTGCTATAATCGCATTAGATTTGTTTTCTGGTATAACAGGCCAGTCATTCTTTAGTCCTAGCAATACGGCTTATATGGCACATGTTGGTGGTGCATTCACAGGATTTATACTAATGTATTTTTGGAAAAAAAATGAGAATGATAAATACCGTTGGAATTAATTATGAGTACGTCTAAAGATTTAAAATATAAGTTTAATAGACTTAATGTTTTTGAGAAAATAATAGTGCTAAATATTATTATTTATTTCATTGGTCAGCTTATTAATGTTTTCGGTAGAACAAACAGTTCCTTATCTTATTTGGGTTTACCATCAGATTTCTTTCAGTTTTTGTTAAAGCCTTGGAGTCTTATAACTTATGGATTTACACATTATGGTTTTTTTCATATTCTTTTTAACTTATTGATATTATATTATATATCGAGAATGTTATTAAATTTATTTAGGCCAAAAATGGCTCTGAATATTTATTTTCTGGGTATTATAGTTGGTGGACTCGCCTTTTTGTTTGTTTACAATGTATTACCTAGTAGATTTTTAATAAATACATCTTCAGTTGTTGGTGCATCGGCTGGTATAAGGGCCCTATTGATTTTTCTAGGTGTTTATATGGCAGAGAAGGATGTACGTGTATTTATGTTAAATATAAAACTAAAATATATTGCTATTATTTTGGTAGTAATGGATGTTTTAGGTTTGTTTGGGTGGAACCAAGGAGGAAATGTTGCTCATCTTGGTGGAGCGCTTTTAGGTTATTTATACGCTATAAAATTAAAGGAAGGCAAAGACATAGGATTAGGTTTTGAGCGTTTAATGGATACAGTAATGAGTTGGTTTAAGCCAAAATCTAATTTAAAAACTGTATACAGAAAATCCAAAAAAGGATCTTATGCAGGAAAGACTAAAGACGAGTTTAATACGTTTAATAATCAGAAAAAGATAGATTTAATTCTCGATAAAATAAGTAAAAGTGGTTATGAAAGTTTAACCGCAGAAGAGAAAGCGTTTTTGTTTAAAGCTGGTAAATAGATAGAATCTAGCTATGTGTTAATTTAGGTATGAAGAAATTAAAATTCTTTAATAAAATTATGTTTATAGTCAATTCATTGGCTGCATTTTTATTATTGATATCCTATGTTTTACCATACGTTCCTCCAAAAAGTTTTGCTACTTTATCCGTTTTAAGTCTTGGTGTGCCGCTTTTAATATTACTAAATATATTATTTTTTATTTTTTGGTTAATAAGATTTAAGAAGCAGATTTTCTTATCATTAGTAGTATTAATTCTTGGTTGGAATTATATGCAATCTATGTACGCGTTTTCGTTTTTATCAACTGATGAAGCATCAAATAATATGTCTGTGATGTCATTTAACGTTCGGTTATTTAATAAATACAATTGGAAACCAAATAAAACAACAAAAGATGATATTGTTGATTTCTTTTATGAGAAGGAACCAGGTATTATTTGTATACAAGAGTACACTAGAGGTAAACCAATTAAATTAGAAGGCTACTCTCATTTTAACGGAACTTATACTAAAAATACGAGAGGTGGTCTTGCTATTTTTTCAAAATTTCCGATTATTAATTCTGGTTCTTTGGAGTTTAAAAACACCAATAATAATGCGCTTTTCGTAGATATTGTAAAAGATATGGATACCATTAGAGTGTATAATCTGCATCTACAATCTTCAAAAATTAATACTCAGATAGATTATATAAATAATCAATATTCTAGAGACTTATTTGTAAAGCGCGTAAAAGAAGCATTTATTATGCAGCAGAATCAAGTAGAATTATTTAAAAACCATAAGTCTAAATGCAAATACAAAACCATTGTAGCAGGCGATTTTAATAATACAGCTTTCTCTTATAGTTATAACGAAGTTCTTGGAGATGACTTAGTGGATACTTTTGAAGAGGCAGGTAGTGGGTTCGGTAAAACTTTTGATTTCAAATTTTTTCCTCTCAGAATTGATTTTATATTAGCCGATAAAGATTTCGAAGTCAGTAGTTTTAAAACTTATAATAAGACTATATTGTCAGATCATTATCCTATAAAAGCAACACTAAAGTTAGATTAATAAACAATCTACGCTATCAGAAATGATATGTGCTAATAAGCCGATTGCAAAAATTCTCGTCCGATTAGGAATTAGCATAAGACAGTAAATTACTATGGCATAATAGGAGTGAAGTGGATGAAAATTAATACTACAACGATTAGGTGAAAAAATTGGATTAGCAAGTAAATGGTCTAAATCGATAACAAAAGCGAGTAACATTATAACATAAGAACTCTTCCAGTTTTTTTTGAAAAAGATTAAAGAAATAGCCAGAGGTAAACCAAAGTGTAAACCGTAATGAATAGCAAATTTAAGCATTACTTTAACTTCTGTTTTTTTAAATATAATTCAGAATTTGGACCCTCATTAAAAAGTAGATCTAAAATACTTAGATTAGATATGAATCCATGTTTTTTACTAAACACCTGCGTATATGTCTCAAAGTTGGTGGCTTTATAGTTTCGTTTTACCATAGTTCTATCATCCACCTTATTACTAGTTTCTGATTCAAAAACTAAAGTATCAACGGTTGTAATGTTAATCTGTAAGCTTTCTAAAAGCACCTCAAGACAACTTATGTTTAGGTCTAAGATAAAATTGAAACGCTTCTCAAAAAGTGGTAATAAGTCATCAATATAATACTCAAAAAATGGAGACATACGATAGGCTGACTGTAATGATTTTAAGTGCAGGAGTTGCCAGTTATCTTTGTTTGCAATTTTCACATCCTTATACAATTGTCTATTTTTTTGAGTATAGCTAACAGGAACTGTTAGTGCTAGTTTTCCGTTTGCAGAATAAATCTCTGTACGATTTCTAAAACTTTGCTTTTGGTAATTATCACAAACCTCTAAGTATACTATGCTCGAATTTACCATAGCAACAAAGTGTGCTATGTTTGGGAAGTATGTTGGGTGAATAAGACAATTCATAACGTCTCTAATATTTTAGACGTTATGACTTAGCTTTTTTCTTCTTTCTCCATTTGTTAAAGAAAGTTATACCAAAAATTAAAACTATAAATGGGATAAAATATGAAGTCCGTTCGCCATTTCCGCTAACAGTAGTAAAAATTCTATTCCAACGGAAACTCCAGTTTTTAAGGCCATCATTAATACCATCAATACTCATCCAAATAAATACTGGTTTACCAAAAGTATGGTCAAAAGGAACAAATCCCCAAAATCTGCTATCAATAGAATTATGTCTATTATCTCCCATCATCCAATAATAATCTTGCCCAAATGTATATCCCGTGGCAGGCTTATCATCTATAAAAACCTGATTACCTCGAGTGACGACCTTATGTCCTTCGTATTCTGAAATTGCTCTTTTATATAATGCTATATTGTCTACATTAAGATTTATAGATCCACCAGCTTTGGGTATCCACACTGGTCCAAAATTATCAATATTCCAATTATAGTTTGCGTCTCTTGGAAATATATCATCTTTTACACCAGGTGTTCTTTTTATGGGTACAATCTCTTTTACGTTTGGCTGAATTTTTAATTGAGCAATAGCTTCATTCGTCGCCGCAAAGACTGTGTATTCGCCAGTATTTGGATTTAGTCTAGCGCCATCACTTATTCCTATTTTTTTTAATAAATCAAAAAATCGAAATTGTTCTCCTTGAGTTGTATGTGGCTTTTTAAGACTAATTTGATATGAAAATTGAAGTTGAGTTCTCGGAGGTAATTTGTTTTGTATACCGTTTATAAATACATAACCGTTTCTTATTTCTAAAGTATCTCCCGGAGCACCTACACATCGTTTGACTAAATTTGTTTTTTTATCAATAGGTTTATAATAATTTCGATCAGGATTAAAATTATTCATATCCAACAGTGTATCCGCAGGTTGATTAAATACGACGATATCATTACGTTCTATATCTTCAAAACCAGGTAATCTTAAATATGGTAATTGCAATTTATTTAACCATGATGTATTCCTTTCTTCAAAATTGTCATTAAAGAGATAAGATTTCTTTTTTAATACAGGTATTGTGTCGTGTACCATTGGCGCACCAACTGTCGTCATAGGCGTTCTTGGTCCATAATGTAGTTTGCTTACTATTAAAAAATCACCAACAAGTAACGATTTTTCTAATGAAGACGACGGAATTACAAAGGGTTGAAAGAAATAGGTATGTACAATGGTGGCAGCAACAATTGCAAAGAGAATTGAAGTAATCCATTCTCCTGCAGATGTTTTTGGCTTTAGTTGTCTATTTTCTATATAATTGACATCAGCAACATAGTTTAGGTAATACAAATAAAACCCAAGGGTTAAAATGCATAATAATGCATCTAGTTTAGTGTCTTTGCCAAAAGTTCTAGCAGTTTCTACCCAAGCAGCCGGAATCATAATTAGGTTTACAATTGGTAAAAACATTAAAACAACCCACCACCAAGGGCGCGAGATTATCTTCATCAATACTACAGCATTGTAAATAGGTACAAATGCTTCCCAGGCTTTTCGACCTGCTTTAATATATAATTTCCATGTGCCAAGGCCATGAATTATTTGTAAAATTATTATGAAGATAAACCACTGTGTCCAAGTCATGCTAATACATTTAGTCTAGTTGGTTGAAAAATATTTTAATTTGTTTCAAAACATTGGCAAATTAACCAATGTTTAACACATCTTTCATACTAAAGATGCCTTTTTTGTCCTTAATCCATTCTGCAGCAATAACAGCACCCATTGCAAAGCCTTCTCTGCTATGTGCGGTATGTTTTATACTTATAGAATCAACATCCGAATTATAAGTTATTTTATGTGTACCAGGTACATCAGGAATACGCTGAGCGTCGATATAAATTTCGTTAGACTTTTCTTGGTCTAAGGTCCATTTATTATAATGAGTATGCTCAATAATTTGCTCAGCCAATGTAATAGCTGTGCCGCTTGGTGCATCTAACTTATTTGTGTGATGAATTTCTTTCATTTTTAATGAGTAATCTGGAAGTGAAGCCATAAGTTGACTTAGTTTTTTGTTGACTTCAAAAAAAATGTTCACCCCTAAACTAAAATTAGAGGCGTAAAGAAATGTTCCTTTTTTATATTCACAATAGGTAACCACTTCTTCATAACTATCTAGCCAACCAGTTGTGCCTGAAATAACAGGAATACCTGCATCGATGGCCTTTTTAATATTTGAAACTGCTGCTGTTGGTATACTGAAATCTATGGCTACATCTGCCTCCGAAAAATCATAAGTTGAAGATCCATCAATTACTTTTAGAGTTATTGAATGGTTTCGTTTTAACGCAATGGTTTCAATGCTTTTACCCATTCTACCATAACCAAGTAAAGCTATTTTCATATTAAAACTTAAAATTAAGTGTTAGTCCTAAGTCAGAAGAATTTTCCCACTGATTATATTGGTAATGTGGGCTTAGACTTAAGTTTTCGTCCACATTAAATTGTAATAAGTGGGCATCTACATTAGCATCTATAATGTTAAGTGCATAAAGTCCTATCGTTACTAATAATGAGACTTCCTTATTTCTTCTAAATTGTTGTTGTGCTCTTATAAGACCATCATCAGAAATTAGAGGCTCTCCATTTGCATCAGAAAATTCGTCATCTGTAAAACCTGCTAATCTTCTTTTGTAAGCATTTCTAACACGATCGAAGTCCTTATCATTTTTTATATAAAAATACACACCTGTACCAATTGCACCCCAAACAATTGGGATTTTCCAATATTTTTTATTGTAAGCTTGGCCTGCTCCTGGTAATACTGCAGAGAAAAAGGCAGCCTTAGAAGGTCTTAAAGGGTCTATTGGTTTTCTTTGAATTGTTTGTTCTTCAATAACAACTAGTTCTTTATCTAGACCAAGACCAATACTATCTTTATCTTTTTGAGAGAATGAGAGTAATGCAGAGCTGAGGCAAAGTAATAATAAATAATGAGCTTTATTTAGCACGCTGCACTAATTTTTTAATTCTATTAAAATCTTCTTCAGAATGAAAAGGTATAGTGATTTTCCCTGCACCATTGTTAGACACTTTTACATCAATCTTATGTCCAAAATAGTCCGAAAATTCTTTAATACCTTTTTTAATATACTTAGGGATTTCATTAGGTATGTTTTCTGATGCTGTATCCGTTGTAGAATTTAAATTTTTCACTAACTGCTCAGTGGCTCTTACAGAAAGCTTATTAGTAATTACTTTTTCGTAAACTTCTAATTGGTCAATTTGACTTTCAATATTTACCATAGCTCTACCATGGCCCATCGAAATAAAACCATCTCGCATACCTGTTTGAATAATTGGATCTAATTTAAGAAGGCGCAAATAGTTAGCAATAGTAGAACGCTTCTTCCCAACACGTTCACTCATTTGCTCTTGAGTTAAATTAATTTCGTCAATTAAACGCTGATAGGAGAGTGCTATTTCTATTGGATCTAAATCTTGGCGTTGGATATTTTCAACCAATGCCATCTCTAAAGATTCCTGATCGTTAGCTATTCTAATATATGCTGGTATATTTTCTAATCCAATTAATTTTGAAGCTCTAAAACGACGTTCTCCTGATACTAATTGATATTTGTTAAATGCTAATTTTCTAACTGTTATTGGCTGAATAACACCCAATTCTCGTATTGAAGACGCTAACTCTTTTAAAGATTCTTCATTAAAATTGGTTCTCGGTTGAAAAGGGTTAACCTCAATACTTTCTAAATCGAGTTCAACAATATTACCAACAACTTTATCCGCATTTTTATCTTCAGCTGATTTTATATCGTTATTAGGATCTTTCAATAATGCAGAAAGTCCGCGTCCTAACGCCTGTTTTTTAGTTGCTTTCGCCATTATAATTCATTTTTCTTTATAAGCTCTTTTGCTAAATCTAAATAGTTTTCAGCTCCTTTACTACTAACGTCGTAGTTAATAATACTCTCTCCGTAACTTGGTGCTTCACCTAAGCGCACATTGCGTTGAATAATAGTTTCAAAAACCATCTCACTAAAATGTTTTTGTACTTCTTCTACAACCTGATTTGATAAACGTAAACGAGAATCGAACATTGTTAATAGAAGTCCTTCAATGTCTAACGCCTTATTATGTATTTTTTGTACACTTTTAATAGTATTTAACAGTTTACCTAAACCTTCTAGTGCAAAATATTCGCATTGGATTGGAATAATAACAGAATCTGCTGCTGTAAGTGCATTTAAAGTAAGTAGACCAAGCGATGGTGCACAGTCTATTAAAATATAATCGTAATCAGATTTTAATTCTGAAATAGCTTTCTTAAGCATGTATTCTCTCTCCTCTTTATCGACAAGTTCTATCTCAATAGCAACTAAATCAATATGTGCAGGAATAATATCTACATTGGGTGCGTTAGAGGTTGTTATGGCCTCTTTAGCAGATCTGGTGTGTTCTAATACTTGATAAGAACCAATTTCTACGGCATCAACATCAATACCTAACCCTGAGCTTGCGTTGGCTTGCGGATCGGCATCTATAAGTAGGACTTTCTTCTCTAGAGCACCTAAAGAAGCTGCTAAGTTTACTGAGGTGGTCGTTTTACCAACACCTCCTTTTTGATTAGCAATTGCAATGATTTTACCCATCAAATGATTTGGTTTTAATAGGGTTTAAAAATACGATTATTTATGAGTTTAGGAAATTGAAGTTGTTAACATCATTAAAACAAAAAAGACAGCTATAGTATTAGCTGCCTTGATTGTTTGAATATAAACTCAATTATTAGGTTATATATGTTTTATTCTTCTTCTGGCATTAAAATAGCTTTTATGTAACCATCATTTAAATATTTCTTAGCCACATTATGCACATCTTCAGCTGTAATAGCATTAACATTAGCGTCATAATTAACGACATTATCTAAGTCACTTTTATTATAATCAGCCCCTTTTATTGCGCTCAACCAGAAACGATTCTGTTCTAGTTGATCTTTTCTTGTTAGTAGTAAAGCTTTCTTCACCTTATCTAAATCAGTAGCTGTTGGGCCGTCTTTTATTATTTTTTCTAGCTCTCCAATAGATGCGGCTGCAAGTTTTTCAGCATTATCTGGTCCGCAAGGGAATGAAATACTAAAATTGTAACGGCCATAAGGGATTTTACTAATAGAGCCTCTTGCACCAGCACCATAAACACCGCCTTCTTCTTCTCTTAATTTTTCGATAAGTTTAATGCTTAAGATTTCGCCTAACGCACTCATTGCTCTAGCTTCTTTTTCATTATATTCAGTTTCTCCTCTAAAAATTAAGTTAACTTGACTCTTAGGCTCTGTTCCTTTGTTATAAGTAAACTCGTGAGAACCAGATTTACCTCTAAAAGGATGTACTTTATAAGATTCTTTGGTGCCGTTTCCAGGTAAAGAAGCGATATAGGTTTGCGCATATTCGGCAATTTTATCATCATCAATATTACCAACAAAGTAAAAGTGAAAATCTCCTGCGTTTGCAAATCTCTCTTTATATTTCTCGTAGGCTAAGTCGTAATTTGCATTGTCTAGAGCTTCTTCATCAGGGAATCCTGTATATCTCGGATTGCCTTCACTCAAATATTTACCAAGAGCAATAGAAAAGGAAACATTAGGGCTTGATAAAATATTACCTAAGAATGCTTTTTGTTTACTAATATATGAAGCAAATGCTTCGGGATCTTTATCTAATTTGGTAAAGTAAAGATGAATCATCTGAAACATCATCTCAAAATCTTTAGGCGATGCAGAACCTCTAAAACCTTCATCATTACCACCAATATATGGTCTAACTCTAACGATTTTACCAGATGTCATTTTAGTCATATCATTTTTTGATAGACCATCTAAACTGGCTTCAAAAATACCACCATTAGCACTAGAGGTTTGTTTTAAATCTTCATCAGAATATAATGAGGTCCCTCCATAGCTAAACGCGTCTAACAAGATTTCATCATTTTTAAAATCTGTTTTCTTATAAGTTACTTTAGCTCCGTTACTAAGTGTTAGCGTAGTAGTTTCATTAATTTTTTCATGATTATTAATATCAACAGACGTTATAGTCCCTTTCTTTGGTTTTACAGGCATTAGCTGGGCACGTACAGCCTCATCTTCATAGTCTTTTATATCTGCTTTTTTAACACTATCTAGTAAATCAATCACTTGCTTTTCAGTAACCTTAGTTAGCCCCTCTTTTTTAGGGCCAGTAAGCACTACTAATCTATTATCATCATGTAAAAAATCTGCAATTAAGCCATTTACCTCTTTTAATTTTATGTTTGGTAATTCTTTTTGTGCATAATTGAATATCCATTCAATCCCAGGTATTGGGCTTTCTTGTAAGAAATTTTGTATGTAGCCATTTACGATTCTATTAGATTCTAGTTTGTCCTTATTTTTAAATTGACGTTCTAATCTTGCTACATAATCTTTTTTGGCGCGTTCTAGCTCTGAAGCCTTAAACCCAAAACGTTTTACTCGTTCATTTTCCTCTAATAAGGTTTTTAAGGCATCTAATTGTCCAGTTTCGTTGGTTTGAGCAAAAGATTGGTAAGCTTCTTTATTACCAATTATTCCTCCTTTGTATGAAAAACCATAAATAAAAGGTGGATTTGGTTTATTGCTATACTCGTTAAGTCTATTATTTATCATTTGGTCAAAAAGCCCTTCGACCATATTATCTCTGTAATCGCTAATCGTTTTTGTCTTTTTTGGGGTGCCTTTGTCTTTGTAGTAAATTTGAACCTGAGAACCTGTAGCTTCCTCATCCCACTCAATTGCAACGAATGTATCCTCATGATTTTCGGAATAATATTTTTCTCTTGGCTTTGGACTTGCAGGGTTTTTAAGGCCTCCAAAGTTTTCTTTTATTTTCTTTTCTAGTGTTTCTACGTCTAAATCACCAACTGCAATTACGGCCATTAGATTAGGACGATACCAGTCTTTTTGAAAATTTCTTAAACTCTCGTAACTAAATGTTTCAAGATTTTCTTTAGTTCCGATTGGTAAACGATCTGCATATCTTGATTTATAAGCAATCTTGTTTAGGTATTTAGCTTGCATTCTTGTTGCAGCTCCTAGACGTGTTCTATATTCTTCTATAACAACTCCACGTTCATCGTCAATATCTTTATCGGTAAGTAATGCACCACCAGCCCAATCTTGTAAAATTTGAAATCCTTTATTTAACTTCTCTGGGTCATCACTAGGAATAGGAAGAATATAAACCGTTTGGTCAAAACCAGTATACGCATTTAAGTCTGCTCCAAACTCCACACCAATACTCTGTAAATAATCTACTAATTCATTTTTTTGAAAGTTAGTTGTACCATTAAAATTCATGTGTTCCATGAAGTGTGCTAGTCCAACTTGGTCATCCGTTTCTAAAATAGAGCCTGCTTTTAATGCTAAACGCAATTCTACTTTGTCTTCTGGTTTACCATTGTTTTGGATGTAATAGGTGAGGCCATTAGAAAGTTTACCAATTTTAACATCTGGTGTTGTTGGCAATACGTCTGATGGTACCGAAACTGATTTTTGTTGTTCTGGTGTTTTTGATTGTCCGTTTGCCGAGAATGCGACAAAAAGGAAACAAATAAAAAGTGTTTTCAACACTTGAGGGAAATGAGTTTTCATTGATTGATGGTTTTAATTAATAGAATTTATAAGAAAATTCCTCTAATTTATACAATCTAAGTTACTGATAATAATGTATAACATTATTTTAACTAAAATTTTAGTTCAAAACTACTGTTATTTGAGATGCGTGTTGAGAGACTTATGCTAACGTTATTGTCTAGTTTACTAATCAATTAAAATTTCTAAAATCTGAATTGCAGCTTCACTAATTTTTGTGCCAGGTCCAAAAACGGCTACAGCACCAGAATCGAACAAATATTGATAATCTTGTTTTGGTATAACACCTCCAACAATTACCATAATATCGTCTCTACCATAGGTTTTTAATTCTTCAATAACTTGTGGTACCAAGGTTTTATGTCCGGCAGCAAGAGAGGATACACCCAAAATATGGACATCATTTTCTACCGCTTGTTTAGCGGCTTCTTTAGGTGTTTGAAAAAGTGGGCCAATATCTACATCGAAACCAACATCTGCATAACCCGTTGCTACCACTTTTGCACCTCTGTCATGTCCGTCTTGTCCCATTTTAGCAATCATAATACGTGGTCTACGTCCATCTTGCTCAGCAAACTCATCTGCTAATTCTCTAGCTTTTTGAAAACTTTTGTCATTCTTTATCTCTTTGCTGTACACTCCACTAAATGATTTAATTTGTGCCTTATATCGTCCAAACTCAACTTCTAGAGCATCGCTTATTTCTCCTAAAGTGGCACGTTTGCGTGCGGCATCTATGGCTAAAGCTAATAAATTTCCTTCACCAGTCTTGGCAACTAATGTTAATTTTAATAATGCTGTTTTAACTTCTTTAGAGTTTCGCGATGATTTGATTTGATTTAAGCGTTCTATTTGTTGCGTTCTAACTGTTTGATTATCGACTTCTAAAATATGGAGTGGATCTTCCTCGTCTAGTTGATATTTATTTACACCAACAATAACATCTTGGCCGGAGTCAATTCTTGCTTGTTTTCTGGCAGCAGCTTCTTCTATTCTAAGTTTTGGGATACCAGCTTCAATAGCCTTAGTCATACCTCCTAATTCTTCAACTTCTTCAATTAATTGCCAAGCTTTATGAGCAATATCATGTGTTAGTTTTTCAACATAATAACTACCAGCCCATGGATCTACTGTTTTTGTGATATGTGTTTCTTGCTGTAAATATATTTGAGTGTTTCTTGCGATTCGGGCGGAGAAATCTGTAGGTAGTGCTATGGCTTCATCTAATGCATTAGTATGTAAACTTTGTGTACCTCCAAAAGCAGCGGCAGATGCTTCTATACAAGTCCTAGCAACATTGTTAAAAGGATCTTGCTCTGTTAGACTCCAGCCAGAGGTTTGGCAATGGGTTCTTAAAGCTAAAGATTTTTGATTCTTTGGGTTAAATTGTTTAACTATTTTAGCCCAAAGCATTCGTGCTGCTCGCATTTTAGCAATTTCCATAAAGTGATTCATGCCAATAGCCCAAAAGAAGGATAGGCGAGGAGCGAAAGTGTCAATATCCATACCTGCATCTAGACCTTTTCTTATGTATTCTAGTCCATCGGCAAGTGTGTAAGCTAGTTCAATATCGCAAGTAGCTCCAGCCTCTTGCATATGGTATCCAGAAATGCTAATACTGTTAAATTTTGGCATATACTCACTTGTATATTGAAAGATGTCTGAAATAATTTTCATCGAAGGTGTTGGTGGGTATATGTAGGTGTTACGCACCATAAACTCTTTTAGAATATCATTTTGAATTGTTCCTGCTAGTAATGCAGGTTCTACACCTTGCTCTTCTGCTGCAACAATGTAAAACGCCATAATTGGTAAAACGGCTCCATTCATTGTCATAGAAACTGACATTTTATCTAAAGGAATTTGATCAAAAAGAACCTTCATATCTTCAACTGTATCTATTGCTACACCTGCTTTGCCCACATCTCCAATCACACGCTCGTGGTCCGAGTCATAACCTCTATGTGTTGCCAAATCAAAAGCTACCGACAGCCCTTTTTGTCCTGCGGCAAGATTTCGCCTGTAAAAGGCATTGCTTTCTTCGGCTGTTGAAAAACCAGCATATTGTCTAATCGTCCAAGGTCTGCGAACATACATTGTTGAATATGGTCCTCTTAGGTTTGGAGCAATTCCAGCAACAAAATTTAGATGCTCTAAATCTTTAAGGTCTAGTTTAGAATAGGTAGATTTAACATCTATATCTTCAGCTGTTAGCGACAGTTTCTGGTTAGTATTCGTGCTAGCTTTCTGACTATTAATTGATATATGTTGAAGATTCTTTCTTGGCATTTTTAATATGATTTTTAAGTGTAAAAGTTGTAATAGATTTTATCTATACTGATTTTTACTCTTTATTTAATCTATTGATTTCCAGATTTTCTGATAGTCTTTTTCTTATAATTGGTTCAATAAGAGTTTTTCTCTTTTTTATAGTTAAGAAAGGGCTTATTTCTAGGTCATTCTTCATTTTATCAGCAGGATTTGGATATTTATTCGTTCCAAGTAGTACTAAATTTTCTGTATCAAAATCTAATTGTTCTTTTTCTGAACTTTCTTTGATTTTTCTCTGAATAGTACCCTCTTTTAATTGCTTTAAAAAACCGCCATTAGCTTCTAGGTTTTTAAATAGTTCTAGTGCTTTTTCGGAAAGTTGATGCGTTAAACTTTCAATATAATATGCTCCATCAGCAGGGTTGTTAACTCTGTCGAAATAGCTTTCGTGTTTTAATACTAAAAGTTGATTTCTAGATATACGATCTCCAAATTCATTTTGGTTATGATATATAGCATCATAGGGTAAATTACAGATAGTATTTGCGCCTCCAATAATAGCACTCATACATTCTGTAGTTGTTCGCAACATATTTACATTGTAATCGTAAATTGTTTTATTGCGTTTACTAGGTGAAGCAATTATGTTGCAATCTGTATTCACATTATATTCAGAAGCCAAAGAAGCCCATAGAGATCTTAGTGCTCTTAACTTCGCTATTTCGAAAAAATAATTTGACCCGACAGAAACATTAAAGGTTATTTGAAGAGATGTCTTGGCTTCTCCATTAAGGTTGTCTTCTAAATAGTTTAAGTACTCGTTTGCATGAGCCATTCCGTAGGCGAGTTGTTGCGTAATTGTGCTACCAGCATTTTGGTAAATTTCTGTATCTATACTTAATTGATTAGTTGCTTTAACCGTAAGTCTAAATTCTTCGAAGTCGTCTTTTATATTGTTATACCAGTTTCCTGTTTTAGCAAGATTACCAATGATATCTGTATGAATAAAAGTTAAATTTTGTTTTGTATTATTTTCAGATAAAAAGCTAAATTTATTTAAGAATGCCTTAGGAATAGAATCTGATTTAATATGAATAGGTATTGAATTGATATCTATGTTTTGGAATAAATCTTCTAATGCTACTGCACTTTTTTTAATATTGAATATTATACTTTCTGCACCACGATTAATAGCGTCAATAGCTGTAAGGTTAGAATCTTTACCATTAACTACATTAATATATTGACATATTTTCCACTCAGTTGCATTGCTTAAAGAAACTTCTGGTAAGTTATCAAATTCATCAGCATGGTAAAAAGGTTTTACATGTATACCTTCATTGTTTTTCCATATTAATGTGTCATTATAATCAGCACCTTTAAGATCAAATTGAATCTTTTGTTTCCAGGCCTTTGAAGATGTGTCTTCAAACTCATTAAATAAAGATTTACTCATCTTATTGGTTTTTGGCTATACTATCCTCGTATTCTATAATAAAAATATCTTCGTTAGGCCTTTTCATATTATATGTTTCTCTTGCAGTCCGCTCAATTCCTTCTTCAGTGCTTAGGGCTTTAATAGCCTTTGCGTCTTTGGTCATTTCATTTTTGTAATGTTCTTTTTGATATTCTAATTCTCGTTTATCATCATTTAGTTCTCGGTGAAATAGCCAAGAATGAGCATCAAAGAATAGCATCCATACCACAAAAACAATTAATACAAGTAGATAGATACTTTTAAAAGGCTTTAAGTATTTGTTATCAAAAATTCCCATTATAAACGTTCGTTAATTATTGTTTTAACGATATCTACCGCAACAGTGTTGTATTTATTATTAGGAATAATAATATCAGCATATTCTTTCATAGGTTCAATAAATTGCTGATGCATTGGTTTTAGTGTTGTTTGATACCTAGTTAAAACTTCATCAATATCTCGACCACGTTCGGTTATATCTCTTTTTAAACGACGAATTAAGCGTTCGTCTGAATCTGCATGAACAAATATTTTAATATCAAATAATTCTCTTATTTCTGGATTAGTAAGAATTAAGATACCTTCTACGATCATAACTTTTCTGGGCTTTGTAGAAATAGTGTCACCTGTGCGGTTATGTTTTACGAAAGAATATACAGGTTGGTTTATTGTATTTCCTTTCTTTAATTCTTTTAAATGTGCTTCTAAAAGTTCAAAATCGATAGAACGTGGATGGTCAAAATTAATTTTCACACGCTCATCATAACTCAAGTGAGACGTATCCTTGTAGTAAGAATCTTGTGAGATTACACCAACTTCTCCTTCTGGTAATTCATTAAGAATTGTATTTACAACTGTAGTTTTGCCACATCCTGTTCCGCCTGCAATCCCTATTATTAACATTATAATTTTTTTTGATTGATTTAGTTTTCAAAATTAGGTATTATTATTTAGCAATTTTTCCTACCTGTTCTGCCGTTAACATCTTGCCATAATTATTTCCCCAACTGTTATTGATATAATTAACTACATCAGCTACTTCCTCGTCCGAAAGGCCTAAAGGGGCCATTACACTATTATACGTTATTCCGTTTACTGTAATTTCACCAGACATTCCGTTTTTTACAGCCTTAATACTAGCTGTTTGTTTTTTCTTTAAGTAATCTGAATTTGCTAATGGTGGAAATGCCTTAGTTACGCCCTTTCCATCAGCCATGTGGCAGGTGATGCATAAATTTTCGTAAACAAGTTTGCCTTCTATGATACTCGCCTTTAATTCTGGTGAAACTTGCTTAATAGATGTCTTTTTTGGGTACTTAACTTTATTCGTTTTATCTTCTTTCTCATTTGAGTTACATGAGACAACAATTAATAACAATACCACAAGCTTTACTATTTTTTTCATTTTTTAATTAATTTAATTATTCCTAAATTTTCAATTCCGACGTAAATATAACCATCGGGTCCTTGTTCTATGCATCTTACTCTTCCTAATCCATCGAGTAAACGCTCTTCTTTTATAACTTTATTATTTTTTATGGTACACATGTCTAAATATTGAAATTTAAGTGAGCCAACTAAAAGATTTCCGTTCCAATCCCCATATTTATCACTGTCAATAAAAGACATGCCACTCGGTGCTATCGAAGGAACCCAATAATGAATTGGCTGTTCCATTCCGTCTTTTTTTGTTATATCGGTGAATTTAGTACCACTATAGTTTACACCATAACTGATTATTGGCCACCCATAATTTTTACCAGGCTGTATAATGTTAATTTCATCACCTCCTTTTGGACCATGTTCATGTGTCCAAATATCACCAGTGCCTGGTTGTAATGTCATTCCTTGAGGATTTCTATGCCCAAATGAATAAATGGCTTTTTTTGCTTTAGCATTTTTAATAAAAGGATTGTCCTTAGGAATACTCCCATCATCATTAATTCTATAGATTTTACCGCAGTCTCTAGTGATATCTTGAGGATTTACGTCTCTGTTTCCTCGATCACCAACACTAAAATAAAGATAGCCATCATTATCAAATGCTAAACGAGACCCAAAGTGCTGTCCTTTTTTAGAGTTAGGTTCAGCTTTGTAAAGTACATTAAAGTTGGTTATTGTATTATTTTTTAATTTTGCTCTCGCAATTGTGGTATTACCACCTTGGCCATCTCCTTTTTCAGAGGCGTACGAGAAATAAATCCATCCATTATTTTTATAATCTGGATGCAGAATAATATCCATTAATCCACCTTGACCTCTAAGATAAATTTCTGGTAGTCCGGAAACATTTGTTTTATTACCTTCCTTAAAGTGTATAAGCTCGCCAGATTTTTCATTAATTAATATAGATCCATCCGGAAGAAATGTAAAAGCCCATGGAATGCTGAGATCAGGCACTATAACTTCATGGCTATTTTCTGTGTTTACAGGGTTTTTATCTTGTGCACAAGTTAAGAGGCTAGTAAAAATTAATACTATAACTGGAAATCTCAATTTCATGTTTTAAAGGTATTAAATTATGAGAGTCTAAATTTAGAAAATTGTTATTGGATAAAGAAGAAAAACTATATATTTGCACACCGAAAATAAGAATCTATTATTTCGGGGTGTAGCGTAGCCCGGTTATCGCGCCACGTTTGGGACGTGGAGGCCGCAGGTTCGAATCCTGCCACCCCGACTTTAATTAAAAAAGCTCAGTATTCACTGTGCTTTTTTTTGTTGTAAGTATTTTGAAAAGTTCTTCATTTTCCAAGTGATAGCTCAAAAATTACTATTTATACCCTATTAATTCTAAAAAGGTTAGCGATTGTCTTTGGAAATTAAGGATTTAACGAGTTTTTGTCCATATCCGTTATTATTTTAATACTTTGCACTGTAGGTAATTACTTTTATTTAATGATAACATTTATTGTACCGATTAAAAGTGAACGAGTAACAAACAACTGGCCAAAATTCTGCAAGTTGTTTGAAGGCACATTAAAGTCTATTTGTAATCAAACAGACAAAGACTTTAAGGTTATAGCAGTCTGTCACGAAATACCAAAAATTGATTTTGTACATAGTAATGTTGAATATATTCAAGTTGAATTTGAACCACCTATAAAAAGAAAAACAGAAAGCGCCGCAAGTATCAATAAACGAAGAGAAATTGATAAAGGAAAAAAATTGAAATTAGGTAGTGCTTATGCTAACGATAATTTTAATACGGATTATGTAATGACCGTAGATTCTGATGATTTTATAAGTAATCGCATTGCTGAGTATATTAATTCAAATACTGTTGACCAACCAGGTTGGTATATAAAAAAGGGTTACATACATTTAGACGGAAAGCCTTTCTTGTTTTCTACCATTAAGTTTAGTTACCTATGTGGTAGCTCAATAATTGTAAAACCAGAGATATTAAAATACTTTTTTGAAGTAGACCCAATTTTATATTTTGATCATCGTTTAAAAGTATTGAACAAAAATATAGTATTGTCAGAATTACCCTTTTACGGTGGAATCTATAGCATGGCAAATGGCGAAAATCACCTAATGTCAATATCAAACATCAAGAAATTTAATAATCATAAAGGATGGATGTCTTCTGAAGGTATTAAAAGAATTTTAATGAAACTTTTCAATTATAGCATCCGAAGAACTACTAAAAAAATTCGTAAAGAATTCAGTTTTTATAATTAAATCTCTTAGATTGAAATTTTATTCAACTCTTTTATAATTTTCAGAATAAATACGATTACCATCCTCATCTAGCTCTATCTGTTGAAAACGATTTGGTTGAAGTGTTAGTTCAAATGTGAATTCTTTATTCTCAGCTATAACTAAATCCATTTCAGTTGATCCAAAATCTAATGTTTCTGTTAAGCTACCTTCATTAAATTTATAAGTACCATAACCAAACCATTCTGAAGAGTCTGCTGGCCTATGTTTACACCACATTACTTTAGTGTCTGTATACATTTTTAGTTGTCTAAATTCAGGGTTCATTTTAAAAGAATCCACTACTACATTATCTTTGTAATTATAAAAGCCTATTAATTCCCAAGTGCCTTTTAGTGAGGCTTTATTTTCTTTTTGTTTGGCTGTATCTTCTTCAATAGACGTTATTGCATTATCGGTTGAATTTTTACATGTGAATACTAACAAGAAAGTCGCAATAAAAATTAAAATTTTAGATTTCATAATGGTTAGATTTTACTATTAAACCCTTATAAATTAAGAAATTAAATCGGAATAAAGAAAAGATTGAATCTTTTTATAGCCCTATAAGTAGTGTTAATAACTTCTATGTAAGGATTTAGCCAAAAATCCTACTTTTGTTATGTAATAAAATACAAGATATGTCTGATACAATTGAAAAAATAAAATGTTTAATAATTGGTTCTGGTCCTGCTGGCTATACAGCTGCAATTTATGCGTCTAGAGCTAATATGGCTCCAGTATTATATCAAGGTGAACAACCAGGAGGGCAACTTACAACTACTAATGATGTAGAGAATTTTCCGGGTTACCCAGATGGTATTACTGGTCCGGAGATGATGATACAATTACAAAAACAATCGGAACGTTTTGGAACAGATGTACGTCATGGATGGATTACTAAAGTAGATTTCTCGGGAGATGTTCATAAAGTATGGGTCAATGGTGAGACCGAAATACATGCTTCTACTGTAATAATTTCTACAGGAGCTTCAGCCAAGTATTTAGGATTGCCATCTGAGCAAAAATATTTAAAATTAGGTGGAGGTGTTTCTGCGTGTGCGGTTTGTGATGGTTTTTTCTACAGAAATCAGGAGGTAGTTATTGTTGGTGCAGGTGACTCTGCAGCAGAAGAAGCACATTATTTATCTAAGCTCTGTAAAAAAGTAACTATGTTAGTTAGACGTGATGAGTTTAGAGCATCTAAGATTATGGCTAATCGTGTTAAGAATACTGAGAATATTGAAATTTTATTTAATACTGAAACAGACGAAGTACTTGGCGATGGCCAGGTTGTTACAGGCGTGAGAGCATTTAACAATCAGACTAATGAAAAATTTGATATACCAGCAACTGGATTTTTTGTAGCCATAGGTCATAAACCCAATACAGATATATTTAAAGATTATTTAGAACTTGACGAAACGGGTTATATTGTAAATGCAGTTCCGGGAACAAGTAAAACCAATGTTGACGGTGTATTTGTTAGTGGAGATGCAGCTGATCATGTCTATAGACAAGCTATTACTGCTGCTGGTACTGGTTGTATGGCTGCTTTGGATGCAGAGCGTTATTTGGCTGCTAAAGAATCTGATTTCGAAGTTTCAACTCCAACTTATAATTAATAGACAAGAAGGTTCATAAAAAAGCCGAAGTAAAAACTTCGGCTTTTTTATTTTATATAAATTGTTTATTTAACGCTTCTTCTTTTGAAGTTTGGCAGTATCTTCAAATTTAGATATTACAATTTTAGGATTTCCAAATAAATAAATTTCGCTATCTCCAGAAGCCTCTATTGTAATACTTTCATTAGCAGCAATGGTGAGATCGCTATTATCTTCTAGCGTTACATCGACAGTTTTAACATCGAATTTTGGGCCATTAAAGTTTGTGGAATTGTCTAAACGAATTATTGAGCTAGAGGCAGACCCTTCAATTACAGCATCGGATCTTAAATATAGATCAAAATCGGCAACTTTACTATTTATTAAAGCGTCTAACTTACTATTATCACTTAATTCTATTTTTGTTGAATCAGCCGTTAGATTTAAGCGCGTTTTGGATTTTCCAGAACTTTTATAAATAAAGTTTTTCGCTCTAATATTTAAATAAACCCTAGAATTACCAGAAGTGCTAAGCGTAGCATTACCAAGTTCCATAGAAGTTAAAGAACGTATTTCTCCATCTCCCATGGTTTCAATATTTTGTAAAGCATCACCATAATTTACGGTAATAGCTAACTTCTTTTTTGATGTAATACGAGTCGTTTCGATAAAGGATAAAACACCATCAACAACATCAAACTGTATAACTTCGTGCAAGTTATCGTCTGCTTCAATTTGAACAGATGGTTTACTGTTATATACAATTTCAATAGAGAAATCTCCATTAACTACAATTGTTTCGAAATCGTCAATGTAAGTTTGTTTAATAGTTACATTTCGGTCTCCTTTTATTTTTTCTTGTGCGATGACAGTTGGTGCAACAAATATCATTAAAACAAGAACAAGTAATATTTTTTTCATCTCAAAGTTTAATTGCGCTATAAGTAAGACACAAAACATTAGTAATGTCACTTTTATAGCCTTTAAACAAAGATATACAAAAACCGTCCCAAACTCTCTAAAGAATTTAAAACGGCTATTAATTATGTGATTATAAGGTATATAGATACTTAAATATTTTTAATTTTAATTAAAAACATCTCTATTGCGCTCTAATACTTCCTGCAGAACTATCTGATTTATTAATACTCTCAGGATTTCCTGAATATCTTACATTACCTCCACTTGTAGCTCGTGCAGTTAATTCTTTTAAGGTGTTTATTGTAACATTGGCACCACTAGTTGCCTTAACATTTGAAGTTTCAGCAGATAAGTTGGATGCTCTAATATTACTGCCACTTGTAGCCTCAGCGGTCATATTTTTTGTAGTTCCGTTTAGTATAATATTACTTCCGCTAGTTGAACGACAAATTAAATTTTGTGTTTTAATATCTAGTTTAATATTTGCCCCACTAGTTGTAGTAAGCTCTAATTTATTTAAATCGATTGCACTAGTTGCATACACATTACTGCCACTTGTAGCTTTAATTGTGTTTAAATTAGGTACACTTAATAGAATGTTTTTAGACGAAGCTCTTCTTATATTTTCTGTAGTATAAATGCTTAGTGTTCCATTTTCAACTTTTGTCACAATTATGTCGTGAAGATTATCATCTGCTTCAATGCTTAAAGAAACATTTTTAGACTGCGTGATATAAAGATTTAGACCTTGACTCACTTTCACAGCGTTAAAGTCTGTGGAAATATTTCTATCAGCACTAACGACATTTTTGCTGCCGTCTATACCTGGTCCAAAATTCATTGAAAAGTTACAGGATAGCATAAATAGACTGATAATGCTTGAAACGATAATTCTGGTTAATGTACTCATGATTTTTATTTTTTGATTGATGTTTAGTTTTTTAAAAATTCACTTTGGCCAAAGCAATATCAAAAAACAATAAAGATTTTGATATTGCATAGCTCAAGTGGGTTGATTGATTGATTGATTGATTGATTGATTGATTGATTGATTGATTTTTTTTTAATTTATTCTATACAAATATCTACAAGATTTTAGTCGTTTAATATTAAATAATACTGAACTGTTGATTTTGTACTCTCAATTGTCATTAACCTCTATGTCAACGCCATTTTCGTCAATTTGTACGCTAACATCTGGCTTTTCTTCATTTGTTGATTGCTCAATTAAGGTCTCACTTTCCGCTGTTTTTAATTGCACTTGCCCAATATTCTCTTCTTCCTCTTCTATGACTTCACAGTCTAAACATTCTACATCATCTTCAATTACTTTGAGATATTGTTCTTCCATCCCTGTTTTTAGTATATCATTATAATAGCTATAGTTCTGATGAAAACTACGCGTATTATTGTCAGCGTACAAAATGGTACCTTCGGGTAAATAGAGGGTTAGTCTAATTTCTTGTTCGCTAAACTTATTTTTAATATCGGTTGTTAAATAAGTGTCTAATACTAAGTTTTTACCCGATAAATCATAATTGTAAAAGATATTATCTGCGCGATCTTTGGCAATGTTATAATTGCTTCCAGTTGCTTCTTTTTCGATAATCAATGATGCAATAGAATCTGTTGTAGACTTTATTATTAATCTCACGTCTGATGATACAAGACTTTGCCCATTATCATCTTCAACTATTCTAAAACCACTATTTCTATTGTATCTATAACTGTTATAATTATCTAGCCATTTCATACTTAAATTTAATGTATCACCCGATTTGATATTTATTTCTTTTTTAGCAGTTACTTTAGCGTCAAAAGCATGTTCGGTAGCCTGTTTTACACCAGTAATAACCAAACCTATAATAGCCATCAACCAAAGACCGAGTAATGTAAATTTGGCAACATTACCTATAGATTTTAAATTATTTACTAAAATCTTAAGCCCTAAATAAAAGACGAAGAAAAATGGAATTCCAACAGCAAAAAACAACAATAAAGACATAAGCCATATTGGTATGTTTGCTGCATTAGCAACATAAAGAAAATCCATGCCTGGTAAGTGAATGGCATCAGTAATTCCTATAGTAAAAAATGCTACAATTAATGAGATTAAAGTGCTTATACCTACTATAATTAATATGACTCCAATAAACTTTGCCATAATTTTTAGAAAGAACATTAAAATACTTCCTATAGAATCAAAGAATGTCTGAGAACTCGATTTTATGCGATTCCCTTGTTTTTGAAAATCGACGCTTTTTACTGTATCTGAAATGTTATCTGAAACGGTGTCAAAACCTTCTTTTAATTTGTCTCCATGTTTTTTAAAATCAACATTTTTTAGATTTTCTGAAACTGAATCAATGCCGTCTTTAATTTTTTTTTCGATGTTGCTAATGTTTACAGCATCACCAGTCATGGTCAATTTTTCTGCCGTCGTATTTGCTTCTGGTACCAATGCCCAGAAGATAAAATAGATAAAAATAAATGTTCCACCAGAACCTATGGCTAGTAACAACCATATTAAGCGGGTCCAAATAGATTCGATACCAAAATAATGGCTTAAACCTGCAGCAACTCCTCCTATATAGGAATTATCAGTATCTCTATATAATTTTTTAGAAGGTTTAGAGCTATGCCTTTGTTTTGGTTGTGGTTCGTCTTCAAAGATTTCGTCGTCGACTAGATAATCTTCTGGCTGCCCCATAATAGTTATAACCTCGTCAACGAGTTTTACACCTACAACTTGCTTTTCGTTTTGTATGCGTTCAGAAAATAACTCAGCAATACGAGCTTCTATATCTGCTATAATTTCTGAACGACCTTGAGAGTCTGTAAATGAACGTTTTATAGCCTCAAGATAGCGCGATAACTTAAGGTATGCATCCTCATCTATGTGGAAGAATATACCTGCTAAATTTATATTGACTGTTTTATTCATTTCTTTGGTGTTTTTGAACTGGTTACTAGGTTTACGGCATTCTGTAAGTCACTCCAAGTGGAGTTTAATTCTTTTAGAAACAGTTTTCCTGTCTCTGTAAGACCATAATATTTTCTTGGTGGTCCAGACGTGGATTCTTCCCAACGGTAATTGAGCAATCCAGCATTCTTTAGTCTTGTTAATAGTGGATAGATTGTTCCTTCTACAACAAGCATTTTTGCGTCTTTAAGAGTTCCTAGAATCTCTGCAACATACGCATCTTCATCCTTTAAAATTGATAAAATGCAATATTCTAAAACACCTTTACGCATTTGTGCTTTTGTGTTTTCTATCTTCATAGTATCATTCGATTTAATTTAATTAAACTGTTCATTTTTTGATTGATTTGTGATACTGACGCGAGTTCAGCACAGATTGATGACTATTTTATTTTAAAAAATTGATTGTTAATGGATATTTATAAATGTTTCCATCTCTCGCAGATAAACTTGCTTTAACAATAAGAGCGAGTTCTATAATAAATGCTATAACTGCCAAAGCTCCTAATCCACCTCCTATATACAATAGAGGAGAAGGTTCACCAACATTAATATGAAAATTATGAAGGCCATGAAAATCTATAACATCTAGACCTCTAAAGAGTTTGAATATAAAGAATGGGACACTAATTGTACCGATAATAATAGCATAAAGTAAAACACTAATCTGAAAATTAATAGCTTGTTTACCATGCTGGTCTATAAAATCTGATTTCTCTTTATTGGCTGCCCACAATACTATTGGCCCAATGAAATTACCAAAAGGAATTATAAATCTAGAGAATGTGGAGAGATGTATAAATGTGGCTAAATTTTTATGGTGATTATTTGTCATTTTTAAGAGTATATAATAGTTGTTTATACAAATATATGTCTTTAAAAAGGTATTATGTTACGCATAGTACTAAAAATTAACATTTTATTAACATTAGTTAGGCTTGAAATTTTCAATTATTTTAGTGGGAAATTATAATCAAATCATATGAAGATAACACCGTCTAAACTCAATACATTTCTAATGTTTAAGCTACCTGCAGCATATTTAACTGGTGTTAGAGCTACACAAATTAATGACACTACTTGTATTGTATCTGTAAAACATCGTTGGGTAAATCAAAATCCTTTTAAATCTATGTTTTGGGCTGTACAAGGTATGGCAGCAGAGTTAGCAACTGGTGCATTAGTAATGAAAAAGATTAGAGAAAGCGGAAAAAAAATATCAATGTTAGTGGTTAATAATAATGCTTCGTTTACTAAAAAGGCAACTGGGAGAATAACCTTCACATGCGATGATGGTTTAAAATTAGATGACGCGATGCGCAAAGCTCTTGAAACTGGAGAAGGGCAAACGATTTGGTTAAGCGCTAACGGTATCAATAAAGATGGAGTACAAGTATCATCTTTTAATTTTGAATGGACGTTGAAAGTAAAATCGTAACGTTATTGTGAGCGAAACGTGGCAATCTCATTAATTGTAACAAAATTTGAATTTTCACAACTTATAAGAGAATCAATCTTAAATCAAAAATAATATTATGGAAAAATTACCAGATTATAACGATAGAAACGCACACGAAATAGATTACCGTATTTATGGTGAAGAGATGCAGTATGTAGAAATCGAATTAGATCCACAAGAGGCCGTGATTGCAGAATCAGGCAGTTTTATGATGATGGATGATGGTATTAAAATGGATACCATTTTTGGTGATGGATCTCAGAAAGATACTGGTTTTTTAGGTAAAATTTTAGGTGCTGGTAAACGCATACTTACAGGTGAGAGTTTGTTTATGACGGCATTTTATAACGACCTTACAGGAAAACGGAATGTATCTTTTGCATCACCTTATCCTGGAAAAATTATCCCAATTGACTTAATGGAATTTGGCGGAAAATTTATCTGCCAAAAGGATGCTTTTCTGTGTGCCGCTAAAGGTGTAAGTGTAGGTATTGAATTTTCTAAAAAATTGGGCCGTGGACTCTTTGGTGGAGAAGGCTTCATTATGCAAAAATTAGAAGGAGACGGAATGGCATTTGTACATGCAGGAGGAACCACAGCAGTAAAAACTTTAGCTGCTGGTGAAACTTTGCGTGTAGATACAGGTTGTATCATTGGGTTTACTCAAAGTGTAGATTATGATATAGAGTTTATTGGTGGCATAAAGAATTCTATTTTTGGCGGAGAAGGTTTATTCTTTGCAAAACTACAAGGGCCAGGAAAAGTGTTTATTCAGTCCTTACCTTTTAGTAGATTAGCAGGTCGTGTTTTAGCATCGGTGCCAAGAGGAGGTAAGTCTAAAGGAGAGGGTAGTATTCTTGGTGGATTAGGCGATTTGTTAGATGGGGATAATCGATTTTAGATCTATGTGTCATAAATTAATGATTTAAAGTGTCAGAATTTACCTTTAACAATTAGACTTATCATCGATTAACATCAAACTTTTAACATAATAAGCTGTTAAACTTTATATGATTTAATGAAACGAAGCGTTTTTTTTATAACTTTAATTCATAAATTGAAACAATAGCCTATAGAAAAAGTTACTTTTTGTTAAACCTAAAACCAAAGATTACCTATGGCGAGAGCGATGTATGAGTATACTAAAACAATACTTAACAAGGTTAGTTTTGATGCGACATTATTCTGCAAAGAAGTGCAAAAAGCGGTAAATAGATTACTGCCTCACGAGCTTGAAGAATTAAGAATTTTTATTCAGTCCCTAATTAATCAGAACCCAGAATTAAATCAATGTTTAATTTATTTAAAAGCATAAAATAAAAGCGACTTACGAGTCGCTTTTTTTATTTAGGCAATGGACTTATAATCTCGACATTTTGAAACGCAATTGCACCTCTTATAATGCCAGAAATTACGTTATGCATTGCATCGATAATCTGCATTTTTAATTCACTCTTGTGATATATTATACTTACTTCTCTTGCTGGTGAAGGCTCTGTAAAGTGTCTTAAATTAGAACTCAGTTTTTCTTTAATATCTAAAGTATGTAAATAAGGAAGTAGTGTCATTCCCATCCCTTCGTTAGATAGTTTTATTAAGGTTTCAATACTTCCGCTTTCTAATTGAAAGGTCTCATCTATTTGATCTTTAAAAGCTTTACATAAATTAAGAACTCCATCTCTAAAACAATGACCGTCCTCTAATAGTAACATATCTTCAATATCTAGATCTGCTATTTCTATCTTTTTTTTATCTTTAAGTCGATGATTGTTTGGTACATACGCAACAAACGGTTCGTAATACAAGACGCGTTCTTTTATGTTGTCGCTTTCTAAAGGGGTTGCTGCAATTGCTGCATCTAAATGTCCGTCGCTAATACGTGTTAAGATTTCTTCTGTGGTTAGCTCTTCAATTTTCAACTTCACTTTTGGATATTTTTTAATGAAGTTTTTTAAAAACATAGGTAAAAGGGTTGGCATAACGGTTGGGATTATACCTAATCTAAATTCGCCACCAATAAATCCTTTTTGCTGATCAACAATATCTTGTATGCGATCTGCCTCGTTGACAATATTACGCGCCTGAAAAATGATTTTTCTACCAACATCGGTTACTTCAATTGGTTTTTTACCTCTGTCAAAAATTATAATGTCTAATTCGTCCTCTAGTTTTTGTATTTGTGTACTCAATGTAGGCTGAGTAACGAAGCATTTTTCAGCAGCTTTGGTAAAGTTTTTATGCTCTGCTATGGCTAATGCATATTTTAGTTGTGTGATTGTCATATCGATTGATTAAGACTATAAAAATACAAAATCTATTGTTTTTACTTATAGAAAAAATGCAAAAAAAAGCCTTCAGACTATTACATCCTGAAGACTTTTTCAATCAATCAATTTACTAACTTATGATTAAATTTAATCGCAGAGTGAACCTATTGCGGCACTCTGATCTATAAGGCTTTGTACACTTAAAGTGTCCCAGTTACAATCTAAAAATGCCCACTCATCGTCAAAATTTCCAGACACTGCATCTAAAATTATTGTTTGTGCACCAGTATTTCCTTGTACAACTGACCAAGTTCCTGTAGTAATGGTATTACCACTTCCGTCAGATACTGTAAACGTACCATCACTATTAAATGAGTAGCCAAAAGTGCCGCTAGCATATATAGCAATCCAAGGACACTCTAAAGCAATGGCTTCTACGCTATCTGATGTACATTCAACAGGTGTATTATCTTCACAATTAACAAAATCGTTTTCTGTATATCCTTCACATTCAGCTACACAAGCATTTGAGAAAACGAAGATTGCCGTTTCTCCAGTAGGACCTTCTACTTCAACACAAACAGGATCAAAAGGTAAGTTTAAACATTCTTCGCATTCTCCAGAATTTCCTAAATCACCAAAACAAGTTTCGATTAGTGCTTCTATATCTTCAGCACTATTAATTGTAACAACCTCTTCATTTTCTAATGTTACTGAAAAAGGATAAACAAAATCAAAATTATAGACATCATAAATAGCATTGCCAAGTTCTTCATTAGAGTTAACAGTTACAGTAGTTTCATCATCTATGATAATTTCTAAAGGGTAATTAAGTGTGAAACACTCAAAATCGAAAGAAAAATAATCTTCCTCACAGTCATCTACAAAGTCGGCTTCTGTAAAGCCATCACACTCTGCATAACATGAATTTGAATATGTTATTGTGAAAGTTTCTCCATTTGGATCAGTAACTTGTACACAAACAGGCTCATAAACTTCGAAACAGTCACAAGGTTCAAAATCGTCAAATAAACAACTCTCAAGTAAAGTTGCAAACTCTTCTTCATTATTAATTGTTTCAATATCAATAGCATTTGTAGTCTCATTGTATGTTTCAACATCAAAAGGAAACGCTATGCCGTTAACATAAAGGTCTTCTGTAGAGTTAATCATAACATCTACTAAACCATCTAAATTCTCTACAGTTACTGTTGTACCATTATTAAAAGAAAGTGTTAATGGGTAAACAAAGTCAAAACAAAAATCAAATACAATATTACCTGCAGGATTGTTCTCTACATTAAAATTGCCATTTTGATCTACTTGTTGATTTAATCGGTTAAATGTTGTAATGATAGATTCACTTTCTTCTGTTGATTGATCCTCCATAACAACTGGTTCGTCATTTGTGCAAGAGGTAAACATCAATAAAGTGAAAGCTAAGCTAAAAAGTGCTAGTTTAAATGTTTTCATTTTTACTTAAAATTTATAAGATTAAAATTAATTATTGAGGTTAATCAGTAGTAAGACAACCTAGATTTAATAAACCCTACTTTTTACTCAAACTATTTTTTTCATAGTTTTGATTTTTTAATTTTAAAAGCTTCAATGGCTAAAGACAATTATAATATTTGCGAATCAAAAACCTTTGAAAGTATTTATAATACTCATGCAAAGGAAGTAAGGCGTTTCCTTTTTTTTAAAACACAAAGCATTGATAAAGCGGAAGATTTGTTACAAGAAGCTTTTATAAAACTTTGGGATAATTGTAGTAAGGTGGATTTTAATAAAGTAAAAAGTTATATCTACACTGTTGCGAACAATTTGTTTTTAAATGATGTAAAACATCTAAAAGTTGTGCAAAATTATACTAAAACACATCAGAATTCTAGTACTGGTGAATCACCAGAATTTATTATGCTAGAAAAAGAGTTTATGTATAAGTTAGAAAGGACCATCGCGAACTTACCAGAAAAACAGCGAGAGGTTTTTCTGTTAAATCGAATAGAAAAGAAAAAGTATAAAGAGATTGCAAGCCAACTAGACATTAGCGTTAAGGCTGTAGAAAAACGAATGCACCAAGCACTTTTAGTTATGCGAAAAGAGATTGGCAATATTTAATTTTAAATATTAAGTAGGGTTTTTTATATCTAGGTTGTCTTACTAGTATAACAAATGAAAAAAGAGATTTCACATAACCAATTAGATACATTTTTAGCCAAATGGTTAGAGGGAGAATTAACGGACAAAGAACTTAAAGATCTTGTAGACGAACAAGATTATATTGCTTTTTTAAAGTTGAGAAAAGGTTTGTATGTAAAAGAGTGTTTAGATGCACCAATAGAGTTGTCATTTGCTAAAATTCAAGAAAAAATTACAAAGAAGACCAAAAAAAGTATACCACTTTATAAAAATTGGTCATTTGCTATTGCAGCGTCCATTGCATTAATTTTTGGTTTGTTTATGTTTTTAAATGAAACTGAAACGATTATTCAGACAGGTTTTGGTGAGCAAAAAACTATTGCGCTTTTAGATGGTTCTGAAGTTATTCTAAATTCTAATTCTAAGATAACTTACAATGAAGATAATTGGGAAGAAAACAGAAAACTAAATTTAGATGGCGAGGCTTATTTTAAAGTGGCTAAAGGGAAAAAATTCGATGTGAATACAAATAATGGTACAGTTACTGTATTAGGTACGCAGTTTAATATTAATAGCACAAAAGACTTCTTTGATGTAGTTTGTTACGAAGGTAAGGTTGGAGTAAAGACCAAGCAATCTGACTATATCTTGTTGCAAAACGACGCTTTAAGACGAGTAAATGGATATTCTATTACAACTTCACAAAATGAAGAAAAATTGCCAGCTTGGATTTACGGTGAAAGCACCTTTAAGAGTGTCCCTTTAAAATTTGTTATAAAAGCTTTAGAAAATCAATATAATATTAGGTTTGACTCCAACGACATAAACGACACAGATGTCTTTACAGGTAGTTTTCCTCACGATAGTTTAAATATTGCTTTGAAGACAGTTTTTAGACCATTAAATATAAAATATATTGAAGAAGAAAAACGTAACATTAAACTCAGATATTAAAGGATGAGGTTGATCTGTGTCTTTGTCTTAATGTTACTCTCATTACCAGCCTTTTCGCAAGAAGAGGCTTTTTCCATTGAATTAAGCAATGTTCCGCTGGCAGACGCTTTAGAAAATATTGAAGCTGTTTACAGTGTATTATTTTCTTATAAAGACGAATATATAAAGGAGAAAAGTATAACTCTAAATCTTAAGAAAAGGACCTTAGCTGAAATTTTGAATGAGCTCAACCGTCAGACAAATTTATTTTTTCAATTAATAGAAAATCGATACATAATAATTAGTCAAGATAAGGATGAAATAATTAACACAGAACCCTTACAGCGAGTGGTTGTTAAAAGTTATTTGGCAAAAGGTATAGAGAAAAATAAAGATGGCACATATACATTGAATCCATCTCGATTAGGAATCCTTCCTGGTTTAATAGAACCAGACGTATTGGAAAGTATTCAGTTATTACCAGGCGTTTTAAGTCCTAATGAAACTGCATCTGGTTTTTTTGTTAGAGGAGGTTCTGTTGATCAAAACCGTCTAATTTTTGATGGTATAAATATCTACCACAAAGGACATTTGTTTGGTATGATTTCTCCATTAAATCCTAATATAACTTCTGAAATAAAATTTGTAAATAAAGGTACGGATGCTAAATATGGAGAGCGTTTATCTAGTGTAATTGATATAAAATCAAAGTCTATAATTGATAATAAGGTTAAAGCTCAAATAGGTTTTAATGGAATAAGTGCTGATGCGATTTTAGAATTACCAATAATTAAAGATAAGTTAAGCCTTCAAGGGGCCATTAGGCATAGCTACTCGAGTCTATTCGAAACCTTTACTTTTAAGCAATTTACAGATAAAGTTTTTGAAAGTACTAAGATTAATCAGGACGAAAATGGTAATAATGATTTTGCTTTTTTAGATTATAATGTAAAACTGAATTATAAGCTCAATGATTCAAACCGCTTTTATGCTAGCTTAATTTTTATTGATAATCAACTTAATTATTTGTCTAACGATAGTGAAGAGGGTAAGACTTTTAATGATATTTTAAAGATAAAGAATGGTGGTTATGGATTAGGATGGCATATTAAATGGAATAAGAAAACAATACAAACAACACAAGCTTATTTTTCTGATTATAAATTCAATTATAATTTTGTAACTACTGGTACGGATGGTCAAGTGTCGGATTTTGAAAAAAGAAATTCAATTTTTGATTCTGGGATATCAACGGAGGTAAATTATAGAGCATCAAACCAACATAACTTAAGCTTTGGTTATCAATATACGCTAAAAGATGTGGCTTATGCATTTATAAATACTTCAGATTTAGTATTTATTTTAGATACTGAAGATAATATCGTCCAAACCCATAGTGTTTATGGAAATTTAGATTACAAAAACTCTAAATTATTTGATTTGTCATTTGGGTTAAGAGGTAGCTATTTTAATGAGTTAGATGCAGTTAGGATAGAGCCAAGATTACTTCTATTTAAATCCTTAAATGACCGTATTAAACTTCAGGTTAGTGCTGAGATTAAAAACCAGATAATTAGTGAAATCGATGAAACTGTATTTAGCGACTTATCATTAGAGAATAGAGTATGGAGATTGTCTAATAATCTCGATTTCCCCATAATTAATAGTAGGCACGTTTCTACAGGATTTGTTTACACAAAAAATGGCTTTAGTTTTGATACTGACTTTTATTTGAAAAAACTTAAAAATATAACAGCCCTATCCTTAGGGTTTTTAAACCCAGAGAATAGTGGTTTTAATATTGGTAGTCAAAATATTTTTGGTGTTGATGTGTTTTTAAAAAAGCAGTTTAGAGGATTAAATTCTTGGGTCAGTTATTCTTATAACCGTGCTAGAAGTCGGTTTATAAATCTTAATGAAAATAAATCCTTTAAATCGAAGTCTAACGTTACGCATGCCATATCCACAGCGTTGAGCTATAAGTTGAATAAGCTACAATTTGCTTTGGGTTGGAAATGGCAAACAGGAAGACCTTTTACAATTGCACAAGAAGGTAGTGATGGATTAGAGTTTAACGAAGGTATAAATACAGGAGTGCTTCCAGTATATCACAGATTAGATTTTTCTTCAACCTATAGTTTTAATTTTTCTAAAACCAAAAGCTTAAAAGGTAAGGTTGGGCTTTCTGTGCGTAATCTATATAATAGAAACAACTTAATTGCTCGAGAATATAGAGGAAATAATAATTTAAATGATGCTGTAGAACTAATAGAAAGATACTCCATAGGTATAACACCAAACATTATGTTTAGATTATACTGGTAGATTTAGCCCTTAATTAATTTCGAAAGACTGAGCTCATCTCATTTGAGAAAACTCAGTCTTTTCTTTTTGCTTTGTTTTATTAAATTTAGAATCTGATTGCCATTTCTAAATCTTCTTTTTCTACTTTGAACTTGGCATCACCGTATTGAGGTGGTCCAAATGACATCACATTGTTAGACATACCATATGATTCTAAAGGCATTCCGTTTTCTCTAAAATCCATGCGTTGATTGTCATTTTCATCATGTAATGCCATGATTGCATATTCACCTGGCATTACATTTTTAAATGTAATAGTAACCTTGCCATCTTTTATTTTTGTTTGTGTATCTATAATACCTTTGCCTTTCATAAAAGTATCCTTTGTATGTAGAGAGAATAAAACAGTGCCATTGTCGTTCTTTACATTGTCAATAGTTACTGTTATACTAATACCCGTTTCTGTGTCAGAATCTTGAGAAAAGCCAATTAAAGTTGATAAGGCTAAAGCGAAAGTTAAAATTAAATTTTTAATCACAATACTTCTATTGTTTTTTCTGTGTTCTTGAATCTTAGATTTCATAATAATTTGTGTTTTAATGGTTATTGTTTTTTGTTTGATGATTCAAATATCCAATAAACAGTAAAAAAGAAATAATTGTAATTACCGAATTGTAATTATTATAGGATGAGTTGTAGTTAATTAACCCAAGAACCTTATTTATTCACTATAATAATCCACGTGCCTTAATCTCTAAATACTTATTTATAGTATTAATTGTAAGCTTTTCTGGCGGAGTAAGTATAGCCTGTATACCATATTTTTGAAGTTCCTTAACCATTAATCGCTTTTCAAAAGCAAATTTTTCTGCAATAGTTTTATGATAAATAGATTGCAAGTCTTCTGCATTTTCTTTGATAATATGATCGAGTTCAGTGTTTTCAAAAAGAATAACAACAAGCATATGTTTCTTTGAAATAGCTTGCAGATATGGCATTTGACGCTTTAATGCACTTAGATGTTCAAAATTAGTATATAATAATAATAGACTACGATGCGTTACTTTTCGTTTGAGTTGTGCATAAAGTAAGCCAAAATCACTATCACTAAACTGTGTATCTATATTGTATAGATTTTCTAAGATACGATTAAGGTATGTTAGTTTATTTATAGCAGGTAAGAAGGCTTCAATTTTTTTAGAAAATGATAACATTCCTACTTTATCATGTTTTTTTAGTGCTACATTACTAAATGCTAACGTAGAATTAATAGCATAATCTAAAAGTTTTAACCCCTTAAAGGGCATTTTCATTACACGACCTGTGTCTATAATAGAAAAAACGGGTTGTGATTTTTCATCTTGATATTGGTTTACCATTAATTGAGCTCGTTTTGCAGTTGCTTTCCAATTAACAGTTCTAAAATCATCGCCTTGCACGTATTCTTTTATCTGTTCAAATTCTGAAGTGTTTCCTATTCGTCTAATTTTTTTTAACCCAATTTCTGTAAGTGAATTGCTAATTGCTAAGAAATCATACTTCTGCATTTGAATAATGGATGGGTATACCATTACCATTTGTTCATTTTGAAATTGATATTTGCGCTTTACTATTTTTAAAATTGAGGAAACATATATATTAAGATGTCCAAAATAATATTCACCTCTGTCCACTGGCCTCACTAAATAGTCAAAGTCATGATTTTGCTGAGGATTTAACTTTGTTTTATATGAGAAGTCCCGTTTTTGAAATTGCTTGGGTAGCTCATCAATAACATCTAAATAGGTTTTAAAACTATATTTATTTGTAATAGTTATAGGAACTGGGTTATTGTCGCTATTAGAAAACTTATCTGGTAGAACACGCTTAGCACTAATTGCAGATTTAGGTTGGTAGAGTAGTAAAAGATCAATAAAAAAGATGACTAATAATGCAATAGTAAGTATTGATGCAATAGCATATAAAACAGGAAACCAATAAGACAAAAGAAAGCATACGGAAGCTATGGCTATATAGATATATAGTTGCTTATGTATGTATAATGATTTTATGAATTTCATATTTTATTTACGCCTACTTACCTTGGTACTTCTACAGATTGCACTATCATCTCAATAACGTTTTCAGTTGTCATGCCTTCCATCTCTCGTTCTGGAGTTAAAATAATTCTGTGATTAAGAACAGGGTTTAATGCCTTTTTTATATCCTCTGGTGTTACAAAATCTCTTCCATTAATCGCAGCGAAGGCTTTAGCCGTATTTAGTATAGCTATTGAAGCTCGTGGTGATCCACCAAGATATAGATGTGGGTGATTACGTGTTTTTGAGACGATTTCTGCGATGTATTTAATAATTTTTTCTTCTACAAGAATAGCCTGTGTTTTGGTTTTATAATCTTCTAAAGAAGTCGTATCTAATATCGGATTAATAAGTGTTTGAGGCTTTTCTCCTCTACGTTCGTGGTGAGATGAAATTATTTTTACTTCATCTTCTAATGTTGGATATGTAACTTTAATTTTAAATATAAAACGATCTAATTGTGCCTCTGGCAATGCATAAGTTCCTTCTTGCTCAATTGGGTTTTGAGTAGCTAAAACCATAAATGGATTTTCAAACTTATAAGTTGTACCATCAATTGTTGCTTGGCGCTCTTCCATAGTTTCAAACAATGCAGCCTGTGTTTTTGCTGGCGCTCTATTAATTTCATCGATTAAAACAATATTAGAGAAAATTGGACCTTTTTTAAACTCAAATTCAGACGCTTTCATGTTTAACACTGATGTCCCTAGAACGTCACTTGGCATTAAATCTGGTGTAAATTGAATTCGGCTAAAATCAGTCTTTAAAACTTTAGCAAAAAGTTTAGCGGTAACGGTTTTTGCAATTCCTGGAACCCCTTCTATAAGTACATGACCATCTGCTAAAAGTGCTACTATTAGTAGTTCTACAAAATTATCTTGCCCTATAATAACTTTTCTAAGCTCTTCTTTTATGCTTTCTACAGCATTTTTGAGACCTTCTAATTGAATTCTATTATCAAAATTTAAGTCGTTGTTTACTGCTTCGTTTTCCATTGGTTATGCGATTTAAATTGTTCTATTAAGGTATTTAACCTTTCTAGCTCTTTTGAGTTAATCTGTGTTTTTGTATTTACATTATTAATGAAGTTAAATAATGCCTTTGTATCTTCTTTTGTGTTATTACTTCTTGCTGCTAAATTTATTATAAAACTATCATTAATTTCAGAAGTACTGAGGTGTAATGTATTTCTAATATATTCTAAGAAATGCTGAATTTTGTGCTGCGATATGTCTTTATGTTTACTGTTTTCATAATACATATTGGCTATAGTTCTTGTAAAATCTACCGTCTGATTTCTCAGAGGTTTTACGACTGGTATAGCACGTTGCTTGCGTTTGCCTTCAAAAAGAATATAAATTAATGCACCAATTAAAACTAGGTAGTAAGCCCATTTTAGAGATTTAGTATTTAAAAACAAATACATTGGTGATGTATAAAAAGTTTTCCCTGTTTTATAATAGGTGTCTATGTAAATAGGCTGTTCTACATCTATATAAGATAATAATCCAGCAGTATAATTCTGATTCGGTGATTTTAGCATAAAGTAATTTGTAAAGGCTTGCGGAAATGTATTTAGTACAATTTCTCCTCCTCCAAAGGGTTGCTTAATTACGTTTACTAAAGAATCCTGGATAGATTCACCATCTCCTCTAAACTTATCAATAAAACCTAGGACGGCTGTTTGTGTAGTGTCAATTTTATCGAAGTGATAAAATGTTGAACCTTTGTCATATTTATAGTTAGCCGAATTATCTAATCTTGAATTTACAAGATTAACCTGAAAAACATTGTTAAAATTATCTATTGTATTTATGGATTTAGTTTTAAGATTTAAGGTGTCGAGTAATTGTTTTTCAAAATTTGCCGCGGATACTACTAAAGTATTGCCATTGGATACCCACTCAAGTATTTGATTAAGTTCTGGTTTACCAAAATCAATACCTCCGTTAAAAAAAACATAAGTACCATTTATACTATTGTCTTTTAGAAATTCAAATGGTGGACGGTTTACTGAGGTTACAGAATTAGAGATACGCTCTAACTGTTCATTAAACACATAAGAACCAAACGGAATTTTATGATGTGTAGCATAAGACGGAAACCAATTAATAGATTTAGGTTTTGTCATTTCTAATGCCACTATTGTTAGTATGGTTAACACTATCAGTACGATATATAGTTTTCCTCTTTTGGTCAAGATTTGGTAATTATAGTGTTTAGATTTTCAAAAGGTAGTTTTAACGCTTCAAATTTTAGAGCATCGACATTAAATTCCCCATACCAAACATAATCATAGATTTTTGTAATATTTTTAAAACCGTCTATTATGTTGTCTTTATTTAATTCGTTTATATAATCTACATTTGTTTTTTGTGGTTGCCACAAAATACGTTCACTTTCGCTTAAATGTTTTAATGACAATAAGTAGTAATATCGTATGGCTAATCTATAATTCTTTTGGTTAATAGCTTCCTTTATTAAGGCAGGTATATCTTCATTCTTAATAATATCTTCTTCCTCAGTTAAAAGAATTGAACCGCTTTGTTTTGCATTATAAATTAATCTGTTTGAATTAACCTTAAGGAAGAAGCGAACAAGCAAGAAGATTAGAAACCCTAATAAAATATACGGCAGAATTCTGAATATAAAATACAAAAAACCTTGTGCAGTACCTGCGCCAAAAATAGCTTCCCAGAATTTTCGCAACCCATTTCTTAACCAGCGATATACCTTATCTAAAAAACCTTCTTCAGCTTCAACTTCAAGATAGTTAAAATCTTTATTTGATTTGTAAGTTTTTAAATCGTCCTCATTAATAGTCTGTTTTTGGATAACAGTATCATCAAGCTTTATCGGTTGTTCATTTTGTTGCGCAACAGAAAACTGCAACAAAAATAAACATAGAAAGATGTACCAATATAGTTTCATTTATTCTTCTATTTTACCGATTTCGCTAATACGCTCATAAGTGCCAGTAAAGTTTGTTTTTTCATAGAGATGAAAATAAATAACAGCACCACCAACAACTAGAATAATATTAAATACTGTTTGAAAAAAAGATTGTATTACACTTAAAACAATAATAACTGGATCTTGCCCAAAACTATCTAAATTAGCAGGATCTATTTCGCCAGAAAGAATACCAGTTCCGAGCATTGCATATATAGTACTTGGTACAGAGAATACTAAAGCTAATACATAGTATAAAATAAATAAAACAATAAAAGAGCCCCAAGCTGTCCAAAAATCTGCATTAACTAAACTAAAACTTTGACTATACGCGTCAGTTGCAGAGCGTCTCGTTTCAAAAACATAAATACTATATGCTACAGCCATAGGTACCATCATGTAAAGTATAGGCAAAAGGCATAGCATTAAAGCAACTCCTAAGGTGAGCCCTTTAAGAAACCCTAAGCCCAAAAATGGCCAAAATGATTTGTAGACGCTACGTTTAACATCTTCTAAATTTGGTGTTCCTTTTTCTTGTATATAAAATTTGATGTAGAAGAGCGCAGAAGAAGCCATAAGAACATAGGTCACAATAGCAGAAATAACATAGAAAACTACAGCAATTAGTGTCATAAAGATACTTCCTGAGTTAAACGTAGTTTCTCCATAGGCAGTGAAGTTAAATATATCACCCGCAACATAATTATAGACTCCGAATGATAACATGTAAATAAGTAAGGCTGGTCCTGCTATACTAAATATAGTTTTCATAAAAGGCTTAAATTCATTTCTGATAAACCCAAAAGTATCGGTTAAGATGCCACTGAAGTCGCTTTGTTTTCTTAATTCTATATATTGCTTTTTCATCATTTAAGTCGGTTAGGTTAGTGTATTAATTGGTGAGCTCTATTTTATTTTTAAACTCGGTAAAGGCTTGCTCTTTTTTGTGAAGCCGAATAGGATAAATAACATAATAAAATATTATAAGTGCTAATGAGCCTAAAATTATTAGTATAGCTAGCCAATCTGGCATTTCTGTATGTCTTGTAACGAAACCCTCTAAAAAACCAGCAACAATAAAAAAGGGAATTGTGCTCATTAAAATTTTTAGTCCATTAATTACTCCTCGCTTAAAAGCCTCTAGTCTTGGCAATGTCCCAGTAAATAGCATTCCATTTCCCATAACTAAACCTGCACAACCAGCTATAATAATAACTGATATTTCAATAGTTCCGTGGATCCAAATAGTCCGAGCAGATTCCCATAAAAGACCTTGTTTATAAAAGAAGTATTGGAAACTACCAAGCATAATAGCGTTACGCATCATAAAGTAAAGAGAACCTACTCCAAATAAAATACCATAGCCAAAGGCAAAAAGTGCCACTTTTATATTATTTAGAGTTATACCTAAAAACATATTAAATTCTCCTTGCTCCTTATAAACAGCCATTGGATCACCTTTCTCTATATTTTCTAATGTCATATTAACATAACCATCACTTAATCCAAAGGATCTTACAAAATCATCGTCGCTTGCAGTAGAAAATGCCCCAACAAAAGTGAAAAATGCAAAAACTAAAAATGTGATTAGTAGCTCACGATGATGTTTGTGAAACATTAAAGGGAATTCAGTTGTAAAAAACGTAATTAATCTGTTTTTAGCCTCTTTCTTAGTTTTATAAATACTTTGATGTGCTTTTGAAGCAATTTGGTTAAGGTAGCGTTCTGTATTACTATTAGCATAGAATGTTTTAGCGTAGCTTAAGTGATCTGTAATTTCAATATAAAGGTCCGAAAGTAAATCAGGATCGATATTGGTTTTATTTGTAAGAATAGTTTCAAATCTTAACCATTTATCTTTATTTTGCTTCACAAAAGCTGCCTCGCGCATACACTAATCCCTTTAGACTTTCAAAGAAAAGAAAATATGGATGAATTTCAAATAGAAACTGCTCAAAATGTAGGAATAAACCAAAACGTCGCAAGTATTGGTGATAGAATGCTGGGATATTTAATTGATAGTGCAATAATTCTATTATACACGATTTTGGCAATCCTACTTTTAGTAAAGTTAGACTTAGATCCTGGCGATATGTGGGCTGTCTATCTATTGGTGTCTTTACCTGCGTTTTTGTACTATGTGCTTTTAGAGACCTTTATGGATGGTAAAACGGTTGGTAAGAGTATTATGAAGATGCGAGTGGTTAAGTTAGATGGTTCGCCCGCTAGTTTTGCTAACTATTTTGTGAGGTGGATATTAAGAGTTATTGATGTCGTTTTAACAACTGGTGGTGTTGCTGTACTAACAATTTTGTTCAAAGGAAACGGTCAGCGTGTTGGTGATATTGCGGCTGGTACAACAGTAATTAGCGAAAAGGAAAAATTGACGATAAATCATACATTAGTTAAAGATTTACCTGTTGATTATGTGCCAACCTACAGCCAAGTTACTGTGCTCAATGATAGTGATATGCAAACAATTAAAAATCTTTATGATGATGCAGTAAGAAAAGGCAATCATAATGTAATTTTAAATTTACACCATAGGCTTATAAAAGTTATGGCAGTTGAGCCAAAAGAAAATCCCGTAAATTTTGTCTCGAAGGTCATAAAAGACTATAACTATTATACCCAGAATATGTAATGTTTTTTAATATTATAGACATATTCGGTACTATTGCCTTTGCTATTTCTGGCGTTTTGGTAGCAATGAATAAGCGTATGGATCCTTTTGGAGTCCTTATTATTGCTTTTGTAACCGCAGTTGGTGGTGGTTCATTACGAGATATTATGGTTGGTGTAGAACCCGTATCTTGGATGCGAAACATGACTTTTGTTTATGTTATAATAGGCTCAACAGTTTTTGCTGTAGTATTTAGAAAAAGAATCTCATATCTACGCAAATCGTTATTTCTTTTTGATACAATTGGAATTGCTCTGTATACTGTTATTGGTATTGAGACTGGTTTGGTTGCAGGTCTGCACCCAATTATTTGCATAGCACTAGGTACAATGACAGCTTGCTTTGGAGGTGTGTTACGAGATATTTTATGTAATGAAATTCCTGTAATCTTTAGAAAAGAGATCTATGCAACAGCTTGTATTTTGGGAGGAATCACTTATTTCTTGCTACTTGAAATTTTAGAAGATCGTAATTATCTTTTTATAATTGCAGGTCTTATTGTTATAATAGTTAGAATACTAGCCGTTAAGTTTAAAATTAGCTTGCCAAGTCTTTATAAGGATGAGCCGTAAATGAAGGCTCGTTCTCAATTCTTAGAATGAAAACACCAATCCAGTATATACTTAGCTCTAAAGAAAAGTAAATCTTCTTTAGATTTCAAACGCTTATGCAGAGTATTAGAATTGATGGTAATCTGTTAGTCTAAAATTTCTACCTTTCTTATATATACATTTTGCAGTGGCCAATCTCCCTTATCTGTTTCAACAGCATTTATTTTATCAACTACATCCATACCTTTAATAACTTCACCAAAAACAGTGTAATCTTTATCTAAATAATCGGCTCCGCCAATTCTGTTAATAATAAAAAATTGAAATGGTGATGCTAATTTATAAGCATTCTCAATTTCGCTACTAGGCATAGAAATCGTGCCACGTTTATGAGTGTAACCTCTCTTAGTGTCTGGTGGTAATAAATAATTACCAATTTTACGACGCTTCTTATACAAATCAAAAGCATCACTACTACCTCCTTGTATTACAAAATTCTCGACGACGCGGTAAAATTGTGTGTCACTAAAATAATTTCGTTTGGTTAGGTAAATAAAATTGGCGCGATGAAATTTAGTTTTGTCATATAATAGTATATCTATGGTGCCAAAATCGGTTGAGATTCGTACTTTGTTTTCCTTATTTACTTTCTCATATTCTAGAAAGAACTCCATGGCATTATTGTTAGTTAGTAAAGGAAACTCTGGTTTTACACTAACCTTAACTGTTTTAGCCTCGTACTTTTCTACGACAGAATCTTTTTTTAGCGTACGATCTGTTTGTTTTGAAGTTTGTTTATCTTCACAATTCCATAATAACAAAAGTGTTATTATAACTAATAGAATTCTCATAAATGCGCTTTAATACGTTTTTAAAATCTGTAGTAAAAGTAAAACATCTAGAGCTTTTTGGCGAAATATCCCATGCTAAAATGTCACCACCTTATCGTGTGGAATTAGCAGAAAAAATGAAAGCGAAGTCTCAATCAGCAAAAAAAGCTGGTGTTATGGCTTTATTTTATCCGAATATTGATGGGGAAACATACTTAGTTTTAATATTAAGAAAAACATACAAGGGTGTTCATTCTGCACAAGTTGGTTTTCCTGGTGGTAAATATGAAGATGAAGACCTGGATTTGAAAATAACTGCAATTAGAGAAACTGAGGAAGAAATCGGTGTGCCAGAATCTATTATTGAGGTTATAAAAAAAATGTCCCCATTGTACATTCCTCCAAGTAATTTTATGGTACATCCTTATTTGGCAGTTTCTAAAATTACACCAACTTTTGTTAAACAAGAAGCGGAGGTTGAAGCTATTATTGAAGTGAAACTCCATGATTTCTTAGACGATTCTAATGTCTTAAATGCATCAGTACCAACGTCTTTTAATAGAGATATTGATGTGCCAGCTTTTAATCTTAATAATCAAATTGTTTGGGGAGCAACTGCCATGATGCTTGGGGAGTTAAAAGACTTATTAAAACAAGTTCTGTAACGTTTGTTATTTGTTACATTTGTATTTGACTAAAACTGAAAACTATTTATGGGATTATTTAAAAAAAATCCTTTTGGACATATACTTTGGGTAAAAAAATGGTTGATTAGAATCTTAGGCGTTGCAACACATAGACGCTTTAGAGGTTTTAATGACTTACAGATCGAAGGCTCTGAGATTATTAAAAATTTGCCTGATACAAATGTCTTGTTCATATCTAATCACCAGACATATTTTGCTGATGTTATAGCAATGTTTCATGTATTTAATGCCAGTTTAAGCGGCCGTTTGGATAATATTAAAAATGTTGGTTATTTATGGAATCCTAAGCTAAATATGTATTATGTAGCAGCTAAGGAAACCATGAAATCTGGATTAATCCCAAAAATATTTGCTTATACGGGCTCTATTAGTATTGAGCGTACATGGCGTTCGCAAGGTAAGGATGTGAATCGTCAGGTGAAAATGAGTGATATTACCGCTATTAAGACCGCTTTAGATGATGGTTGGGTTGTAACATTTCCTCAAGGTACGACAACACCATTTAAGCCTATTAGAAAAGGGACCGCGCATATTATTAAAACATATCAGCCAATCGTAGTTCCTATAGTTATAGATGGTTTTAGACGATCTTTTGATAAAAAAGGCTTGAGAATTAAAAAGAAAAATATTTATCAATCTTTTGAGGTTAAAGAACCCTTAAAAATCGATTATGAAAATGAATCTATAGCAGATATTGTAGAAAAGATTGAATATGCTATTGAGCAACACCCTTCATTTTTAAAAGTAATTCCGCAAGAGGAAATCGAAGAAAAAGAGCGATTAAATAAAGAACTTAGAGATTGGTGATTAATAGTTAATCTTCTAAGCATTAATTAGCTCTTCAATATAACTCTTAAAAAGCTTATTCTTATCTACTTGAAGTGCTAATGATTTATAACTTCGCTTTAAGCCCTATAGCCCTGTTAAAGTGTTTGTTTGTTTAGTCCAATATTGGTATCTCAAAGCGACTTAATTTCTCTGGATTTTTAATGTTCTAGCCATAAGCAATTGAAATATGCTAACTATAGACCATTAAACCTCTAGTTTTTTCAACTCTTTATAATTCCTATTTAAGCGTTTTAAAAGTATCCCGTAAAGTAGATAGTAAATTCCGTATACCATTCCTAGAATAAGAGCGCAGAACAAAATTATAACCAAAATAAGTATAGCATATTCTTTAAAATGTGCAGTTTCATTAAATTTCTCAAAACCACCTGAGGCTTGTGTATAACCAATAAAGGCCGCAACTGCAGAAAAACATCCTGCAAATGCTAAATTAAAAATAACGTAGTGTTTAACCGTTTTTCGAGTATTTAAAATACTCTTTATCAGTTTCTTAACATTGTCAGTTGTTGTAATAGCTTTATAATTCTTGTAGAATTTATAAATAAAATATAGGATAACAGGAATTGTTAGATAACCAGCTACTTCTAACCACAAAGGATAAGTGATTTGATTATCTATCCGTGGATTTATTAAGATAAGAAGAATACCTATTCCAAGCTCAATCATACTAATATAAAAAATCCACTTGACAATACTAGATGATTTTGAATGTGCCATCTTATATATTTCATCATAGGATAAAGTGGGATAACTATTATCAGTTTTGTTCCAATCCTTTTTTAATAAATCTAATTCATCCATAATTTTACGGATTTAATATTGTTTTTAATTTCTTTTTCACACGATTCATTTTCACACGCGCATTAACTTCAGATATACCTAAAGTTGTACTTATTTCTCTATAATCTTTGTCCTCTAGATATAAGAAAACTAAGGCCTTTTCAATATCGTTTAATTGATGTACAGCTTTGTATAAGAGCTTTAATTGTTGTTCTTCGGTATCGTCATATTCTTCAGCTTTTATTTTAAATTCCACAGCATCAAACTCTTGGGTATTAATTCGACGTTTAGATTTTCTATACAGTGTAATTGCTGTGTTTAACCCAACGCGATACATCCAAGTACTAAATTTAGAATCCCCTCTAAACTTAGGATATGCACGCCATAACTGTATTGTTATTTCTTGGAACAAATCGTTATGAGCATCTGAGTTATTGGTGTATAAACGACAGACCTTATGCACAATATTTTGATGCTTTTGCAACAGTTCTACAAAAGTATGTTCAAGTTCTTTATTCAATTGATGAGATTGGTTAGTTACCTATAAGTAGTAATAGATTAGATATTGTTACAAATTTATAGGAAGATTTTCTTTGTGTTCAAATATATTCAATTCATCATAGAATTTTTACAGTTCAGTAAAAATGAATTCATGTTGGTTTAAAAATACTAGAAGTTTGTTCTATCAAAACGTCCTGGATGCATTTTCAGGAATTAATCAATCAAACAATGAACAAGTTAATCACTTTAATTATTTTACTTCTAGCAGGATTACTGCAGGCACAAACTACTATTTCTGGTCGTGTAGTTGACAATAAAAATCAACCTATTATTGGTGCAAATGTTTACTTAGATGGTACCTACGATGGATCTACATCTATAGAAGAGGGTAAATTTACATTCACCACCGAAGAAAAAGGAACCCAGACTTTAATTATCTCTTTTTTATCTTATGAGACCAAGATGATTATTGATGATGTTTCTAAATTATCTAATCTAAATATTAAATTACGAGAAGATGTAGAATCATTAGACGCAGTCGTCTTGAGCGCAGGAACCTTTGAAGCTAATGACAATAGTAAAGTATCTGTATTAAAGCCACTAGATGTGGTCACTACAGCAAGCGCACTTGGCGATTTTGTAGGTGCATTACAAACCTTGCCAGGAACATCAAACGTTGCAGAAGATGGTCGCTTATTTGTTCGTGGTGGTAACGCTGATGAAACGCAAATTTTTATTGATGGTATAAGAGTCTTCACTCCTTATACACCAACAACGAACAACATTCCAACACGCGGACGTTATTCACCTTTTTTGTTTGATGGTATTACGTTTTCCACAGGAGGTTACTCTTCAGAATTTGGGCAAGCATTGTCTAGCGTACTTCTCTTAAATACTATCGACGAACCAGATCAAGAAAAAACAGATATCGGAATTATGACTGTAGGTGCAACACTCGGTAATACTCAGAAATGGGAAAAATCGTCATTAAGTTTTAATGCTTCTTATATAAATTTAGCCCCTTATTTATCTGTTTTTAAAGATCGCAATGAATGGGAAACACCTTATCAAGGTGCACAAGGTGAAATGGTATTTAGACAGAAATTGAATAACGGAATGCTAAAATTTTATGCCGCTTTTGATACATCTAAGTTTAATTTAACCCAAGAAGATATTAATGTTGAAGAAGGTGTTGACTTTGCTTTAAATAACAATAATTTTTATTTGAATACATCTTACAAGGGCATTCTCGGTAATAACTGGAGTGTACAAACAGGTTTAAGTTATACATTCGCTAAAAATGACATTTCAGTTATTACAAATAATATTGAAGACAAAGAAAATTCTGCTCATTTTAAATTAAAAGTTAAAAAGCGTTTTAATAGTAGATTTAAGTTAAGTTTTGGCGGCGAGCAATTTATTACAGACTTCAATGAAAATTTTAGAAATTCTGATTTTAATCTGAGTTATGGTTTTAAAAATAACATAACAGCAGGTTTTGCTGAAGCAGACCTTATTTTTTCCAAAGACTTAGCTCTAAAAGTTGGTGTTAGAGCAGATCATAGTTCTCTTTTTGATGAAACCGATATAGCACCAAGAATGGCAATAGCCTATAAAATTTCTAAAAATGGACAATTCTCTTTGGCTTACGGTAATTTCTTTCAGAACCCTAATAGTTCAATATTAAAATTTGAACGAGATTTGAAAGCAGAAAAAACTGCTCATTACATATTAAACTACCAATACGTTAATAGTGGCAAAATATTTAGAGCAGAGGCTTATCGCAAAAAATACAGCAATCTAGTTAAATTTGATACGGAGTTCACAGCTTTCGATAGTAATTTCAATAATAATGGTGAAGGTTATGCTCAAGGTATAGATTTATTTTGGAGAGATAATACAAGTGTAAAGAATTTAGATTATTGGGTAAGCTATTCTTATTTAGATACTGAGCGAAATGCTAGAAATTTTAGTCAATCAGCGCAACCAAGTTTTGCTACTAATCATAACTTATCTGTAGTTGGTAAATACTGGATAGATAGTTGGAAAAGTCAAGTAGGTCTTGCTTATGGATTTTCATCTGGGAGACCTTATACAAATCCAAATACCAATCAGTTTTTAGGTGAGCGTACAAAATCATTTAATAGTCTTAGTCTCAATTGGGCTTATTTAGTGAGTCCTCAGAAGATTTTATACTGTTCTGTTAACAATGTCTTAGGCTTTAAAAATATAAACGGTTATCAATATGCAGATACGCCAGACTTTAATGGACAATTTAATAGACGCGCTTTAACGCCTGCTGCAGATCAGTTTTTCTTTGTTGGTTTCTTCTGGACGATTAGTGAAGATGGTACTGATAATCAGTTAGATAATTTGTAGAAGCTAGAATTAAAGGTCAGAAGTAAGCCATTCATCGTGCTTTAATATATACCAATTGCACAAAGAACCCTCGTAAGTGAACTGACCTTTAGTTTGAAGTCCAATTTTTTTAAGAATAGCATTTGAAGCTAAATTATTAACATCGGCTGCAGCACAGATCTCTTTTAGTTTTAAATCATTAAAGCCATAATCTAAAGATGCAATTGCTGCTTCCGTCGCATAACCATTGCCCCAATATTGCTCTTTTAATCTATAGCCTAAATCGTAGTAATTAAATTCTTTACGCAGCTGTTTTTCAAACTTAAGACCAGACCAACCTAAAAATTCATTGGTTTGTTTGTCTATTATTGCTAATCGACCAATACCATTAACTTTATACTGTTGAAGAATATTTTTTATGGCCGCTTCAGATTCTTTAATATGAGTTACTAAATTATTACCTAGATATATATGAACATTTGGGTTTGAGTCTAATTCAAAAAAGTCTTTGGTATCAGATTCTGTAAGTGGTCTTAAGATTAGACGTTCGGTTTCGATTGAAATTGTCATTTTATACTAAGAATGAATTTATGTTATTTCCATTTAATATTACAACCCATACTAGGTTTTTGATTTGAATCTAAAGGCGTACCATTAATTAATGCATCCATAGCGTTTCTTAAATCATTTCCTGTAACGGCTTCACCATTGCCAGGTCTAGAATCATCGAGTTGACCAGTGTAAACTAATTTTAATTCGGCATCAAATAAGAAAAAATCTGGTGTGCATGCTGCATCATATGCTTTAGCTACAACTTGTGTTTCATCATATAAATATGGAAAAGGATAGTTGTTATCCTTGGCGTGTTGTTGCATTTGGTTGGGTCCGTCTTGAGGATATTTTATGGCATCGTTACTAGAAATAGCTATACACTTTATTCCTTTTGTAATATAGTCTTTTGATAATGCAACTAATTGCTTGTTAACATGAATTACGAAAGGACAATGGTTACAAATAAACATAATTAATGTTCCATTCGTGCCTTTAAGATTTGTTAGCGATTTTTCTTGGTTGTCGATTGTATCAGTTAAAGTAAAACCTGGTGCCTTTGTACCAAGAGGCAACATATTTGAAGGTGTTAGTGCCATATAATTATGTCGTTTTTATTTATTAGTTTTAAAGTATGGATAATATAATAACATTTGAAGACTTTACAAAGGTAGATTTGCGGATAGGAACTATTGTTGAAGTAAATGACTTTCCAAACGCACATAAACCTGCCTATCAATTAGCTATAGACTTTGGTGACTTAGGTATTAAGAAATCTTCTGCACAAATTACTGCACAATATTCTAAGGAGGACTTAAAAAACAGACAAATTGTAGCTGTGGTTAACTTTCCTAAAAAGCAAATTGCTGATTTTATGAGTGAATGCTTAGTTATGGGAGCTATTAAAGAAAATGATGTATTTCTTCTGCACCCAGAAACTAAAGTTAAGAATGGTACAACCGTTTCTTAGATTTACATTTCATCTCTAAAGAAAATGGCATTCATTAATAACTTATTAGTGCCATACCAAAATCCTCTAAAGTTAGTGTTATCCGTAAATGCGATAATATTCCCTCGTCCTATACCACCTATTTTTAGCGGTACGGATAAGCTTAAACTATCTAAGTTTTCTTCAGAAATATAACCGCTTAATAATGGAGCTTTAGTATATTGAATTGGGTTGCTATAGCTATTCTTATTCGCATTAATAAAAATAGTAGTGTTTCTAAATATAGCTAAATTATCGTTTTTATAACCAAAGTTAATAGGGTGAGAACGGTCTAATTTAGTTTCAAATATTGCTCCACCAATAACCTGCGCTCCTCTAAAATTACCGCGTTGCTCAAAGCTTATGTTTTTAGCAGTTAGACTTTTATTCTTTTTAAAATCAATCTTCATTAACTCGCTAGAATTAAGCCAACGTAAAGCATTTCTATATGCAACTAAGGTTCCTCCATCTTGAATCCAAGATTTTAATTTCTTCGAATTGCTCTCATTTAAGCCAGAATATGAGTTCACCATAATTATGTTATTATATCTACCCAAATCAGCTCTGCTAAATTGCTTGGTATCTAGTTTTGTAGCTACAATATCATATCGTGTATCTAATAGATGCCATATTTCACCGGCATCATAAGATGTCATTCCATCACCAACTAAAATGGCAACTTTTGGTAACTCAAGAGTTCTAAAATTATTACTCCCTAAATCAATACCATCATTTAGTCCTGTTGATACTGCATCAATATTAATATGACTTTCTTGTGCTAATTGATTGATAAAGGTATAAATGTTTGATGCATTCATATGTTGATTTTTAACAGGAATCATAATAGTTCCATAATCATATGATTTACTGTTTGCCTTAAAATTTTTCATACTCACCTTTGCCCTAAGTCCCTTCTTTAAAATGGCATTTAAAAGTTTTGGAGAATAGTATTCATTCCATTCAAATAAATAAGCATATTCACTTTTTGAATTGATGCCACCTATTCTATGCTGTAAGTCAGTAACAACACTACCAGCATTGGAAGTCGTTGTTTCAGTATAGTCTAAATTAAATGCCAATGGGAAAGTCCAAGCAGAAACATCGTAAAAAAGACTATCCTGAAACGATGTACGTTTTTCAAACATTGCGTTAATGAGTCTTGTATTTTTTTGATTTTTTGGTACGATATAGCTATATCCTTTCTTATAATTTTTTCCATTAGCAGAAAAATCCGCTTTTATATCATGAAATTTAATTTTATGACGTTTAAGTATTTCTGCTAGATGAAAGGTTTTTGCAGCATCTTTTTCATCACCAAAAACGATTGCTTTATTTCCTTCTTTCGTAGCCTCTTTACGTGCATTTTTGTAAAAGTTGTGTTGGTACGTTAAAATCTCACTACGCATCCCGTTTGCTGCAGCAAGCGTTGATAAAGCAGCTGTTAATTGGTTTCTTATAGTAAATGGAAAAGTTAGAACACCGTTATCACTTTCTTGTATATGTCCTCTTGAGCTGGCTTGCTCAAACAAAATACCAATTCCGCCATTAATATCTGGAAAGGTTGAACCTTTGCCATAGTAGAAATCATCAAAACTTTCTTCAGAGTAATAGAGCGAACCGATTTTATCAAAAGCTTTAGCGTGATAAGTAGCAATACCTTTTGTTAAATCTTGATTTAGCTTTGGCGTTAGTGGGTGCGTCCTAGAAGGAATACCTGGCTGAAAAAAGAAACTAGAGTTTGTTCCCATTTCATGATGATCTGTTAATATATTGGGCATCCAATTATGAAAGGATTCTATACGAGCTCTCGATTCTGGCAACTGGACTGGTAACCAGTCTCTATTCATATCAAACCAATAATGATTTGTTCGTCCACCAGGCCATACTTCACTGTATTCTCTATCATTAGGATCTGGGTTAAGGTTCATGCCTCGATTTGTATTTGCCCAGTAAGCAAAACGTTGTAGGCCATCTGGATTTAAAGAGGGATCAAAAAGAATAATTGTGTGCTTTAGTAAATCATCAATTTTAGAGCCTTTAGCCGCAGCTAAATAATAAGCGGCTAATAATGAAGCGTTTGAGCCACTCGGTTCATTACCATGTATTGAAAAACCTTGATAAACAACTATTGGTCTTTCATTAGTATCAGTTGTGTTAGATTCTGTAGCATCTACATGAGCCTTCTGTATAGCATCTAGATTCTGGTGATTTTCTGGTGATGTAATTGTTAATAAAACTAAGGGTCTATCTTCAAATGTTTTACCTCTATTTTCAATAGAAACTCTATCTGAAGCATCTGCTAAGGCGTACATATATTGTACTAATTTATCGTGAGTTATATGCCATTCTCCAACCTGATGACCAATTACACTTTCTGGAGTTGGAATTGCTGAATCGTAAGTTACATCTGATGGTAAATAATATGGTAAATCAGTTTTTGATTGAGAAAAGAGTGTTGTTGTTGCTAAGAGAAACAAAAAAACAATACGTTGCATATATAGAATGTAGTTGGTTAATGCTTAAAAATAAAAAACCCTGACGATAATGTCAGGGTTTTATTATAATTTAACAATGCAGTTTAAATATCGTCAAAACTAATATCTGTAAAACTGTCTGTGCTTTTTGAGTCTTCAGGTGTTTTATCTTCATTTTGAACAAACTCATCTCGTTTAAAATCTTTTTGATGACGCTCACTTATAACTTCCTCACCTTTTTCATTAATGATATAATCTGTCATTTCTATTAGAATCTCTCTAAACTCAGTAAAATCCTCTTTATATAGATAGATTTTATGTTTTTTATAATGAAAAGAGCCATCGTCATTAGTAAACTTTTTACTTTCCGTAATGGTTAAGTAATAATCACCTGCTTTTGTAGCTCTAACATCAAAAAAATAGGTTCTTCTACCAGCACGTAATACTTTAGAATATATTTCTTCTTTGTCCATCATTTCATAATCACTCATAACTCAATCTTTATTTTTTTATACAATCCAAAAATCTAAAAAAAAAGTAAGCTAACCAACAAATTCTTACATTTCTTTTTCTGATAGTTGTTTAGTATATAAATCCTTGTAGTAGCCCTCAGTACTAATAAGACTTTCGTGATTTCCTGTTTGAATTATACGTCCGTCATCTAAGACAATAATTTTGTCAGCGTTTTTAGCAGATGATACGCGATGACTTACAATAATGGTGGTTTTACCTTTTGTAAGTTTAATTAAATTCTTTAGAATTTTTTCTTCAGTTTCAGTATCTACAGCTGATAAACAGTCATCAAACAAAAGAATTTCGGGTTTTTTGATTATAGCTCTGGCAATAGAAACACGTTGTTTTTGTCCACCAGAAAGTGTGATGCCACGCTCACCTAAAACAGTGTCATAACCTTTATTAAAACCAATAATATTCTTATGTACTCTAGCATTTTTGGCAGCTTCGATAACCTCTTCATCAGTTGCATCTTCTTTACCAAACATTATATTGTTCTTTATGGTGTCAGAAAATAGAAAAGCATCTTGTGGAACATAACCAATACTCTCTCTAAGGCTGTAGAGGTTTAATTCTGAAATTAATTCATTGTCAACCAGAAGACTTCCTTGTTCGATATCATAAAGCCTTCCAATTAAGTCTAGGATAGTAGATTTTCCAGAGCCCGTCTTTCCTAGAATAGCTAAAGTCTCTCCTGCATCAACCTTAAACGTTATATTCTTTAAGGCTTCAATATTTGTATCTGGATAGACAAAAGAGATATTTTTAAAATGTATATCACCTTTTATTGGTGTTAAATCTGAAGTCTTATTTTGAATATCTGATTTTGTCTTTAAAAACTCATTAATGCGTTCTTGTGAAGCCTCAGCTTGTTGCACAAGAGATGTTACCCAGCCTACTGTTGCTACAGGCCAAGTAAGCATATTTACATAAATTATAAATTCTGCTATGGTACCTATATCCTTAATTTCTCCATTCATATATTGCAGTCCACCAACGTAAATTACAATTAAGTTACTAATACCAATTAATAGTATCATTAACGGAAAAAATAATGCTTGTACCTTAGCTAGATTAATTTGTTTCTGTCTGTTTTCTGAGGATAAATCTTCAAATTCTATATTGGTTCTTGTCTCAATACCATATGATTTTATAACTGATATTCCGCTGAATGTTTCTTGACTATATGTAGAAAGTGTTGATAAAGATTGTTGCACTATAGTACTTCTCTTATTTATAAGTCGACTTAGCTGATAAATTGCAATGGACAATATTGGTAAGGGTAGGAGAGTGTATAAGGTAAGTTTTGGAGCTGTGTTGACCATATAAATTATGGCAACTGTGAATAATGTTATTGTATTAATTGTATACATAATAGCAGGACCAGCATACATGCGTACTTTACCAACATCTTCACTTATCCTATTCATTAAATCACCAGTTCTATTAGATTTATAGAAATTGAGAGATAATATCTGGTAATGATGATAAATTTCGTTTTTTAAATCGAACTCGATGTATCTAGAAACATTAATAATAGTTTGACGCATTAGAAAAGTAAATATTCCTGCGATAATAGCAGCGCCTATTATTAGTAATACATTGATTAATATTTCGCTTTCAAAAACATCTTGGGTAATTTTTCCATCCAAACGATCTGAAACAATGTTTATAGAATCTCCAACTAATCTCGGAGTAAATAGCATGAATACTTTCGCTACAATTGTAATAATAATTCCAATAATTAAACGAGATCGATATTTGTAAAAGTATTTATTAAGATGTTTAAGTGCTTTCATGTTGCATTTCGTCGGTCAAAAGTATTACGATAATCCTATTTTAGAGTTAATATTTTGCTAATCCTCTAATTATAATATATTTTTGCTCGCTGTTTTTAGAGATTTTTCAAATAGCCTTAAATCTAAAAAAATATATGACTTCAGAAATAATATCTCCAAAAGAGCTACATAAAATTGATCCTGTCTTTGGTCAGCATTCTTTTGACGACCACGAACAAATCGTTTTTTGCAATGACAAAGATACTAGATTAAAAGCTATAATTGGAATACATAATACAGTTTTAGGACCAGCATTAGGAGGTACGAGGATGTGGCAATACAATAACGAGTGGGAAGCACTCAATGATGTATTACGTTTATCTCGAGGTATGACCTTTAAATCTGCAATTACAGGATTAAATCTTGGTGGTGGAAAAGCAGTAATAATAGGAGACGCCAAAACTCAAAAAACACCAGAATTAATGAAGCGTTTTGGCGAATTTGTGCACTCCCTTAGTGGACGATATATTACAGCTGAAGATGTTGGCATGACAACTGGTGACATGGATACCGTTAGAGAAGTAACACCATATGTTACAGGTATATCGGAAAGTAAAGGTGGCGCAGGGAATCCATCACCAATAACAGCTTATGGTGTTTTTATGGGTATGAAGGCTGCAGCTCAATTTCAATATGGATCTGATGTTCTTGAAGATAAAAATGTTTTTGTACAAGGAATTGGAAACGTAGGTGAGGCTTTAGTAGAGCACTTGGTAAATGAAGGCGCTAACGTTACAATTACAGATATTAGCAGAGAACGTTTAGAGGACGTGCGTTCTAAATACGGTGCATCTATTTATGAAGGCAATGACATATATAGTGAACCTATGGATATTTATGCTCCATGTGCTTTAGGTGCCACAATTAATGATGACACTATAAATAAATTGCAAGCTAAAGTTATTGCAGGTGCTGCTAATAACCAATTAGCTGATGAAAATAAACACGGAAAAATTTTAAGAGATAGAGGTATAATTTATGCTCCCGATTTTTTAATAAACGCAGGAGGTATTATTAATGTTTATGCAGAATTAGAGAATTATGACAGACAAGAGATAATGCGAAAAACAGAGAATATTTTTAATACAACTTTAGAAATTTTAGATCGCGCAAAAGCAAATGAAATCACTACTCACATCGCTGCTTTAAGTATAGCGAAAGAACGAATAGAAACTCGTAAAAGAGAAAACTCTAAATAATTTTTTTAGGATATAAATAATAGTATTTTTGCAAGGTGAATTTTTAAAAATTCACCTTTTTTTAACCTATATTAAAAGTTAGTTCTTTACCATGCTCAATAGAAGACACATCAGAATAAAAGTAATGCAAACTTTGTATGCTTTTAAAGGTACTGAAAATGATGATCTAAAGAAAGATGAGAAATTCTTATTATATAGCTTAGATAGCATGTACGATCTTTACTTATCTATTTTAGCTTTATTGACTGAGCTGCAAAAAAAGAGTAAAGACTATAATAGTAAACTACAGAAACGTTTATTAGATAAAGAGGCAAATAAAGTTCTAAATACAAAATTTCAGGATAATCAGTTATTGAATGGCATAAGTGAAAACAAAATGCTTCAAGAGATTATTCAAAAAAAGAAATTAAATTTCTGGGATTTAGACTTTGAATATGTGGATATCATTTTTAAGTCTATTTTAAAAAGTGATATTTATGAATCTTATATTAATGATACAGAAGAATCATTTAAAAAAGATAAGAAATTTGTTTTAGATATTTATTCTTACATTATAGCACCAAACGACAAGCTATATGATTATTTTGAGGACAAAAAATTAACTTGGGTAGACGATTTGCCCGTCGTTAATACAGTCCTTCTTAAAGTATTGCGTAAAGTAAAACTTTCTTCACCAGACACTGCTTTGTTGCCGTCGTTGTATAAAGATGAAGATGATAAAGAGTATGCGAAAGACTTATTTAAAAAAACAGTTTTAAATAGTTCTAAATTCGCCCAAGAAATAGCTGCAAAGGCTACGAATTGGGATACAGAACGTTTAGCTAGTTTAGATGGTGTTCTATTAAAAATGGCACTTTGTGAGTTTCAAAAGTTTCCTTCAATACCACATAAAGTAACCATAAACGAATTTTTAGAAATAGCAAAAGAGTATTCTACACCAAAAAGTAGTCTATTTATTAATGGTATTTTAGATAAAATAGTTAAGGAATACCAGTCTGAGAAAGTGCATCTTAAAACAGGTAGAGGCCTAATGTAAGCCTGTTTAGCACAGAATAACTTGTTAACAGTTGCTTAAAAATTTTAATTAGTTGAAATTATTAGTACCTTCGCAAACTGAACGAAATAAGAAAAATTAATTTAATAAATATAGTGATGAAAAAAGTAATTTTAGGACTTAGCGCATTATGTATGGTAGCATTCACATCTTGTAAAGAGAATGCTGCTAGTAAAATTAAATCTGAGAACGTGGCAGTAGCCGCAGATAGAGATGCGAAATCAGGTAACTTTCCTGTTCTTGAATTAGACAAAGTAGAGCACGATTTTGGAACAATTATGAACGGTACTCCTGTTGAGACTATCTTTAAGTACAAAAACGCTGGTAATTCAATGTTAGTAGTTAGTAACATTAAAAGTACTTGCGGTTGTACGGTTCCATCGAATTATACTAAGGAAGTAAAGCCAGGTGAAGAAGGACAGTTTACAGTTAAATTTAATGGTAAGGGTAACGGAAAAGTATCTAAATCATTAACTATGACGACTAACACTGAAACAGGCTCACAAATTGTGAAAATTTCTGCAATGGTACAAGCAGATCCTAATGCACCACAAAAGGCACCAGGGAAAGCTACAGTTAACCCTTTATCGACAAGTACGGTAAAGACTTCTACTCAACCTGGGCACGAAGGTCATAACCACAACTAATAACTTATAATGGAAGGATTAGGGTCATTTTTACCGTTTATTGCAATTTTCGCTGTGATGTATTTCTTTATGATTGCACCACAGATGAAGCGTGCTAAACAAGAGAAAAAATTTGCTAGTGAACTTAAACGCGGTGATCGAGTGATTACTAAAAGCGGAATGCACGGCAAAGTTATAGAGCTGAACGATAAAGACGCTAGTTGTGTTATAGAAACATTAGCCGGTAAAATTAAATTCGATCGTTCTGCAATTTCAATGGAAATGAGTAGAAAATTAAATGCGCCTGCTAAAGCGAAATAAATTTCTTTCTTAAATCTATAAAAAAAAACACTCTTTTAAAGAGTGTTTTTTTTATTCAAAATTTGTTTAATGCCGTTTAGCAGTTTTTATATTTATCATTTAACCCAATGCCTTTTATAATCATTGGTTTTATTTTCTCTAATCGTTTTTGTTTTGTAATATCCCTTTTAGCCTCTGCTATATACATGCAATATTCACGCTGTTTACTAGTTGTAAATGCTTTAAAAGATTTGTTAAGCTTAATGTTAGAATTAAGAGCTGCCTTTAATTCGACTGGAACTGTGATTGTATTTACTTTTTTGCGTTGAGGTTTTAATTCTTTTCCTAAAAGTTGATTTTCAATAGCCTCTTTTATATAACTTAATACGATTCTGTTATTAATATCAGATTTCGATTTGAAACGCATTTGTCTTAACGCCTTTGTTTTATTTTCTTGAGCATTTATAAGTAGGCCTTGTTCATCTTTTAAAAAGACTCCCTGATGAAACCATAAGCAGAAATGGTTTTTAAAGGCACCTATACCTAAAACATTTTTTTTACCTAAACAATAAGTTGGCATGCTCCATTTAATCGTTTCTTCTAGCTCAGTCGAAATAAGAAGATTACGCAGTATAATCAACGCATCCCTGTAAGTAGGATTTACTTCTATATATTCTTCAACTGAATTGACCTTTTTCACAATAACTATTTAATCCAATAATCTAGAACTAAAACATCATCTACATGCGTGCCTAACAAATCAACAAATGCTTTGTGATCTGGATGTGGCAAATAAATAGATCTATCTTCTTCACTATCAAATGTAACGAGAAAGCAATGAGTGAAACCTTTATCTAAACCCTCAGGACTATTATTTATGCCCCATTCAAAATCTTTAATTTCTTTTATTTTTTTGGGCAATTCAGCGAAAGCAGTTTCTAATGCCTTAATTTCTACTTTTGATGAAGACTCTTTGAATTTAAAAAGAACAACATGGCGTAATTTCTTAGTCATTATTTCTTCAGTATCTGCTATGGGTTCGTTCTTATCATTATTATTTGCTTTTTTTTCACAACCACTTAATAATAATCCTAATAATATAATTGTACTTAGTAATTTTTTCATTTTCAATAGATTTATTTTAATGGTAAAATTTAGGATTTTTCTTCAATTTTTTTTTCTCTTTTCTTGTTAGCTCTTGAAGTAATATTGATGTTTCAAAAGTTGTTTTATAATCTTTTCCAGATTCAATTTGGACAACTCCAAGATTGGTAATAAACTTAGGGTCTAAGTACTTTACGTTATATTTTCGATCCGTTAGCGTTTCTTTTTTATTGTTTTCTAGAGCATTTTTAAAATAATGAAAGATACTAAAATCTAAACGGTACATGTTTTTATTAAACTTTTCTAATTTACCCAGTCGAGTCTGCGGATAGATTACCTGTCCAAGTTTTATAAATATTTGTTGCTTATCAAATCCAGTATAGATCGCATATGTACCATCATCATGCTCAATAGTTATTTTATTCCTTTTACTCGTAAATACTTTTTCTTGAGAAGGATTGTTTACATAATCATTAATAATATTTACCACTTTACCTTTACGCATACTACAGATGGTATCTGATGTGTTTGAGTACACTATAAATGATTTCCAATCAATAGGTTTTCTGTTCCCAAAATAAGTTTCTCCAAGGTTGGAGGCCTCCAAAATATTAATCTCTTTATTTTTTATAAATGGTAGGCTGTACTCAATAGATGCGTTTACTTTTGGGTTGGGATCACCTATTAAATAAGAAAACTTGTATGAAAAAGAAATTCCTTTGTCCTTATTTGCTGGTTTTATAGTAAGTAGGTTGCCACTTTTGTATTTAATAACTTTATAATGTGTTGTTTTACTATATGAATTTTCTAATCTTGTAAATTCTAACTTTACCGAATAGCTACCAGGTAAGTTTTTTGAGTAGTAAAATGTAATACTGTTATCTGATTTCCTTTCGTAAGTTATTTCAATATTTTTGTTTTGTGAAGGAACTAAATAGGTAACAAAAAGCAGAATAACGATATAAATATATCTTTTCATAAATCTAAATTATTTCTTTACAGCTGTTAATTCGGCAATTTTACAAATAACTTCTACAGCTTTTTGCATACTCTCTACTGGAACATATTCGTAACGCCCATGAAAATTATGACCTCCAGCAAATATATTTGGGCAAGGTAATCCCATGTAAGATAGTTGAGAGCCATCTGTACCACCTCTAATAGGTTTAATTAAAGGTTTTATTCCTATTTGTTTCATAGCTTCTTCAGCAATATCTACAATATGCATAACAGGTTCTACCTTTTCTTTCATATTAAAATATTGATCAGTAATTTCTATTGAATAGATCTCAGATTCAAATTTGTTATTTAAGTCAAGAACTATTTTTCTCATTAATGCCTTTCTTGCTTCGAATTTATCATTATCGTGGTCTCTTATAATATACTCTAGTACAGACTCCTCAACTTCACCTTTCATGTTATGAAGATGAAAAAAACCTTCATAGCCTTCCGTATGTTCAGGTGTTTCTAGCTTTGGAAGAGCATTTATAAATTCTGAAGCATAATACATCGAATTTATCATTTTTCCTTTTGCGTATCCAGGATGCACAATTTTGCCTTTCACTTTAATAACTGCTCCAGCAGCATTAAAATTTTCATATTCTAACTCACCAATTTGGCTGCCATCCATTGTATAGGCCCAGTCAGCATCAAATTTTTCGACATCAAATTTATGTGCACCACGACCAATTTCTTCATCGGGAGTAAAACCAACTCTAATTTTACCGTGTTTTATATTGGGATTATTGATTAGGTATTCCATCGCAGTAATTATTTCAGTTATACCCGCTTTATCGTCTGCTCCTAAGAGGGTAGTGCCATCAGTTACAATTAAAGTTTGGCCAACATACAATAATAAATCTTCGAAATAATTTGGGGATAAAATTATATTTTCGTCGACATTGAGCGCAATATCCTTTCCATCATAATGCTCAATTACTCGTGGCTTTACATTTTTACCAGTAAAATCTGGAGAGGTGTCAAAATGTGATATAAAGCCAATGGTAGGAACGTCATAATCTATATTACTTGGTAGTGTAGCCATTACGTATGCATTCGGATCTATTGTTACATCTTTCATACCAATAGATATAAGCTCTTTTGTAAGCTTATGAGCTAATTCCCATTGTTTTTCAGTGCTTGGTGTTGTATTAGAATTTGGGTCAGATTCTGTATCTATAGTAACATAGCTTATAAAGCGATCTATAATATGTTGTTTAGGTATCATAAAATTGGTTTATTATCAAAAATAGACAACATGCCCTTAAGGCACAAGTCTGGTCTTTGTTTCTTTTAAAATGAAAGTAATTGGCTTATTTTTGCAATGAAAATAACCAAAGATGTACAAAGCAATAATAAGACCTATACTGTTCTGCTTCGATCCAGAGAAAGTCCACTATTTTACATTTTCGCTTATAAAGGCTATTTCTAAAATTCCTGGAGCAAAAAGCCTTATTAAAACGATATATCTTGTTGAAGACAAACACCTCGAAAGAGAATTTTTTGGATTAAAGTTTAAGAATCCCGTGGGTCTTGCAGCTGGTTTTGATAAAAATGCTGTTTTATATAATGAACTATCAAATTTTGGATTTGGCTTTATAGAGATTGGTACAGTTACTCCAGAAGCTCAAGAAGGTAATCCTAAACAACGTTTGTTTCGCTTAAAAGGAGATCAAGGTATTATTAATCGAATGGGTTTCAATAATGAAGGTCTTAAAGCGGCTATTGAGCAATTAAAAGGGAACAAGGGACAAGTAGTAATTGGCGGAAATATTGGTAAGAACACACAAACGAGGCCAGAAAATTATACAAAAGATTATTTAGAATGTTTTAACGCACTGCATCCTTATGTAGATTATTTTGTATTAAATGTAAGTTGTCCTAACGTTGGGAGTCATGCTAAACTAAATGACAAAGATTATTTATTAGAATTAATAGGAGCCGTGCAAAAGGCTAATTTAAATTTTTCAACTCAAAAACCTATACTTCTTAAGATTGCACCAGATCTAAATGATAATCAACTGGATGAAATTATTGAGCTGATTGCTGAGACAAATCTTGAAGGAGTTATTGCTAGCAACACATCTACGGATAGGGCTAATTTAAAAGCTTCTAATGAGCGTTTAGAAGAAATCGGAAATGGTGGTTTAAGCGGACAACCTATAAAAAATAAATCTACTCGTGTAATAAATTATTTGTCAAAGAAGAGTAATAAAGGCTTTCCTATTATTGGAGTGGGTGGTATACATTCAGCAGAAGATGCTTTAGAAAAGCTAGAGGCAGGCGCAGACTTAGTTCAGATCTATACTGGCTTTATCTACGAAGGACCTAAGCTTATAAAATCAATTAATAAAGCTATATTAAAAAAGGTGCATTAATTCACCTTTTTTAATTTGTATGTCTTAATAATATTTAATTCTTAACAAATGATATAACTTGACTTGAGCTTGCTTTCGTCAACTTAATAAAATACATACCATTATCGAAATTTTCTACATTTATTACTAAATCAGAATCAGATTTAATTATAGATTGTTTTATAACCTGTCCTAAGGTATTATAGATTGTATAAGTGTCTGGTAAAGAAGGGGACTTTATAGTCACTAAATTATTAGAAGGATTAGGAAATAATGAAATAATTTCATTTTTGAATGAATTAACACTTAGAGTCCCACTGAAAAAATTATTTATAACTCCAGAACCAATGGCTCCGCCTGATGCTAAAAGTGAATTATCATCAGCTCTCAACTCATAATTACCTATACCTGAAGCACAGCAAATACCATCGCCATAGCTATCACTTAAAATAAACTTATAACAACTATCTGGGTTTGCGATATCAAATACTGCTGTCTTAGTCGTAAAATCGTCAACACCTTCTGTGTAAGGACCACCCGAATATAATAAAGCATCATTTTCATCTAAAAATTGCCAAGACGTTTCTGCAGGCCAATCATCTAATGTTAGATTCATAGTAATAGTGGTTGTAATAGTTTCAATACCGCCAACAGATATATATTCAGTCTTTACCTTACTTATTTCCTCAGAACCATTCGATATCGTCAAAACAACATCATAGTCACCTGCCGCGTCGTAAGTATGTGTTATGTTCTGTGTAGAATAATCTTCTATACCGTTTGCATCTATATCCCAAGACCATGAGGTAGCACCAACACTATTATCTGTAAAATTAACAGTTAAGTTGTTTAAGCAGCTGTTAGTTTCATCTGCGGTAAAATCTGTATTAAAACTTGGACACCCTAAATTATTTCTCGAGATTTGATAAATAGCATTTATTCTTGCCAACTGTTGCGGCGAAAATACAGACCTACATTGTTTTAGTGAATAAGACATAAAATTGTCAGGGTCGGGTGTATACTGTTCGTTATTAGCATCGATTGCATTACCTGTATATTGACATAAAAAGTCAACATTGCTTCCACCTAATTGAGGATCTGCTGGTGTATCACAAATAAAATCGCCAGTTGTTTCACAGTTTGTACCATTTACTAATTCTTCTGTAGAGCCTGGAACATTACTATTGCCATGTGTATGTGGCAAGGCGAAAAAATGCCCCATTTCGTGAGATAATGTACTTCCGTTAGTGGTACAATTATTTGCCATTAAAATGGTTTCTGGTCCTCCTGGGAAGTATGCATATCCACATAACGCATTGGAACCACTAAATACTGCATTTGTAAAATATATATTAATAACACCATTAACCCCATTAGCAGCTGTCATCGCACTTTCTTCACTTGTATCATAATTATAATAGGTATCGTCATCTATATAATTTATCCCTTCACATAAGAAGAATTCTAAACCCGCATTAAAATAAACTCCATTCATAATACTCATAGCATCTTCTAATTCTAAAGGAGTTAAACCTCCTGTTCCGTCAGTTTGTCTTATGATATGAGCTTTTACAGGAACAGCGGTGGTTATACTTGGGGCTCTTGAATTTAGTCGCTCCTGTAAAAATTGTTCTTCGAGTTTTTTTACTTGATCTTTTACAGAGTTAAAATAATCTTGTTCCGCCTGAGTGTATTCAAAACCACAATCGTCCGTTTGAGAAAATGAAAAATTAATACTAATTAGTAAGACGAATAGAAGTGAAAGGCTTTTAGGTAATTTTAAAAAATTCATTTGATAGGGTTTTTTACTAAAATAATAATTTTAATAAAAACAACTATGATTTATTCGTTAAAAGGCAGTTGAATTGTAGGTTTTTTCTAGTTTACAATTAATTTTTTGCTACCAATCGTACCGTTCTTATTTGTTAATCGAACAATATAAATACCTTGATTAAGATCTTTAATATTAAGGATTTGTTTGTTTTCAGAATTGGTAGAAGTTTTAGTTAGTTTCACCCTTTTTCCTAAAACATCATATACGGCAATTTCATTTAAAACGTTAGAATTAAATATTGTTACGCTGTCAGAGTTATTAGGGTTTGGGAACATCTTAATTTTATTTTCAAATCGAGAGGTGGCCGTGCTCAATGTTGTATTCTTTAAAGTAATCGTAAGTGTGCCAATTTTCTCAGTGTTAAAGGGATAGCCCGAAGCACCTGATATATTAGAAATAACCCCTCTTGGATTTGTCGCAGAGTTATTACCAGAATAACCAAAACCATCTTCTGTACCTGCATCGTAAGGAAATAAATCTACGGTAATTATTTCTTTCCAATAACTGGTATTCGTATCCCATAGGTTGAGACCGTTTACAGCAATAATCCAGTCTGGGCTTGGAGCAATCATAGACACAAGGGTTAAAAGTGGGTACTCTTCGGATATAGAGATATCGCTTAAAGTTGCCGTGCTTATTGCTGCAAAAGGCGAAAAGGACTTACTAAGCCATTGTTCTGCATTACCAGCATTAATTGCAGTTTGTACTTCTGAGTTAAAAACGGAATTGGAACCTGCTTCAGCAACATTTTCAATTCCTTGTGTAGCCGTCCCTCCCAATTCTAAAAAAGTCACATTATTATTATGGTTGACACCTACTAAATTAGACCAATGTGCACTTCCTGGTAAGGTTCCATGATCGGAAGAGTTCCAAGTGCTAGTGAAACTTATATCGTATGCAGCTGTAGATTGAGCTATGATACCTTTTGAAGCTAGAAATACAAATAATACAAGAAGTGATAAAGTAGTTTTTTTCATAGTAGTTGCTTGAAGGTTTATCAACTTTATGTCGACTAAGATTTTTATTCCTTACATCAATTTTTGGTTTTAGCTTATTTTAGCATAAATTTTAAAGCTTGAATTACGAGATTCTTTTTTCATTCGCTTTAGCAACGTCTATATTAGCTATTTCACCAGGGCCAGATAATATCTATGTGTTGGTACAAAGTATTTCTAACGGAAAATCATATGGCTTGGCTACAGTGTGTGGTTTAATAACAGGTTGTGTAGTGCATACCACCTTATTGGCTTTTGGTATTTCTGCAATTATAAAAGCAAATGAAGATTTATTTTTTGGCATTAAAGTTTTAGGAGCACTTTACTTGCTATACTTGGCATATAAAGTTTATAAATCTGATACTGAATTAAATTTAGATAAAGAAGCTACACCAAAAAAGAGTTTAAGAGGCTTATTTGTTCAAGGTTTTTTTATGAATGTTCTTAACCCAAAAGTAACTATCTTCTTTTTGGCATTTTTCCCTGGGTTTTTGTTTAGTGATACAATAAGCACAGTCTATCAATTTTATATTTTAGGAGGTGTATTTATGTTAGTGTCTTTTATTATTTTTTCAATAATAGCTATGCTTGCAGGTCAGATAAAAGCGTATACATTAGATTATAAAAACTCCGGTGTAGTTTTAAAATGGCTTCAAATTGTAGTGTTTATAGGAATTGCTATTTTCATACTATTGTAATATTTGAAATACCTTATATTTGATGGCAATGAACAAAGCTGTAAAACTCATAGAATGTCCAAGAGATGCTATGCAAGGTATTAAAGATTTTATACCTACTGAGAAGAAGGTTCAATACATTCAGTCTTTGTTAAGAGTTGGTTTTGATACTATAGATTTTGGAAGTTTTGTCTCTCCAAAAGCAATTCCTCAAATGGCTGATACGGCTGAGGTTTTAGCACAATTAGATTTAACTAAAACGACGAGTAAACTTCTTGCGATTATTGCTAATACTAGAGGTGCCAGCGACGCATCTAAGCATACGGAAATTAACTATTTAGGTTTTCCGTTCTCTATTTCCGAAAATTTTCAAATGCGAAATACGCATAAAACAATAGCGCAATCTGTCATAACACTTTCTGAGATTTTAGAAATCGCAGACCAGAATAGTAAAGAAGTTGTAGTTTATATTTCTATGGGCTTTGGAAACCCATATGGTGATCCATGGAATGTTGATATTGTAGGTGAGTGGACAGAACGTTTATCTAATATGGGAGTAAAAATTCTATCACTTAGCGACACCATTGGAAGTTCTGATGCTGAGAATATAGATTATTTATTTTCAAATTTAATTCCTTCCTATTCTAATATAGAATTTGGTGCGCATTTGCATACCACACCAACAAGTTGGTTCGAGAAAATAGATGCGGCTTATAACGCAGGTTGTAGGCGTTTTGATGGTGCTATACAAGGATTTGGTGGTTGTCCAATGGCAAAAGACGAGCTTACGGGTAATATGCCAACAGAAAAAATGCTTTCCTATTTTACTCAGAAAAAAGCGAATTCCCTTAACGCTATGTCTTTTGAGAGTTCTTATAATGAGGCGACTAGGATATTTGCAAAGTATCATTAACAAAAAAGTGCTGCTAACTTTTAGCAACACCTTCTTTAAATCAGTCAATTAAAAATGTTAGAACCTAAATTCTAAACCTAAATTAGCCCCAAACGGATGACCAGGTCTCAGACCAGCTGGTACTCTCGATACGGCGTAAGTTTCGTTCAGCATATTAATAATATTTCCTGTCGCAGTTAAAGACTTTGAAAAATGATATTTAGCAGAAAAATCTATAATAAAGTTGGATGCAACTAATTCATCATTTGGAATATCACCTGAGCCAGCCTGTGTTCTAAATTCACCATTAAAACGACCACTTAAGTTTAATTCGTATTTAGTATGTTCTAACGATAGCATTACATTAAATTGATGTTTTGGTATATATGGTAATTGGTCTCCTTTAGTAACTTCTCCCCAAAGTCCATCATCACTGCCAAAGCTGTTGAGAAATTCTGTATTTGTAAGGGTATAACCAAAAGTTATTGGTAAATTATATTCGCTATTTTTATTGAGTAAATCGTAGTTTAATAATAATTCAACACCATTTACTGCAACTTCTCCAGCATTAAATTGTTCTAATGAGCCAGTGCCTCCTGTAGCTGCTAAGTCGCTTCCGAGTAAGTTACTATAGTCATTATAGAAACCTACTAATTCTCCTCTAATTTTACCTAATACAAATCGAGATCCTAATTCGTAATTGATGCTTTCTTCTGCCTTTTGACCTTCTTGATTGCTTGGTGGTGAGAATCCTTTGTGCACGCCTCCAAACATTGATATGTCACTAGTAAAGGCATAATTAAAACCAATTCCGGGAATAAAAATATCTACTTTATTCTCGCGAGATGAAAGGTCAATTCCAATTCTGGTTGGATCAGCACTACCATAGTTATCGCGTTTAAGTGTTATATTTTCATAACGTAAACCTGGTGTTAAGGTTAAATTCTCATATTTAAATTTGTACATTATAAAGCTAGCAAAGGCTATTGCACTGCTAATTCTATTACCTTGCTCTCCTTTTGCTCCTAAAGATGTTAAATTCATATTACCATCTATAATGTTAAAGCCATCCTCCCATTGAAATCTATCTTCTTCATCATAATGGTATCGTAATCCAATTTCTAAGTCATGAAAAGTATTTTCGCCATACCAGTGGTAATCAAACTTAGTTTGAAGACCTTTAGAAATATAGCTTCTATTATTAGCTTTTACTAAAAGTTCGTCTGCATTAGAATTTGTATCACCTCGCAATAGGCTTAGGTGATTAGAGAATGTTTCTGGGTTAGCTATTACATTAGCAATACTTTGTTTGTCTCCATTAAAAATCACATCATCTAATTTGTACCAATTTCTAGTGAATTTATTATAATAACCATTTGTGGTTATCCTAAAGTTTTTACTAAACTGTAAAGTATGAGTTAGCATTAATTGTAAATGTTCTGCATTCATTTGATCTTCTTGTGATGATGCGTAACGGTCAAAAGGAGAATTCTCAAAATCGGATTCAGTTAGTCCTATATAAGTTTCATTAGACACTTCATCAGAGTACTGAAATTTTACTTCGAAGGCCTGTTTTACCTTAGCTTCTGCTTTTGAGTTAACTCTAAATTTCGCTACAACTTCGTTTATATCGAAACCTGTATTACTATTATCTGGAAGATTTTTAAACCCATCGGAGTTGTAGTTAAGATATTCTACCATGTAACCTAAAGTTGGTCTGCTATCACCAACTCTAGCATGTAGTGTACTGGTATTAAAACTTCCTAGACTTGCGCGTACTTGGCCATTAAAATTATCTGGTATTTGAGTAGAAACCATATTGATTGCTCCGCCTGTCGTAAAAGGTCCGTATTGTACTTGGCTACTACCTTTTAAAATTTCTACAGCTTCCATTCTTGCAACAGAAGGGAAGTAATATGCAGATGGTGCGCTATATGGTGCAGGAGCTATAAGTACGCCATCCTCCATTAATGAAATTTTGGCACTACGTTCTGGAGATGTACCTCGTAAACTAATATTTGGTCTCAGACCAAAACCATCTTCTTCATAAAAAGTAACGCCTGGTATAGCACGTAGCACCCGATTAATATCAGTGTAGCTAAATTTTTTTAATTCTTTCGGAGATATATAATATGCAGATCCTGTTCTGTTTTTTGCAACATATTTATTACCAAAGATTGCATTGGCGTCGATGAGTACTTCATCTAATTTTTGTATCGAGTCTTGTGGTTTTTTTTGTTTGTTAGATTGAGAATGTAGGTTACATACACTGACTAACGCTAATGCTGATAGGGCTAATTTGCAATTCATTTATTTAGACTTATTAAAAATAGTGATTTTTTTATTGTGCAAATTTAAAACCAAATTTTAGTTCCGCAAAGTTTATTTAGAATAAATAAAAATAAAATTTTCAATATTTTGAAGGACAATTATTTAGAAATATGATTTAAACTGTGGACAACAATTATTTTTAAAATTGAATCCCTTAGGTCTGCAAAAAGGAGTATCTTTACACGCAATTATATCTTAATTGCCATGAAAGCACACGAAAGCAAAATTTTAGGAGAAGGACTTACTTACGATGATGTATTATTAGTTCCAGCGTTTTCTGAAGTTCTTCCTCGAGAAGTCAATATTCAAACAAAACTTACTAGAAATATTACCATTAATGTACCAGTTGTGTCAGCTGCTATGGACACTGTTACAGAAAGTAGAATGGCAATCGCTATGGCTCAAGAAGGAGGTATAGGAGTTTTACATAAAAACATGTCTATTGAAGCACAAGCCCAAAAAGTAAGACGTGTAAAACGTGCTGAGAGTGGTATGATTATAGATCCTGTTACTTTACCAATGGATGCAATTGTATCTGATGCCAAAAATGCGATGAGAGAACATAGTATTGGCGGTATACCTATCGTAAATGAAGCTGGTATATTAAAAGGTATTGTAACTAATAGAGATTTACGTTTTGAGCATCAAAACGATAGACCAATAATTGAGGTAATGACAGGAGAAAACCTAGTAACTGCCGCTGTTGGTACCTCTCTTAAAGATGCAGAAAAGATATTGCAACAAAATAAAATTGAAAAGTTGCTCATTGTAGATGATGGTTATAAGCTAGCAGGCTTAATTACATTTAGAGATATCACTAAAGTAACTCAGAAGCCTAATGCAAATAAAGATAATTATGGAAGATTACGAGTTGCTGCAGCCATCGGTGTTACAGGAGATGCTGTAGATAGGGCAGAAGCTTTAGTTAAAGCAGGTGTTGATGCTGTGGTTATAGATACTGCTCATGGCCATACTGTAGGTGTAGTTACAATTTTAAAATCTATAAAACAGCAATTTCCAAAATTAGAAGTTATTGTTGGCAATATAGCAACAGGCGAAGCGGCTAAATATTTAGTTGAGGCTGGTGCAGATGCAGTAAAAGTAGGCATTGGTCCAGGATCTATTTGTACCACAAGAGTTGTCGCGGGTGTAGGTTTTCCGCAATTTTCGGCGGTGTTAGAAGTAGCAGCAGCAATAAAAGGTACTGGAGTTCCTGTAATTGCGGATGGAGGTATTCGTTATACAGGAGATATTCCTAAAGCTATAGCTGCTGGTGCAGATACTGTGATGTTAGGTTCCTTGTTAGCAGGAACAAAAGAAAGCCCTGGGGAAACCATTATATATGAAGGAAGAAAGTTTAAGTCTTACCGCGGAATGGGGTCTGTAGAAGCAATGAAGCAAGGAAGTAAAGACAGATACTTTCAGGATGTGGAAGATGATATTAAAAAATTAGTACCAGAAGGTATAGTAGGTCGTGTACCTTATAAAGGTGAGTTATTTGAAAGTATTCATCAGTTTGTAGGTGGTCTTAGAGCAGGAATGGGATATTGTGGTGCAAAAGATATTGAAACGCTTAAAGAAAATGGCCGTTTTGTTAAGATTACAGCAAGTGGAATTAATGAGAGTCATCCGCACGATGTTACTATAACAAAAGAGGCTCCTAACTATTCTAGATAATATAAATCTAAAAAGAAACTTAGATAAAAACCTATTAACGAATGCTTTAAGCAATATTTAAAAATAACACTTTTAGATGCTGTTTTTAAACACTGTAGTTTTCCGTAAAGGGCTACTTATAATATGTCTCTTCTCTTTTCACATCTTAGGTATTGTTTTAAACATGCTTATTGCAACATAAATTTTGTTCTAGATTCTTAGGTATAGTCTTATAAAGCGTATCTTCGTAATAACATTTACAACAATGTAATGAACAAATTTGACTATATCATTTTGGGAGCCGGAGCATCAGGTTTAATGCTCGCTTATCGTATGTCAAAATCGACCTTTTTTGATAATAAGAAGATTTTAATCATTGATAAAGTTAGAGATAAAGGTAACGATAGAACATGGTGTTATTGGGAGAAGGGCGAAGATGAATGGGAGGAATTATTAGTCAAGAGATGGTCAAAAATTTTCTTTGGAAGTAAAAACTATTCAGAAGAAATAGAAATCACACCTTATACATATAAAATGATTAGAAGTGAGCAATTTTATAGTTCACTTTGGAAATCGATTAATACAAAATCTAATATTAGTTTCTTGCAAGATGAAGTGGATAATTACACGGAGTTAAAAGAAGGTGTGCAGGTCATAACCAAAAAAGGAAATTATTTTGGATTTAAAGTTTTTAATAGTTTATTAAAGCCATCCGTGTATGAGTCTCAAAAAAAATATCCGACTTTGCAACAGCATTTTGTTGGTTGGTTTGTAAAAACAAAAGACTATAGTTTTAATGATTCTATAGCAACATTTATGGACTTTACTGTTGCGCAAAATGGTAATACGCGTTTTATGTATGTACTTCCCATTAATAAAAGCACTGCTTTATTTGAGTATACTTTGTTCTCAAAAGATTTTTTAGAGGCTAAAGAGTATGAAAAGGCCATTACAGATTATTTGAAAGAAAAAGGTATTGTTGAGTATGAGATTATTGAGAAAGAAAGAGGTGCTATACCAATGACATCTTTTAAATTTTCAGAGTTGAATTCAAATCATATTTTAAATATTGGAACAGCTGGTGGTTGGACAAAAGCAAGTACAGGATATACATTTAGGAATACTACAAAAAAAACAAAAGAATTAGTTCAATTTCTTAATACAGAAAATGACCTAACTAAATTTCATAAAAAATCTAAATTTTGGTTTTATGATTTATTATTTTTAGATGTATTAGCTAAAAGTAATCAAGAGGGTTCAGCATTATTTGCTTCAATGTTTAGCAAAGGTAACGTAACAACTATTTTTAAATTTTTAGATGAAGAATCTAATTTAATTGAAGATCTAAAGATTATTTTGTCAGTGCCTCCAAAACGATTTATTCAAGCTTTATTTAGACGTTTATTTTAGTCTTGTACATATATTTGTCCGCGATGAGGTTTTAAAGTATCTCTAATTATTTTCATCTCAGATTCGTTAACTACTAGATAAGCTAAACTGTGCATTTCACTCAAGGTTTCTGTCCCAGTAATTGTAATATCGAGATTATTTATTGAGATGTATTCTTTAAGATGAACCAAATGGTGTTCTGCAGTTTTTAGACTAACTGGCCCTCTAAAATCCCAAATTAGTTTAAGTTTACGCATTAGATACTGAAACCCCTTTTTCAACGAAATTTTTAAAATTCTCCATATATTTTTTAGACTGCTTTTTAAAAGTACTTGGCATTGCCATAGTCATCAATTGCATAAAAAAATTGGTTGGTAAAAATTCACTTTCCGCAACCCATTCTGTTAATCCGTCTTTAGTGCTCCTAAAGTAATTTTCTTGTATATTATACATGCCTTTTGTATTGTAGGTGGCATGGAACTCATAAGGTAAATTACGCTTAGTAATTGTTTCATTAAGCTCTAGTTGTTTGTCTCCAAAATCATAAATTAAACGCATTTTAGAACCAAATTCACCAGGAGTACCAGAAATATGTTCGCTTCTAATAAGCCCTTCATGCCAGTGCTTCATATTGTCAACTGAGTCCAGTTTTTTTATAACATCTTCTAAAGGTTTCTTAATAGTAATTTTAGTGCAGAACTTCATTTCGAGGGATTTTAAATAAAGATATATAAACATGTTTTTATGGTTTAATTTTTTCGATGATATGAGGATTTATTATGTTCAAATTAATGAAACAATAATTTAATTATGAAAACTGTTATGTTGTATAGTTAATGTTTTTCCAAATGAAAATGATTCTACTTGCTAAATAGTGTATTTGTGTTATTTTTGCTCAGCATCAATTTTAAATAAAAATTAAGTATTTCTTAAAAAGAATAATACACTATGAATGTAAAATATAGATATTTTTTAGTGGCTCTATTTCTATTAAATAGTGCTATTTCTCAAAATAAAGATGCCGTTCTTTTGAATGTTGCAGGCGAAGAAATAAAGACTTCAGAATTTTTAAGAGTTTATAACAAAAATTTAGATTTAGTTAAGGATGAAAGTCAAAAAGACGTTGATGGTTATTTAAAATTATTTACAGAATACCAGCTTAAACTCAAAGAGGCAAGACGTTTAAAACTTAACGAGGATGCGAAATATCAACGTGAATTTTTAAGATACAAGAAACAACTAACTAAGAATTACTTGTCTGAGAATAAGGTGACTGATGCTTTGGTAAAAGAAGCATATGAAAGAAGTAATTTGGATATAAATGCGTCTCATATTTTAGTGCGTTTAGATGAAAATGCAAACGATACTATTAATGCATATAATGAAGTTTTAGAACTTAGAAGTCGTGTTTTAAAAGAAGGGTATGATGTTGTTAAAGAAGATGTGCATAACGGGAGTTCAATATTTTTAGAAGACTTAGGTTATTTTTCAGCATTTAAAATGGTCTATGATTTTGAGACCGCTGCTTACAATACGCCAAAAGGTAAGATGTCGATGCCATTTAGAACACAGTTCGGTTATCATGTTGTAAAAATTAATGATAGACGAGAATCTAGAGGTACTGTAACGGCTGCGCATATAATGATAGCGCTGTCACAGAACGATTCTCTTTTAGATGCAGAAGAGCGCATAAAGAGTCTATATAAAAAATTGCAACAAGGAGAAAGTTTTGAGTCTTTGGCTAAACAATTCTCGGATGATAAAAGTTCTGCAAAGAATGGTGGTAAGTTATCGCCATTTAAAAGTGGTCAATTAAGTTCAACTGTGTTTGAAGATGAAGCCTTTGCATTAAATGAAAATGGCGAAACAAGTCAGCCATTTAAAACAGAATATGGATGGCATATTGTGAAACGTATAGATTATCAACCGATGCAGTCTTTTGAAGAATTAAAGCCTTCTTTAGAAGCAAAGGTAAAGAGAGATACTAGGTCTAAATTAATAAATGCGGCAATGGTTAAGGAGCTTGAAAAGCGTTATCAAATTTCTTATAACCCAAAAGCCAAAGCCTATTTCGAATCGATACTTTCTAAAGAATTTTTTGCTCGTTCATGGAAATTGCCAGAAGATCTAGAAAAGGAAAAGAATGTCTTTACTATAAATAATAGAGCTTTTACTTATATAGAATTTGGTCGTCATTTAATGTCAGCTCAGCGCATATATGCCAATAAACCTGCCTCATTTGCTAATGTTATAGCTAAAGAATATAAACGTTTTTTTGAAAAATCTATATTACAGTATCGAGAGGATAATTTAGAACTTGAGAACGAAGATTTTGCAAATATAATTAAGGAGTATAGAGACGGACTATTGTTATTTGATTTAATGGAGAAAGAGGTTTGGAACAAAGCATCAACAGATACAATAGGTTTAAAAAAGTATTACGAAACCAATAAGTCTAAATATGTTTGGGGTGATAGAGTAAATGTAACTATTGCGTCTTCTGGTGACAATGGAAATGCAAAAAGGATTTTGAAAATGATGAAGAAAGGTAAATCCGAAGAACTCATAAAGTCAGAGTTAAACCAAGAAAAGAAGCAAAATGTAATTTTCACTAAAGGTCTCTTTAACGTAAACGACAGTAAATTACCGGTAAATTTTGAGGTTAAAAAGGGACTGTCAAAAATTTACCAGCATAATGAAGCTTTTCATGTTATTAATATTATAGACATTTTGCCAGCGGGTTTAAAAACATTAGATGAGGCTAAAGGAAATGTTATAAATGACTACCAGGCAGAAATTGAATCGAACTGGATGAATGAACTCAAGGCACGATTTAAAGTTGTAATTAATGAAAGCGCCTTAAAAGCGATAAAGAAAAAAATTAATAAGCAATAATATTTTTTTTGAAAAAATCCCTCCTCATATTATCGTTTGCTTTAATCATTGTCAGTTGCGATTTCTTTAAAACTGCAGATGATCGAGAGCCAATAGCACGTGTTAATGAGTCTTTTCTTTATGCGGAAGATATAATTGATATTGTTCCAAATGGTGCAACAAAGGCGGATAGTGTTGTTTTGGTTAATAATTATATTAATCGTTGGGCAAGACAACTATTACTAATGGATGGTGCGTTACTCAATATCTCGCAAGATAAGCAAGACGAGTTTTCTAGATTAGTTACACAGTATAAGAATGACTTATATAGTAAGGCTTATTTAGAAGCGTTAGTAAATAAAAATATAGACACTCTTGTACATCCTAATGAAGCTAAAATCTTTTATGAAGCGAATAAAGAGTCTTTTAAACTTAATGACGATTTGTTGCAGTTTAGATACGTAACTTTACCACTTAACCCTATAGACTTAGATACGATTAAGAATAGGTTTAAGCGTTTTAAGCTTAAAGACAAAAGATATTTAGATTCAATTTCGGTGCAGTTTAAGTCTTACTCCTTAAATGATTCATTATGGATTAAATACAACAAGCTCGTAGAGAAGATTCCTGTTATTACCTCTGATAATAAAAATCAACTGTTAAAAAAAACTAATTTCTTACAACTCAAAGATTCATTAAACCTATATTTGATGCAAGTTAATGATGTACGTTTACAGAATGATTATGCACCTATAAATTACGTCAGCAAGTCAATAAAACAAATAGTTATTAATAAGAGGAAATTAGAACTTATTAAACAACTAGAAAACGATATTACAAAAGATGCCATTAAAAACAATAAATTTCAGATCTATAATTAAAGCTGCAACGTTTTGCTGTTTATTTTTAGCTAGTGCCTTACATGCGCAAGAAATTATACCAGACGAAGAAGCCCCTTCAATAAAATCTAAAGATAGCACGGTTAATACGACTAGAATTAAAGCAGATGGCGTTGGAGCTGTTGTTGGTGATTTTATTATTTTAGAATCAGATTTAGATCGCGAAATAGCTCAACTAGAAGCGCAAGGTGCCGACCTAAAAGATGTATCGCGTTGCGAACTTTTTGGTAGCCTCTTAGAAAGAAAACTATATGCGCACCAAGCTATACAAGATAGTGTAATCGTTAATGAACTTTATATTCAATCACTCGTTGAGCAGCAAATTCAAGGTATTTTGGCTCAGACAAAAGGCGATATGGATGGTTTGTTAAAATTCTATAAAAAAGATTCTGAACAAGCGCTTAGAGATGAGATGTATGAAATAAATAAAAACGGTTACTTGGCAAGAGAGATGCAAAAAAAGGTAACTGAAGAGATCGAAGTTACACCAGAAGAAGTTAGAACATTTTTCAACGACATTCCAGAAGATGAAAGACCAACTTTTGGTACCGAATTAAAAGTTGCTCAGATTGTTGTAATACCTGAAGTTACAGAGGCATCTAAACAAGCAGTTATCGATAAGTTAAGTGCATTTAAAAAAGATATAGAAGAGAATGGTGCAAGTTTTACTACAAAAGCTTTATTCTATTCTGAAGATCCAGGGTCTAAAAGTAATGGTGGTAAATTGCCGACGATGAATAGGAAAAACCCTAGAATGGTAAAAGAGTTTAGGGATATAGCATTTAACCTGCAAGAAGGTGAAATATCAGAACCTTTTGAAACAGATTTTGGATATCATATCATTTATTTAGAAAAAATTAGAGGGCAAGAATATGATGTAAGACATATCTTATTGAAGCCAGAGCTAACACAAGACGCCATACAAAAGGCGAAAGACGAAATTGACGAAGTAAGAGCTAAAATTATAGATGGTACTTTAACTTTTGCAGAGGCAGCCAGAGAATTTAGTGATGAAAAAGAGACGAAATATGAAGGCGGTAAATTAACAAACCCAACAACTCAAGATTTTAACTTTGAATTAGCAAGGATGGATACTGAGATGTACACACAAATTCAAGATTTAAAAGATGATGCTATTAGTGAAGTTATTCAAGATGAAGACAGAATTAATAGGTTGAAGTTTAAAATTATGACTGTTACCGATAGGATTAATGATCATAAAGCCGATTATTCTAGAGATTACTTAAAGATTAAGGATCTAGCACTTCAAGACAAACAAATTAAAGCTATAGAGAAATGGCAGAAAGAAGCCATTTCAGAGACGTACATAAAGATTAATGGCACATATAGAGATTGCGATTATCAAAGTGATTGGTTAAAAGTAAAATAGAGTATGTCTGACGTTGTAATTATTGAAAATTTCGTAAAGAAATATAAGTCTCTTAAAGAAGAAATAGGGAAAGTTATTATTGGTCAGGAAACGGTTGTTGACCAAATATTAATATCAATTTTTTCGGGTGGTCATTCCTTGTTAATAGGTGTTCCTGGTTTAGCAAAAACCTTAATGGTTAATACAATTGCTCAAGCTCTTGGTTTAGATTTTAAAAGGATTCAGTTTACACCAGATTTAATGCCTAGCGATATTCTTGGTAGTGAGATATTAGACGAAAATCGTCAGTTTAAGTTTATTAAAGGCCCAATATTTGCTAATATTATTTTAGCTGATGAGATTAATAGAACTCCACCTAAGACTCAAGCGGCACTGCTAGAGGCTATGCAAGAGCGCTCTGTTACTGTAGCTGGTCATCAATACAAATTAGATTTACCTTATTTCGTTCTAGCGACGCAAAATCCAATTGAGCAAGAAGGAACATACCCATTGCCTGAAGCACAGTTAGATCGTTTTATGTTTGCAATTAATTTAGATTATCCATCTTTTCGAGAAGAGGTGGATGTTGTTAAAGCCACTACAACAGATGTACAACTATCAGTAAATTCTCTTTTTACTGCTCAGGAGATTATAGATTTTCAGAATGTAATACGTCGTATACCAGTAGCAGATAATGTTATTGAATATGCTGTGTCTTTAGTTGGTAAAACCAGGCCAAAGTCTGAATCTGCTGCAGCTCTTGTTAAAGAATTTGTAGATTGGGGAGCAGGACCTAGAGCTTCTCAAAATCTTATTTTAGCAGCAAAAACACATGCAGCAACTCATGGTAAATTTTCTCCAGACATTGAGAATATTCAAGCTGTTGCCACCGGAATTTTAAGACACAGAATCATTAAGAACTATAAAGCAGAGGCGGAAAGTCTTACTGATGAAAAAATTATTGAAAGCTTATTTTAGGATATAACTTCAGAAACCTTTACTTTTTACCATTGATATCTCATCAATGAGCATTAATAAAAGCAATAGAATTTTTGGTTTAGACCTCATGCGAGCTGTCGCAATCATTTTGGTTTTAATTTCTCATAGTATTTGGGTGATACCAATTACAAATCCTCGTATAAATGAATTGGTAGCCTTGTCTGGATATCTAGGTGTAGAAATTTTCTTTGTACTCAGCGGTTTTCTTATTGGTAAAATATTGTTTAGAATTTATATAAGTGTCGATTTTAAAATAAAAGATTTTGGTCATTTTTTAGTGCGTCGCTGGTTTAGAACATTACCAAATTACTACCTTATTCTTCTTGTTAATATTTTAATTGCTATTTGTCTCGGTACTAAATTACCAAATGATTTATGGCAGTATTTTGTATTTTTTCAGAATTTAGCCTGGCCAATGTCTTCCTTTTTTGGTGAATCTTGGAGTTTAAGTATAGAGGAGTTCGCTTATATATTAGGGCCATTAGTATTGTATCTCACCTTTATATTAAATAGAAATACAGCCAAGTCAAAGTTATTTTTAGGAGTTACTGTGTTTATTATTGTTGGTTTTACACTAGCCAGGTTATTCTATAATTCATTTAATGAAGTTTCGAATATGACTATTTGGAACCGAAGTTTAAAAGCTGTCGTTATATATCGAGTAGATGCTATTTATTATGGTGTTCTGGCGGCATATATATCAGTGCAATACCCTAAGTTTTGGATGAATTGTAAGTTTTACGGTTTGGTTATAGGTGTTTTTAGTATTGTAGGATTAAATATATTTATTCCACAGTTAAGTCTATTTATTGAGATAAGCCCATTATTTTGGAATATTTTTTACGTAGCCATAAATTCTATAGCGATAGCTTGTTTATTACCTTATCTATCTAATGTAAAGTCAGTTTCATATTTAATTTCAAAACCGGTTACGTTTATTAGTATCATATCTTATGCAATTTATTTAACGCATTTCTCACTAGTAGTGAAATTTATTCAACAGCTTAAAGTGTCAGGTCCATTTGCGAATTCTAATTTAATCCTATTAACCTTATATATAGGTCTCACTATACTATTATCTTATCTATTATTTAGATTTTATGAGAAACCTATAACGAACTTAAGAGACAGGATAGAAATTAAGAATTATTTTAAATAATGGATTAATGTTAATTTATTGAAGATACTGTAATCTATCAATTAATTTTTTAATTATCTTAAATTTTAGTCATAATACATTGACAACTACATAGATGTTTTAACATTTCTATTTTAGTTTTATATACCCTATAAAATTCGTATTTTTGTTTTACTAAACGTAAAATTATCAACCTTTAAATATACTATATGGCATTTGATATTGACATGATTAAAAAGGTATATTCTAACATGACAGAGCGTGTAGATGCTGCTAGAGAAATTGTTGGAAAACCATTAACACTCTCGGAGAAAATATTATACTCTCATTTATGGGATGGAAAACCTACTGAGGCTTTTTCTAGAGGAAAAGACTATGTAGATTTTGCACCAGACCGTGTAGCTTGTCAAGATGCAACGGCTCAGATGGCATTATTGCAATTTATGCAAGCTGGTAAACCTAAGGTTGCCGTTCCTACTACAGTGCATTGTGATCACTTAATTCAAGCTAAAGATGGTGCTGCAACAGATTTAAAAAATGCGAATAGTACAAGTAGCGAGGTTTTTAATTTTTTAGAATCAGTTTCTAATAAATATGGGATTGGGTTTTGGAAACCAGGAGCAGGTATTATACATCAGGTTGTTTTAGAAAATTACGCGTTCCCTGGGGGAATGATGATTGGTACCGATTCTCATACTGTGAATGCTGGTGGATTAGGAATGGTTGCAATTGGTGTTGGTGGTGCTGATGCAGTAGATGTAATGGCAGGAATGGCTTGGGAATTGAAATTCCCTAAACTGATAGGAGTAAGGTTAACAGGAAAACTTTCTGGTTGGACTGCGCCAAAAGATGTAATATTAAAAGTTGCAGAAATACTAACAGCTAAAGGAGGTACAGGAGCTATTGTAGAATATTTTGGCCCTGGAGCAACATCAATGTCTTGTACCGGAAAAGGAACTATTTGTAACATGGGTGCTGAGATTGGAGCTACAACTTCAACTTTTGGATATGACGATTCAATGGAGCGTTATTTAAGAGCGACAGAAAGAGCAGATGTTGCAGATGCAGCAAACAAAATAAGACCATATTTAACAGCTGATGACGAAGTATATGCTAATCCAGAGCAATATTTTGATCAGGTTATAGATATTAATTTGTCTGAATTAGGTCCACTTTTAAATGGTCCTTTCACACCAGATTTATCAACCTCAGTTGGTACAGATATGACAGAGAAGGCTAAAGCAAATGATTGGCCAATCCAAGTAGAATGGGGATTAATTGGTTCTTGTACAAATTCATCTTATGAAGATTTATCAAGAGCTTCATCCATTGCGCAACAAGCTTTAGACAAAGGTTTAAAAATGAAAGCAGAGTTAGGTATAAATCCCGGTTCTGAGCAAGTTCGTTATACGGCTGAGCGCGACGGAATTTTAGGTATTTTTGAAAAGCTAGATGCTAAAATATTTACAAATGCTTGTGGACCATGTATTGGACAATGGGCGAGATATAGTGACCCTAAAAATGCGCCAAAAAATAGTATTGTACATTCTTTTAATAGAAATTTTGCTAAACGTGCAGATGGAAATCCAAATACACATGCATTCGTAGCATCACCAGAATTAACCGCAGCTATTGCAGTTGCCGGCCGTTTAGATTTTAATCCATTAAAAGATAAATTAATAAACGAAAATGGTGAAGAAGTAATGTTCGAAGAACCAACAGGATGGGAATTGCCACCAAAAGGATTTGACGTAAAAGATAACGGTTATTTAGAGCCTGTTGCTGATGGCAGCGATGTTGTAGTTTCTGTAAGTCCTACTTCAGAGCGTTTACAATTACTAGAACCATTTACGCCGCTTGGAGGTACTATTAATGGTGCTAAACTTTTAATAAAAGCGTTTGGAAAATGTACTACAGATCATATTTCTATGGCTGGTCCTTGGTTACGATTTAGAGGACACCTAGATAATATTGCAAACAATACGTTAATTGGCGCAGTAAATGCTTTTGGTAAAAAAACAAACTTTGTTAAGAACCAATTGACAGGAGAATTTGGCGGAGTGCCAGATACAGCTAGAGCTTATAAAGCTGCAGGAATAAAATCTATAGTTGTTGGTGATCACAATTATGGTGAAGGTTCTTCAAGAGAACATGCAGCCATGCAACCAAGACAATTAGGTGTTGCAGCTGTAATTGTGAAATCTTTTGCACGTATCCACGAAACAAATCTTAAGAAGCAAGGTATGTTAGGTTTAACTTTTGCCAATGAAGCTGATTATGATTTAATTGAAGAAGATGATACATTTAACTTTTTAGATTTAAATGAATTTGCGCCAGATAAACAGTTAATGTTAGAGGTGGTTCATTCAAATGGTAGTAAGGATGTAATAGCTTTAAATCACACCTATAATGATGCACAGATAGACTGGTATAATGAAGGTTCTGCCCTTAATTTAATAAAAAAGCAAAACGCTTAATTAGAAGTTTAAAATTAAAGTAAAACTCTTAGTTTTTAATACTAGGAGTTTTTTTTGTTTTAAAATGAAAGGTTTATTAACAGTTTACGACTTTTAGATTATCTCAATATAATTTATAAGCTATGAATTCCATCTGGGTTTTTGAAGACGTCAATTTGTTCAACTTATTGTGTCCTCATAAATTTAAGAAATATAAAGCCTGTCATTCCTTTGATTCATATAAAAAAAGTGACTATATCTATTTTGAAGAGGATGCGGCCAATAAGGTATTTCTTATAGAAAATGGAAAAGTTAAGATTGGATATTATAATGAAGATGGAACTGAAGTTGTAAAAGCTATTTTAAATAAAGGTGAGCTTTTCGGTGAAAAAGCTATATTAGGTGAAGAACGACGAGATGAGTTTGCTCAATCTTTAGATAATAGCACATCTATTTGTCCCGTAGGTGTAACGACAATGCACGATTTAATGCGCGACAATAAAACTTTTAGTCTAAGAATTTATAAATTTATTGGTTTTAAATTTAAAAAACTCGAAAGGAGACTACAGTTGCTACTCTTTAAAGATTCTAAGACAAGGTTACAAGAGTTTTTACAAGAATTATGTAATGATTATGGTTATGATTGTGATCAAACAGGAGATCATATAATAAATCACCCATACACACAAAAGGATATTGCCTCATTAATTGGAATATCTAGACCTACTCTAAATATTTTGATGAATGAATTAAAAGAATCGTCTATTATAGATTTTAATAGAAAGCATATACGGATTTATAATACTTTCTCTTAATTTAAATAAATGAAAGCTAAACTCAATAAGCGTAATATTTTCTTTTTATTAATTATCATAGTTTTAATTATACCCCAAACAAGGAAGCCGATTCAAGTTACATTACATAAAGGTTTAACTTATATTAGACAGTCTACAATAATTAATAAAGAAGATAGATCTTCTGTGACTTATAATGGTTGGCAATTAAAATCTGATTTAAATAGAAGTTTAGATTTTAGTGAAACTAACGATAAAGTAGTATTAATTAATTTCTGGGCAACATGGTGTCCTCCATGTATAGCGGAAATGCCTAGTCTTCAATTATTATATAATGACTACAAAGATAAAGTTGTATTTTTATTTATAACTAATGAGGATTTTGATATTACAAGAAAGTTTAAATCTAAAAATAAATTTGATTTCGAAGTTTATCATCCTCTTAACAATATGCCAGAAGAATTAATTACACGTTCTATTCCCAGAACATTTATAATTAATAAAACAGGAGAGATTATAGTAGACGAATCTGGTGCTATTAATTGGAATAGTGATAATGTTAGAAAACTGATAGAAGGTTTATTAGATATGTAAGATATAATAAGGCTTTTCTAATTTTTTTATTCAAAAATAATATCTTTGAATGAACCTTCATTATTAAGAAGTTTCATAAAAAGAAATGTCTCAAATAACTACAATAACATTTTTTAGATATAAATCGTTTTCAAAAAAAGTTTGGGCTTTCGGAATGATGCAGTTTGCCCATGCTAAATTAGCTAATATTAAAGGGCTTACCTTATACAAACTGATGGGTAGCGGAAAAGATGGTTTTAATCCTTTGCCAGACTGGTCTGTTTATGCGCTTATTCAAATTTGGGACAATGAGGATGCTGCCAGTAAGTTCTTCAAAAACTCTCAATTGATAAAACGTTATAAAGCCAAATCTAATGAGTATTTTACGTTGTATTTAAAAAACATCAAATCTCATGGAGAGTGGTCAGGAAAAAACCCATTTAAAAAGAGTGATTCATTAAAAGATGAGAATCCTTTTGTTGCTGTCATTACAAGAGCGACTATTAAAAAACGATTATTGATTAAGTTTTGGAGGTATGTCCCAACTTCTCAAAAACCATTATCCAATAATAAAGGATTAATTTACACTAAAGGTATTGGCGAGGTACCGTTTTTGCAAATGGCTACATTTAGTGTCTGGCGCGATAAAGAAAGTTTAATGCGTTTTGCTTATGGTAGTGCGGAGCATAAAAAAGCGGTAACAGATACAAAACGAATAAAATGGTATAGTGAAGAACTTTTTTCTAGATTTCAACCATATAAGTCGGAAGGAAAATGGTCTGGCATTGAAGCTTTACCCTTTTAAAAATAAAAATAAGCGAATAAAAAGAATATCAGTTGAGCTACATATAGGTTTAGGCAGAATAGTTTATTACCTTCTATTTTAAGTTGCTTTAGTATATATTGAAAAATTATACCTAATAGAAACCAAGTAAAATAATTTTCAAATTTTGGCATTCCTCCTTCAAAGTGCCAAAAATCTAAAATTGGTGCGCTAAACTCCATAACAAAATCTAAGAAAACCATAAATAACGCGGCCAATACTATCTTAACAATTCGATGCCATTTTGTATAGTCTAATATCGCAGCAGTAACAAAAGTCAATAAAGCCCAATAGATACCAATTAAATAAGGTACACCATCTAACTTTACACCAAAATTATTACCATAGTAGTAAGACCCAAATAGTAGCTGATAGTTAACGCCTAACCATTCGGCAAATAAACCCAAGCTAAAAAATAATAGAAAAGCACCTATTTTCTTAAAACTATTTAACGAGTAAATAAATAGAAATAGGAGCAGCGAAACTGTTAAGTTTAGAGGTGTTTTTTCTATAAACCAATTGGAGAATCCCAAACTAATACCTATAATGGCAGAGCCATGAAATAGCCAAAGAATTACTATACTTAAGTGTAAATGGTATTTCGAGTGCCAATTAATCATTTAGCTTCAGGAATTAAATCACTCACAATTTTGGCCGACAATAAACATAATGGTATTCCGCCACCAGGATGCACCGAACCTCCGCAAAAATAGAGGTCTTTTATCTTGCTAGAAAAATTAGGATGTCTTAAAAAAGCTGCAAATTTACTATTGCTAGAAGCACCATATAATGAACCTCTGTGAGAACTCGTTGCACTTTCAATTCCCTTTGGTGTTAAAATATGTTCAGTAGTAATAAGTTGAGATATATCAATATTTAAAATTCTATTAAGCTTATTAATAACGTTCGCTTTTGCTTTTTTTACAACAGTAGTCCAATCTTGACCATAATCAGCTGGTGCATTAACCATTACAAACCAATTTTCATGACCTTTAGGTGCATCAGACGGATTTTCTTTTGATGTAATATTTAAATAAATAGTAGGGTCGTTAAAAAGTGTTTTATCATTAAATAAAGCTTTAAATTCACTTTTATAGTCATCACTAAAGAAGATATTGTGTAAGTCTAGTTCTTTAAATTCTCGTTTTATTCCCCAATAAAAAATGAGAGCAGAGCTCGATCGTTCTTGGTTAAGCGTTTTTTTGGGTTGTTTTTGTTTGTCTAAAAGGGTTGTATAAGTAGGATAGATATCCGCATTAGAAATAGTTAAGTCACTCAAGTATTTACTATTTTCCGTTTCCACTCCAATAGCTTTGGAGTTTTTGACTATGATCTTTTTAACACTTTCATTAAAGTTGAAATTTACTCCAACTCGCAGTGCCAGTTCATATAAACTCTGTGAAATTTGATGCATACCGCCAGCAGGAAAGTAAGTTCCCATGTCCATCTCTAAATGTGGTATCATAGACATTATTCCTGGTGTTTTGTAAGGTGAGGAACCGTTATAGGTAGCATATCTATTAAATAATTGAACCAGTTTTTTATTTTTAAAATAGTTTTCGTTTGTAGCATTTAGTGAAATATCAATATCTAAAATTCTAAGATTAAGAATTGCTTTAATAGTTTTTTTAGATAGATACGTACTTATTTTATGGAGTGATTTTTCAAGAAAAAGTTCTGCCGTGAGGTCATATTTTTTCTTATTAGATTTTAGATAATTAGCGATGTTATCTATGGGTTCATTAAAGACTTCTGAAGCATGTTTTACAAAATCTACTTCATTTGAAGTTGCTTGGAACTGTAAACCATCTTCCCAAAAATAATTACAGATGATTTCTTTTTTCTTGTAATTGAAAAAGTCTGTTGAGTCTTGGTCGTGTAAAGTGAATAACTCAGTAACTAAATCAGGCATTGTAAACAATGATGGTCCTAAATCGAAACGGTAATTATCTTGTGTTTTACTATGAAGTTTTCCACCAAAATAGGAGTTTTTTTCTAATACAGTTACGTCATAGCCTTTTTTGTTAAGCCTTAACGACGCGGCAATACCAGCTATACCAGAACCAATGACAATGGCTTTTGGCATTTTTATTTCTTAAAATATTTAAATGGTACAAATAGCATCCCAAAGCATTCACCATCAGTTTTTCCTAGATGTTTGTGATGTATTTTATGGGCGCGTCTTACTCCTTTTGCATACCAATGGTTGGCTTTTCTAAAAAATTTGAATCTTTGATGAATAAAAATATCATGTACAACAAAATAGGCTATGCCATAAGCCAAAATTCCGAAACCTATAGGATAACCAAACCAATAGCCAACATGCCCTGCATAAAATAAAGACATGCTTACAACCGCATAAAAAATAAAGAAAAGATCATTTCTTTCAAACCAGCTGTCGTGATCTTTATGGTGGTGATCTCTATGTAGATTCCATAGAAATCCATGCATAATATACTTGTGTGTAAACCAAGCATTAAATTCCATAATCAAAAATGTTCCGAAAAAAATTAATATCCAAAAAACAGTTTGCATAATAGTTCTTTAAAATTTTAAATTAAATTAAGTTGATATTTTACATAGCTTCGTGTTAATAGCTCTACTTTTTTGTAATTAGGTACCCTAATTCTGGTAGATTTTATTTTTAAAGCTGGTGTCTTTTTAAGTTTGTCTAATAATTTATTATAATAACGATAAGCCATAAAGACACCAAATCTAGCTTCTAATGGTAATCGTTTAATTCCTTCAAGACCTTTATCAAAATCTTTTTCGATATCAGATATAATAGCTTGTTTAGATATTTCATCTAGTTCATTGAGATCCGTATTAGGAAAATAGGTTCTACTTAGGTCTTCAAAATCTGCTTTTAAATCTCTTAAAAAATTAACTTTCTGAAAAGCAGAGCCTAAACTCATTGCTGAAGATTTTAAATCTTCATATTTTTCATTATCACCTTTTACAAATACTTTTAAACACATTAGACCAACAACATCAGCTGATCCATAGATATATGCTCTATACTCCTCTTCTGTTAAATAATCTTTTTTATGAAGATCTAAACGCATACTATTCATAAATGCATCGACCAAGTGCTTGTCAATAGCGTATTTATGATAAGTTTCTTGAAATGAATTTAGAATGGGATTTAAACTTATTTTATCTTCTAAGGCTGATTCTAAACTATCTTCAAATTTTTTGAATAGCTTTTCCTTATCAAAATCGTGAAACGTATCTACTATTTCATCTGCAAATCTTACAAATCCATAGATGTTATAAATATCTTGTCTGATAACGTCAGATAGCATCTTAGTAGCCATAGAAAAAGACGTGCTGTAAGCATTTGTTACGAGCTTACTACATTCTTTAGAGACATTATCAAAAAGTGATTTCATACGATTTAATATATTTATTTAGGCTTCATTTTTTTCAATCAATTCAGCAACAAGCTTGCCCGAAATTAAAGATGGTGGAACACCAGGACCAGGTACAGTTAATTGGCCTGTAAAGTAAAGTCCTTTCACTTTTTTACTTTTTAATTTAGGCCTTAAAAAAGCTGTTTGTCTTAATGTATTCGCCATACCATAGGCATTACCTTTGTAAGAATTATATTCACTTATAAAGTCGTTAACACAGAACGATTCTCTAAAAAGAATATTTTCTTTAACTGTTTGATTAGTTCTTTTTTCGAACCTCTTAATGATGATATCAAAATATTGTTGACGTAATTGTGGTGTATCTTCTAATCCTGGTGCAATAGGAATTAAGAAAAAACCTGTTTCACAATTTTCTGGCGCCATACTGTAATCGGTTACTGACGGAAAGTTAACATAAAATAATGGATCTTCTGGCCATTTTGGCTCATCATATATTTCTTCTGCATGCGTTTCGAAGTTAGTATCAAAAAATAAATTGTGATGTTCTACATTCTTTAGTTTCTTATTAAAGCCAACGTAAAATAGAAGTGAAGAAGGAGCAAACGTGCGTTTTTCCCAATAAGATTCAGAATATTGACGGTATTTTTGATCTAATAATGTTTCTGAATGATGATAATCTGCACCACTTAAAACCACATCAGAATTAATTATTTGGCCATTTACCTTAATACTGTTAGAGCGTCCATTAATAACATTGATTTCTTCAACATTACTATTAGTATGTATCGCAACACCCAAGCTTTCGGCTAAAGTTTTCATAGCCTTTATAATTTCGTACATTCCGCCTTTAGGATGCCATGTTCCTAAACCAAAATCTGCAAAATTCATAAAACTATAAAATGAAGGAGTTTGATTAGGTTTAGCTCCTAAAAATAATACAGGGAATTCTAAGGTAGATATTAATTTTGGGTTTTTAAATTTCTTACGTACTTCAGAGCTGATGGTTTTAAAAAAATGATCAACTCTTGTTATGGTTTCTTTGGTAACTAATTCAAAAGGAGAAATTCCAGGTTTTAACACTACTTTGTTAATTGCTATATCATAGTGCTCTTGTGCCTGAGCAATAAATTTTCTTAAAGGTTTGGCGCTACCTTTTTCAATACGTTCAAACTCGTCACATATTTGGTCCATATGATCACCTATAGTTATAACATCATCTAAAAAAAAGATTTTGTATGCGGGACTTAATTTGTCGAGTTGATAAAAGTCGCTAGTCTTTTTGCCGAAATCATTAAAGAATTTCTCAAAAATATCTGGCATCCAATACCAACTTGGCCCAATATCAAAAGTGAAACCATCTTTTGTTATTTGTCTAGCTCTACCACCAACGCTATTGTTTTTTTCAAATATTGAAACATCGTAACCAGCTTTTGCTAAATAACACGAGGCTGATAAAGCAGAAAAGCCTGAGCCAATTATAGAAATTTTTTTACTCATTTATTTACACCTTATCTATTAGAGATTGGATACTTTTAAAAGGAAAAATACCTTTAGGCAAATTATCTAAATCAACGGAATTAAGCATGTGACCTAATATCCATAGTTGGGTATTGCCATCTTTTACTAATAATTCATTAAAATTCTTTAGATAATCATTAATATCTGCTTTCTCTGGTTTTACTGTAAAGTAAGAAACATAGATAATTTCATCATAATAATCCTGGAGATCCTTGAGACTTTCCATCGGAACGCTAAAACCTAAGAAAATAGATTGATAGCCTCTACTTACAAGCTGATGATTTATAAACATTAAACCTAACTCATGTATCTCATTTTCTGGTAAGTATAAAACAAAAGTTTTGGTAGACTTATTTACTTGTTTGGATTGCGCTTTTTCTGTGTTTATCAATATTTTTTGGCGCAGCAGAGAAGTTAGAAAATGTTCATGTGCTGGCGAAATTGTGTCTGTTTGCCATAGAAGTCCAATTTCAGTTAATAGCGGTATAAAAATTTCATAGAAGATTTCATGAAAATCCTTTTCTTTAAGTAAGGTATTGTAGGTGTTATAGAACAGGCTCTGATCAAAATTTAGCATAGATAACTTAAAAGCATTAATAGCATGACTTTCTAAGTTGCTTTCTGCAGCAATCTCTCTAACTAAGGCAGGTATTTTGTCTTCTTGGATTGTAGCAATTTTAGATATTTTATACCCGTTATTATTTAAATAACTTACATTAAGAAGTTTTTGAAAACTTGCTAAATCGTAATATCTAATATTAGTATCTGTTCTTTTTGGTTCTAGTAGGTTATAGCGCTTTTCCCATATTCTTATGGTATGAGCTTTTATACCCGTTAGATTTTCTAGATCTTTAATACTAAACTGATTTTTTATGTTGTTCATTTTTTTATAAAAATGTTTAAACAAAAATAAGCTTTAATGTTATAAGTTGAACAGAATTAACAAAATATAATGAAAAATAAAGTGCGCACGAGAAGACTCGAACTTCCACGGACTAATGTCCACCAACCCCTCAAGCTGGCGCGTCTACCAATTCCGCCACGTGCGCAAATAAGATAAGTAAAGGTAAAAAAAAAGTTAAGCTTTATATGCTTAACTTTTTGTGACCAGTCTGGGGCTCGAACCCAGGACCCTCTCCTTAAAAGGGAGATGCTCTACCAACTGAGCTAACTGGTCTTACTTGCTTTTCTCTAACGAGGGTGCAAATATAAAATGTTTAATTAATAAAACAATACTTTTTTTATTTAAATTTTCGTTTTTTTGTTGTCTATTTACGTAGTGTTTTAATAATCAAATTATAAGCATAATGATAGTTGTATTAATGGGGTATATGGGATCTGGAAAATCCACGATTGGTAAAGAATTAGCAAAGATATTAAATTATGAATTTATAGACCTAGACCAATATATTGAGGATGAAGAATTGAATTTAGTTTCAGATATATTTAGTGCAAAGGGCGAAATTTATTTTAGAAAGCAAGAGACAAAATATTTAAAAAAGATTATAAATTCTTCTGATGATATGGTATTAGCTCTAGGAGGTGGAACACCATGTTACGGAAATAATCTTATGCTTTTAGCAAATAACAATAAAGTATTGTCATTTTATTTAAACCTTTCGATTCCTAAATTAGTAAAACGTTTATTTGAAGAAAGAGAAAATCGTCCATTAATTAGTTATTTAAATTCAGAAGATGAGATGCAAGAGTTTATTGGTAAACATCTTTTTGAAAGAAGTCAATTCTATAGACAAGCTGATTTTATTATAAACTCTGATGATAAATCTATAAAAGACGTTACTGAGAAAATATTATTAAAATTAATTTAAATAAGCTTCGTAAGGTTTCTTGGTGAGATTTACATGCACATGCTCATATAAAGAAGTAGATAAAGAGATACCTTTAAAGTCGGCCTTCACAGGAAATTTTTTATGATTGCGATTTACTAAAACCGCTGTTTTAAATTGTTTTAATGGCACATCTAAGAAGTGCTTTATTCCATAAATTAATGTGCTTCCTGAGTTTAAAACATCATCAATTAAAACAATAGATTTATTAGTATAGCTTTCAGTTTTTATAGAAGTGACTATGAGTTCTGTAGGTTCTGTTTTATTAATAGATACCTTACATAGTACTGAATTTATCGAGGAAATTTTATCAAGATTCGCTTTTATTTTTTTGGCTAATAAATAACCATTGCTCTCAATCCCAGCTATGACAATATCAGTTTCATCAACATTACACTCATATATTTGATAAGCAATACGTTTTATTTTATGCTCAATTTCTTTATGACTTAATATTGTATTCTTTGTTAGTGCCATTAGGTTTTTTTTCAAAGATAAAAAAGAGTTCTTTACCTTTTCTTTGTTTTATAGAATTAATTGATGGTTCTAAAATATCGATATTAAATTTCTTATTAAATAGTGAGAGGTATTCCTTTTTATTTCCCCCAAAAGGCGGACCAAATTCGCTTAACTCAAAGTTGAAAAACAACCCTGTAACTTTCCCAGTGGGTTTTAATAATTCATGCATTTTGTCTACATAATCTTTTCTGTAATTTGGGTGCAAAGCACAAAAGAAAGTTTGCTCAATAATTAAGTCAAATGCATTATTTAGAGTAAAAAAGTCTTGATGTAATATCTGATCCGAAGGAAAGTTAGGAGTACGTTTCTTTAAATTGTCTAAGGGACGTTTTGCAATGTCAACTACACAGACATTTTTAAAGCCGTTTAGCCATAGGTATTCAGCTTCATAACTATTACCAGCGCCAGGAATCAGTATGCTTATTGTTTTATCCTTTAATTGGTCAATATACGTTTTTATTGGTGTAGAAGGGAGGCCAATATCCCAACCTGTCTGCTCCATTTTATATCTATTTTCCCAATAGGAACCATTCAAATTATTCTTCTTCTTCATAGAAACCGTCTATATCGCGTCTATCTTTTTTAGTAGGTCTTCCAGTTCCTTTTTTTCTATAATAGTCTTTACTATATTTTAAAAGATCTCTTGCTTCAAAAGCTTCTTTTGGAGTTGTGTCTATCCTATAAATATCTACAAGTTTAGCGCCAACACGATTTGGAGGTATATCATTCACAGTAAGTTTGTAAATAATCTGATCTTTACGCAGTTCTATCTTATCTGTAGGGTATACATCTCTAGAAGGTTTGGATGTAGTTCCATTAAGTTTTACCTGTCCTTTTTTACATGCATTAGTTGCTATGTTTCGTGTTTTATAATAACGTACGCACCATAAATACTTGTCTATCCGCATAATTTTTTAACTAAAAACTGTGTTAATTCACTAGTGCAAAAATATAAGATTATTGTATCTTGCGCGTTAAATTAAAGCAATAATGAAACATGTTTTGGATTTGTGGTAATTCCATGCATGAAAAACAACACTCATGAAATTAAAATTATTAAAATTAGGCCTATTTTTAATGACATTATCTTTTGTTATTATATCATGTAATGATGATGATGACCAAGATATCACAGTAGTTTTAAGAGATAGAACTGAGCAACAAGTTGCAGACAACGATTCAATCTTAGATTACTTATCTTCCAACTATTATAATTCTAGTTTCTTTGAAACAGGTACTAATCATAAGTATACAGATATTATTATTACTGAATTAGAAGAAGGTGAGGCTGTGCCAGATGGTCATACACTTTTGTTAGATGCCGTAGGTCCTGCTTTAACGACAACATTTGAAGACGCTACTTACGAGTATTATGTATTGAGATTAAATGAAGGTGGTGGTGAGTCTCCTAAATTTACGGATCAGGTTCGTGTAAGGTATGAAGGTTTTTTAGAGGATACTGGTGATGTTTTTGATGGAGTAACTACGCCTATTGATTTACGTATGCAACAATCATTAGGTCTTAGTGGTGGCGGTGTAATAAGAGGTTGGCAATTAATACTTTCTGACTTTAATACATCTTCAGACTTTACTACAAATAATGGAGTTGTTGAATTTGATGATTTTGGACTTGGTGTTATGTTTTTACCGTCAGGTTTGGGATATTTTGGAATCCCAGTAGCAGGTGTACCTGCATATTCAAACCTTATTTTTAAATTTGAGTTATTGCAGTTTGAAGAAGAAGATCATGATGGTGATGGCATCCCTTCTTATTTAGAAGATTTAGACAGCAGTATGGATGTATTGGATGATGATACAGATGAAGATCAGCTTCCTAATTATTTAGATTTTGATGACGATGGTGATGGTGTGGCTACTGTAAATGAAGATATTGACGGTGACGGAGATCCAACCAACGATATTGGTGCTAATGGTATACCTAGGTATTTAGATCCTGAGGAGACAGATTCCAACGATGAGTAATTAATACTATAATAAAAGAGCCACTACAAAGTAGTGGCTCTTTTATTATTCTTATACATTAATTTATTTATAATGCAATTGATAAGCTAAGTATTAACTGATCTGGTCTAGTATCAATTCTACTAGCAACACCAGCACCGATATTGTTATTTATAAAGTTAGCTTCGTTGTCGCTAAAACCTCTTTCATACCTTAAATCTACCCCAATTTTGTTGAAATTTAATCCAATACCAAAATTAAGCCCTACAGAAAATTCATCTTCAACATTATCAACACTTATACCATCAAATTCTGTATCTAGAATATATTGAAGTGATGGCCCTCCAAAAACACTTATTGGTCCTAACACTTTTAAGCCAACTAATAGAGGCGCATCGATTTTTTTGATATTAAATTGATCGCTATTGTAATCACTTTTTGTAGCGGTATATACAAGTTCTGGTCTAAAATATAGTTTGTTACCAATTTTACCAAATACACCAACATGGTATCCAATATTTCTATCTGGATTTCTTGCATTATCGCCAATGGATTCAAAGTAATCACCATTGGCACTATAATTTAGTCCGCCTTTAATACCAAACGCACTACCATTTTGTGCATTGATAGTAAAGCCTAAAAGAATAAAGGCTACAGCAATGAAAGCTGATTTTTTCAAATTTTTCATAATGTTCGTTTTTAAGATTAGATAACTATTATCAAAAACGTTGCCAAGATGAAGTTATTTTCTTTTTACTACAGTTTTTGCAGCTTCCTCTATTGCAAAACTATTTAAACCATACTTATCCATAAGTTGCGCTGGTGTGCCAGATTCGCCGAACGTATCGTTGGTTGCAACAAATTCTTGAGGTGTTGGATTGTTTTTTGATAAAACTCTTGCGACACTCTCACCAAGTCCTCCTAAGTGGTTGTGTTCCTCAGCAGTTACTATACAACCAGTTTTAGATACAGAATCTAAAATTGCTTTTTCATCCAATGGTTTAATAGTATGAATATTTATTACCTCTGCAGAAATACCAGCTTCATTCAGCACTTTTGATGCTTCTAGAGCTTCCCAGACTAAATGTCCAGTTGCAACAATGGTTACATCTGTTCCTTCAGTTAATTTAACGGCTTTACCAATTTCAAAAACACCATTTTCTGGGGTAAAATTAGCAACTTTTGGACGTCCAAATCTTAAATAAACAGGACCATGATACTCTGCAATTGCTAATGTTGCCGCTTTTGTTTGATTGTAATCACAAGTATTAATAACTGTCATACCAGGTAACATCTTCATTAATCCAATATCTTCTAGTATTTGATGCGTAGCACCATCTTCCCCAAGAGTTATACCTGCATGAGAGGCGCAAATTTTCACATTTTTGTCTGAATATGCTACACTTTGACGTATTTGATCATAGACTCTACCTGTGGAAAAATTAGCAAAAGTACCAGTAAATGGAATTTTACCACCTATGGTCATACCTGCAGCAATACCAATCATATTAGCTTCTGCAATACCAACTTGAAAAAAGCGTTCGGGATGGTTTGCTTTAAATTCATCCATTTTTAAGGATCCTGTTAAGTCTGCACAAAGTGCAACCACATCTTCATTAGTTTTTCCTAGTTCAGTTAATCCTGCTCCAAAGCCCGAGCGTGTATCCTTGTTTCCTGTATTAGTATATGTTTTCATTCTGTTATTTTATAACTATGGTTAAGTGTAATGGTTTTTTTCTTAGTGTCTATTTTGTGGGCCTTTATAACGGATTTTCCATCATCTAAAATATTAAGGATTAGCCCGTTTGGAAAATTACTAGCTTTCATTTCTGCGTTTTCCTCAGCCGCAAAAAATAAAGAAAGAAAATTATCAAAAAGTTTCGTGTTGTCAACTTTAAATTCCTTGTCTAGAGCAAAATAAATAGTATCATCTGGCTTATTGCTCGGGAAAACTGTATAAATTTCTGCTTCACGATTTACAACTTTAATCATTTCGCCTGTTGGCTCAGAAAGTAGTTCGAAGCTCTCCGAAGCATTGTTAGAATTTGGTATTGGTATTATAGTATTTAACGCTACATTCATGTAAATTTCATTCTCTCCAGAACTAAAGCAAAGCGTAATAGTTAATTTCTCAGTATCCAAAATTATTCCTATTTCTGCATCCTTTAGGAGTTGTTCTTTTCCTCTAAAAATAGAACGACCTAAATCTTTTGCAAGATATTCACTATTTGTCCATAAATATCTTCCATTTTTCTCAAAACCTATGCTTACTGTATCAGTTTCTGTTTTGTTTTTTTTGGGGATTAGATACTCAACAGTATAATCAATAGTGATTTTTTTTTCTTGAGCATAGCTACTTGCAATAGCTAATATTAATAGGTATGTGAGTATTTTATGCATACTAATAATCACCTAAAGTTTCTGTGTTTTGACTCAACCCTGTAGCTAATTGCTCGTCATTTGGTGCTTTTCCATGCCAAGCATGTGTATGCATCATAAAATCAACACCATTACCCATTACAGTTTGTAAGAGTACACAAATTGGTTTTCCATTTCCGGTTAGTGATTTTGCCTTTGCCATTCCTGCAAGAATTGCGTCTATATCATTTCCTTTAAATATTTCGATAACAGACCATCCAAACGCCTCAAATTTTGCTTTTAAATCTCCCATTGGTAAAACGTTATCAGTAGATCCGTCAATTTGCTGTCCGTTAACATCTATGACAGAAATTAAATTATCTATTTTATTTCCTGCAGCATACATTATTGCTTCCCAATTTTGTCCTTCTTGAAGTTCTCCATCACCATGCAAACTATAAATTAAGTGATTATCATTATTTAGTTTTTTTGCTTCAGCAGCACCAATTGCAACAGACATACCCTGACCTAACGATCCAGAAGCAATGCGAATACCTGGTAAACCTTCATGTGTAGTTGGGTGACCTTGCAGTCTAGAATCTATTAATCTAAAAGTATTTAATTCGTTTACAGGGAAATATCCAGATCTAGCTAAAACACTATAATAAACTGGTGAAATATGACCATTTGATAGAAAAAACAAATCTTCCCCAATACCGTTCATATTAAATTCAGTTTTAGTTTCCATAATTTCTTTATACAGAGAAACAAAAAATTCGGCGCAACCTAAAGAACCGCCTGGGTGTCCAGAATTTACCTTATGTACCATTCGTAATATGTCTCTACGAACTTGAGTAGTTAAATCTTCTAATTGTTGAATATTTGGCATGTTATTTTACTTAGTTTTTATGAGACAAAAATAGGTGTTTATAAAAGCCTTACAAAGATTGAATAGTTACACTTATTAACGATTTTAGTGATTTGCTAACAATTTTAATTTTAATTAAGATGCGAATGTAATTGAGTTATTTATATTTGCTCACTTAGATATTTTCAATGAATTTTAAACGCTTAGCAAAAGACAAGGCTACTAAAGCACGTGCCGCAGTTATAACTACAGATCACGGCACTATAGAAACCCCTATTTTTATGCCAGTTGGTACTGTTGCATCGGTTAAGGGAGTGCATCAGCGCGAATTAAAAAATGATATAAATCCAGACATTATTCTTGGTAATACATATCATTTGTATTTAAGACCTCAAACACCAATTCTAGAAAAGGCTGGTGGTTTACATAAGTTTATGAATTGGGATCGTAATATTTTAACCGATTCTGGTGGCTACCAAGTATACTCATTATCAGCGAACAGAAAAATAAAAGAAGAGGGTGTAAAGTTTAGATCTCATATTGATGGAAGTTATCATGTGTTTACACCTGAGAATGTCATGGAAGTACAACGTTCTATAGGTGCCGATATTATTATGGCTTTTGATGAATGTACACCTTATCCATGTGATTATAATTATGCAAGACGTTCTATGCATATGACGCACCGCTGGTTAGAACGTTGTTTAACACATTTAAATAAAACACCTTTTAAGTATAATTATGAACAAACGTTTTTTCCTATAGTACAAGGTAGCACTTATAAGGATTTAAGAAAACAATCAGCTGAGTACATTGCAAATGCTGGTGCGGAAGGTAACGCTATTGGTGGACTGTCAGTTGGCGAACCTGCAGAAGAAATGTATGCGATGACAGAAGTAGTATGTAATATATTACCAGAAGATAAGCCGCGTTACTTAATGGGTGTAGGAACACCAATCAATATTTTAGAAAATATTGCGTTAGGTGTAGATATGTTCGATTGTGTAATGCCCACGAGAAATGCCAGAAATGGTATGCTGTTTACAGCGCATGGTACAATTAATATTAAAAATAAGAAATGGGCAGACGACTTTTCACCAATAGATGATATGGCAATTACCTTTGTAGATACGGAATATAGCAAAGCATACTTAAGACACTTATTTACGGTTAATGAGTTATTAGGAAAGCAAATTGCGACAATACATAATCTTGGGTTTTACCTATGGTTGGTAAGGGGGGCAAGAAAGCATATCATTGCAGGAGATTTTGGGTCTTGGAAAACAAAAATGGTGAAACAAATGGATAAGAGGTTGTAATAGATGAAAATTCTAGATTGGTACATATTAAAGCGTTATCTGTTTACATTTTTAATGATGTTATTGCTCTTTATACCTATTGGTATTACTGTAGATCTTGCGGAAAAAGTTGGTAAAATTATTGAAAATGAAGCTCCATTTGGTGAAGTGACTTCCTACTACATTGATTTTACTGTATATTTTGCAAACTTGTTATTTCCATTATTTTTATTCCTTTCAGTCATTTGGTTTACTTCTAAATTGGCTAATAATACCGAAATAGTAGCTTTTTTAAGTTCGGGTGTTTCATTTTCACGATTTTTAAGACCCTATTTAATAGGGGCTACTATTGTTGCAGCAATTGCATTAGTTTTAGGAATGTATTTAGCACCAATTGCTAGTCAAGGTTTTAATGAGTTTAAGTTTAAATATTTAAAGAAGAATAAGCAGGTTCAGAAAACGCGCAATGTTTATCAACAAATTAACGATAATGATTATATCTATGTAAGCAGTTTTAGCCCCAAACGTAAGTTAGGTCAGAATTTTACTTATGAGCATTTCGAAGGTAATGAGCTTAAGTACAAAATATTTGCAGACAACATTAGATACATTGAAAAAGATAGTATCTATAGACTAAACACTTACGTAAAAAGATCATTTAAAAATGGTGTTGAGACTATTGAAAAACAGCGTAGAAAAGATATGAATTTTCCTTTTGAAATAGAGGATCTTACACCTGTTGAATATGCTGCCGAAACAAAATCTTATAGTGAACTTATAGAATTTATCGATGCTGAGAAACGCAGAGGATCACCTAATATAGGCCGTTATGAGGTTGTAAGATTAAAAAAATGGAGTTTACCAGTTTCTATTTTTATCCTTACTATTATTGCGGTGGCAGTTTCTTCTGTTAAAAGAAGAGGTGGTATGGGCGCCAATTTGGCTGTTGGTATTGCGATTGCAATGGTCTATGTTTTTTTTGACAAAGTTTTTGGCGTTATGGCAGAGCAATCGAACTTTGAGCCAATAATTGCGGTATGGTTTCCTAATTTTATATTTGGTATTTTAGCCATTTACCTTTTACAAAATGCCAAACGCTAAACTAAAGCATTATTTTCACTTACATTTTCTTGTTTTTATTGCTGGTTTTACAGCAATCCTTGGTGAGCTTATAACAATAGGATCATTAGAACTAGTATGGTACCGAATGGCAATTGCAGGTATACTCATGTTAATTTATATAAGCATTATTAGGCTCAACATAAAAATTACGAAGAAAGCATTTATGCAGTTTTCAGCAGCTGGGATTATAATAGCTTTACACTGGATTACTTTTTTTGAAGCTATAAATCAAGCAAATATTTCTATAGCGCTTGCCATGTTTTCGTCTGGTGCTTTTTTTGCATCATTTATAGAGCCTATATTCTTTAAACGGAGAATACTGGCTTATGAAATCTGTTTTGGCTTACTAGTAATATTAGGTGTATTCTTAATAACTAGCAGCGAAATGAAGTATATTAATGGGATATTATTAGGTCTATTATCTGCTTTATTTTCCACATTATTTGCAGTTATTAATGGACGGTTTATTGAGCGTTATAATGCGACAGTGATTTCCTTTTATGAATTTCTCAGTGGTGTCCTATTTTTATCTCTATTTATTTTTGTTTCTGATATAGAATTTAATAATGAGTTTTTTGCGCTTTCAAATTTAGACTGGGTTTATATTTTTATTTTAGCCTCTATCTGTACTGCGTATGCATTTATAGGTGCTGTTGAAGTTATGCGTTACATAAGCCCTTTTACTGTTATTTTAAGCTATAATTTGGAACCCATTTATGGTATTGCAATGGCATTAATTCTATTTCCTGAAACGGAGAAGATGTCTCATAGATTTTATATAGGCGCGACCTTAGTTATAGCTACAGTACTTATGGATGCAATTTTTAAAAACTATAAAAGACGAAAAATCAAAACAAGGAGTAATAACGATTAAAGTTTTTATATTTGCATAACTAACTAAACTAAAAAATAACTTCAAATTGTATGGAATATTTAGAGTTTGAATTACCCATAAAAGAATTAGAGGAGCAGCTCGATAAATGTCAGATTATTGGCAAAGAAAGCGATGTTGATGTTACAGAAACATGCAAACAGATTGAACAAAAGCTGTCAGATGCCAAAAAAGATATTTATAAGAATCTTTCAGCATGGCAACGTGTTCAATTATCAAGGCATCCTAATAGACCTTATACTTTAGATCACATACAAGCACTATGTGGTGAATCTTTTTTAGAATTACATGGCGACAGAAATGTTAAAGATGACAAGGCTATGATTGGTGGTTTGGGTAAAATAGGTGACCAGACCTATATGTTTATAGGACAACAAAAAGGTTTTAATACTAAGACAAGACAATATCGAAATTTTGGAATGTCTAATCCCGAAGGATATCGAAAGGCACTTCGATTAATGAAGTCTGCAGAAAAATTTGGAATACCAGTTGTAACTTTAATTGATACTCCTGGTGCTTATCCAGGACTTGAAGCGGAAGAAAGAGGGCAAGGGGAAGCTATTGCAAGAAATATTTTAGAAATGTCAAGGTTAAAAGTGCCAATAATCACTATAATAATTGGAGAAGGTGCTTCTGGAGGTGCATTGGGTATTGGTGTTGGTGATAGAGTTATGATGTTAGAAAATACATGGTATTCTGTTATTTCACCAGAATCTTGTTCTTCAATACTTTGGAGAAGTTGGGAATATAAAGAGCAAGCAGCAGAAGCATTAAAGCTTACGGCCAAGGATATGAAGCGCATGAAACTTGTAGATCAAATTATTAAAGAACCAGTTGGTGGTGCACATAGAGACAGAAATAAAGCATTTTTAGCAGTTAAAGATGCCATTATCAAATCTTATGATGATCTTAAAAACTTATCACCAAAAGAATTGGTTAAACAACGAATGGCAAAATATGATGAAATGGGTGTCTATAAAGATTAAGTCCACCAAACATAGGTCAGTTAAAAAACTGAAGCTTTTAGCTTCAGTTTTTTTTATCACTATTAACAATATATTAAAGTTATTAACAGTTAGATTGTTAACGACCTGTTGAGATTGAAAATTATTATAATGCCGTTCTAGAATACTATTTAGCTATTTTCGTAAACTATGAAACAACCAAACCCAATACAAGGTTATAAAGTCGATAAGAGCACCATTATTAGCTTAGAAAAAGGTAAAATACCACCACAAGCTATTGATTTAGAGGAAGTTGTGCTTGGAGCGATGATGATTGATAAAAAGGGTGTTGATGAGGTTATCGATATTTTGAGCCCAGATGCTTTTTACAAAGAAGCTCATAAACATATCTTTGAATCAATTTTTAAATTATTTGAAAACAGTGAACCTGTAGATTTATTAACCGTTTCTAGTCAATTAAAAAAAGATGAAAAACTAGATTTAATAGGAGGTGATTTTTATCTGATTTCTTTAACTCAACGAGTGTCTTCTTCTGCTCATATTGAGTTTCATGCACGCATTATTCTTCAGAAATATATACAGCGAAGTTTGATAAAAATTTCTAGTGAAATTATTGAAGAGGCTTATGACGAAACTAAAGATGTTTTTGATCTTTTAGATAATGCGGAAGCTAAGTTATATGAAGTTACTCAAGGTAATGTAAAAAAATCTACTGAATCTGCTCAAAGTTTAGTGATTCAAGCAAAAAAGAAGATTGAAGAAATTTCTAATAAAGAAGGAATGAGTGGTATTCCTTCAGGATTTGATAAGTTAGATAAATTGACTTCAGGATGGCAACCTTCTGATTTAATAATTGTAGCTGCACGTCCTGGTATGGGTAAGACGGCTTTTACATTAACTATGGCAAGAAACGTTGCCGTAAATAGTAATATACCAGTGGCTTTTTTCTCATTAGAGATGTCTTCTGTACAATTAATAACACGTTTAATTTCTAGCGAAACAGGACTGTCATCAGAAAAATTAAGAACGGGTAAATTGGAAAAACACGAATGGGAACAACTTAACGTAAAAGTTAAGACGCTTGAGAAGGCACCTTTATTTATTGATGATACGCCATCACTTTCAATTTTTGATTTAAGAGCTAAAGCACGTCGATTGGCATCTCAATATGGAATAAAAATGATAATGATTGATTACCTTCAGTTAATGACTGCCGGTGGAAGTCAAAAGGGAGGTAATCGAGAGCAAGAAATATCTACTATTTCTCGTAATTTAAAGGCGCTGGCAAAGGAATTAGAAATACCAGTAATTGCACTTTCGCAACTATCGCGTGCTGTTGAAACACGTGGAGGAAGCAAAAGACCTTTATTATCCGATTTACGAGAATCTGGTGCAATTGAGCAAGATGCAGATATAGTGTCATTTATTTACAGACCAGAATATTATAAGATAGACGAGTGGGACGATGAAGAACGTTCGCCAACAGAAGGGCAAGGAGAGTTTATTGTTGCTAAACATAGAAATGGTGGCTTAGAAAGTATTCGATTAAAATTCATTGGTCATTTAGGTAAATTTGATAATCTCGATGATTTTGACACCCCTTTTGGAGAGTTCCATTCAAAAATGAATGCGGCAGCAAACGATGATACTTTTAGACCAGATAATTTCCCTTCACCTTCCGACGCTTTTGATGGACCTGAAGATGACGGAGTCCCTTTTTAACAGCATTTTAAGGGTTTGAAAATTGTTTTTTAGCTTATCTTTACCTATCGCTATTAAAAGAAGGCCGCCTCATGTTAGATCAAAGACGTACAACAAATTTTTTGTTGTTAATTATTGTCATACCGCTCGTATTTTATTTACTTAAAATACTCTCATTCATATTTATACCTCTAATATTCTCAATGTTTATTGCATTGTTGTTTTTGCCATTGATGCGTTGGTTAAGTAGAAGGAAGGTTCCGAAAGTTGTAAGTATAATAGTTGTCTTGTTATTGGTTATAGGAGGTTTAAAAATTGGAGTTGAATTAATACAATTATCTAGTAAACAAATCCTAGCCAATAATTCAGAATTTTTGTCCAAAGCAGAAGTGAAGATAGCAGATCTAAAATTATATTTATCAGATAACTTTGGTGCTGAATTTGAAGAAGATAAGAATTTTATAGGTCAATTTTTTGCAAAGGAAAATTTAGGAACAACTTTCGATTTTTTACGAAAATTTTTGACTAGTTTATTAATGACTGTTTTTTTTGTTGTCCTTTGGTTAGCAGAATCAATAAATGTCCAAAAGTTACTAAATAGTACGCTTTTAAAGAGAAAACATACCTCAGTAAAAGCTTTTATGAAGATAGAAAAAGACTTAATAAAATTTATTAAAGTTAAATTTTTAGTAAGTGCTTTAACAGGGATTTTCACCGGTTTAATGTGTGTGTTTTTTGACGTGAGCTTTCCTATTTTTTGGGGTTTGTTTGCATTTGCAATTAACTTTGTACAAATGGTAGGATCTTTTATATCCGTCATATTACTTTCAATTTTTGCTTTTGTAGAATTAGATCCATCAAGTACTCTTTTCTTTTTTGTATTTTCAATTACAATGGTTCAAGTTACTTTTGGTGCTATTTTAGAACCTATTTTTATGGGAAAATCATTTTCTATTAATGTAATAGCGGTATTGGTTATGTTAATGTTTTGGGGTTTTCTTTGGGGAATTCCAGGTTTAATTATGGCAATACCAATAACTGTTTTTATGAAAATTATACTCGAGCAATTTCCCAGTACAAGAGTTGTGGCAAGTTTATTGTCTGGTAAACAAACAAACCTAGAAGAAATTTAATTTAATTCTTAATTTAGAATTAGATTACCTCTTAAAAGAATTATAAATAGATTTTTAATAGACTAAATTTTGATTATATTTCGTTATAATTTCATGTACTTGAAAAAATCATTCATTACCTTTTTTACTTTTTTTTTAAGCATTAGTGCTAATGCGTCCTATATTCTTATTCCAATGGATGTAGAATCTCAGGAGAATCATTTAAAAGCATATGGGGTAACCTATTGGACTTTAGAAAGAGAACTTAAAGTCAATTGGTTACTCAACTACAGAGGCGGTTCTTTTCTTTTACCCGATGCAGAGATTATTCAACGAGAATGCAAAATTAGAGGTGTTTCTTTTGAGGTAATTTCTGACTCTAAAGCAAGTAAGATTTTAGAAGATATTAGTAGCCCCTCTGTAAATCAAGAGGCAATTGTATTGGAGAAAGCTCCAAAAATTGCTGTATACACACCATACGGAAAACAACCTTGGGATGATGCAGTTACAATGGTTTTAACTTATGCAGAAATTCCTTACGAAACTATCTATGATGAAGAAGTTTTAAAGGATGAACTTGTTCTTTATGATTGGTTACACCTTCATCATGAAGACTTTACAGGGCAGTATGGGAAATTTTATAGAACTTATAGATCAGCTGCATGGTACATAGAAGAAAAGAGAACAGCTGAAGAATTAGCGAAACGATTGGGTTATAACAAAGTCTCAGATGCTAAATTAGCTGTTGCCAATAAAATTAGAGACTATGTTGCAGGTGGTGGTTTTATGTTTGCAATGTGTTCTGCTACAGATAGTTTCGATATCGCATTGTCTGCTGATGGTATTGATATCTGTGAACCAATGTTTGATGGTGACGGGAGTGATCCTGGATATCAGAACAAGCTCGATTTTTCTAAAACCTTTGCGTTTAAAGATTATATACTAGAGCGAAGTCCAAATGTTTATGAATTTTCTAGTATAGATATGACAAGGAAACGTCAAATCCCTTTTAAAACTGATTACTTTTCTTTAATGGAATATTCTGCGAAGTGGGACCCTATTCCAACTATGCTTACTCAAAATCATACATCTTTAGTTAAAGGCTTTATGGGGCAAACAACTTCATTTGCAAGAGAACAAATTAAGTCTAACGTTTTGGTAATGGGTGAAAATAGAACAAATGGTGAAGCGAAATATATTCATGGTATAAAGGGAAAGGGCTTTTTTACATTTTATGGTGGACATGACCCTGAAGATTATACACACAGAGTAGGAGATCCAAAAACTGAATTAGATTTACATCCTACATCTCCTGGATACCGTTTAATTCTAAATAATGTATTGTTCCCTGCCGCTAAAAAGAAAAAGCAGAAGACTTAATTTCTCTAAATGAACATACGTTTAAAAGCTTTTTTCAATTTAATAATTGCATCAATTGTATTTTGGGTAATTGCTTTTTTTCTATTTTCCCTTATAAGATATAATGGTATTGAAGAAGAGTTAAGTGTTTTCACAGATGAAGTTTTAAACTTACCAATCAGAGCTTATTATGAGTTTGCTATAATAGTTGGCTTCGTATTAGGTCTTGTTTATGCAATCATAGAATTTTTATTTGATATTTTCTTAAGTAAAAGACTTGCTTTAGGTGTTAGTATATTTATAAAATCTATCATCTATTTTGTTTTAATTGTGGTATTGCTTAGTTCTATATCTTTTTTAGTCGAAGAGCAGATAGATATAGATTTGCCTAATGAAATAGGGTGGTGGAGAAAAGATCCATTTTTTTGGACTACCGTAATATACTTTATTACAAGTTCTATTGTTTTTTCCTTAATTAGAATTGCCAATGATAAATTTGGTCGAGGAATTTTTTTTAAAGTTCTTATTGGGAAATATAGAAAACCTCAGGAAGAAGAAAGAATCTTAATGTTTTTAGATTTAAAAGATTCAACAAAAATTGCAGAAAAGTTAGGGCATATTGAATACAGTAAGTTTATTCAAGACTGTTTTATAGATTTAAATAGAATACTAGGTAAGTTTGAAGCTGAAGTTTATCAATATGTAGGTGACGAAGCTGTATTGAGTTGGTTGCCGAAAAAAGGCTTCAGGAATAATAACTGTATAGGTATGTTTTTCGCTTTTAAAAATAGAATAAACAAAAGAGAAAGTTATTACATGGCAAAATATAATCAGCTACCAGAATTTAAAGCTGGTGTTCACTGTGGAAAAATAATGGTTACAGAGGTAGGTTATATAAAAAAAGAAATAGCATATCATGGTGATGTCATAAATACTGCAGCTCGAATACAAAAATTGTGTAACTCAAATCAAAAATCACTGTTAGTTTCTCGAGTTGTTCTAGATAATTTGAGCATTTCAGAAAGTCATTATCAATTGTTATCAAATGATATTACTCTAAAAGGTAAAGAGAAAACTGTTGAGGTATATGCTTTATAGAAGTGTATTAAACAAAAAATCCGATTCTTACGAATCGGATTTTTTTAAGCGAAATGTTGTTATTAATTTGGCTAAAAGCCTTATTTAACTTTGTTTACTATAGCTTCAAAAGCCTCAGGATGATTCATTGCTAAATCCGCAAGAACCTTACGATTCAATTCGATTTTATTAGCTTTTAATTGTCCCATAAACTTTGAATAGCTCATTCCATGTTGTCTTGCACCTGCATTAATACGCATTATCCATAACGCACGGAATGTTCTCTTTTTATTTCTGCGATCTCTATACGAATATTGCATAGCTTTATCAACCGCATTCTTTGCTACTGTCCAAACGTTTTTACGTCTTCCGAAGTAACCTTTTGCTTGCTTTAGAACCTTTTTTCTTCTAGCTCTTTTTGCAACTGAATTTACTGATCTTGGCATTTTCTTTAATTGTTTTTTTGTAGTAGGCGACCTGTAAGGTACTTGCTAAATAATTTTGCCTAACTCCAGGGTTTATAATTTTTTTTAACCGTTAAAACTTTATTACTTCAAACGTAACATCGTTTTAATGTTATCCTCATCTGCTTTATGTACTAAACCATCATGAGTTAACTTAAGCTTACGCTTTTTAGATTTTTTTGTCAGTATATGACTCTTAAAAGCATGCTTTCTTTTAATCTTACCAGTGCCAGTTAGTTTGAAACGTTTCTTAGCACTCGATTTTGTTTTCATTTTAGGCATTTTCTCCTATTTTAAATTTACGTTTCGCTTATTATTGTCTTCTGAATTAACAGAGTATTTACTTTTTTTTAGGTGCAAAGAACATAATCATGCGCTTTCCTTCAAGTTTAGGCATTTGTTCTACTTTACCATATTCTTCCAAATCTTGAGCTAATTTTAATAGCAAAATTTGACCTTGTTCTTTAAAAACTATTGAACGTCCTTTGAAAAAAACAAACGCTTTTAATTTAGCACCGTCTTTTAAAAATTTAATAGCATGTTTCTTTTTAAACTCATAATCGTGGTCATCAGTTTGAGGACCAAAACGAATTTCTTTCACAACGACTTTTGTTGCTTTAGATTTTAATGCTTTTTCTCGCTTCTTTTGTTCGTAAAGAAACTTTTTATAATCCATAATTTTACAAACGGGAGGATTCGCGTTTGGTGAAATCTCCACAAGATCTAAACCTTGTTCATCAGCCATAGTGAGAGCTTGTTTAATAGGATATACTCCTACTTCAACATTTTCTCCTACAACCCTTACTTCTTCAGACCTGATTTTAGAATTTATACGATGTTTATCCTCTTGGGAAACACGTCTGTTATAATTCCTTCTTCTACGTATTGCTATGACTTATATATTTTAGTTAAACGTTATTTATTTAAAAGTTTTTAAGCTTTTATTTACTTTATCTTTTACAATATTCACAAAGTCTTCTACAGTAATTGTGCCGAGGTCTTCTCCACCATGTTCGCGCACTGTTATTGTATTATCCTTTTCTTCTTGCTCACCAACGATAATCATAAACGGAAACTTTTGCATTTCAGCTTCACGAATTTTCTTACCTACAGTTTCATTTCTGTGGTCTGCAAGGGCGCGAATTTCGTCATTTTCTAGCAAATTTAAAACTTTTTCAGCGTATTTTTCATATTTCTCACTTATTGAGATAATAATTGCTTGTTCTGGCATTAGCCAAAGCGGAAAATTCCCACCTGTATGTTCTAATAAAATAGCTATAAAACGTTCCATACTTCCAAAAGGAGCACGATGAATCATAACTGGTCTATGCATCTCATTATCACTACCCTTGTAGGTTAAATCGAAACGTTCTGGTAAGGTATAATCTACTTGTATTGTACCTAATTGCCATTGACGACCTAGAGCATCCTTTACCATAAAGTCTAGTTTTGGACCGTAAAAAGCTGCTTCACCTGTTTCAACAACATAATTTAAGCCTTTATCGATAGCTGCATTTAAAATGGCGTCTTCAGCTTTTTTCCAATGTTCATCATCACCTATGTACTTTTCAGGGTTATCAGGATCCCTCAAAGATACTTGGGCTGTAAAGTCTTCAAAACCTAAGGAGCCAAATACATAAAGTACTAAATCTATGACTTCTTTAAATTCGGCATCTAACTGATCTGGTGTACAAAAGATATGAGCATCATCTTGGGTAAAACCTCTAACTCTTGTTAATCCGTGTAGTTCTCCACTTTGTTCATAACGATATACAGTTCCAAATTCAGCAAAACGCTTTGGTAAATCTTTGTATGAAAAAGGTTTACTATTATATATTTCACAATGGTGAGGGCAATTCATAGGTTTTAATAAAAACTCTTCACCTTCAGCAGGTGTACTTATGGGTTGGAAACTGTCTTCGCCATATTTTGCAAAATGTCCTGAGGTTACATAAAGTTCTTTACTACCTATATGAGGTGTAACTACCATTTCATAGCCAGCTTTCTTTTGAGCGTTCCTTAGAAAATTTTCCAACCTTTCCCTTAATGCAGCACCTTTTGGCAACCATAGAGGTAAACCTTGACCCACTTTTTGAGAAAATGTAAAAAGTTCGAGTTCTTTACCTAGCTTTCTATGGTCGCGTTTTTTTGCCTCCTCTAATAAATGAAGATATTCTGTAAGCTCTTTTTGTTTAGGAAATGAGACCCCATAAACTCTAGTCAACTGCTTATTGTTTTCATCACCTTTATAATAAGCACCCGCGACGCTCAATATTTTTACAGCTTTAATAATTCCTGTATTAGGTATATGTCCGCCACGGCATAAATCTGTAAACGATGAATGATCGCAGAAGCTTATTGTGCCATCTTCAAGTTTTTCAATTAAATCAACTTTATAATCATTCTTACCTTTATAATAAGACAATGCATCTGCTTTAGAAACATCTCGCATTTTAAAATCATGTTTACCTCTAGCAATTTCTATCATTTTAGTTTCAATGGCTTTAAAATCTTTTTCAGAAATTGTGCCTTCACTCAAATCTACATCGTAATAAAACCCATTATCAATAGCTGGCCCTACCCAAAGTTTAATACCAGGATATAATTCTTCTAAAGCTTGAGCTAAAACATGTGCAGAAGAATGCCAAAAAGCTTTCTTACCATCGTCATCTCTAAATGTATATAAAGTGAGACTACCATCTTCGGTCAATGGAGTAGTGGTTTCAATAACTGTATCATTGAATTTTGCTGAAATAACATTACGAGCAAATCCCTCGCTAATATCTACAGCCACTTCATGTGGTGTTACATCTTTATTAAAAGATCTAACAGAACCGTCAGGTAGAGTAATTTTAATCATTATATATAGTGTAAATTTTAGCTTGCAAAGATATACCTATATATATAATAGACAAAGTGAAGTTTCTATTTAAATGTTTTGGGAATTTCACTTTGTCTTTCTAATAGCCAAAGTGCCGCGTTATCTGCCATATCTTTTTATATAGTAGGTATTTAAATCTTAATTAATTTTAATTTATATAATTTGAGTTTGCTTAGTGTTAGATTTTAGGTTACAAAAAAAAGGATACCGCTTCTATCGCTAACGCTAGTATTACAGTGGCTAGTCAATTTGTGATAAGCCTGTTGCTTCTAAAAGTTGAACTGTCAGTTAGTAAAAAAAAACAAAGATAAATAAGGCGTAATCTACTATATTTAAGGGGTTAAAAAATTTTATATAAATAAAATTAAGAAAGTAGTTGTGGGATTAAAAATGAGTTATATATTTGCAC